>DATIGN010000109.1:0-25384 GCA_035454685.1 Burkholderiales bacterium | reverse complement strand
GGGGTCCCGACCGCACCTGTCTGTGCCGGTTGCATGTGTCGTTGGGTTACTGTCTGTCTGTGTTCAAGGCTATCGGCTTCTGGCTGGCCGGCCTGTGCCTGGCATTGGGCGCATTGGTCGACGCGAACGGCCAGTCCGACGAGTGGCGTGCCTCAATCCAGAACGCAGATGCGCTTTATCAGCAAGGCTGGTACGCGCAGGCGGCGGTCGTAGCAGAGCGTGCAGTTCAGGTGGCCGAGCGGGATCTCGGGCCGCGACATCCTGACGTGGCAACCTCACTCAACCTTCTCGCGCTCGCTCATCGCGCGCAAGGCGACTACGCCGCAGCCGAAGGACCGCAGGTGCGCGCGCTTGCAATCCTGGAGAAGCTGCTGGGGCCGGAGCATCACTCGGTCGCCATCGCGATCGGCAATCTCGCCGAGCTCTACCAGGCGCAGGGACGCTATGCTGACGCCGAGAAGGCGTATAAGCGCGCCCTCGCGAACGTGGAAAGCGCGCTTGGTCCGCAACACCCCAACGTCGCCACCTGGCTGAACAGCCTTGCCGGGCTGTACTACGCGCAGCAGCGCTTCGAAGCTGCGCAGCCGCTGTACGAGCGCGCGCTTGCAGTCCGAGAGAAGGCCCTCGGACCCAACAATCCCGCGGTCGCGGCTTCGCTGAACAATCTCGCTGCGCTATACCGGGCGCGCGGGGAGTATGCGGCCGCCGAGCCTCTCTACCGGCGCTCGCTCGACATCGCGCTCAAGCGCATGGGGGAGGGGCATCCCGCCGTGGCGGTGCCACTTAACAACCTCGGCGAGCTCTACGGCGCGCAAGGAAATTTCGCCGAAGCGGAGTCTCTCCACCAGCGTTCGCTTGCGCTGCTGGAGAACGCGCTCGGGCCGGATCATCCGGACCTCGATCCCTCCCTTAACTATCTAGCCGACCTCTACGGCGCCCGCGGTCAGTACGTCGCGGCGGAACACTTCTACCGCCGCTCGTTGCACGTGCGCGAGCTACATCTCGGCCGTGACCACGTTGCCGTAGCTGGCTGCCTGGAAAACCTGGCCCGACTCTACGGCGTCATGGGCCGCGGCGACGACGCGAGACGCGTTTCCGAGCGTGCTGCCGCCATCCGATCGAAAGCCGGTTCCAAGTAGCGCAAAATTGCCGTTATGGCCACCATCATTGGAATTTCCGGAAGCACGCGGCGCGGCTCCTTGAACTCGGCGCTGCTGCGCGTGATCGCGGCGCAGATGCCGCAGGGCGCCGAGCTGCGCATCGAATCGATTGCTTCGATCCCGCTCTACAACGGCGACGACGAAGCCGCACGCGGCATCCCCGAGCCGGTGGCGCGCCTGAAGGATGCCATCGCCGCCGCCGACGGCCTGCTCCTCGTAACCCCGGAGTACAACAACAGCCTGCCAGGCGTCGCGAAAAATGCCATCGACTGGCTGTCGCGCCCGCCGGCCGACATAGGCCGCGTGTTCGGCGGGAAGCGCGTGGCAATCGCGGGCGCCTCGCCCGGCGGGTTCGGCACGGTGCTGTCCCAAAACGCCTGGCTGCCGGTCTTCAAGACCCTGGGGGCCGAGCTCTGGTCCGGCGGACGGCTGCTTGTTTCGCGCGCCAGTTCGGTGTTCGACGCGAACGGCGAGCTCAAGGACGAGGCTGTGCGCGAGAGCGTGCGCAAGTTCGTCGCCGGCTTCGTCGCCTACGTGGCAGACACACCTCAGAACCGGCCCAAGACGTAGAATCGCGCGCGCGAGCTTCGGGGCGGCATACTCCCGCGGCAACCTGCCGGCGCCTCATGCTCGCATGTCAATCAGGAGGCAACATGTCCGACCCGAAGCAAGCTGCGCAGGGGAGTGCGGCGACGGCTCAGCGATCGCTGAAGTTCCACGAGATGACGCCGCTCCAAAAGGTGAGGTTCGTCCTCAAGGTGGCGGTTTGCATGATCTCGTTCGGCTTCATCTACCCGCACATCCTGAGCGACTGACGCTCACTTGCGCTCCGGCACAACCCAGTAGTAGACGGTGTTCGAGCCGACCTTTTCGGTTTTGAGCGGCTTCCAGTCGCCCATGTCGAAGGCGTGCGAGACGATGCGGGTTCCGGGCTTGAGTTCGCTCAGGAGCTTCGGCCGCAACTGCAGGTTCACGCTGGAGAGCAGGTAGAGCGTCACCACGGTCGCTTCGCTGAGGTCGGTCTTGAAGAGATCGGCCTCGCGGAATTCGACGCGGTCCGAGACCCCGGCGCTGCGCGCGTTCGCGCGCGCCTCCTTTATCCGCTCCGGGTCGATATCGATCCCGACGCCGCGCGCGCCATGCTTCTTGGCGGCCGCGATCACGATGCGCCCGTCGCCCGAGCCGAGGTCGTAAACCAGGTCGTTCGGCCCGACCTTCGCAATCTCGAGCATGCGGTCCACCACTTTCTCCGGCGTCGGGACGAAGGGCACATCGCGGGCCAGGGCGCTCGGTACGAGAAGGGAGCAGGCAAGGGTGAAGAGGAAAAGCAGGCGTCGCATGGGATCTCCTGGTGTAGGGTTGTCCGTCAGACAAGCCGGTAGAATTCGGGTTCTTCCGCTACCGCTGAAACCGTGTTCGATCTCGTCACCAAGTATAAGCGCGTCATCCAGGTTTTCCTCGGGCTGATCGCTATCACGTTCGCCACCTGGGGAATCGAGTCCTATACCCAGTTCCGGGCCTCGCGCGACACTGTCGCCACGGTCGAGGGCATGGAGATCCCGCAACGCGAGTTCGCCGAGGAGCTGCGCCGGCAGCAGGACCAGCTGCGCCGCATGTACGGCGGCGCGATCGACCCGGCGGTCCTCGACGCCCCCGAGTCGCGCCGCGCGGTGCTCGAGGGGCTTATCACGCAGCGCCTGCTTGCGCGCGAAGTAGGCCGGGCGAACATGTTCATGAGCCGCGAGGCTGTGATCGAGGCGATCACCAGCGCGCCGGAGTTCCAGGAGAACGGCAAGTTCTCCGCCGCCAAGTACTCGGCGTATCTCGCAGCCCGGGGCATCTCGGACCAGGGCAACGTCGCCGAGCTGCAGAGCAAGCTGCCGCTCGCGCGCTTCGCCGGCTCGATCTCGGAGACCGCGATCGCGCCGCGCTCCGTGGCGAGTCGCCTCGCCGCCATCGAGGCGCAGCAGCGCGAGGTGTCGGAGGCGCGCATTTCCGAGCAGCAGTTTCTGCCGCAGGTCAAGATCGAGGAAGCACAGATCAAGGCGCATTACGACGCCCACCAGGCGGACTATCGCGTCCCGGAGCGCGTGCGCGCCGAGTACCTCGTGCTTTCCGCGGAAGCGCTGGCGCGCCAGGATCCGCCGACCGAGGAGGAGATCAAGGCCGCCTACGAGGCCCGCGCGAGCCAGTTCCGCGTCGAGGAGCAGCGGCGCGCGAGCCATATCCTCGTCAAGACGAATGAAGAAGCCGAGAAGATTCTGCAGGAGCTGAAGAAGAACCCCGGGCGTCTGGCCGAGCTCGCCAAGAAGCATTCGCAGGATTCCGGGTCTGCGGAGAAAGGCGGCGACCTCGGGTGGTTCGCACGGGGCATGATGGTGAAGCCCTTCGAAGAGGCGGCGTTCAAGCTCGCGCAAAACGAGATCCAGGTGGTGGAGAGCGAGTTCGGATTCCATGTGTTGCGCCTGACGGGAATCCAGGCAGCGAAAGCGCGGCCGTACGAGGAAGTGCGGAAGGAGCTGGCGGAGGAGCTCGCGCGCCAGAAGGGGCAGCGCAAGTTTGCCGAGGCGGCGGAGAACTTCAGCAACCTGGTGTACGAGCAGTCCGAGAGCCTGAAGCCCGCAGCCGAGCGCTTCAAGCTGCAGGTGCAGCAGACGGGTTGGGTCGCCAAGTCGACGCACCAGGAGCTCGGCGCGCTTGACAACCCGAAGCTTCTGTCGGCGCTTTTTTCCTCGGATGCGATCAAGAACCGCAGGAACACCGACGCCATCGAGATCGCACCCAACACGCTTGTCGCCGCTCGCGTGCTAGAGCATCAGCCTGCCGCGCAGCGCAGCTTCGAGGAGGTCAAGGGCCAGATCGCCGCCGAGCTGCGCCAGCGCGAAGCCTCGGCGCTCGCGCTGAAGGACGGGCAGGCGAAGCTCGAGAAGCTGCGCAAGGGCGAGGACGCCGGCGTCAAATGGAGCGCGCCCCGGCTCGTGTCGCGGCGCGACGCGCAGGGCATGACGCTCAACGTGCTGCGCCAGGTGGTGGCGGCCGACACGAGCAAGCTTCCCGCCTATGTCGGAGTGCCGATCCCCGATGGCGGCTACGCGCTGCTACGCATTTCCAAGGTGATCGAAGAACCCGTCAAGGAACGCGATCCGCAGGTCGCCGCGCGCTTCGCCCAGCTCTACGGCGCGGCGCAGTATGAGGCGATGGTGGAGAGCCTTCGCAGCCGCGCGGACATCGACATCAACGCCGCTAATCTGGAGAAGAAGTAGAAGCGGGGATTCCTGCGACGACGTGGCTGAAGCCCGCGTCGACGTAGAGGATCTCGCCGGTGATGGCGGCGGCAAGATCCGAAAGCAGGAACGCCGCGGCGTTGCCGACATCCTCGGTAGTGACGTTGCGCCGCAAGGGCGCATGCTCCTCGACGAACTTCAGGATCTTGCCGAAGCCGGCGATGCCGGCCGCGGCGAGGGTCTTGATCGGGCCGGCGGAAATCCCGTTGACCCGGATGCCGCGGGGCCCCAGGCTTGCGGCCAGGTAGCGCACCGAGGCTTCCAGGCTCGCCTTGGCGAGTCCCATGAGGTTGTAGTTCGGCACCACCCGCGCAGCGCCCAGATAAGTGAGCGTCAACAAGGATCCGTTCCTGTTCTGCATCAGGGGCAGCGCGGCTTTGGCGAGCGCGGGGAAGCTGTAGGCCGAGATGTCGTGCGCCTGCCGGAACGCCTCGCGGGTGATCCCGTCGAGAAACTCGCCCGCGATCGCCTCGCGCGGCGCGAACGCGATCGCATGCACCAGACCATCGAGGTCTTGCCATTTTTCCCCCAGACGGGAAAAGAGCTGCTGAATTTCCTGATCGCTGGTCACCTCGCACGGGAGCGCGATTTCGGAGCCGAGCTCCTTTGCCATGTCGGTGACGCGGTCCTTGAAGCGATCGTTCTGGTATGTGAACGCGAGCTCGGCGCCTTCGCGGCGCGCGGCTTTGGCGACGCCGTACGCGATCGAGCGGCTGGAAAGGACGCCAGTAATGAGGATCTTCTTGCCGGAAAGCACGCCCATGCGCCCGATTATACTTTCCGCGCTTGAGACTCCTCGCTCTAGTGCTCGGTCTGTCGGTCGCGGGCGCGCAGGCGGCTGATCCCGCGAAGATTCTGCGCATCACGTTCCAGGCGGCGGAAACCGGTTTCGATCCGGTGAAGGTGTCCGACTACTACTCGGGCACCGTGATCTCGGCCATATTCGACCCATTGCTCACCTACGACTACCTCGCGCGGCCGGCGAAGCTTGTGCCGAATACCGCCGTGGCCCTCCCCGACATCGCCGACGGCGGGAAGACCTATACCGTCAAAGTAAGGCCCGGAATCTATTTTGCCGACGACCCGGTGTTCAAGAGCGCAAGACGCGAGCTGACGGCGCTCGATTACGCATACTCGATTCGGCGGTTCCTCGAGCCGAAGAACCACTCTCCCTACGCCTTCCTCTTCGAAGGCATCGCCGGCATCGAGACGCCCGAGCGTCACACGCTCGTCATCCGTCTGAAGCAGCCCGACTACAACTTCTCGCACGTACTCGCGTTTGCGCTCGCTGGCGCAGTGGCGCGCGAGGCCATCGAGTCCTACGGCGACGAATCGGCGGCGCGCCCGGTCGGCACGGGACCGTTTCGCCTGAAGCGCTACATGCGCTCCTCGAAGATCGTGCTCGAGGCGAATCCTGGTTTTCGCGAGCTCGTGTACGAGGGACAGCGCCTGCCGCGCATCGGCGGGGTCGAGATCAGCATCATGGAGGAGACGCAGAGCCGCTGGCTCGCGTTCCAGCGCGGCGATACCGACCTCGAGTACCAGCTCGCGGAGGTGGCGCCGACCTTCATCACCGCCGAGGGCAAGCTCAAACCGGAGCTCGCGCGCAAGGGCATCCGGCTTGAGCGCACCATCGACCCGGAGATCATCTACCTCTACTTCAACATGCAGGACAAGACCGTCGGCGGGCTTTCCAAGGAGCGAGTCGCCCTGCGCCGCGCGATCGCGATGGCGTACAAGATCGAGGATCAGATCCGCATCATCCGCAAGGGCCAGTCGATCCGCACGCACTACCCGATCCCGCCCGGCGTCGCGGGCCACGATCCCGCCTACCGCTCGAGCATCGAGCACGATCCGCGCGCGGCGAACGCGCTGCTCGACAGGTTCGGCTACCGCAAGGGCCCGGATGGCTACCGGCGCATGCCGAACGGCGAGGCGCTCGCCATCCGCTACTCCTCGACCCCGAGCGAGCGCGACCGGCAGTTCGACGAGCTGATGAAGCGCTCTCTCGACTCGATCGCCGTGCGCCTGGAAATACACAAGGACCGCTTCCCGGAGCTCATCAAGCTCGAGAACCAGTGCCGCCTCATGATGCGCAGCGCTGCCTGGATCGCCGACTACCCGGACGGCGACAACTTCATGCAGCTCCTCTACGGCCCGAACAGCGGGCAGAGTAACAACGCATGCTACCGCTCCGCCGAGTACGACCGGCGATACGAGAAGTCCCGCCTTCTGCCCGACGGCCCGGAGCGCGACCGGCTGTACCGGGAGATGGCGCGCATCATGGAAGTGGACACAGTCTGGCTTCTCACCGACAGCCGCTACCGCAACGTGCTCATGCAGCCGCATGTGAAAGGCTTCACCAAGCATCCCGTGCTGCACGCGGAATGGCTGTACATCGATCTTGAGCTACCTCGCTAAGCGGCTCGCGCAGTTCGTTCCCACGCTGCTCGGCGTGATGGCGCTCGTGTTTTTCGTATTCAACTGGGTCGGCGGCGACCCGGCGTATATCCTCGCCGGCAAGATCGCGAGCCCCGAGCGCATCGAGGAGATCCGGCGCGGCCTCGGCGTCGACCAGCCGTACTGGGTACAGCTCGGGATCTTCGTCAAACAGATTGCGCTCGCCGATTTCGGCGCAAGCTGGTCCACCAACGAGCGCGTGTCGCAGATCTTCGCGACGCGCCTTGGGCCTTCGCTCACCGTGCTCATCCCGCTCCTAGCGATCAGTACTGTCCTTTCCCTGGCCGCCGCCATGCTCGTCGCGTACTATCGCGGCTCGCTCACCGACCGCGCGGTGATGATCGCGTGCACCGTCGGCCAGTCGATCAGCATCCTCGTCTACATCCTCGTTTTCCAATACGTGCTTGCCTACCGGCTCGGCTGGTTTCCGGTGCAGGGCTGGGGCGGGACGCTCGCGGAAAATCTCCTTGCCTACGCCGCGCTGCCGATCCTCGTCGGCGTGGTGGTCTCGCTTGCGCCCGACATCCGTCTCTATCGCAGCTTCTTCCTCGAAGAGATCCACCAGGACTACGTGCGCACCGCGCGTGCGAAGGGCTTGGGCGAGGGTCGGGTCATGTGGCTGCACGTCCTGCGCAACGCTTCGATCCCGCTCATCACCAACGTGATGGCGCAGATCCCGGGACTGCTCGCCGGCGCGTTCCTCATCGAGCGCTTCTTCTCCATCCCCGGCATCGGCCGCGAGGTTATCCTCGCGGTGGAACGCAGCGACTTCCCCGTGATCAAGGCGGTCACGGTGTACGTCGCCGTCGCCACGCTGCTCATCAACCTTGCCGCGGACCTGGTTTACCGCGCGCTCGATCCGCGGGTGCAGCTCAAATGAACCTGTGGCGCCTCGGCTGGCAACGTTTGCTGCACGACCGCGTCGGGGCCGCCTCCGCAGCCGTGGTCCTTGCCTTCCTGCTGATCGCAGCAGCCTCCGCCGCAGGCCTGATTGCCCGCGACTGGGCCGCAGAGGTCGGCGTCAGCTACGCACCGCCGGCTTTCCTTGGTTCTGCGGTCAGCGAGCAACGGACTCAAGCAAGAGCGGCGCACGCTCCACGCGAAGACCATGGCATTGTCGACCCCCTGGCCGAAGAGCTGGCCGAAATAAGAAGCACCCTGGCCGGGTACGCCGGGAGCGAAGCGAAAGCGCAAACCTTGTTTTTTGGCGGCGACAAGTGGGGGCGAGACGTGATCAAGAAAGTGATCAAGGGTACCGAAACCTCGCTCGTCGTCGGCCTCTGCGCCGCGGCGCTCGCCGTGTTTCTCGGCACACTGTGCGGCGCGCTCGCGGGCTACCACGGCGGGTGGCTGGACGATTTCTTTAACTGGCTCTACAGCGTCTTCACCTCGATTCCGTACCTGCTGCTGGTGCTCGCGATCGCTGCGGTACTCGACCAGAAGGGCATCGTCACGGTCATCCTGATCCTTGGCCTCACAGGCTGGACCGGGATCTTCCGGTTGATCCGCGCCGAGTATCTCAAGCACAAAGTGCGCGAGTACGTGCTGGCTGCCGACGCGATCGGCGCCTCTCATGCGCGGCGCATGTTCGCGCATATCCTGCCGAACGTCGGCCATGTGGTGCTGGTACAGCTTTCGCTGCATGTCGTGCTCTTCATCAAGTCGGAGGTGATCCTGAGCTTCCTGGGCTTCGGCGTCGGCGTCGATACCGTGTCCTGGGGAAGCATGCTCGCCGAAGCGCCGAGCGAGCTGATCCTCGGCATGTGGTGGCAAATCGCCGTCGCGACCGTCGCCATGGCGCTGGCGGTGACTGCGTTCAGCCTCTTGACCGACGCGGTGCGCGACGCGCTCGACCCGAGGCTGCAATGACGCTCGTCGCGGTGCGCGATCTGCGCGTGCATTTCGACACGGTGCACGCAGTGCGGGGCGTCAGCTTCGACGTCGAGGAAGAGGCGACCCTCGCGCTTGTCGGCGAGTCGGGCAGCGGCAAGTCGGTAACCGCGCTCTCCATCCTCGGGCTGCTGCCGCCGACCGCGGCAGTCGGCGGCCAGATTCTCTACGACGGAAAGAGCCTTCTTTTGGCATCAGGAAGCGAAATGCGACGGCTCCGGGGCGCGGGCATATCGATGATCTTCCAGGAGCCGATGAGCTCGCTCAACCCGGTGTTCAGCGTCGGCTTCCAGATCGGCGAGGCCCTGCGTGAGCATCTGGGGATGTCGCGCGCCGAGACGCGGCGACGGACGCTGGAGTTGTTACAGGAAGTGGGAATCTCGCAACCGCAGCGCAAGATCGATGCGTATCCGTTCCAGCTCTCGGGCGGCGAGCAGCAGCGCGTCATGATCGCCATGGCGATCGCTTGCGAGCCGAAGCTGCTCATCGCCGACGAGCCCACGAGCGCGCTCGACGTGACGGTGCAGAAGCAGATCTTGGACCTGATCGCCGAGCTGCAGCGCCGGCGCCGGATGGCGGTGCTCTTCATCACTCACGACCTCGGCCTGGCCGGGGAGATCGCAAGCCGGGTCCTGGTGATGCATCAGGGTGTGATCCGGGAGCAGGGGAGCGTCGCGGACGTTTTCGGCGCACCGCGCGACGCCTATACGCGAGCGCTGCTCGCGGCTCGTCCGCGGCTCGACCAGCCGCGGCGGCCAAGCGCGCGGTGGGACGACACGGTTGTTCTTGAGGCGCGCGGTCTGGAAAAGCGTTTCGATACGGTGAGCGCGGTGAAGGGCGCAAGCTTCAAGCTTCGCAAGGGCCGGACCCTCGGGCTCGTGGGCGAATCCGGCTCAGGCAAGACGACCCTCGGTCTCCTCGTCGCCCGGCTTCACCAGGCTTCTGCGGGCTCGGCTCTTCTGCACGGGCGCGACATGCTTTCGGTTCCGCCCAAGGCCTTCAAGCGCAGCGTGCAGATCGTGTTCCAGAACCCCTACGCCTCGCTCAACCCGCGCTTCAGCATCGGCCAGACGCTCACCGAGCCGATGCGAATTCATGCCATCGGCGCCGACGAACGCGAGCGCCACGCGCTGGCGGCGGGGGTCTTGGCGAAAGTGGGCCTGCCGGCCGACGCGCTCCTCAAGTACCCTCACCAGTTTTCCGGAGGCCAGCGGCAGCGCATCGCCATCGCCCGGGCACTCGTGTTGAGACCCGAGCTCCTCGTGTGCGACGAGGCGGTATCGGCGCTCGACGTATCCATCCAGGCGCAGATCCTGAAGCTGCTGCAGGACTTGCAGGACGAGACCGCGATGAGCTATCTCTTCATCTCCCACGACCTCGCTGTCGTACGCTCCATGGCCGACGAGGTCATGGTGATGAAGGACGGCGAGATCGTCGAGGCGGCGCCGGCCGACGAGATCTACTCGCGTCCCAAGCACCCGTACACGCGGACTTTGCTCGCTTCGGTTCCCGGCAACGGCAAATGAAATCCCTCGCCTTACTGGCTGTCTTGCTCTGGCCAACTTCCCTGTGGGCGGCGCACGCCTACTCGCAGTTCGGCGACATCAAGTATCCGCCGGGCTTCGCGCACTTCGAGTGGGTGAATCCTAATGCGCCGAAGGGCGGCGAGATCGAGCTCGTTCCGCCGCTACGCATCACGAACTTCGACAAGTACAACCCGTTTACGCTGAAAGGTACCGCGCCGCCCGGCACCGGGCTGCTTCTTGAGAGCCTGCTGACCGGCACGATGGACGAGCCGACCACGGCCTACGGGCTGCTGGCCGAGGACGTCGAAGTGGCGCCCGACGGCCTCTCGGCCACCTACCGCATCAACCCGGCGGCGCGCTTTCATGACGGCACGCCGGTCACGGCGGCCGACGCCAAGCACAGCTTCGACATGCTCATGAGCAAGCAGGCGGCGCCGCAGTACCGGGTGATCTACAGTGACATCAAGCAGGCGATAGTCGTCGGGCCGCGCACGATCCGCTACGAGTTCAAGCGCCCGAACGCCGAGCTGCCGCTCATGGCGGGCGGTCTGCCGGTGTTCAGCCGCGCCTGGGGCGCGGGCAAGCCGTTCGACCAGATCGTCATGGACATCCCGATCGCGAGTGGACCGTACAAGATTGGACGGCTCAACTTCGGCCGCGACATCACGTACGAGCGCGATCCCAACTACTGGGCGCGCGAGCTCAACGTGCGCCGCGGCCGCTACAACTTCGACCGCGTTACCTACAAGATCTACAAGGACACCACCGCCCAGACCGAGGCGTTCAAGGCCGGCGAGTTCGACTACCTGCGTACTTTCTCGGCCCGCGAATGGGCGCGAACCTACGTCGGCAAGAAGTTCGATTCCGGCGAGCTCGTCAAGGTCGAGCTGCCGACGAAGAATGCGGGCGACTTCCAGGGCTTCCTCATCAATACGCGGCGCGCCAAGTTCAAGGACCCGCGGGTGCGCCAGGCGCTCGGGCTCGCCTTCGACTTCGAGTGGATGAACCGGCAGATGATGTACAACGCCTACACGCGCGTGCGCGGCTTCTTTAACGCGAGCGACTTCGAAGCCAAGGGCATGCCGGGGCCGGACGAGCTCAAGGTGCTCGAGTCTCTTAGGGCAAACCTTCCCGAAAAAGTGTTCGCCGAAGAAGTCCCGATGCCGCCGTCGACCCACCCGCCGGGCAGCCTGCGCGACAACTTGCGCAAGGCACGCGACCTGCTGGCCGAGGCAGGCTGGACCTACCGCGACGGCGCGCTGCGCAACGCCAAGGGCGAGCCGTTCACGCTCGAATATCTCGACAGCGGCGGCGGAGAGCGGCTGGTCGCGCCTTATTTCCAGGCGCTCGCCAAGCTTGGCATCACGGGCGAGTATCGCCGTGCCGACTTCGCGCTTATCCGCAAGCGGCTCGATGTTTTCGATTACGACATCTTCACGGTGCGCATCCCGGGAAACGAGTCGCCCGGGGCTGAACTCCTCGACCGCTTCGGCTCGCAGTCGGCCGACACCGAGGGCTCGAGCAACCTGATCGGAGTCAGGGACCCGGCGATCGACGCGCTCGTCAGTCTCGCGGTGTCTTCGCGCACGCGGCCGGAACTCGTGGCGCGCCTGCGCGCGCTCGACCGAGTGCTGCGCCACCAGTACTTCGTCATTCCGCAGTGGTATGCGAGCACGTTCCGCATCGCATACCGCGCGGGGAAGTTCGATCAGCCGAAAGTGATGCCCCAGTACTATCAAGCCGAGGACTGGGTGATTTCGACTTGGTGGAAGAAACAATAGATGTGGTCGTACATCCTCAAGCGTCTGCTGCTCATGATCCCGACCCTGTTCGGGATCCTGCTCATCACGTTCATCGTGATCCAGTTCGTTCCCGGCGGGCCGGTAGAGCAAATGGTGGCCCAGTTCCAGGGCTTCGAGGCTGGCGGCGAAGGGCCGGCGGCGGCGGAGGGCGGCTACCGCGGGCGCCAGGGCGTCGACGCGGTGCGCGTCGAGGAGATCAAGAAGCTCTACGGCTTCGACAAGCCGGCGCCCGAGCGCTTCGTGCAGATGATCGGCCAGTTTGCGCGCTTCGACCTGGGCCAGAGCTTCTTCCATAACAAGGCCGTCGGGCAGCTGATCCTCGAGAAGCTGCCGGTGTCGATCAGCCTGGGGCTGTGGACCTTCCTCCTCGTGTACCTGATTTCGGTTCCGCTTGGCATCGCCAAGGCGGTCCGCGCGGGGACTGCGTTCGACACGATGACGACGTTCATCGTGCTGCTCGGCTACGCCATCCCGAGCTTCGTCATGGGCGTCGTGCTGCTCGTCTTCTTCGCCGGCGGTTCTTTTTTCCAGTGGTTCCCGCTGCGAGGCATCACATCCATGTACTGGCACGAGCTCGGCATTCCCGGAAAGATTCTTGACTACTTCTGGCACATAGCGCTGCCGGTGACGGCGATGGTGCTCGGCGGCTTCGCCGTCATCACCATCCTCACCAAGAACTCGGTGCTCGAGGAGATCCGCAAGCATTACGTGCTCACCGCGCGCGCGAAGGGCGTGGACGAGCGGCGGGTGCTGTGGCGGCACGTATTCCGCAACGCCATGATCCCGATCATGACCGGCTTCCCGGCGGCGTTCGTCGGCGCGTTTTTCAGCGGCTCGCTTCTCATTGAGACGCTGTTCTCGCTCGACGGGCTGGGGCTGCTTTCCTACGAGTCCGTGATTCGCCGGGATTACCCCGTGGTGTTCGGCAGCCTGTTTCTCTTCACCATCATCGGCCTGTTCACCACGCTACTCAGGGACCTGTGCTACCTCTGGGTCGATCCGCGCGTGAAGTTCTTTGACTGACGCATGTCGACTCCCACGGTTGCAATCGATTTTCCGGTTTCAGCGAGCGTTCATGCCAGCCCCGGGCGGCGAGCGTGGCGGCGCTTCCGCGCAAACCGCCTCGGATATACGAGCCTTGTCGTGTTCGCCGTGCTCTTCGGGCTGAGCTTGCTCGCCGAAGTGCTTTCGAACGACAAGCCGCTCGTCGCTCGCCATGAGGGCAAGTGGCACTTTCCGATCGTGCAGACGCTCCCCGAGACATCGTTTGGCGGCGACTTCGCCACTCCCACCGACTACCTCGATCCGCTGATCCAGCAGAACCTGTCGCGTGGCGACAACTTCGCCGTCTTTCCGCTCAACCGCGACCACCACAGCACCATCAACTACTTCGCTTCCGAGCCGAGCCCGGCCCGGCCGAGCCGCGAGAACCTGCTCGGCACCGACGACCGGGGCCGCGACCTGCTCGCGCGGCTTGTCTACGGCTTTCGCCTCTCGGTGGTGTTCGCGCTCATCGTTACGGCGATCATTTCCGTGATCGGGACGTTGTACGGCGCGATCCAAGGCTATTTCGCCGGCTGGACGGACATCGCGATGGAACGCTTCAACGAGATCTGGAGCGCCATGCCGACGCTCTACATGCTGATCATTTTCTCGTCGCTGTTCTCGGCGAGCTTCGGCCTGCTGGTGGTGCTGCTCTCGCTCTTCGGCTGGCTCGGCATCGCGGCCTACGTGCGTGCAGAATTCCTGCGCAACCGCACCCTCGACTACGTGCGCGCCGCCCGCGCGCTCGGCCAGAGCAACTGGAAGATCATCCGGCGCCACATACTGCCGAACAGTCTGACGCCGGTGGTCACGCTCATTCCCTTCGAGATGGCCGCGGCCATCGGTGCCCTTACCAGCCTGGACTTCCTCGGCCTCGGCGTGCCGCCGGGAACGCCGAGCCTCGGCGAGCTTCTCAACCAGGGCAAGAACAACCTCGACGCGTGGTGGATCTCCCTGTCGACCTTCGGCGTCCTGGTCGTGACGTTGCTGCTTCTCATCCTGATCGGAGACGCGCTGCGGGACGCTCTCGATCCCAGGAAGGTATTGAAGGAGGACGAAGCGTGAGCCTGCTGGAGCTGAAGGATCTAAGTATCGACTTCGGCTCCCGCCGGGTCGTGCACGAGGCTTCCTTCACTCTGGATGCAGGCGAGAAGCTCGCGCTCGTAGGTGAATCGGCTTCCGGCAAGACCGTCACCGCGCTTTCCACTCTGCGCCTGATTGAGAACGCCCGCCTCAGCGGCCAGATCATCTTCAATGGGGAAAGCGTCCTGAGCATGTCTGCGCACGAGCTGCATCAGCTACGCGGCCGGGACATCGCGGTGATCTTCCAGGAGCCGATGACCGCGCTGAATCCGATCTATACGGTCGGCGACCAGATTGTCGAGTCGCTGGTGCTGCATACCCATCTGCGCGGCGGGGCAGCGTGGGCGGAGGCAGTGGAGGCGCTGCGCCGGGTGGGGATCGACGAGCCGGAGCGGCGCGCGCACAGCTATCCGCACCAGCTTTCCGGCGGCCAGCGCCAGCGCGCGATGATCGCGATGGCGCTCGCGTGCCATCCGAAGCTCCTGATCGCCGACGAGCCGACCACCGCGCTCGACGTCACGATCCGACTGCAGATCCTCGAGCTCCTCGAGCGCCTGCGCGCCGAGGCGGGCATGGCACTTCTTCTGATCACCCACGACCTGAACCTCGTGCGCCGCTTCGCCGATCGCGTGGCGGTGATGGAAAAGGGCGTGCTGGTGGAGCAGGGGCCGACCGCGCAGGTGATCGGGCGGCCGCAGCATCCCTATACCCAGAAGCTCGTCAACAGCCGGCCGACCCGCGAAGTTACTCCTCCCGGAAAGGGTCTTCTTGTGGAGGCGAAGAACGTCCGCGTGGATTACCCGACGCGGCTCCCCGGCATCCGAGGCTGGTTCAAGAGCGGCCGCTTCACCGCCGTGGAGTCCGTGGACTTCGACCTCGCGCCCGGCGAGACCCTGGGGGTAATCGGCGAATCAGGCTCGGGCAAGACAACCCTGGCGCTTGCGGTACTGGGGCTGATGCGGGCGCAAGGGGATATTCGCATCGCCAACAGAGGGTGGGGCGCCGGGCGTGTGCAGCGCATCAGTATGCGCAAGGATATTCAAGTGGTGTTCCAGGATCCTCTGTCCTCGCTTTCGCCGCGCCGCACGGTAGAGCAAATCATCGGCGAGGGCCTCGAGATCCACGAGCCTGGGCTCGATGCCGCAGCAAGGCGGGAGCGTGTGCTGCAGGCGCTCTACGATGTCGGGCTCACCGAGGGCGGCCGCGCCGAGCCGCTGCTCGCGCGCTATCCGCACGAGTTTTCGGGCGGCCAGCGTCAGCGCATCGCGATCGCGCGCGCTCTCATCGTAAGGCCGAAGGTGGTGGTGCTCGACGAGCCCACGAGCGCGCTCGACGTGACGATCCAGAAGCAAGTCCTCGAGCTCTTGTCCTCCCTTCAAAAGAAGTACGGGTTGAGTTACATCTTGGTCACGCACGATATCGACGTGGTGCGCGCTATGGCGCACCGCGTGATGGTGATGAAGGACAGCCGGATCGTGGAGAGCGGGCCGCTCGAGCAGGTGCTCGAGCGCTCGAGGTCCGACTACACTCGGCGACTGGTCGAGGCCGGCTACGCTACCTGATGTAGATCTTCTGGCCGACCTGGAGGTGGCGGCCGACCTGGTTCCAGCTCTTGAGGCTCGTGACGCTCACGCGGTAACGCCTCGCGATCGAGCTCAGCGTGTCGCCGTGCTTCACGACGTGCACGGCGCGTGCCGGGCCACGTTGCGGGATTGGCGGCGCGTACATGAGCGGCAGCTCCGCAAGGGTCTCCCTCGCTTCCGGGTTCTTTGGCACGACGAGTTCCTTGGGCATGCGCGTGGAGCGTGGGGGAATGCCGTTCACGCGCCTGAGCTCGTTGACACTGATGTGGAAGCGATTGGCGATCGCCTCGAGCTTCTCGCCCTGCTTCGGTTGGTAGACCTGCCACGAGACGAGCGAGCTTTCGTCCAGGGCGTCGAGGTTGTCGTAGAACGCGACGACCTTGTCGTTCGGCAGGATGATGCGGCCTGCCGTCGATGAGCGGATCAGCGGCCGGCTGAAGCCGGGGTTCAGCGCGATGAAGTCCTCGACCGGCATCTCGGCGAGCCGCGCGGCGAGGTGCACGTCGATGTCCGGGGCCTCGGTGATGACGGTGAAGTACGGCTGGTTCGGGATCGCGTCCAGGTCGACGCCGTATGCCGTGGGGTTCGCGATGATGTTCTTGAGCGCCTGAAACTTCGGGATGTAGTGCCGCGTCTCCTTGGGCATGCGCAGGCTCGCGTAGTCGGTCTTCTTGCCCTGTGCCCTGTTGCGGGCGACGGCCTTCTTCACCGCGTTCTCACCCCAGTTGTAGGAGGCGAGCGCTAGGTGCCAGTCGCCGTGCATCTCGTAGAGCTTGGTCAGGTAGTCGAGGGCAGCGCTGGTCGAATCAACGATGTCGCGCCGGCCGTCGTACCAGGAGTTTTGCTCGAGCTCGAAGCGCTTGCCGGTGCCGGGGATGAACTGCCACAGGCCCGAGGCATGCGCGCGCGAGTATGCCATCGGGTTGAAGGCGCTTTCCACCATCGGAAGCAGCGCAAGCTCGGTCGGCAGGCCGCGCTTCTCGATTTCCTCGACGATGTGATACAGGTAAAGCGTGCTGCGCGTCAGGATGCGCTGCAAATATTCAGGGCGCGCCGCGTACTGCGTGGTTTTCTGCTTTACCAGCGGCCCGGTGAGGTCGGGAATCGCAAAGCCCTCGCGGATGCGCGACCACAGGTCGCTTGGCTCGCTTGCGAGGTCGATGCCGACGATGGCGGGCGGATCGACCAACAGCGGCTGCGCGTCGAAAGGCTTAGGCATCGCTATCACCGGTTTCGGAGCGGGCTTCGCCGCAGCGGCTGGCGGCGCAGACGGCGCAACCGGCTGGACGATCGAAGGCTCGGGGAGCGCGGACGGCTCGGGAGCGGGCTCCGGAACAGGCTGCGTTGCGCAGGCCTGGAGCACCAGGGCGACCGGGAGCAGGAACTTTCTCACGAGCGGTTTTTCCACTCGCGTATCGCCGCGAATACGCGCACAGGATCGGAAACGCGCGTACCCAGGTATTTGTTGACCGATTCGACCACGGCGGGCTCGCTGCAGCGCAGGAACGGATTGGTGGCCTTCTCCTCGCGCAGCGTACTCGGCACGGTGGGTTTGCCGGCGGCTCGCAAGGCGCGGTCGCGGCTCTCCCGTGCAACGAGCTCGGCGTTGCGCGGCTCGATTCCCTTCGCGAATCCGATGTTCGCGAGCGTGTACTCGTGCCCGCAGTAGACCTTGGTATCGTCGGGCAGAGCGCGCAGCTTCGAGAGCGACGCGTACATCTGCTCCGCGGTTCCTTCGAACAGGCGCCCGCACCCGCATGCGAACAGCGTGTCGCCGCAGAACAGGGCGCCTGCCCCATAATAGGCGATATGCGCGCGCGTATGGCCGGGAATGTCGAGCACCGAGAGCGTCACGCCGAGCTGCGGGATGCTCACGGTGTCGCCCTCGGAAACGGGCCGCGTGAGCGTCGCAATCGGTTCGTTTTTCGGGCCATAGACCGGGACCCGGAACCTTTCCAGAATCTGCGCAATGCCGCCGACATGGTCGGGATGATGATGGGTGGCGAGGATTGCGGCGAGGTCAAGGTTCTCGCGCGCGAGATAATCGAGCACCGGCCGGGCCTCGCCGGGATCCACCACCGCGGCGTGCGTCGCATTGCGCAGCGTCCAGACGTAGTTGTCCTTGAAAGCGCTGATTGGAACAACATCCAGCGGAACCACTTCACGCATGCACCGACCCTTCGTCCAGAACGGGGCGCTGAAGTATAACGGCGGTCGCTCATCGCTTTCCGGGTGGCTTTCCACCCCCCAGGGAGCGTACGTGCTCGATTGGGAGCTCGCTCAGTTTGACAGCGCTGTTGATGACGTGTTCGGTTTCCGGGCGGTACAGGTCGGACTACCCGAGGTCGATTTCCTGCGACAGAACCGCATTCCCTATCGCTTTACGCTCGCGCTGGAGCAGGGCGCGGCGCTTGCCGCCGATCCTTTGCAGCTGCCACTCGCGTCGCAGAGCGTCGATCTTGTCGCGCTGCCGCATGTGCTCGAAGGGCACCACAATCCGCACGATGTTTTGCGCGAAGTCGAGCGCGTGCTGATGCCGGAAGGGCAGGTGGTGATCTCGGGCTTCAACACCGTGTCGCTCTGGCGTCTGCGGCAGGCATTCATCCGGCAGCGAAACGGCGCGCCCTGGGATGCCAAGTTCATCGGCGTGCTGCGGCTGCGCGAATGGCTCCGGGTGCTCGGATTTGAGCTGAACGGCGGCAAGTTCGGCTGTTATGCACCGCCGTTCCGCGACGCCCGATGGCTGCAGCGATTTTCGTTCATGGATAAGGCCGGCGCGCGATGGTGGCCGGTCACCGGTGGCGCTTACGTCGTGCGAGCTGTGAAGCGCGTGCACGGCATGCGCATCGTAACGCCCGCATGGCGTCAGGAACGGGCCCGGCGCCGCGCGCTCGCGCCGGTATCCCAACGCACGCACAAGAACCATCATGAGTGAAGGCTTCGTCGAGATCTACAGCGATGGGGCTTGCCGTGGGAACCCCGGGCCTGGCGGCTGGGGCGTGCTGCTGCGTTACGACGGTACAGAGAAAGAGCTTTGGGGCGGCGAGGCGGCGACGACCAACAACCGCATGGAGCTTATGGCGGCGATCCGCGCGCTGGAAGCGCTGAAGCGCCGCTGCCGCGTCAGGCTCTACACCGATTCGCTTTACGTCATGAAGGGCATCTCGACCTGGATCGGCGACTGGAAGCGCCGCGGCTGGCGCACTGCGGACAAAAAGCCGGTAAAGAACGAGGACCTGTGGCGGCGCCTCGACGAGCTCGCGGCGAAGCACGACATAGAATGGCGCTGGGTGCGCGGTCACGCCGGGCATCCGGAGAACGAGCGCGCGGACCAGCTCGCCAACCGGGGAATACCAGCTGAAACAAATAGTCCTTGATACCGAGACTACGGGGCTGAACCCCAAGCTGGGGGATCGCATCATCGAGATCGGCTGCGTCGAGCTTCTCAGCCGGCGCGTGAGCGAGCGCGTGTTCCACTCGTACATCAACCCGGAGCGCGAGGTGGAGCTCGGCGCGACGCGCGTGCATGGGCTCACCCGCGAAGACCTCGCCGCAAAGCCGAAGTTCGCCGAAATCGCTCCTGCGTTCCTCGACTACATCCGCGGCGCCGAGCTCATCATCCACAACGCGGATTTCGACGTTGAGTTCCTTAACATGGAGCTCGAGCTGGCGCGGCTCGGGCGGCTGCAGGACCACGTGGCGACGATTACCGATACGCTCATGTTCGCCAAGGAGCTTCACCCGGGAAAGAAGAACTCGCTCGATGCGCTCTGCGAGCGTTACTTCGTCGATAACTCGAGGCGCACGCTGCACGGCGCGCTCGCCGACGCGTACCTGCTCGCCGAGTGCTATCTCGCGATGACGCGCGGCCAGGAGAGCCTGATGATGGAGCTGGAGGCGCCGGCGGCCGCCGCGGCCGCGGCTGCGGGGATCATCCTGGATGTGTCGAAGCTCATCGTGCAGCGCGCTTCCCCCGAGGAGCTTGCCGCGCACGAGCAGTACCTCGACGCGATGGAGAAGGACGCCAAAGGTCCGAGCGTCTGGAGGCGGTCGGCGGTCAGGTAGACACCCCGGCCTATGGCCAGCGGCGGAAAGCTATACTTGGCCATGCCCGCAACCATCTACGACCGGGACCTCGACAAGAACCCTGCAAACTACGCGCCGCTCACCCCGCTGACGTTCATTGAGCGCGCTGCGTATGTTTATCCCGGTCGGACTTCTGTGGTGCACGGCGTGCAGCGCTACACCTGGAAGGACACCTATGCGCGTTGCCGCCGCCTTGCCTCCGCGCTCGCGAAGCGCGGCATCGGGGTCGGGGACACAGTGGCGGTCATGCTGCCGAATACTCCCGCGATGTACGAGGCGCACTTCGGCGTGCCGATGTGCGGCGCGGTTCTGAATACTCTTAACACGCGCCTCGACGCCGAGGCGATCGCCTTCATGCTGGAGCACGGCGAAGCCAAGCTCCTGCTGGCAGATGCGGAGTTCGCCGGTGTGATCGAAAAGGCGATCAAGGGAAAGAAGATCGAAGTCATCGATGTCGAAGACCCCGAGTTCAGCGGCGGCAAGCGGCTGGGCGAGAAGACGTACGAGCAATTGCTGCAGGAGGGCGATCCGGAGTTTGCCTGGCGCTGGCCGCGGGACGAGTGGGAGGCCGTCTCGCTCAACTACACCTCCGGCACGACCGGCAACCCGAAAGGCGTCGTGTATCACCATCGCGGCGCGTACCTGAACGCGGTGGGCAACATCCTGGTCTGGGGCATGCCGCACCACTCGGTTTACCTGTGGACGCTGCCGATGTTCCACTGCAACGGCTGGTGCTTTCCGTGGACCATGGCGGCAAACGCAGGCACCAGCGTCTGCCTGCGGAAGGTTGAAGTTGAGCCCATCTTTCGCTTGATCAAGCAGCACAGGGTCACTCACTACTGCGGTGCGCCGATCGTGCACCAGATGCTGATCAACGCGCCCGAGCAGATGAAGCTCGGCATCGAGCATCAGGTGAGCGGGCTGGTCGCGGCGGCCGCGCCGCCGGCGGCGATGATCGAAGGCATGCAGAAGATGGGCTTCAACATCACGCACGTCTACGGCCTTACCGAGACCTACGGCCCGGCGAGCGTGTGCGCCAAGCACCCGGAGTGGGAAAGCCTGCCGCTCGCGGACCAGGTGCGCCTGAACGGCCGCCAGGGGATCCGCTACACGGTGGAAGAGGGGCTTACGGTGATGGATTCCGAGACCATGAAGCCGGTGCCCGCCGACGGCGAGACGATGGGCGAGATCATGTTTCGCGGCAACATCACCATGAAGGGCTACCTCAAGAACCCGAACGCCACGCGCCAGGCGTTTGAGGGCGGCTGGTTCCATTCCGGCGATCTCGCGGTCATGCAGCCCGACGGCTACGTCAAGATCAAGGACCGCTCCAAGGACATCATTATTTCGGGCGGCGAGAACATTTCTTCGCTCGAGGTCGAGGACGTGCTCTACCGCCACCCTGCAGTTCTGGCCGCCGCCGTCGTAGCGCGTCCCGACCCCAAGTGGGGCGAAACCCCTTGCGCTTTCGTCGAGCTCAAGCCTGGCGTGGTTGTTTCCGAATCAGAAATCATTGACTTCTGCCGAGGCCAGATGGCCGGGTTCAAGGCGCCGCGCGCGGTGGTCTTCGGCGAGCTGCCCAAGACCTCGACGGGCAAAATCCAGAAATTCGTACTCCGCGAGAAGGCGAAATCCACCGCCGCCATAGATACATAGGAGAAACGCTTGTGAGCGCCGTTCCTCACCCGGAGCAGCCGATCCTGTTGCGCGAAGACCGCGACGGGATTTGCACGCTCACCATGAACCGCCCGCAGCAGATGAACCTTCTGACGGGCGAGATGTTGTCCGCCCTTCAGAAAGCTTTTGACGAAATATCTTCCAACCGGGAAATTCGAGTGGTTGTTATCGCCGGCGCCGGCAAGGGCTTCTGCGCCGGGCACGACCTTAAGGAGATCAGGGCGCTCAAGGAGCTGCCGAAGATCGAGGCGCTCTTCAACCAGTGCAGCCGCATGATGCAGACCCTGCCGATGCTGCCGCAGCCGGTGATCGCCAAGGTGCAAGGCGCGGCCGCGGCGGCAGGCTGCCAGCTCGTCGCGCAATGCGACCTCGCGGTTGCTTCCGACGCGGCGAAGTTCGTCACCAGCGGTGTCACCTGGGGCTTCTTCTGCTCGACGCCCGGCGTGGCGGTTGGCCGCAACCTGCAGCGCAAGCACGCCATGGAGATGCTTCTCACCGGCGAGCCGATCGGCGCGGCGCGCGCCCTCGAATGGGGGCTCGTGAACAAGGTGGTGTCGCCGGCCGAGCTTGACGACGCGGTTCTGACGCTTGCGAAAACCCTGGCAGCCAAGCCGCCGGCCACGGTCGCCGCGGGCAAGCGCGCCTTCTACCAGCAGATGGACCTCGGCCTGGAGCAGGCGTACAAGCTCGCTTCCGGGGTGATCGCCGCGAGCTTCGCGCACGAGGAAGGCCGCGCCGGCATGGAGGCCTTCATCGAGAAGCGCCCACCGCCCAAGCATTGAGCCCAGGTAGTTGGCGTTGCGAGTCCTGAGCGATCTGTTCGCGCGCAATCGCGCCTGGGCCGCGAAGATGACGCGGCAGGACCCGGAATTCTTCGCCCGCCTCGCGCGCCAGCAGGCACCGCAGTACCTGTGGATCGGCTGCTCCGACAGCCGCGTGCCCGCCAACCAGATCGTCGGGCTTCCTCCGGGCGAGATGTTCGTGCACCGCAACGTCGCCAACGTGGTCGTACACGCCGATGTGAACTGCCTCGCCTGCGTGCAGTTCGCGGTCGACGTGCTGCGCGTGCAGCACATCATCGTCTGCGGGCATTACGGCTGCGGCGGTGTTCTTTCTGCCTTGCGCGACGAACGGCTGGGGCTGGTCGACAACTGGCTGCGCCACGTTCAGGACGTGCGCCTCAAGCACAGCGCCGAGCTCGAGCGTCTCCCGGACGAAGGGGAGCGCCATCGGCGCCTGTGCGAGCTGAACGTGCTGGCACAGGTCCAGAACGTCAGCCAGACCACCGTCGTGCGCGAAGCCTGGGCGCGCGGCCAGCGACTCGCGCTTCACGGCTGGATCTACGACGTCGCCGACGGTCTTCTCCACGATCTGGGGATATGCCCCACCGGTCCCCGGTGAAAAAGGCTCTCATCGACGTCATCCACGGCGAGCTGAATCTCTAGCACGCATGATTGACGTCTTCGCCTTCTTGATGGTGGTTGCGACTGCCGATGGCGCTTCACGCGACTTCACAGCGGTCGTCTGCGTCTCTGAGGCGGGAGGCCCCTGGGCCTTGAAGGCGCGCGGGACGCTGACTCGGACGCGATCCAAGAACGAGACGGCATACAGGTTCAAGAGCGACGAGCATTCCTTCGAGTGGCGCTTCGTTGCCAGCGCCCAAGGCAACAGTACGGTTCAAGGCCCGGGGTACCTGATGGATCGGTTTCTCCCGGAAAAGAAGTCAAGCGAACGTAGCCAAAGCCTCGGCGCGTCGGGCGAGATCCGGGAATCCTCCGGACAGGATGTTCTGGTTCTTCGCCTGAGCCCGGCGTGCCCGGCTAAAGCCAGTCGGGCGCCGGCAGGCCCTTCGAAGTAAGGAAGGCGCGGTTGAAGAGCTTGGATTGATAGCGGGTGCCGGAGTCGGCGAGGATCGTCACCACGGTGTGGCCGGGGCCGAGCTCGCGCGCGAGCCGAACCGCGCCGGCGATGTTGATGGCGCTTGAGCCGCCGACGCAGAGCCCCTCGTTTTTCAGTAACTCAAAGATCCAAGGCAGCGCCTCGCTGTCCGGGATCTGGCAAGCGTCGTCCACTTGCGCGCCTTCGACGTTCTTCGTGACGCGGCCAAGCCCGATGCCTTCGGTTACGGAGCTCCCTTCGGCCTTGAGCTCCCTGCGCTTGAACCAGGAATACATCGCCGCGCCCATCGGATCGGCAGCTACAACCCTGATGCGTGGATTTTTCTCCTTGAGATACCTTGACACACCGGCGAGGGTTCCACCCGTGCCGATGGCGCAGGTGAAGCCGTCGATGCGGCCGTCGGTCTGCTCCCAGATTTCCGGGCCGGTGCTGCGGTAGTGGCCGTCGCGGTTGGCGGTGTTGTCCCACTGGTTCGCCCAGAAGGCGCCCATTTCCTTTGCCAGGCGCTCGGACACGTGCACGTAGTTGTTCGGGTCCTTGTAGGGCACGGCGGGGACTTCGCGCAGCTCGGCGCCACATAGACGCAGCATGTCCTTTTTTTCCTGACTCTGCGTTTCCGGGATTACGATCACGGTGCGGTAGCCGCGCGCGTTGCCCACGAGCGCAAGCCCGATGCCGGTGTTGCCCGCAGTGCCTTCCACGATCACGCCGTCGGGGTTGAGCAGCCCGCGGTCCTCGGCGTCGAGGATGATGTACAGCGCGGCGCGATCCTTCACCGAGCCGCCGGGGTTCAGGAACTCCGCCTTGCCGAGCACGTTGCACCCGGTCGCTTCCGATGGCCCGCGCAGGCGGATGAGCGGGGTGTTGCCGATGGTGCCGACGAAGCCGTCGCGGATTTCCATGGATTGGGGGGCGGCATGGCCGCTTATATATCATCGCTCAAGTCAATGTGCTCCACGAAAAGCGACCTCGAGGTTAGCGCCACGGACTTCAACGTGATCGTCGTGGAAGGAGCGTAATATTGCAACGTTCTTTCCCTGGAGGAGGGGTGCTGTGAAATCAGCGAAGTCGTGGTTGGTGCTCGCCGCCGTGGTGTTCTTTGCCTCGCCGGCGCTGGGGCAGTCCGTGAAGATCAAACAGGGCATGCTCAATGTGCCGGCGTTGTCGCCGCTCTGGCTGCTGCCGGACGAGGCGAAGAAGCACGGCATCGATATCGAAATAGTGATGTTCCAGCGCTTCGCCGACGCGCGCACCGCGCTCGTCTCCGGCGACATCCAGCTCACCGCCTTCGGCCCGCAGGACATCTCGCTCGCGCTCGGCCAGGGCGCGAAGACGCTCATCGGCGTGGCGGGCGTCGGCTCCGGCAACGACTGCCTGATCGTGCGCAAGGGCGAGGACATCAAGGACTGGAAAGCGGTTGCCGACAAGCGCATCGGCGTGGGCGCGGGATCGATCTCGTGGCTCAAGTTCGCAGCCTCGGTGCAGGAGAATGGCCTGCAGTACAACAAGCTGAAGATCGTCAACATCGTCGGCGGCGGCTCGAATTACCTGAAGGCGCTGCAGGGCAAGGAGATCGACATGGCGGTGGTCTGGCATCCGTTCTGCGCCCAGGCCATCGTCGAGGGTTACGGCGCCTATCCGACGCTCGACCACAACCGCTCGAAGACCGTCGGCGGCCTGATCTCGGTCCTGGCAGTGAACCGGCCGTTCATGGAGAAGAACCGCGACGCGGTGCAAAAGCTGGTCAATTCCTACGTGAGCGTGCTCGAGCTCGCGCGCAAGGACACCGGGCGCTGGGCCAAGATCTACGCCGAGAAGGCGGGATTGCCCCTGCCGGTGGCGGCGGAGTCGATTCGCACCACGCGTCTCGATCCGACCATGCCGCTCGAG
>DATIGN010000108.1:0-13502 GCA_035454685.1 Burkholderiales bacterium | reverse complement strand
CGCTGCCCTGCTTTCTTCGGATTTCGCCGTGCCATCTGTGCTGCTTACTCAGTGCTTATCCGGACTATTCCGCTATTTTGTTCTTCGATTAACTCATTGATTATTGGTAGGTCGTGGCGGATTCGAACCGCCGACCAACGGATTAAAAGTCCGCTGCTCTACCAGCTGAGCTAACGACCCACGCTTGCAACGCGGAGTTGCTGCGGAAAGGGCCGAATTTTATCAGCGCTTGGCGGAGGCGGCGAGGCGCTGCTTGGCGCTGGTGGCGGAGCTCGAGCCGGGGTATTTCGCGATCAATTCTTCGAGCGTCTTGCGTGCGGCCGCGCGGTCGCCCATCGTCTCCTGTGCGCTCGCGATGCTGAGCATTGCGTCGGGCGCCTTCGGGCTGTCGGGCCAGGCTGCCAGCAGCTTGCGCTGTGCCGCGATGGCGTTCTTGTAGTCGCGCTGCCCGGAATACGCCATGCCGATCCAGTACTGCGCGTTCGCGGCAAGCGTGCTCTGCGGGTAGGTGACGAGAAATCCCTGCATCGCCGCCACGGCGAGCGAATAGTTGCCGAGCTTGAACTGGTCGAGCGCCGCCTGGTAAGCCTTCGCCTCGGCGGGCGAAGGCTCATTGTCCGCCGGCTTCGGCGCCGGCGGCTTCTCCGGGACCGCGGCCTGCTGCTCGCGCGCCTGCTCGAGCTTGCGCAGCCGCGTGTCGATGTCGAGGTAGAGCTGCTTCTGGCGCGCCTCGGCGCTGTCGGCCTGGTGGGCGATCACCTCGAGCTGCCCGCGCATGCGCGCGATATCACCGCGCAGGCTCTCGATCTGGCTCGCGAGGTCGAGCAGCACTCCGCGGTCGGCCGAGCGTTCGGCAGCCTCCTGCGCCGCCGTCTCGGCCTTGGAAAGGCGCGCTTCGGTCGCCTGGCGGTTGGCCTCGACCTGCTGGCGCAGCAGCTCGATGCGGCGACGCGCTTCGTTATCGTCGAAGAGGCCTTGCGCAGCCGCCGGCGCCGCCACGAAGAGCGCGAGCAGTCCTGCGATAAGCGGGCGCAAGATCAGTACTCGCCGCTATACAGCATGTCGCCGCGCCGGTTCTTGGACCAGCACTGCTCGTTCGAGTCGGCGCACATCGGCTTCTCTTCGCCGAGGCTCACCGATTCGAGCTGCGCATCGCGGGCGCCCAACAGGATCAGCATTTTCTTTACGTTGTCGGAGCGCCGCTGGCCAAGCGCGATGTTGTATTCGCGGCTGCCGCGCTCGTCGGCGTTGCCTTGGATGAGCATCTTCGCCGACGGGTTGTCGCGCAGGTACTTGGCGTGCGCGTCGATCAGCGGGCGGTATTCGTCTTTGACGTCGTACTTGTCGTAGTCGAAGAAGATCTGCCGCTTGGACAGGATGCTGTTGGGGTCCTTGAGCGCCCTCGACGGATCGGGCTTCCCGGCGGTCACGTCGACGGCGGCGATCTTCGGACGCTCGACGGGTTGGGCCTGTGGCTTCGCCGCGCCAGGCTTTCGGTCCTCGACTGCGGCGCTGGGCTGCTGCTCCTCCGGCGTGGTCTGGCAACCCGCGGCGAGAAGCAGGCTGGTTGCGCTGAGGACGGTAATGAGGATTGCGCGCATTGGCTTCCCTCCTTTCAATCGATGAACGGGCCCCACGCCGGCTCGCGCACATCGCCGCCGGCGTAGGGCAGGTTTTGGCGGATGCGACCATCAGAGGATACCGCCGAGAGCACGCCGCGCCCGCCTCTTACCGTCGCGAGCAGGATCATCCTGCCGTTCGGCGCGAAGCTCGGCGACTCGTCGCGGTCGCTATCGGTGATGACCTGCACCTGTTGGTTCGACAAATCTAGCAGCGCCACCTGGAACTTGCCGGCTTCGCGGGTCACATAGGCGAGAACCCGACCGTCGGGACTGGGGCGCGGCGACACATTATAGCCGCCCTTGAACGTCACGCGCTGCGGCTCGCCGCCCGTCGAAGGCATCCGGTAGATCTGCGGCGTGCCGCCCCGGTCCGAGGTGAAGTAGAGCCACTTGCCGTCGCTCGAGTAGCGCGGCTCGGTGTCGATCGAGTTCGAGTTGCTGATGCGTCGTCGCGGCCCACTGCCGTCGGCATTGATGAGGAAGATCTGCGAGCCGCCCTCGACCGAAAGCACCACCGCGATCGTCTTGCCGTCGGGCGACCAGGCAGGCGCAGAGTTCGAGCCCTTGAAGCTCGCGACCACCTGGCGCTTGTTCTCGGTCAGGTGGTGCACGTAGACCACCGGCTTTTTCGCCTCGAACGAGACGTAGGCGACGCGCCGGCCGTCGGGCGACCAGACCGGGGAGATGATCGGCTCGTTGGATCGAAGCAGATACTGGGCGCGCTCGCCGTCGGCGTCGGCGATCTGCAACTCGTAGTTCGAGCCGCGCTTCACCACGTAGGCGATCTGGGTCGAGAACACGCCCTTCTCGCCGGTGAGCTTCTCGTAGACAAAGTCGGCGATGCGGTGCGCCGCGGCGCGCGCGTTCTCCTTGGTAAAGAGGTAGGCGATCGCTCCGAGGGGCGCCTGTTTCACCACGTCATAGACGCGGAACCTGACCTCGAAGCGGCCGTCGGGATTCTGCGCCACCGATCCGACGACGAGCGCGTCCGCAAGACGCGAGCGCCATTCGCCGTAGTTGACCGGCGAGTTCTCGTTGGGGTGCGGCGAGAGCGGCGGGATCTCGAGGCCGCGGAACAAGCCGCTTCTTTCAAGATCGGCGCGCACGATGCCGGTCAGGCTCGTGCCGGCCGTGTTCTCACCGGCGAACGGCACGATCGCGATGGGGGTGCGCTGTACCCCGGCGCCTGTAATCTCGATCGAGAGCTGCGCCCCGGCGCGGCACGTCCCGACCAGAAGAACCAGGCCGAGCAGCAGTTTTGTCATCTTCGGCAAGCGGGTTTGCCCTCCGAGTTTTTTGTCGCAGACCGCCATCCTATTTGTCCTGCGGGCGGAAGGTAAGTTTCAGCTCCCGCGAGAAGAGCTCGCGCGAGGCGGGGAGCGGCAGCGGCGAGGACTTGAGGATGGCCCGTTCCACTGCCGCATCATAGGCGGCGTTGCCGCTCGACTTGACCAGCCGGATAGACAGCACCTCGCCGGTCGGTAGCTGCACCACGTCGAAGATGGCCTCGGGGTTGCCCTGGATGTCGGCCGGCAGGATCCAGCTCGACCGGACCTTGGCCTGGATACGCGCGATGTATTCGTTCAACGCCTTGCTGCGCGCTGCCGCGGTCTGGCGCGCGGTGTCTGCCTGCTGTTTCGCGATCAGCTCGCGCAGCTCACGCTCCTGTCGCTGCTGGTCGAGCGCCTTCTGTTCCTGGGCCACCTGCTCCTGCAGCCGCTTCTGGAACTCCGGGTCGGGCTTGGGCTTCACTTCCGGCTTGGGCTTCACCTCTGGCTTGGGCTTCGGCTCGGGCTTGGGTTTGGGCTTCGGCTTGTCCGGGACCGCAATCTGCGGCTTCTCGACCCGAGGCGGCGGCTTCACCTCGGGCTCGGGCTCGGGCTTGGGAGCGGGCTTGGGCTCGACCACCGGCGCCGGCGGGGGCGGCGGCGGCAGGGCTTCCACAAGGTCGACCGTGACCGTGTCCGGCGCGTGGCTCTGCCAGCGCACGCCGAGCAACAGCACCAGCACGAGCCCGATGTGCACCACCGCCGACAGTACAAACGAACGCCCGAGCGCAGGCTCCTGCCGACGGAACAATCCCAGCGCGGCGGTGCTCACTGCTTGGTTTTCACTTGCAGGCCGACCTTCTGCACGCCCTGCTTGCGCAGCTCGTCCATCACCTGCAGCACCGATTCATAGCGCGCGTTGCGGTCCCCGCCGATCAGCACGGAAAGCTCGGTGTCCTTGGCGCGCAGGCTCTTGATGAAACCGGGAAGCTGCGCGCGGCTGAGCGTCTGCTCGTTGATGACGCCGCCGCGCGCGTCGCGCTGGCGCACCACCAGCCCCTGATCCGCCTTTACGAACACCTCGAGGGGAACGATGCGCGGCACACTCGCCTTGTCGACCGTAGGCAGATCGATCACCGCGGGCATGATGAGCGGTGCAGTGACCATGAAGATCACGAGCAGCACAAGCATCACGTCGACGTACGGCACGATGTTGATGTCGTGCATCGGCCCGCGCTTGCGATGAGGTGCCGGCATCTAACCCGCTTTCCTACCGCACCACCTGCCGGTGAAGGATATTCGAGAACTCCTCCATGAAGCTCTCGAAGCGGTTCGCCAGGCGTTCGATGTCGTGCGAGTAGCGGTTGTAGGCCACCACCGCCGGGATCGCGGCGAAGAGACCGATTGCGGTGGCGACCAGTGCCTCGGCGATCCCCGGTGCGACCTGCGCGAGCGTCGCCTGCTGCACATTCGCAAGGCTGCGGAACGCATGCATGATGCCCCATACCGTGCCGAAGAGGCCGACGTACGGGCTCACCGAGCCCGTGGAAGCGAGGAACGAGAGATGGCGCTCGAGGAAGTCCATCTCCCGCTGGAACGTGGCGCGCATGGCGCGCCGCGCACCGTCGACCATGTCGCTCGCGTCGGCGGCGCGCTGCCCGCTCCTCAGCTTGGCGAACTCCCGGAAACCGGCCTCGAAGATGCGCTCGAGGCTGCCGATGGTGTGGCGGTGCTGGACCGCGCCCTGGTAGAGCGCGTTCAGGTCGTTGCCGCTCCAGAACTCGCGCTCGAACTTGTTGGTCTGGGCGCTGGCGCGCCGGATCGAGAACCACTTCTGGAAAATGAACATCCACGACATGAACGACACCACGATGAGCAGCCCCATGACGACCTTCACCACGATGCTGGCGTGGAGAATCAGCGTCCAGATGTCGAGGTCTTGGGTGACGGTCATCTCAACAAGGCCTGTTCGAGTTCTGCGGGCATGCGCGCGGGCCTCATCCGCATCCGATCGACCAGCGCGACCGTTACGTCGGCTTCCACCAGGAGCTCGGCGCCGCGTTCCACGCGCTGGTGGAACATGAAGCTCGCGCGGCCCATTTTAACCACTTCGGCGCTCACCGAGACGAGCTCGTTGAGCCGGGCGGGTTGGTGATATTTCACGCGCAGGTCGTGGACCATGACGAGGATGCCGTGACGCTCGACGAAGCGAGCGAGATCGATTCCCGCCTCGTTCAGGAGCTCGCTGCGTGCACGCTCCATGAACGCGAGGTATTGCGCGTGGAACACTACACCGCCCGCGTCGGTGTCCTGGTAGTAGACCCTGACCGGAATGCGGATGGACCTCGATCTCACGCGTCGGGCAGCAGGTCCCTCGTGGCCGCCGGAGCCACGATGCCGAAATGCCGGTACGTGAGCAGGGTGGCTATACGCCCGCGCGGAGTGCGCTGCAAATAGCCTTGCTGGATGAGGTAGGGCTCGAGCACGTCCTCGATCGTGTCGGCCTCCTCGCCGACGGCGTGCGCCAGGTTCTCGAGTCCGACAGGGCCGCCGCCGAACTTCTCGATCACCGCGAGCAGGAGCTTCCGGTCCATCATGTCCAGGCCGAGAACATCGACGTCGAGCATCTTGAGCGCCGCCTCCGCCACCGCCTTCGACACCCTGCCGTCGCCCTTCACTTGCGCGTAGTCGCGCACGCGGCGCAGAAGCCTGTTCGCCACGCGCGGCGTGCCGCGCGACCTCCGTGCAATCTCGGCAGCGCCATCGCTCTCCAGAGAGACTTTCAGCAGGCGCGCGGAGCGCTGAACGATCTTCGTGAGCTCTTGCTCGCCGTAGAACTCCAGCCGCGCCACGATGCCGAAACGGTCGCGCAGCGGATTGGTCAGCATCCCGGCGCGGGTCGTCGCGCCGGCGAGCGTGAATGGCGGCAAGTCGAGCTTGATCGACCGCGCCGCCGGCCCCTCGCCGATCATGATGTCGATCTGGAAGTCCTCCAGCGCAGGGTAGAGGATCTCCTCCACCACCGGGGCCAGGCGGTGAATCTCGTCGATGAAGAGCACGTCCTTGGGCTCGAGGTTGGTGAGGATCGCGGCCAGATCACCCGGCCGCTCGAGGACCGGGCCGGAGGTCTGGCGCAGGTTCACACCCAGCTCGCGCGCGATGATGTGCGCAAGCGTCGTCTTGCCGAGCCCCGGCGGCCCGAACAGCAGCACGTGGTCGAGCGCCTCGCCGCGGCCGCGCGCCGCGGCGATGAAGATCTCGAGTTGCGAGCGCACCTTCTCCTGGCCGACGTACTCGGCCAGCGTCGCCGGCCTGAGCGAGCGCTCGAACTCGTTTTCCTGCGGCGAGGCGGGCCGCGCCGAGATCATGCGGTCGGGTTCAACGCTCATAGAAGGCCCAATAACAGGCCTGAAGGCATGCCCGCGATTCTGCCAGAGCGCCAGGACGCCGGGCCGGCGCCCGCCCCCGGGCGGAAACTGGTCAGAACCTGAAGAGCACCCCGACGCTCAAGACGTCAATGTCGTCCTCGGCGACCGTGCCGGTGGCAACGTTGTCATAGCGCTGCCATTCCGCGCGCACGCCGAGCTTCCCGAGCGAGTACTCCACGCCGGCGCCGAGGGTGAAACCCGAGCCGGTCTTCGCTTCATGCAGGGACCCGAAGCTGGGCCCCTCCTGATCCACCGTGGTTCGGACGCGATGTGCGCCGAGCCTGAGCAGCAGCGACAGCCGGGTCGCGACGGGAATGGTGAAGAGCGCACTCAGGTCAAACGCTTCCTTCGCCTCGACGGAGAAGCTTCCGGGCGCACCCGACCCGGTTGCTGCGCCGAGGTCGGCGAACCCGAACTCAAGCGCGAAATACTCGTTGAACTGATAGCCGCCGAAGGCGCGCCAGGCCGTGTCGTTGTCATCGCACGAAACACCAGCGACGACGGCTTCACATATGTCCTTGAACTGCGAATAACCGATCGCTGCACCGGCATAGAGCCCGGTACTTGGTTGCGCCGCCACCGGACCTGCCGCTACCGCCGCCAGCAACCCCAGACCGATTAGCCATCTGCCCTTTTTCATGCCAAACCCCCGTTATTGTTGTACCGACAACCGCGCACACTACAACGACTTGTTGCATCGGCCAAATTCACTGGGCCGAGCGCCCGACCGTGAGACATTTTGCCCGCTGCCGTGATTGGCGACGAACCAAATTGTTGCGGCATGTTGCGGAATAGCAACGACCCGACGCGGCAACAAAAAGGGCGGCCGAAGCCGCCCTTGGCAATTCGACTTTCGAGCCGCTCAGAATTTCCAGATCACTGCGACACTCATCACATCGACATCACTTTCAAGGGTAGCGCCACCAAAGTCGCCTCCGACGTCTTGATAGCGCTGCCACTCGAGCCTCACACCAAGGTTGCGCGCAAAGTCGTAACGGGCACCGATACCAAAAGTCAGATCCGTGTTGCTATCGGACTCCGAAGCCGAGCCCAGCCCGGGGACGCTCGCATTAATGTCCGTATCCGCCCTATACAAGCCGATCTTTCCGAAAATCGAGAATCGATCCGCAAGCGGCAAGGACCCTACAGCTACGAGTTCCCACACTGTCGCTTCCAATGTGCCATTGATCGTGAACGGGGGCACCGACACAGACGCGGTTGCTTCGCCAAGATCGGCGTACCCGAACTCCAGCGCAAAATTCTTGTTGAATTGGTAGCCGCCGAAAATCTTCCAGCTCGAGTCTTCGTCATCGCACGATGTCGTCCCTGTGCAATCGACATCGAAGCTGCTCTGTCCCAGGGCACCACCAACGTAGAACCCGGTGTCCTGTGCGATAGCCGGACCCGTGAACGCCAATGCCGATGCCAGTCCAATGATCGCGAAACTTGTTCTTGCTTTGCTCATCTTCTTCACCCTGTCGTTTGACGTGAAAGGAACGCACCCCTCCGCTTGCGCTCCGGCGCAGACACTACACCCCGCAGAGCGCCCGACCGTGAGACATTTGTCCGCACCGATGATCGGCGCTCAACCAAACGTCGCGCCATGTTGCGGAATAGCAACCGGGGCACAACTCCCGGGAGACCGGGACATCCTGGGCTCAGCGCCTTAGAACCTCCAGAGCGCGCCGACCGAAATCAGGCCAGCGTCGCCAATGTCGGTCTGGAAGAACTCATACTCCGCTCGAACGCCGAAGCTGGGCGTGAAGTTAAACATGACGCCGACCCCGAACGAGATGTCGGTGCCGTCATCCTCGGCGGAGAACGGCACTCCGCCGGTCGTATCGCTCGCCTCTGCCTCCCAGCCGAAGAATCCGATCTTGCCGAAAAGGGAGAATTGCTCGTTGATGGGCAACGCGCCAAGCGCCGAGACATTGAATGCGGTGAGCTCTACCTTGCCGCCCGTCACGGGTAGCAAGCCGAAGGCGCCGCTGTAGCTGACCTCGCCCAGATTCACGTAGGCCGCCTCCACGCCGAAATGGCGGTTGAACATGTAGCCGCCTAGGATTTTCCAGGCGGTGTCCTTGCCATCGACGGTACCCGAGGTGATCAGGCCAGCCGTGATCTCATCGTCTATGTCGCTTTGCCCGATGCTGCCGCCGACGAAGAACTGCGCATACGCGTGGGACGCGGTCAGGGCGCCGCTCAGCAAGAGCGCGCACGCCGCGAGAGCTTTCCGGATCTGCATCTAAGCCTCCCTTCTTCGTGGATGGAGCTTCAACGCTATCAGCAGCCCCACTAATGCGCATCCCTTTGCCATGGGATGCCGCAAAAGAAAACGCCCCGAATTCCGGGGCGTTTTTTCAGTAACAGCCGCTTCGTTCTTGTTATCAGAACTTCCAGATCACGCCGACGTTCAGGAAATCGATTTCTTCGTCGGCCTCGTAGCGTTGCCACATAGCTCTCAGGCCGAGGTTGCGCCCCAGATCGAACTGCGCGCCCACGCCCCACGTCAGGTCAGTGCCGTCCGCGCTGCCGACGCGGCTATCTATTTCCCAGTTCGCGAAACCGAGCTTGCCAAGGATGTGGAAATTATTGCCGAGCGGCCACATGCCGACGGCGACGAGCTCGAGCGTGGTCACTTCGGCGTTGTCCTTGTCGAGAAGGATCCCGTATCCGAGCTCTGCCGCGAAGTTACGGTGGAACTGATAACCGCCGAGGATCTTGTAGCCGAGGTCGTCCTCGTCACCAGCCTCCCCTTGGCCAACCTCCGCGCCGATGTAGAACGCCGGCACCGGGGACGTTGACGCCTGGGCGAACGCCGCGCCGGACACCGCCATGGCAGCGGCACCAAGCATCGAGACAAACCACTTCGTAGTCATTTAAAAGGTCCTTTCAGATGAGCGTAAATAACGCGCTGATGCGCACCACGCGTGCTAGCAAAGCTTAGGCCGCAAGAGAAACGGGCAACCACCGCGTTGGTCAAAAACCGCCGCTTTTAAAGCAAAACGGCGCCATTGGTGTTGCATTCATGCAACGCCAAAGTCAAAAAATGCCCGTTTTCAGGTCCTCGCGAGAGCTTTAAGGGCGGCGCGGATCGCCTCGGCAACGGGGACGCCGGGGGCGAGTCCCTTCACTGCGGCGAGCGCTTCCTTGTCGCTATAGCCGAGGGCGACCAGCGCGTTCACCACATCCGACGTCGGCTGGCCGCCTGCCGAAGCGGCGCTCGGTTCGGCGAGTTTTCCTTTGAGCTCAAGGAGAAGGCGCTCGGCGGTCCTCTTGCCGATGCCCGGCACGCGGGTGAGCGGCGCGGCATCCTGTAGAGTCACAGCGCGGGCGAGGTCTCCGACTGAAAGCCCGGACAGTACGGCGAGCGCGGTCCGCGCGCCCACGCCGGATATCCGGATGAGCTGCCTGAACGCGGTGCGCTCCTCTAGCGTGGCGAACCCGTAAAGCGTGTGCGCATCCTCGCGCACCACGAGGTGCGTATAGAGGCTCACGCCTTCCCCGGTCGCCGGCAGGTTGTAAAAAGTGCTCATCGGCACGTCCAGTTCGTAGGCCACGCCGCCGACGTCGACGAGTACCTGCGGCGGCTGCTTGGCGGCGAGCCTGCCGCTCAGCCGGCCGATCAAACGAGACGCCCCTTCCTGAGGCGGAAATCCTTGGTGAGAATTGCACCGAGGCTTCTTCCGTGCGCATGGCAGATCGCGCACGCGAGAGCATCGGCCGCATCGGGCGCAGGACCGCCTGGGAGCGCGAGCAGACGCCTCACCATGTGCTGCACCTGCTCCTTCGCCGCGTGGCCGTTCCCGACGACCGACTGCTTGACCTGCAACGCGGTGTACTCGGAGACCGGCAACCCGGCGAGTACCGCCGCACAGATCGCCGTGCCGCGCGCCTGACCGAGCGCCAGCGTCGACTGCGGGTTCGCGTTGACGAAGACTTTCTCTACCGCGACTTCGACCGGTTTGTGCGCGGCAATGACTTCCTTCAGCCCCTCCAGGATGGACTTGAGCCGTGCGCCGAGGTCGCCGGCGCCCGATTTCACGCAGCCGCTCGCGACATACAGCAACCGGGAACTACCTTCGGTTTCGATCACCCCGAATCCGGTCAGCCGCAGACCGGGATCGATTCCGAGGATCCTCAATCGACGACCGCCGTGGTGTAGACGTCCTGCACGTCGTCGAGCGCCTCGAGCGCGTCGAGCAGGCGGCGCATGCGCGCCGCCTCGTCGCCGGCAAGCGGGTTCTCGACCGTAGGCTTCATCGTGATCTCGGCAAGCTCGGGCTTGAGCCTGGCCTTGGCGAGCGCCGCCTTCACCGCGGCAAAGTCGACCGGCGCGCACACGAGCTCGACCGAATCGTCGTCGTTCTTGAAGACATCCTCGGCGCCCGCGTCGAGCGCGGCCTCCATCACCTTGTCCTCGTTTGTGCCCGGCGCGAATACGAACTGGCCGCAGTGCTTGAAGAGGTATGCGACCGAGCCGTCGGAGCCCAGATTGCCGCCATTCTTGGTGAACGCGTGGCGCACCTCGGCGACGGTGCGCGTACGGTTATCGGTGAGGCAATCGAGCATCACTGCGGCCCCGCCGGGGCCGTAGCCCTCGTAGCGTATCTCCTCGTAGGCCACACCCTCGAGCTCGCCTGAGCCGCGCTGGATCGCGCGCTGGATGTTGTCGCCGGGAAGGTTCTGCTCGCGCGCCTTCTCGAGCGCGAGGCGCAGGCGCGGATTGCCGGCGGGATCGCCGCCGCCCAGGCGCGCGGCCACGGTGATTTCGCGGATCAGGCGCGTGAAGATCTTGCCACGCTTCGCATCCGCGCGCTCCTTGCGGTGCTTGACGTTCGCCCATCGGCTGTGGCCCGCCATGGTGCTTATAATTTTATACGTCATGGCCGAGCCACTTCTCCTCGCATCGACCGGCAAGGCCCAGCTCCACCTCCTGCCCGAGCTCGCCAACCGCCACGGCCTGGTGACCGGAGCGACCGGCACCGGCAAGACGATTACCATGCAGGCGCTCGCGCAGGGGTTCTCCGACATCGGAGTGCCGGTCTTCATGGCCGACGTCAAGGGAGACTTCTCGGGCATCGCGAAGGCCGGCGGCGGCAACGCGAAGGTCGTCGAGCGGCTAAACACGCTCAAGGTCAAGCGCGAGTTCGCCGGCTGCCCGGTCGAGTTCTGGGACGTCTATGGCGCAAGCGGGCTTCCGGTGCGCGCGACGGTCTCCGACATGGGCCCCCTGCTGCTCGGACGCATGCTGGGGCTCAACGAGACGCAGGAAGGCGTGCTCGGCCTGGTGTTCAAGATCGCCGACGACCACGGGCTGCTGCTCCTCGACCTGAAGGACCTGCGCGCGATGCTGCAGCACGTCGGCGACAACGCGGCGCAGTTCAAGACGCAGTATGGCAACGTCACCGGCTCGTCCATTGGCACGATCCAGCGCGGCCTGCTCGCGCTCGAGAACCAAGGCGCCGCGAAGTTCTTCGGCGAGCCGATGCTCGAGATCGCCGATCTGATGCAGGTGCGCGGCGGCAAAGGCATGGTCAACATCCTCGCCGCCGACAAGCTGATGAACGCGCCCAAGCTCTATTCGAGCTTCCTCCTCTGGCTGCTTGCGGAGCTCTTTGAGCAGCTGCCGGAGGTCGGCGACCCCGAGAAGCCAAAGCTCGTGTTCTTCTTCGACGAAGCGCATCTTCTCTTCGATGAAGCGCCGAAGGCGCTGGTCGAGAAGGTCGAGCAGGTCGTGCGCCTCATCCGCTCGAAAGGCGTCGGAGTCTACTTCGTGACCCAGAATCCGCTCGACGTGCCGGAGAGCGTTCTGGGCCAGCTTGGCAACCGCGTGCAGCACGCGCTGCGTGCCTTCACGCCGCGCGACCAGAAGGCGGTCAAGACCGCGGCCGAGACCCTGCGCCCCAACCCGAAGCTGAAAGCCGAGAAGGTCATCACCGAGCTCGGCGTGGGCGAGGCGCTGGTCAGCCTGCTGGACGAGAAAGGCCGCCCGCAAATCGTCGAGCGCGCGTTCATCGTCCCACCCGCAAGCCACGTCGGTCCGCTGAGCAACGAGGAGCGCCAGCCGATCATGCAGGGATCGAGCCTGCGCTCGAAATACGAGAAGGGGGTCGACCGCGAGTCGGCCTACGAGAAGCTGAGGCTCCAGGTAGAACAGAAGCAGGCGCCTGCGGCCCCGGCGGAGCCCGCACCAAGCCCTGTTTCGGACATCCTTTTCGGCAAAACCGGCCCGCGCGGCGGCCGGCAGACGCAAGGCGTGCTCGAGGCGGCGACCAAGAGCGCGGCGCGCGCCATCGGCTCGGAGCTGGGCCGGCAGATCCTGCGCGGAGTTCTCGGCTCGATCCTCGGCGGCGGCCGCCGCCGTTGACTGACGCGTCCTACAGGGCCTGGGGTATCGTATTCGCTTTGGTCGGCGTGCTTGCGTTCTCGTTCCGACCCATCCTGATCAAGCTTTCGTACGGCGCGCATCCGGTCAGCCCGGTGACGCTGCTCTTTCTGCGCATGACCCTGTCGCTGCCTTTCTTTCTGGCAATCGGGTGGTGGCTGCGCAATCAGAAGCCGCGGCTCGAGCGGCGCGACTGGCTGGCCGTCGCGGGGCTGGGCTTCATCGGCTACTACGCCGCGAGCTTCCTCGACTTCATCGGCCTGCAATGGGTCGGCGCCGGCGTGGGCCGGCTGATCCTGTACCTCTTTCCCACTCTGGTGGTGCTTCTGTCATTCCTCTTTCTCAAGAAACCGCCGACCATTCGCGAGGTGGTCGCCCTGCTGGTGAGCTATGCGGGCATCGCGCTCGTCGTTTCGAGCCAGGTGTCGGTCGAGAACCGGCTGTTCGTACTCGGCGCAGCATTCGTTTTCGCCTCGGCGCTGTGCTACGCGATCTACCTCGTCGCCGGCAGCCAGGTGGTGAAGCGGGTGGGATCCATGCGCTTCACCGCCTACTCCACGGTTGTCGCCACGGTGCCTGCCGTCATCCAGTTCTTGCTCACCGAATCGACGCAGTCCCTGCAGCTCCCCGGCGCGGTCTGGGGCTACGCCATCGTGCTCGCCACGGTGAGCACGGTGCTGCCCCTTTTTCTGCAGGCCGAAGCGTTGAACCGCATCGGCGCGAGCCACTTCGCTCTGATTGGAGCGATCGGGCCGGTGAGCGTCGCGGTCACGAGCGCGCTCGGACTGGATGAGCC
>DATIGN010000107.1:0-7517 GCA_035454685.1 Burkholderiales bacterium | reverse complement strand
TGAAGCGCGCCGGGCCTTCGAGCGCGACTATCTTGTGCGCATCCTCAAGATCACCGGGGGCAATGTGACCAAAGCCGCACGCCTCGCCGGGCGCAACCGCACGGAGTTCTACCGCCTGCTCGAGCGCCACTCGCTCGAGCCAAGCGTTTTCAAGGCTGCCTGAACGCCCAACGCCTCAAGAACGCGATCGCTACTGCGCATAGCAAGGCAACGAAACCCAGAGCGTAGAACCCCGTAACGATGCCGTAGCGGTCGGCGAGAAAGCCCATCACGAGCGGCGTCGTGAGGTGGGACACGCTCCAGCCGAGGCCGCCCAGGGCGAGCGCCGAGCCGCGCTCCTGCGGCCGGCTAGCCTCGGAGATCGTTATCTGGAAGTAGAGTGTCATTGCCGCCGTGCCGGCGCCGACGACAACCAGCCAGAAGGCGATCGGGACGATGTGGTTGACCGTGGGCACGAGACCTACCGACGCCGCCACCGCGATCCCGCAGCCGACCGGCCAGAGCGTCTGCGGGCCGGTGCGCACGAATCGGCTCACAAGCAGGCTCGCGAGGATGGACCCGACGGCACGCAGCGCGAGCAGGATGCCGGACGTGCCTTCGCCGTAGCCGTACTGCGCAAGCAGCAGCGGGTAGAACGACATCGAGAGCGAAAACGGCAGCGCGGAAAGGTAGGCGCACATGACGGCGTAGCCGATGATGCGGCTGCGCAGCAGAGGCAGGTAGGCAGCCAGGACGTGCTGCCTCTGGGGCGGCTTCCGCGGCTGCACTTCGGTCCAGAGCCCGGCCGCGAGCGCGGCCACGCCAGTCAGCGCAAGCGCGGCGAACGTCGGGCCGAAGCCGCAAGCGGCGAGCAGGAACCCGCACAGCGTGGTGCCGACAATCTGGCCGAAACTGGTCACGGCATTGAGGCGCCCGAGCTGCGTGCCACGCGCGCCGGGCAGCTCGCTCGCCATCGCCCAGGTGGCCGGCCAGAAGGCCGCGCGGGCAAGGACGAATACGATCTGTCCCGCGAGGAGCATCCAGAAGCCATGCGCGAGCATGAACCACAGCCCTGCGGCGATGGTGGCGATGCACGAGCCGAGAAGGATCCGGCGCCCTCCGATGCGGTCGGTATAGGCTCCCCCCACGAGGTTGAGCGGGGCCTGGGCCAGCACGGGCACCGCGAAAAGGATCCCGATCTCCGCGTTGGACAACCCTCGTGCATAAGCGTAGAGGGGCACCGCAAGCCAGGTCATCCCCAGGCCGAGGTTCCAGGCGAGCGAGACGAGAAAGAACGCGCCATGCTTCAGCACGCCGAATTATCGTGGGCGAGCTCGTAAGCCAAAGCCGGCCGTTTCGACCAAACCGTATGCGCACAGCCGGCGTTTTGCTAAGCGTTCTTTTCGTACTTCCGGTACATGCCGCGCCGTGCGTCTCGGAGTCCGGGCCGAACACCGCGGCGCTGGTCGAACTCTATACGTCGGAAGGCTGCTCCAGCTGCCCGCCGGCCGAGCGCTGGCTTGGGACGCTGCCTGAGCGCTACCCGGGCACTGCAGTGGTGCCTCTCGCACTACATGTCGACTATTGGGACTACATCGGCTGGAAGGATTCGTACGCCAAGCGCGAGTTCGCGCTGCGTCAAAAGAAGCTTTCCCAGCTCCAGCGCATGGCGCTCGTCTATACGCCGCAGGTGATGCTCCAGGGCCGCGATTTCCGGCGGTGGGGAACCCAGGCGTTCGACGAGGCGGTAGCGCGGATAAATTCCCAACCCGCGAAAGCCCGCCTGAAACTCAGCCTGCTGAGAGTGGATGAAAGGGCTCTGGAAGTCGAGGTGACCGCTGAACTCGCGTCGCCGGCCCGGGATGCCGCGCTTTATCTCGCCTCATACCAGAGCAGGCTCCAAAACAAGGTCACGGCAGGCGAAAACCGCGGCCGTATCCTCACCCACGATCACGTCGTGCTCGAGTGGCTGGGACCCTTGGAAGTGCAGAACCGGCGCGTAGAGCGGCGTACGCTGCCATTGCTGCCGGACGCGGCTGCGGCCAACTCGGGGGCCGCCGCCTTCGTGCAGGAGCGCCGCACCGGCGAGGTGCTGCAGGCCCTGCTGCGTTCGTCCTGTTAGCGCCCTGCTAAGGCCGCGATTTTCCTTTAGTATTCGCGCCTTCAAGGAGACCCGGCCCGGGGGCCGGGCACGGAGACCGCGCGAATGCAGGCGACGCAGATCCGGCAAAAGGACGGCGTCTTTTACTTCGTCAGCTACCCGGCCAAGGACCTGCTGGGTAAGGTGCGCTTCATCAGCCGCTTCTACGGCGAGGGGGAGGAGATCAGCCCGAGCCGGATCTCCGAGGACGACGACATCGCGCAGTTCATCGCCAAGATCGAGCGCACCGACAGGGCGTTCCAGCGCGCGCTGTCGCGCTCGAAAGTACGTCAGCTCAAGAACTTCTACGAGACTGCGATCTCCCAGCCGCCGATTCCGGGGACAGTGCTGCTCTTCACCTCCGAGCGGCTCAACTTCCGCGCCGACGGCAACGGCGCTGCCGGCTCCCTGGTCGAGCCTTCGTCGAAGTATTTGATCATCGACGGCCAGCATCGCCTGGCGGCGCTGCGCTTCTATCTGCACGAGCGGCCCGACGATGCCGCCTCCATCAACGTGCCGTGCGTCATCTTCGATGGCCGCAGCGAGGATTTCGCCACCGAGATGTTCGTCATCATCAACTCGACGCCGACGCGCATCAACAAGAGCCACCTCGTCGACCTCTACGAGCATGTCTCGTTCGCCGCGCCGGACCGCAAGTTCGCCGCGCGCCTCGTCGAGCGGCTCTACAGCGAAGGCGACAGCCCACTGCGCTACCGCATCAACCGGCTAGGCGGCCGCAGCCAGCGTGACAAGTGGGTCCTGCAAGCCGAGCTCTTCAACGAGCTGCACCGCTGGGTGCGCGGCCGCTGGCGCTCGATCCAGCTCGCTGGCGGCAGCTCGAAGGAAGTGCCTCGCTACTACGCGATCGTCCGCGACTTCTTCAAGGCGGCCAAGGCGGTTTTCGGCGACTCGGTGTGGGGCAAGGACAACTACATGGTCACGAAGCCCGTGACCATCAAGGCGATGGTGCGCGTGTGCGCAGACCTCGCGCGCGACGATGCCGAGCCCGAAGCCGGCCGCGTCGCGCGCTGGGAAGCGCGCCTTGGCCCCTGGAGCGAGATGGCGCGTCATTTCCGCGAGGAAGGCTTCTACGAGCGTTTCCCGGCCAAGGGGGAAGTGGAGCGCGTCGCCCGCATCCACAAAGATCTCGCCCGCGCCGCGGGCATCGAGACTAGGAAGTCCTGAAGCCGGAATAGCGGCGCCGCGGCGCTTGTTCGCCCGGCATGAGGTCCGCGCCGCTTCTTATCCTGCTGTTGTGCGGCTGTGCCGACCTTGAGGCGCAGGATTGTCGCGGCGACTGGTACGCGCTCGGCTTTCGCGATGCCATGTACGGGCTACAGCGGCGGGACGACACGTACGCCTGGCAGTGCGCGCAGCACAACGTGCAGGTCGATGTCCCGCGCTACGCGCAGGGCTGGCAGGAGGGAAAGTATGAATTCGATCGACGCGCGTCTCAGTCTCAGGATTAGCTCGCTCCTCGCGCTAATCGCGATGCTTGCGGGCTGCGCAGGCATGGGGGATGCCGAGTGCCGCGGCGCCAACTGGTACGACGTCGGTTATCGCGACGCGCGTTACAAGCTGCAGAGTCAGGCGGCGGTCTATGCCGATCAGTGCGAGCGCCATGGCGTCAAGATCGATAGCGCCCGCTACGAGCAGGGGCTGCGCGAAGGGCGCTACGACTTCCCAGACCGCATGATGTGACACCGAGGTACGCCGCCATGGCGCTCGCGGCGCTCGCCTGCGGATGCGCAGCGACGGGCGGAGCCGAGTGCCGAAGCGCCGACTGGTACGAGCTCGGTTTCCGCGATGCGCTGCTGGCGCTGCGCCCGCAGGACCCGGTCTACGCCGAGGCGTGCGCCAAGTACGGTGTCACGGTCGACAGCGCGCGCTACGCCCAAGGCTGGCGCGAAGGCAAGTACGAAGCGGACTACCGCAACCCGGAGCCGATCCAGTAGCGGCTCGCCGCCCCTAGCTGATGACCCCCGAGGCGACGAAAGCATCGAGCGCCTCTTTCGCGTAGCCGAGTTCGCCGAGGATCGCCCGAGTGTGTTCGCCCAGCGCGGGAATGGGTTCCATGCGTGGCTCGAAGCCGGAAAGATTGAACGGCGGTTTCAGCATGTCGAGCGCTCCGGCCGGCGAGCCGACCTTTGCCCAGCGTGCGCGCGCCTCGAGCTGAGGATGGCGCCAGAAGCCCAGCATGTCGTTCAGCCTCGCGTTCGCGATATCGGCGGCCTCCAGCCGCGCGACGATCTCGTTCGCGCGCAGGCCGCGGAAAACCGACTCGACTTCCCGGTGGAACGCCTCGCGGTTGCGAAACCTTGCCGGGCCGGATGAAAAGCGCTCATCGCTCTTCAAGGAAGGTTTCTCGAGCACCCGGTCGCAGAACGCCGCGAACTCGCGCTCGTTCTGCACGCCGAGGAACAAGGTTTCGCCGTCGCCCGCGGTGAACGGCCCGTAGGGAACGATGGTGGCGTGATAAGGCCCCGAGCGCGGCGGGGCGGCGCCGCCGTAGGCGGTAAAGAGAGACGGGAAGCCCATCCACTCGCCGAGCGATTCCAGCATCGTTACGTCGATGGTGGCCCCTTCGTTGCTCCGAATGCGGCGCAGCAGCGCCGCCAGGATCGAGGCGAAGGCGTACATGCCCGCCGCGATGTCCGCCGCCGGGATGCCGGCCTTCACCGGCGTCTCGGGCGTTCCGGTAACCGAGAGAAGGCCGGCCTCGCATTGCACGAGCAGGTCGTAGGCCTTTTTCGAGGCGTACGGTCCTGCCGGGCCGTAGCCCGAAATTCCGCACCAGATGAGCCGCGGGTCTCTCCGGCGCAGTTCGTCTGCTCCCAGCCCCAGACGCTCTACTGCCCCAGGCGCGAGGTTATGGAGGAAAACGTCGGCCTTCTCGATCAGGCGCGCGAGGATCTCCTTCGCTTCCCGGCGTTTGACGTCGAGCGTGAGGCTTTCCTTGGAGCGGTTGACCCAGGCGAAATGCGACGACAGGCCCTTCACCGTCGAGTCGTAGCCGCGCGCCGGGTCGCCGCCCTGCGGCCGCTCGATCTTGATGACGCGCGCGCCGAGCTCGGCGAGCTGCCGCGTGGCGAATGGCCCGGCGATGACCTGCTCGAGCGCAATCACGGTGATGCCCTCGAGCGGCCTCATCGAAAAGTGATCGTAAGCCCCTTGAGAGGCAGCCCGGCGATCTCCGTACGCCAGGTCTCGCCCGGCGCGACCGGGTGCGCATCGGTAAGCACGCCGGTGGTGATGATCTCCCCCGCGTGCAGCGGCTGGGCGTCGGGCTGTTTCTGAAGCAGTTCAACAAGGTAGCCGAGCGAAGTGAGCGGGCTTCCGAGGACGTTGGCCCCCACGCCGCGATCCTTCAACTCGTCGCCCTTGAAGAGCCGTGCCTCGACGATCGGCAGCTTTCCGAGGTCCTGGAGGGGGATCGCAGTTCCGACCACGAGGCGGCCGTGCAGACCGTTGTCGGCCGTGCAATCCGCGATGGTCACTTTCCAGTCCGGATGGTGGCATTGCACGATCTCCACCGAGTGTGCCATCCACTCGATGCAGGTAAGTAATTCCGCCACTTCGCTCGAGCGGGGGACCCTCTTCAGCTTGAACGCGATCTCTGGCTCGATGCGCGGTTGCGCGAGGCCGCGGAGCTCGATGCTCGCCCGGTTTTCCTTCGCGTGAACCAGCGTGCGGTCGTAGACCGTGCCCCACATCGGCTCGTGGACGCCATAGCGCTCCCAGAGCGTGCGGTTCGTAAATCCAATCTTGCGCCCGAGCGGCTTCCAGCCCTGGGCGACGCGATGCGCGTGCAATGCACGCGCGCCAGCGTAGCCCGCTTCAGGCGTAAGGCCCGGGTAGCGCTCGCTGAAGCGCGGCACGATCGCCGCGGTTTCATGCACGCGTACTAGCTCCTCGCCCAGCATGTGCCGATTCTAGTAAATTAGCCTCCCCATGGACCACGCCATCCTCTGGGCGGTGATCGGCCTGGTGCTCGTGATCGTCGAGCTCCTGACCGGGACGTTCTATCTCCTCATGCTCGGTATCGCGGCGTTCGGCGCCGCGCTGGCCGCCTGGTTCGGTTTGGAATTTTCGATTCAGGCCCTGGTTGCAGCCATCGTGAGCGCGCTCGGCTGCTACGGCGTCCACAGTTACCGCGCAAAAAACAAGGCGCAGCAGATGGCGTCGATCGACGCCGGGATGCCGGCGAGCTTCGAGAGCTGGGTCGATTCGAAGGCGCGGCTCGCAAGGGTGCGCTACCGCGGCGCGAGCTGGGACGCGCGCGTGGAAGGATTCGAGGGAGGGATCGAGCCGGGGGCGACGGTCTATGTGCTCGCGGCCGACGGAAATACGCTTCGTGTAGCGAAGAATCGCCCGGCCTGAGCCGGAAAGGGGAGGGAGATGTTCTGGAAGCTCGCGGTCGCAATCGCGGCGGCGGTCGCCGCATCGTTCGTTCCGGCGCTCGCCGGCTACTGGTTCTGGATCCTGCTCCTCGGCGTGGTGATCGCGTTTGTGATCGAGGGCGTGCGCATCGTGCCGCAGCAGAGCGCCTGGGTGATCGAGCGCCTCGGGCGCTTCCAGGGCACGCTCGAGCCCGGCCTTAACCTCATCATCCCGTTCCTCGACCGCGTCGCGTACGTCCATTCGCTCAAGGAGGTGCCACTCGACGTGCCCGAGCAGATCTGCATCACCAAGGACAACACCCAGCTCACGGTCGACGGCATCCTCTACTACCAGGTCACCGACCCGCGGCTCGCCTCGTATGGCTCGTCGAACTACGTCGCGGCGATCACCCAGCTCGCGCAAACCACGCTGCGGAGCGAAATCGGCAAGATGGAGCTCGACAAGACCTTCGAGTCGCGCGATGACATCAACCGGCAGATCGTCCACGCGCTGGACGAGGCCGGACGCAACTGGGGCATCAAGGTGCTGCGCTACGAGATCAAGAGCCTCACCCCGCCCGAGACCATCCTGCGCGCGATGCAGGCGCAGATCACCGCCGAGCGCGAGAAGCGCGCGCTGATCGCCAAGTCCGAGGGCCAGCGTCAGGAGGAAATCAACCTCGCCGACGGCGAGAAGCAGGCCGCAGTGCTGCGCTCCGAGGGCGAGAAGCAGGCGGCGATCAACAAGGCGCAGGGCGAGGCAACGGCGATCCGGGTCATCGCCGAGGCGACTGCGGCGGGCGTGCGCGCGGTGGCCGAGGCGATCGGCGACAAAGGAGGCCTCGAGGCCGCGAATCTGAAGGTCGCGCAGCAATACGTCGATGCGTTCGCCAACCTGGCCAAGGCGAGCAATACGCTGATTATCCCGGCGAGCGCCGGCGATGTCGGAAGCTTCGTCGCGACCGCGATGACGGTGCTCGACAAGACGCGTCAGGCGCAGACCGCCGCCAAGTCCTAAG
>DATIGN010000106.1:0-2311 GCA_035454685.1 Burkholderiales bacterium | reverse complement strand
GGCCTGATCACGGCTGTTCCGATCGCCCTGAAGCTCGCGCGCGATCGCATGCGGCGGCGGCGCGGGTGAAAATCCGATACCGCATCAGCGAGCTAATGCGCAGTTGATAGCACGGGGGACGGCCATGACCACCACCAGTCTCTCTGAACCGCTGCTCAAGCTGTGGACCGAGGAACCCGCAGCCCGTGCCGGGCGCGCTCGCATTCGCGCGCGCATCGGGGGACTTCACTGCTCACTGTGCACAAGTACTATCGAGAAAGCGCTCGGAAGGCTTCCCGGCGTGGACAAGGTCGCCGTGAGTCTCACTCACGAGCAAGCGCTCGTGGAGTTCGACCCGAGCGTGGCGCGCGCGGAGGAGCTGCTGCAAACCCTGCGGGACATCGGCTACACCCTGCATGACCCGCGCAAGCTCCGGCCCTTCGATGAAGAGGAACGCGAGCTCGTGCGCGAAGGCCGACGCTTCCTCGCTGCAACCGCGACGAGCCTCATCGCGATCGCCTTCATCGTCAATCCGGCAGCCCCCTGGTCGGTGGCAGTCGACGTCGTCGCTTCGGCGAGCCTCGCCGCTTTCACCGCGCTCGTGCTCTGGTCCAGGGGCGTACTGCCGGCGCTTGGCGCGGCGCTTGCCCTCGGTGCCGCCGCAATCGGGCTCCTCGCGTTTCGCGCGCAGGGCGTGATCGCGCCGGACGCCGCGCCCTGGATCGTCGGCGCGCTCGCGTTCGGAATCGTTTTCGGCGTGGCGCGGCGCATTTTCACCATGGCGTTCCAGTCGCTGCGCCGCGGCATCCTGAACCAGCACGTGCTGCTCGAGGCCGCGGCGCTCGCGGGGCTCGTCGGGGGCGCGCTTGGACTCGCGCTCGGCAGTGAGGGCTACCCTACCGCGCCGTTCTTCGCGGTAGCGGTGCTCGTTTCCACCTACCACCTGTTCTCCGAGTGGCTGTCGCTCATCGTCAAGACGCGGAGCTCCCAGGCGGTGAAGCGCCTGCTTGACTTGCGGCCCGATACCGCTCGCGTGGTGCGTAACAATCGCGAAGCGGAAGTTGCGGTCGAGCAGGTCGCGGTTGGCGAGCAGGTGCGTATCCGTCCCGGCGAGCGCATCCCGGTGGACGGCACAGTAGTCGAGGGGCGCTCGTCGGTGGACTTTTCGCTCGTCACCGGCGAGCCGATTCCGGTGGAACGCAGCGCGGGCGACGCAGTGGTCGGCGGCACGATCAATGGTACGGGCACGCTGCTCGTGCGGCTCACGGCGGTGGGCGAGGAATCCTTTTTGCACCGCATCGCTCGTGAAGTCGAGGACGCCCGCGCATTGAAGCCCGGCATCCTGCATCTCGTCGACCGGGTGCTGCGCGTCTACGCCCCGCTCGTGATCTCCATCGCGCTCGCCGCCCTGCTCGGCTGGTCGCTCGGCTGGTACCTGATCACGGGCGCGCCCGATCTGGAGCGCGCCGTGTTCGCGGCGTTGAGCGTCCTCGTGATGGGTTACCCGTGCGCGGTGGGCATCTCCGCCCCGCTCTCGATCGTGCGCGGCGCGGGCGAAGCGGCGGAGCGCGGCATCCTGATGCGCACGGGCGAGGCGTTCCAGGGCTATCGCCTGGTGACGACGATCGTGCTCGACAAGACGGGAACGCTCACAGAGGGCCGCCCCTCGCTGCGGGAGATCGTGACAGCCGGCGCCAGCGAGAAAGAACTGCTCGCGATCGCCGCGGCTGCCGAATCCGCCTCCGAGCACCCGCTCGCGCGGGCGGTCGTGCAAGCCGCCTTCGAACATGGCGTGACGCCGCCCGAAGTGAGCGGCTTTGAAGCGATGCCGGGCCTGGGTGTCGTCGCCCACATCGGGGGAATGGAAACCCTGGTCGGCAATCCCCGCTTCCTTGCGAAGCGCGGCGTCGAACTTGTCACGCTTGCCCCGCGCATCGTGGCGCTGGAAAAGGATGCGAACACTGTCATCGCAGTCGCGCGCGATGGGCGTTGCCTGGGGCTCATCGCATTGGGCGACCGCCTGCGCGGGGACGCGCGCCGGGCGGTCGCGGCGCTGCGCGCGGCAGGAATTGAGCCGATTCTCGTCACCGGCGACAACGAGCGGGCTGCGCGGGCGATCGCGGCGCAGGTCGGCATCGAAACCGTGCACGCCGGAATTCTGCCGGGCGAAAAGGCCGAAATTGTGCGGCGGCTCCAGGCGCGAGGGCAGGTCGCGATGGTCGGCGACGGCATCAACGATGCGCCGGCGCTGATGCAGGCCGACGTCGGCATCGCGATGGGCGGCGGCACCGACATCGCAATTGATTCAGCGGATATCATCATTCTTGCTTCC
>DATIGN010000105.1:0-30363 GCA_035454685.1 Burkholderiales bacterium | reverse complement strand
CCTCGGGCGTCTCGAGGCACACGAGCTCGTCGCAGTGAGGCCGGATGTGCGCGAGGCTGTCGGGCGGCGCGACCGGCACCGCGCACACCAGGCGCGCGGGCCTCTTCGCGCGCACCGCGTGCAGCGCCGCGATCATGCTCGCGCCGGTGGCGATGCCGTCGTCGACGACGATCGCGACGCGCCCGGCCGGGTCCGCGGGTGCGCGCGCCGGCGTGTACTGCTCGCGACGCTTGCGCAGCAGCTCGAGCTCGGCCCGCCTCTCGCCTGCGAGATACGCCGCGTCGGCACCCGCCATGGCGGCGTGCGGCGCGACGTAAGTCCAGCCCGTCTCGTCCACCGCGCCCACCGCGAACTCGGGGCTGCCGGGCGCGCGCAGCTTCTTCACCAGCACCACGTCGAGCTCGCCCTCGAGCTCGGCGGCGACGATCGCGCCCATCTCCACAGCGCCGCGCGGGATGGCGAGCACCAGCGGGTCGCGGCCGCGATAGGCGGCGAGCGCCTTGGCCAGGCGCTGGCCGGCGTCGACACGGGAATCGAAAATGCGAGTCATGACGACATTGTGCAGCGCGGGCGGCGCCGCGACTTGACGTAGCACAAAGCCCTAGAGGGCTCTGGCATAAAGCGGCGCGGTCGGCACCACCTCGACGCCGGGTTCGGCGACCAGGCGCTCGTTCGCCGGGGCCGAGAGCGGCTGCACGATGACGACCATCAGCGCGTAGTAGGTGCTGTCGATCTCGACCAGGACCATCGCCCAGTCGCCCAGCGCTTGGCGCCGGCGATGCCGATGCGGATCGCCTGGCCCTCCGGGCGCCCGGCCTCCAATAGAGCATTGGCGATCTCGATCGCCTTCTCCCGCACCGCGGGCGGCAGCTTCTTCATCGACGCCGGGTAGTAGCTCTCGTTCCAAGGCATGTTGGCCTCAGGTACGTCGCTCGAGCGCGATTCCGATCAGCTCGAGTGCAATCCCCGCGCCCGCTATGCCCGCGCCCGCCAAGGTCTCGGGCGACAGCCACATGAGCAACGCGCCGACGACCACAAGGACGACGCCGATCGAGCGGCGCACGGTGCGCGCTCTCATGACCAGCAGTACATACCAACGCGGGGCCGGGATTTTGATCCCGGTCAAGACAGAATTGAACGAGCGGGCTGCCCCCGGAGTCGTTGTGCGAAGCAGGCCCGGCCGCAGCCGATGCCTTATGATGATGCCTTCTCTAGCTACGGTGGAGGCAAGAGCGGGAGCCCCGGATGCCAAGTCTTGAATCGCGTCCACTGGTTTCCCCGGGCGAGCCAGCTCCCGATTTCGTCCTGCCTGCCGTCGATCACGATGGAACCGTGAGCCTCGCTGACTTCCGAGGGAAAACCCCGGTTCTGCTGGCGATGATGCGTGCACTGTACTGCGCGTTCTGCCGGCGTCGCATTGCGCAACTGGGCGTCACCCGCCAGAGGTTGCTCCAACTCGGGGTCGAAGTGCTGGCGATCGTTGGCATGCGACCCGAGCGGCTTCAGCTCTACTATCGCTATCGGCCCGTCGGCGTACCGCTCGCCGCCGACCCGGACCTCATCACACACCGCGCCTACGGCGTACCGCAGCCGCCGCTGACGCCGGAAATCCTGCAGGCGGTCGCCTCCAAGCACGTCGAGCTGGCGCGGGAACTGCGGATCCCTGCGACCGATCAAGCGGAAATCAAGAGCATCCTTGCTCAGCGGGACGGATTCGAGCCCATCGCATCAGAGTTGGTCGACCGGCGTGACTGGTCCGACCGATATGGGGGTCAGCTCACCGGGCAGTTCCTCGTCGACCGCGAAGGCATCGTTCGCTGGGTCAACATTGAAGGGGCGAAGGACGGGCTATCCGGTTTGGAGAGATTCCCAACCGACGAAGAATTCCTCCTCGCCGCGCGTGAGCTCGGCGCCACGCGCGGCGCCTAGGTCTCGCTAGCGGAGGGCGCGCGCGAACATGCGCCCGCGGAATCGAACACCCCTATAAAGCCCATGTCCGAAAGGCTGCTCCGTTCCGCGGCGTTCCGGGCGCGTGCGCTCCTGCTCGGGGCGCGCCTGGACCTGCGCAACTGGCCCGAGGCCGAGACGCTGGCGCGCGCCCCGCTCACCACCCGGCTCGGTGGCGGCGGCATCGCGGTGCTGTTCCGCTACGGCGTGGCGGTGCTGTTCGATGCCCCGGCGCCGGCCGAGGAGGCGCTGCGCGAGCGCCTTGCGCCGCACATCGAGCATCGCTACCGCAGCCACGAAGTCGAGGAGCTCGACGTGCGCATCGAGGAAGGGCGCGCCGAGGGCCTGCACGACGGTGTGCTGCTGCTGCAATCGGCGAGCCTCGAGCGCCTGCAGCTCGTCGCCGAGGCGCTGTCGAAAAGCGTGGTCCTCGGCCATTACGAGGCGCGCATCGCCGCCGACTTCGAGCGCATCGAGCCGCTCGCGCTCGAGCTCGAGCGCAACGGCCGCATCCGCGGCCGTACGCGCGATCACCTGAAGCGCATCGGCGCGCTGCTGCTCATGGAGGACCGCATGGTCGGGCGCGCGCAGATCGGCGACAAGCCCGAGCTGCTGTGGGACCACCCGCGCCTCGAGGGGCTGAACGCGCTGCTCGAGGACGAGTTCGAGATCCGCGAGCGCCTCGACGCGCTTGACCGCAAGGTCGAGCTCGCCGCGCGCACCGAGCGCACGCTGGTCGATCTGATGAGCACGCGCCACGCGCTGCGCGTCGAGTGGTACATCGTCGGCCTGATCGCCTTCGAGATCGGGCTCACCCTTTTCGACATGTGGAGGCAATCGCCATGACCTACTGGCAGGCGAAGGACGAAGGCCGCGAGTACGGCCCGTTCGCCACGCTGCTCGAGGCGATGCAGAGCATGCAGGCCGACGACGGCGCTCCCGAGCTGAACGAAGCAAGCCGCGCGCAGCTCGGGCCGGACGAGGAGAAGCGTTGTACCGGCCGCGCAAGAGCGATGCCTCGGTCGAGGACCCGCATTGGCGAATCGAAGCCCGCGATCGGTTCTTGCGCACAGGACCGACGGCCTGGACATGCTGCGCTCCGGCGTCGGGCAGCCGCGCCGCGGCTGGCTGGAGAAGAAGGACGTACTGAACGCTCGGCCGCTCACCGAGCTGCGGCGCCTTATCGCACCAGCAGTACGGGCAGCCGCGTGAGGTGCAGGACCTTCATCGCCACCGAGCCCATAAAGAGCTCGCCGACAGTGCTCTTGCCGTGGCGCCCGATCACGATCGCGTCGCAGCCGAGGCGCTCGGCGTGGCGCGCGATCGTCTGGCCTATCGGGCCGATCAGCACCTCTTTCGTGTAGCGCACGCCCCAATCCTTCAGCCCCGCCGCCTCCTCGGCGGCGGCGAGCACGGCCTCGCTGTGCGTGCGCTGCAGTTCCTCCATCTTGGCGCGCGGCACATAGACCGCAATCTCGCCGTAAATGTCCGGCTCTTCATGCGCGTGCACGAGGTGGATCGAGGCATCGGGGCTTATGCGGGCGAGAGCGATTGCCTGCTCGAGCGCGCGCTGCGCGGCGCCCGAGCCGTCAACAGCAACCAGGAGCTTCATACATCACTTTTAGCGCGGCATTGGCGCCGGAATCTTGCGCTGGATCAAGAAGCCGACAGGCAGTCAGGCCTACGGTTTCTCCATGCCCGGTCCGAGTCGACGCGGATGAATCCCGTTTCCAGCCCACTGCTTACGGACCTCTACGAGCTCACCATGCTGCAGGCGTATTACGAACGCGGCATGACCGACCCGGCGGTGTTTGAGCTTTTCGTGCGCAAGCTCCCGCCGAAGCGAGATTTCCTGGTCGCCGCTGGGCTGGAGCAGGCGCTCGACTTCATCGAGGGTATGCGCTTCGGCGAGGAGGAACTCGACTGGATCCGAACGTGCGGCCATTTCAAGCCCGCCTTTGCCGACCGACTTGCGAAGCTCCGGTTCACGGGCGACGTGCACGCTCTGCCGGAGGGCACGATCCTGTTCCCGAACGAGCCGCTGCTGCGCGTGACCGCGCCGCTGCCGGAAGCCCAGCTCCTCGAGACGCGGGTTCTCAACCTGGTGCACTTCCAAACCGCGATCGCCTCCAAGGCGGCTCGGTCCCGATTGGCCGCCGGCGCGAAGGGCCTGATCGACTTCGGGCTGCGCCGCGCGCACGGGGCCGAGGCGGGGTTGCTCGCCGCGCGCGCGAGCTACCTCGCCGGCTTCGACGGCACCTCGACCGCGTTCGCCGGCGCGCGCTTCGGCATCCCGGTGTTCGGCACCATGGCGCATTCGTTCGTGCAAGCGCACGACAGCGAGGCCGACGCCTTCTCCCATTTCGCCGCCGCTTTTCCCGAGAAGGCCGTGCTTCTCATCGACACCTACGATACCGTCGAGGGCGCGCGCATCGCGGTCCGGGCCACACCGAAATTGAAGGGCGTACGCCTCGACAGCGGCGAGCTCGACGATCTCTCGAGAAAAGTCAGGCAGATCCTGGACGCCAACGGGGCAAAGAGCGCGCTCATCTTCGCGAGCGGGAATCTCGACGAAGATGCCGTGGGGCGGCTCGTTGCTGCAGGCGCGCCGATAGACAGCTACGGCGTGGGCACAGCGATGACGACCTCCGCCGATCAGCCGTACCTCGACGCGGTGTACAAGCTGCAGGAATACGCCGGGCGGCCGCGGCGCAAACGCTCGACCGGAAAGGCGACCTGGCCCGGCCGCAAGCAGGTTTACCGGCGCTACACCGTCGAGGGCTCTTTCCTGGGCGATACGGTGACCCTGAAAGCCGATGCGCTCCCCGCCGACCCCCTCATCGTGCCGGTGATGCGCGGCGGCCGGCGGCTGCCGCAGCCGAGCCTCGAAGAGTCGAGAAAGCACTGCCTGCGCCAGCTCGCGCGCCTGCCGAAGGCCTTCCCCTACCCGGTCGAGATATCGCCGGCGCTGCGCGCAGCGGCCGACGCCGTGGACCGCAGCCTCTTGACCACGCGCACCATCGTCGGCTCGTAGGCCTGCGGCTGCGCCTCGAAGCCGAGCCCTTTCACGAAATGAAGCATCGATCGGTTCGAGCCGAGAACCAGGCCCTCCATCGTCTCGAAGCCCTGCGCGCGCGCGGCTTCGAGCAGGGCATCCATGAGCAGCGCCGCGACGCCGCTGTGATGCCATTCGTCGGCGATGACCACGCCGAACTCGCAGCTGCGGCCGTCGGGGTTGGCCACGTAGCGCGCCTCGCCCACGAGCCGGCCCTCATGCTCGCACACGAACGCCATATGGCGGTCGTAATCGATGTGGGTGAAGAAATGGATCAGCTTTTCGTTCACCGCCTCGACCACCTTGAGAAATCTCAGCCGCCTCGCCTCTTGCGAGAGGTGATCGAAGAACTCGTGCTCGCCCCGCTCGTCCTGCGGCCGGATTGGTCGGATAATGACCGTGCGGCCGTCGGCGATGCGCCGCTCGCGAACAAGATCCACAGGATAGTTAGCCATTGCTCGACAATTCTGGTTTGCGCCCGCTGGTCACGGTTGAGGCAGATCAAATCTCCTTGTCCGCGAACGGCCTAATCTTCTTAAATGGAGGTAAACATGCAACCGACGACTGACAGACTGATGAAGGACCTGCGCGCCGTGGTCGTAGACACGGAAGAGCTGCTCAAGGCGACCGCCAGCCAAACTGGAGAGCGCATCGAAAAGGTGCGCGCGCGCGCCGAGGAGTCCCTGCGCAACGCACGCACGCGCGTGCAGGCCGCGAGCCAGGACGTGCAGGCGGCGGCGCAGGATGCCATGCGCGAGGTGGACAGCCAGGTGCGCCAGAACCCGTGGACCGCGGTTGGCGTCGCCGCCGCCATTGGCCTCGTGATGGGGATCCTGATCGGGCGCAAGTAGTACAAAGTAGCATCATATGAGCGGCCCCGACCCGCTATCCCGGACAGGCAAAGCGGAGCTCGGCCGTAGCTCCGTCGGCCGGCTCGCGCGCAACACTTACGCGGTGGTGCTCGCGGGCGGCCGCGGCAGCCGCCTGAAGGAGCTCACCGACTGGCGCTGCAAGCCCGCGGTGCCGTTCGGCGGCAAGTACCGCATCATCGACTTCACGCTCTCCAACTGCATCAACTCGGGTGTGCGCCGCGTCGGCATCGCCACGCAATACAAGGCGCAAAGCCTGATCCGCCACCTGCAGCGCGGCTGGAGCTTCCTCGACGGGCGCATCGGCGAGCATATCGACATCCTGCCGGCGCAGCAGCAGGTCGCCGAGAGCTGGTATCGCGGCACGGCCGACGCCGTGTACCAGAACCTCAACGTGCTGCGGCGCGATGGCTGCGACCACGTGCTGGTGCTCTCCGGGGACCATATCTACAAGATGGACTACGCCAAGCTGCTCGATGAGCATGTGGCGCGCGGCGCCGACGCGACAGTGGTGTGCGTCGAGGTGCCGCTTGTCGAGGCGAGCGCCTTCGGCGTGATAAGCGTCGACGACTCCGGGCGCGTCAGCGCCTTCGAGGAGAAGCCAGCCGCGCCGCGCGCGGCTCCGGGCACGCCCGGGCGAGCGCTCGCGAGCATGGGCGTGTACGTGTTCAACGCGCCGTTCCTCTACGAGCAGGTGGTGCGCGACGCCGACGATCCGCGCTCAAGCCACGACTTCGGCAAGGACGTAGTGCCGCACATCGTGGCGCGCTACCAGGTGTTCGCCCACCGCTTCGCCGCGAGCTGCGTCGACATGCCGCGCGGCGAGCCCTACTGGCGCGACGTCGGCACGCTCGACGCGTACTGGGAAGCGAACATGGAGCTCGCCAAGGTCACCCCCGACCTCAACCTGTACGACCGCGACTGGCCGGTGTGGACTTACCAGGAGCAGCTGCCGCCTGCGAAGTTCGTGTTCGACTCGGACGGCCGGCGCGGCATGGCCATCGACTCGATGGTCTCGGGTGGCTGCATCGTGAGCGGCGCCACCGTGCGCCGCTCGGTGCTGTTCTCCAACGTGCGCGTGCACGACGGCGCGCTCGTCGAGGATTGCGTGGTGCTGCCCGACGTCGTCGTCGGGCCGGGCGTGCAGCTGCGCCGGGCGATCGTCGACCGGCATGTCCACCTGGACGCGACGATGCTCGACGACGCGCGGCGCTTCCGCATCACGGACAAGGGCCTGACGCTCATCACCCCCGAGATGCTCGGCCAGCACGTGCACCAGCTGCGCTAGGGCGCCGCCGCAAGGCTCAGCGCGGCACCCGCAGCGGCACGAACTGCCGGATGCCGTCGCGCTGCACGAGCAGCGCCACGGTCGTGCCCTTGCCGGCGGCGTGCAGCAGCGCGCGGAACACTTCGGGGCTGGAAACCGACCTGCCATTCACCGACAGAATGATGTCGCCGCGCAACAGGCCCGCGCGGCTGCCGCCCTCGCCTGGACGCTCGACAACGATGCCACCTTGCAGGCGCAGCCGCTCGCGCTGCCGCGCCGTGAGCGGCGCGAGCTGCAGGCCGAGAAGCTCGCGCTCGGGCTGGGCCGGTGTCGTGGCCGCCATCGCGCTCGAGCGCGCTTCGTCGACGCGCACTCGCGCCGTGACCGGGACGCCGAAGCGCACAAGCTCTACCTCCACCATGCTCCCGGGCTTCGCAGCCGCGGTGAGGCGCACGAGGTCCGCGTCGGTCTCGACCGGCTTGCCGCCGAAGCTCACCACCACGTCGCCGGGAAGGATCGCTGCGCGTTCCGCGGCGCTGCCTCCGAATACGTCGACCACAAGCGCGCCCGAAGCGCGCGGCAGCTTGAACGCCTTGGCGAGCTCGGCGGTCACGGCCTGCAGCCTCACGCCAATGCGCCCGCGCGTCACTTTGCCGTGCGCAAGCAGCTGCGCCACCACTTCCATCACGACGTCGATCGGTATGGCGAAGGAAAGGCCCTGGTAGCCGCCGGTGTCGCTGTAAATCACGCTGTTCACGCCGACCACTTCGCCGCGCAGGTTGAAGAGCGGCCCGCCCGAGTTGCCCGGGTTCACCGCGACGTCGGTCTGGATGAAAGGCACGAAGCTCTCTTCGGGAAGCGTGCGCCCGACCGCGCTCACGATTCCGGCGGTAATGCTGCGCTCCAAGCCGAAGGGCGAGCCGATCGCTGCGACCCATTCGCCCGGCCGCAGCTTTGCCGGATCGCCGATCTTGACTGCCTGCAGCCCGCTCGCCTCGATCCTGAGCAGCGCGATATCGCTCTGGGGGTCGACCCCGACCACCGCGGCCTCGAACTCGCGCCGGTCGGCGAGGCGGACCACGATGTCCCGGCCGTCACCCACGAGGTGCGCATTGGTAATGACGTAGCCCGCGGCGTCGATCACGAAACCGGAGCCGAGCGAGCGAACCTCCGGCGAAGGGCCGAAGTAGCGCCGCAGGAAGTCGCGCAGCAACTGCGGATCCTCGAGATCCTCGTCGGCGAGCGGCACGTCGGGCAGCACTGCCTGCAGCCCGCCCGTTAGGTTGACAACCGCCGCGCCGGCGTCCCTGACGACCGTGGTGAAGTCCGGGCCCTGGCCGGGCGCCGGACTGGCAGCGAGTAGAAGAAGGGCGAGGAGAACGATCCTCATGCAGCCAAACTACGCCGCGCGCCGCGAGGCAAATTGACGAGGATCAACGATGCGGCCGCGCCGACGAATAAGCTGCAAGCCGTGGAGGCCGCATTCCGGCACTACGTCGAGCAGTGTCCCGACGCGGTCCTGGTCACGGACCCGGCGGGGCGCATCGTCTACGTCAACCCGGCCTTCGAGCGTATGACTGGCTATGCCGCCGGCGAGATTGCCGGCCGCACTCCGGCGCTCCTCAAGTCCGGGATTCACGAGGCGGACTTCTATCGGCGGCTGTGGAGCACGCTCCTCGCGGGACAGGAGTTCCGCGCGCTCTTCGCCAATCGCAGGAAGAGCGGCGAGCCGTACTACGAGGACAAGATCATCCGGCCGCTGTTCGACCACGCGGGACGCATCACGCACTTCATCTCGTACGGGCGCGACGCGACCGAGCGGGCGCGCGAGTTCGACAAGCTGCTGCACGCCGCGACGCACGACAGCCTGACCGATCTGCCGAACCGCAGCCTCTTCCTCGACCGCCTTGGCCAGGCGCTCAGCCACGCAGCGCGGCGCGACGAGCCGCTTAGCCTTGCCATCATGGACATCGACCGCTTCAGGGATACGAATAACCGCTACGGCCACCTCGCCGGCGACGCCGTGCTGCAGGCGGTCGCGGCACGCACTCGCGGCTGCGTGCGCGCCGCCGACACGGTGGCCCGCATTGGCGGCGACGAGCTCGCGATCCTCCTCGTTGGCACCCCGGAGTCTCAGGCCGCCCGGGTGTTTGCCAAGATCGTGGCGGCAAACGCCGCGCCGCTCGCGTACGAGGGCCTGGAGATCCGCCCCACGGTGAGCCTCGGCGCCGCCGCGTACCCACGCGACGCGCGGGACGGTGAGACGCTGCGCAAGCTCGCCGACGACGCGATGTACGCCGCAAAGACCGCCGGCGGTAACCGTTATCTCTTCTATCAGGGCTAGCGACGGTAGGTCTTCTCGTGCCGCGCCTGGCACTCGACGCAGCGCGCCGCGGCCGGCGCGGCGTGCAGCCGCTCGAAGCCGATCTGCGCGCCGCAGTCGACGCAGATGCCGTACGCGCCCTCGGCGAGGCGCCTGCGTGCAGCCTCCACCTCGCGCAGCTCCTCGACGTCGCGCGAAAGCTCGGCATTGCCGACGTCGGAAAGCAGCGCCGCAATCGACTCGTCGCCCAGGTCGTGCACCGGCCCGGCGAGCTCGCCGAAGCGCTCCTCGCGCAGGCGGCCGGCATCGCGCCTGAGCTCTTCCAATAAAAGCGTGCGGCGCTCCTCCAGTGCACGGCGCAGCTGGTCGTGCTGCCACGGTTTCATGGAGATAGCGTAGCGGGCCCTACGACATGCACGTTTGACCGGGATCAAATAGGCCTCGGGGCCGCGGCGCTACCTTGGAAGCCATGAAAACCGATCGCGGCAGCTTCCGCATTGGGGGGCACAAGCAACTCCTGCAGGAAGTCGTGCATGACAGCTACAAGCAGAGGCGCAAGATCCCGAGCCCGGCGCGCTGTCCGGACTGCGGCGCCATCTACCGCCGCGGCCGCTGGCGCTGGGAAGCCGCGCCGCGCGCGACCGCCGCCGCCCGCTGTCCGGCCTGTCTGCGCATCCGCGACCGCCTGCCGGCGGCGAGCGTGAGCCTGAGCGGCCTCTTCTTCGCCTCGCATCGCGAAGAGGTTCTTGGGCGCGTGCGCAACTGCGAGCAGGCGGAAAAGCAAACCCATCCGATGCAGCGGATCATGGCCATTGGCGAGAGCGGTGCGGGCGCGCGTATCACGACGACCGATGCCCACCTCGCGCGGCGCATCGGCGACGCGCTCTACCATGCCTACAAGGGCGAGCTCGTATATCGCTACAACAAAGAGGACAACCTGCTCCGCGTGACCTGGCGCAGGTAGACGCAGAAGGTAGCATCAGGGGGTATGTCCCCTAATCCTTCTCCCTTCACGTCGGACGCTCTCGCAAGATACCTGTCGCTCGTGCATGGCCGCGCGGTCAGCGGCGTGCGCGTCACGCCGCTCGGCGGCGGGCGCCAGGGCGACAAGGGCTATGGCTACGGCATCCCACTGCGCGTGGATTACACCTTGGACGGCGCACCGCAGCGCGCGGTGGTGGAGACCGTGCGCCCCGGTCCCTTCGGGCACGAGCATATGGCCGACCGCGCACAGTCGCTGCTTTGGGCGCACGGCGCGTTTCGGACGCTTCCGCGCCACGTCGCCTCGCTCGACGTCGGCGCCGTGCGCTCGAGCGGCGAGCTCGTCCCGCTGGGGAGCGCCGAAGAACTCTTCATGCTGGCTCAGTTCGTCGACGGCCGCGAGTACGCCGACGATCTGCTCCGGCTTCGAGCCGGAGGAAAGGCGTCGAGCCTCGATCTTGAGAGATCAGACGCCCTGTGCGATTACCTGGTCGAGATCCACAGCGTCCGCGGTCCCGACCCGGGACTATACGTGCGGCGTATTCGCGAACTCCTCGGCCATGGCGAGTGCATCTTCGGTGTGGCCGACAGCTATCCTCAACACGAGAGATTGCTTGAAGAAATTGAGAAACGCTGCGTCGCATGGCGTTGGAAGCTCAAGCCGCGCACCCACCGCCTGCGCCAGGTGCACGGCGACTTTCATCCCTGGAACCTGCTTTTCCGCGACGGCGCGGACTTCAGCGTGCTCGACCGATCGCGCGGCGAGTGGGGCGACGCAGCCGATGACGTGACCTGCCTCACGCTCAACTATCTCTTCTTCTCGCTGCAGCGCTCGGGGAAGCTCGAGGGCGCTTTCGAGAAGCTGTGGCGCCGCTTCTGGGAGCGCTACCTCGAGCGCTCGGGCGACCGCGAGCTCCTCGAGGTCGCTGCGCCCTTCATCGCTTTCCGCGCGCTGGTGATGGCGAACCCGGTGTGGTATCCGAACCTCGATGCCGCGGTGCGCAAGAAGCTCTTCAATCTCATTCAGAACACGCTCGCCGCCCAGCGCTTCGACCCGGCGCACGCGAACGAGTACTGTGCATGAGCTTCGCCGTATGGCTGACCGGACTGTCGGGCTCCGGCAAGAGCGCGATCGCGCGCGAGCTCGTGCGCCTGCTGCACGAGCGCGGGGTTGATGTGTCGGTGCTCGAGTCGGATGTCATGCGCACCCAGCTCACGCCTTTCCCGCGCTACGACGACGCAGACCGGAATTTTTTCTATTCCACGCTGGGCGAGATCGGGTTTTCGCTGGTGGAGAAGCAAAGACCTGTCGTGTTCGACGCGACCGCCAACCGGCGCGCCTACCGCGACGCGGCGAGAAAGCGCATCGCGCGATTTGCCGAGGTGTTCGTCGATACGCCGCTCGACGTGTGCGCCGCACGCGACCCCAAGGGCCTTTATCGCAACGCGAAGACGCTGCCGGGCGTCCAGGCGCCCTACGAGCCGCCGCTCGCGCCCGAGCTCGTCGTGCGCGGCGCTGAAGGGACGCCTGCCGATGCGGCACGCGAGATCGTCGAGCTGCTCGGGAGACGCGACTGGCTATGAAGAAAAAGATCGCCGCAGGCGCGGTGGTGCTGGCGCTTGCCGGCTATTGGGTTGCGCTTCTTATCCTCGGGCCGAAGGTCGAGGTGGTCGAGGCGGTACGCCGCGAGGTGGTGCAGGCGGTCGTGGCGACGGGGCGCATCGAATCGCCGTTCCGGGTGGACATCGGCGCGCAGGTCGTCGGCACCGTCATCCGGGTTCCGGTCGCGCAGGGCGAGACGGTCGCCGCCGGGCAGACGCTGATCGAGCTCGACGCGGCGGAAGCGCACGCACTCGTGCGCCAGGCCGAAGCGGCGGTGATCCAGGCCGAAAGCCGCCTGCGCCAACTCAGGGAGCTGCAGCTTCCGGTCGCCTCGCAGTCGCTGCGCCAGGCGCAGGCAAACTACGCCAACGCGCGCGCGCAGTTCGAGCGCAACCGCAAGCTCTTCGATAGCGGCTTCATCGGCCAGTCGGTGCTTGATGAGTCGCAGCGCAACCTTGATGTCGCGCAGACCCAGGTCGACACCGCGCGCAAGCAGGTCGATACCGCGGGGCCGCAGGGCAGCGATTATGCGCTTGCGGTCGCGGCGCGCGAGCAGGCGAATGCCGGCCTGCAGGCGGCACGCGCGCGCCTTGCCTACACGCGCATCGTCGCGCCGGCGACCGGCACCCTCATCGCGCGCAACGTCGAGCACGGCGACGTGGTGCAGCCCGGCAAGACGCTGATGGTGCTCGCCCCAACGGGCGAGACCCAGATCGTGGTGCAGATCGACGAGCGCAACATCGGGAAGCTGCGCCTCGGCCAGCCGGCGCTCGCCTCGGCGGACGCGTACCCGGAAAAGCGCTTCGCCTGCGAAGTGGCCTACATTAATCCCGGCGTGGACGCGCAGCGCGGCACGGTGGAAGTCAAGCTCCGCGTGCCCGAGCCGCCGCAATACCTGCGCCAGGATATGACCGTATCGGTCGACATCGAGGTAGCGCGCAGCCCCGGCGCGCTCGCGCTTCGCGCGGACGCGGTGCGCGACGCGACCGGCGCTGCGCCCTGGGTGCTGCGCGTGGAAGGCGCGCGCGCTGTCCGCCGCAATGTGGAGCTTGGGCTGCGCGGCACCGGCTGGGTCGAGATCCGCTCCGGGCTCTCCGCCGGGGACCGCGTCGTGCCGGCCGGCGCGCCGATCCAACCGGGGACCCGCCTGCGACCGGTGCCGCATGCGTGACTGGCTGCCTTTCGAATGGATTGCCGCAAGCCGCTTTCTGCGCGAAGGGCGGCTGCAGACCGTCTCGATCATGGTCGGCGTCTCGATCGGCGTCGGTGTGATCATCTTCATGTCGGCAGCGCTCGCCGGGCAGCAGGCCAACATCGTGAAGCGCGTGCTTTCCTCGCAGCCGCACATCGTGCTCTTGCCGCCGCAGGAGACGGCGCGCCCGCTGCGGCACGGCGTCGCGGAGGCCGCGATCGTGCAGAAGCCGCTGCAGCGCATGCGCTCGATCGACCAATGGCAAAAGATCGTCGAAGAGCTGCGCGCGCTCGGTCCGGTCGCCGCAGTCTCGCCGCTCGCCTCCGGGCCGGCGTTCGCGGTACGCGGCGAGGCCTCGCGCTCGGTGAACATGCAGGGGATAGAGCCGGACAGCTACTTCCGTATCGTGCCGCTCCCCGAGAAGGTGGTCGCCGGAACGCCGCGCCTGGGCGCGCAGGACGTCGTGATCGGCACCGACCTCGGAACCGATCTCGGCGTGACCGTCGGCGACAAGCTCAACCTGCGCGTCGCCTCGGGACTGAGCGCGACGCTCACCGTGTCGGGGCTCGTCGACCTCGGCAGCAAGTTCGTCAACCAGCGCACCGCGTTCGTCGCGCTGCCAACGGCGCAGGCGCTGCTTGGGCTACCGGGCGGCGTGTCGGCGATCGACGTCACGGTGCACGATATCTACGCCGCCGAGGAAATCGCGCAGCAGATCCGCGGCGCCACCAGCGCCGACGCCGACAGCTGGATCAAGACCAACGCGCAGCTCTTCCTCGCGATCAACGCCCAGATCATTGCCAACACCACGATCCGCTTCTTCGTCGGCCTGGCGGTGGCGTTCGGCATCGCCGCGGTGCTGATCGTCTCGGTGGTGCAGAAATCGAAGGAGATCGGGATCCTGCGCGCGATGGGCGCCTCGCGGGGCCAGATCCTGCGCGTATTCCTGCTGCAAGGCGCGGCGCTCGGGGCTCTCGGCTCCCTCGCCGGCTGCGCGCTCGGCGCCGCGGCGATCGTGCTGTGGGGCGCGCTAGTGCGCAACCCAGACGGCACGCCGCTCTTCCCGCTCGACCTTGATCCGAAGCTTTTTGCCGCTGCAGCACTGCTTGCGACCTTGACGGGACTCGTCGCCGCCTTTGTCCCCGCCTTGCGCGGCTCCCGCATGGACCCCGTGGTAGCGATCCGTGGATAAAGCGGTCCTGCGCCTCGAAGCGATCCGCAAGAGCTACAACCCCGGCACGCCGACCGAGGTCGAGGTGCTCCACGGCATCGACCTCGCGCTCGGCGAGCACGAGTTCTGCGCGCTGATGGGCCCCTCGGGATCAGGCAAGAGCACGCTACTCAACCTCATGGGGCTGCTCGACCACCCGACGAGCGGGCAGCTCTTCCTGGACGGGCGCGAAGCGACCGGACTGGACGACCGCGCGCTCACGCGGCTTCGTGGCCGCAGCATCGGCTTCGTGTTCCAGTACCACCACTTGATCCCCGCCTTCACCGCGCACGAGAACGTGCTGATGCCGATGCTCGTTGACCGCGGCCGGCCCGACGCCGGGATGCGAGCCCGCGCCGACGAGCTCCTCGAGAGCGTCGGGCTCGAGCGCTGGCGCGACAACCTGGCGAACAAGCTCTCGGGCGGGCAGCAGCAGCGCGTGGCGGTGGCGCGGGCGCTTGCCATGGACCCGGCGCTGCTGCTCGCCGACGAGCCCACCGGGAACCTCGACACCAAGTCCGCGCAGGGCGTGTTCGACCTCATGCGCGAAGTGAGCCGCTCGCGCGGCACTACCGTGCTTCTCGTCACGCACAACCACGCGCTCGCGGAGCAGTGCGACCGCATCGTCGAGCTCGTCGACGGTCGGATCGTGGGCGACAGGCGGGTTTGACCTGCATCAAGAAGCAGGTTTCGCAGTGCTCTATGCTTTGTCCATGGACGCGCCAAGCGTCGACATCCTGCTGGACGTCGACTGCGAGTACCGCGAGAAGGCTGAAGCCGGATCGCTGCCCAAGGTTGCGCCGCGCCGCATGAACCCCGAAGGCAAGGCTTGGCTGCCGGTGCTGCACACCCGCTTTGGCCCATGGCATTTCACGGCGCTCTATTCCAATACCGAGCGCGCGCACGAGCTGCACCGGATCTACGACTGGGTGGTGATCTTCTACGGCGACCCGGAAGGCGGCGAAGGCCAAGCGACCGTGGTCACCGAGAGGCGCGGCGCACTGGCCGGAAAGCGCGTGGTACGCGGCCGCGAGCCCGAATGCGCACGGCATTATCGCGGCGAACGGATCTCTACTCGTGAACCGTCCTTGAGTGCGTCGGACGGATAAACCACCACGCGATCGCCGGCCTTAAGTCCATCCTCGACCATCGCCTCGAGGTTGTTGCGCCGCGCGACTTTCACGACCCGCAGGCGAGCGCGCTCGGCATCGATAACGAAGGCGGCCGAGTCGGCGCCTTGGCGAAAGAGCGCGCCGACCGGCGCTTTGAGCGCGCTTTCCTGGGTAAAGACCACGATGTGCGCCTCGACGCGAAAGCCGTCGCCGATGGTCTGTACCTTGTCGAGCGGCTCGGAGAAATCGAGCACCACGTTGACGCGCTGCTCGTCGACGCCTAGGGCGGACACCTTGGTGAACGCGGCTGGTTCCACTAGGCGCACGCGCGCGGCGAGCGCCGGCACGCCCTGGCCGAGCTCGAGGCGCGCCGGCATTCCCGGCCGGATGGCGACGGCTTCCTGCGACAGCACGTCCACTATCGCCTCGAGGCTGCGCGGGTCGGCGACCTCTACGAGCGGCGCGCCGAGCGGTACCGGACCCTCGCTTTTCTGCGCGACCTTGAGCACCACGCCCGCCACCGGTGAGCTCACCGGCCATCTTGTTACAAGCTCCTTGCTCTCGTAGCGTGTGAGCGCCGCGCGCGCCTGCGCGAGGTCGTGGCCCGCCGCCTGCGCGGCAAAGCGCGCAGCATCGACCGCTCGCTCGGCGGTCCTCAGAGCAAGGTCCGCCTGCTCGAGCACCGTCTGCGAGATGAAGCCCTCCTTCGACAGCCGGACCTGGCGGTCCCGATCTGCACGCGCCTGGTCGCGCTGCGCCTGCGTCTTCAAGGTCTCCGCGCGCGCGCGCGCGACCTGTGCCTCGGCCGCGCCGATCCTCTCGCGCAGCTCGCGCTGGGTGCGCACGTCGAGGAAGGCGGGCGCCGTCGGCGTAAGCTCGGCGACCATCTGCCCCTGCTTCACCGGGTCGCCGACTTCGAGCTGGATGCGCTCCACCTGCCCGGCGAGCGGCGCCGCAATAACGTAGCGATCCCGCACTCGCGTCTGCCCGTCGTCCGATACCGTCTGCTCGAACACGCCTTTCGTCACCTCGACGATTTCGACCGAGATCGGCTGCGGCCGCAGCGCCCAGACGACCAGGCCTGCAAGCGCGGCGAGAACCAAACCGAGGGCGATCGTATTGCGTCTTGTCATTCGCGGGTCTTCAGCACAGCGACGAGGTCGAGATTATCGATGCGATTGCGCACGATGAGCGCGCTCACCACACCCGCCGCGAACACGATCGCGCCGGCGTAGAGGTAGGTGGTCGGGAAGATGACGAGCGGAAACTCCATCACTTCCTGCTGCATCAGCGCGACGAGCAGCGCCGCGAGCCAGTATCCGGCGGCGAAGCCGAGCGGGATCGCCACCGCAATCTCGACCGCGAGCTCGCCGAGAAGCAGCACCGAGACCTCGCGCCGCGTGAAACCGAGCACCCGGAGGCTCGCGAGCTCCCAGGCGCGCTCGGCGAGCTGGATGCGCGCGTTGTTATACACCACGCCGACCGCGATGGTGGCGGCGAAGATGCTGAGCACCGTGGTGAAGAACATCACGTTGCGAGCGGTGGTCTCGCGGAAAGTGTCGACCAGGCTCCGATTGACGATCACCACCGCGGCGGCGGGCATCTCCTTCAGACGCTCGAGAAGAGCGGTCTCTCCGGCGCGCTCGACGGAGAGGCCGGCCGCGGAAACGACCGGGCCTTCCTGCGCCAGGCGATTCAGGTCTTCCAGGCGCATCCACGCGTTCATCCCGGCCATCTCGCGCACCGTGCCGGTCACGCGCACCTCGGCCTTCACGCGCTTGCCTTCCAGCAGCTCGGCGATCAGGCTATCGCCCGGTCGTACGCCGAGGCGATCGGCGAGGCGTTTGGTGAGGAGCACGCCGCCCGCCGCGGGCTTCGCCTCGCGTAGGTCGGCATCGAGGATGCGCGACAGCGTCGCCTCGTCCTCGACGCCGGTGATGCCGGTGCGATACGTGCGGTGCCCGGCGCGCAGCCGCACCGGAATAGCCCGATTCACCTCAACTTCGCCCACGCCCGGCAGACGCGCGAGCTCCAGCCGCACGTTGCGCGTCACGGGCTCGGCGAAGCCGACGTGAACGTCGGCGCGCTGAACCTGGTTGAACTGCACGTCGATGAACCACTCGAGCGAGTCGGCCCAGAAGGTACCCGAGATCAGAATCGCCACCGAGCCGGCGATGCCGGCGACGGTGCTCGCCGCGCGCACCGGCCTGCGCTCGAGGTTGCGCATGATCATGCGCTGCGCCGAGGTCAGCAGCTCCACGTATCCCAGCCGCTCGAGCAGCAGGGGGCGGAATTGCGCCGGCGCGGGCGGCCGCAGCGCCTCGGCCGCATGCAGACGAAGCACCCCGCGCGTGGCGGCAAAAGCGCCGCCAAAGGCGGCGGCGAGGGCAGCACCTGCGCCGGCGAGCACCAGCCACCCCGGCAGGAAAAAGTGGAACTGCGGAAAGTGGAAAAGATCGGTGTAAAGGCCCGTCATGCCCTGGCCCAGCCACCAGCCCAGCGCGATCCCGATCGCCGCTCCGAGGAGAACGATCACCGAGGCGAATTTGAGATAGTGCCAAGCGATCCAGCGGTCCTCGTAGCCCAGCGCCTTCAGCGCGGCGATCTCGCCGCGCTGCGCGTGCACCTGCCGGTGGAGCACCACGTTAAGGATGAATGCAGCCACAGCGAGAAAGATCGCCGGCAGCACCGTGCCGAAGATGCGCTGCTGGCTGATCTCCTGCGTGATGATCTTGTGCGACACCTGCTCGTCGCGCGTCACGGCGCCGAAGCCGCCGTAGGGCTCGAGGATCTTGTCGAGCGCATCGAGCATCGCCTCGGGCGAAGCGCCTTTCTCGGCTCTCAGCAGCACCGAATTGAACGCGCCTTCCATGTTGAACGCGGCGGCAAGCGCGCGCGCGTCGATCCACAGCACCGCGAACCACTCGTCGTCCGGCATGCCGCCGCCACGCGTGGCGAAGATGTACTCCGGGCTGAGCGCGGTGCCGACCAGAGTGACGCGCTCGAGCTTGCCGTTGAGCAGCACGTTCATCCGATCGCCGAGCTTGAGGCTGCGCGCCTCGAGGAAGCGCTGGTTCACCACCACTTCACCGCGCGCGTTCGGCGCCGGCCAGCGGCCGCTCTTCAACGTCAGCCGGTTCATCCCGCCGGGGTGCTCGAAGTCATGGCCGATGAGGCGCGCGATCATCGGCGGTACCACCCCGGGGATGGAAAGCTGCGCGTCGCGCACCACGCGGGCTTCGACTTCCACGGCGCCAGGAATGTTGCGGATACGCTCCAGGAGCGATACCGGCGCGCGCTTGGCGGTGGCGAAAATATGCGGGAAGCGCGCGGTGGCGTAATAGTTGTCGCGCGACCAGAGCAGCGACCCATAGGTCGAAAACGAACCAATGAACCCGCCGATGCCGCAGGCGATCACGAGCGCGATCGATACCACCTGCGTCTTCAGCGACCAGAGGTCGCGCAGCAGCTTGCGGTCGAGGCTTTTCACCACGAGATCTCCGCGGGCGTGAGCTTGCGCGCGGGCTTTTCCACGCCGACGATTCTGCCGTCGCCCAAACGCAGCACCCGGTCGGCGATGGCGGCAATGGCGGCGTTGTGAGTGATCACCATGGCGGTCGTGCCGAGCTCCGCATTGATGCGCGCGATCACCTCGAGGACCAGCTTGCCCGTCCCGTAGTCGAGCGCACCCGTCGGCTCGTCGCAAAGCAGGACATCGGGACGCTTGGCGATAGCGCGCGCGATGGCCACGCGCTGCTGCTCGCCGCCCGAGAGCTGCGACGGAAAATGATCCAGCCGCTCTGCGAGGCCCACCCAGGCGAGCGCCTCGGCAGCGGGCATCGGCTTTGCCGCAATGTCGGTGACCAGCGCGACATTCTCGCGCGCGGTCAGGCTCGGGATCAGGTTGTAGAACTGGAACACGAACCCCACGTGCTCGCGGCGGTAGCGGGTGAGAGCCCCTTCATCGGCTGCGCTGAGGTTGTGATCCTTGAACACGATTTCACCGGAGCTTGGAGTGTCCAGCCCGCCGAGGATGTTGAGCAGGGTCGACTTGCCGCTGCCCGACGGCCCAAGGAGCACGATGAACTCGCCGGCAGCGATCTCGAGGTCGACGCCGCGCAGCGCGTGGATCTCGGTCTCGCCCATGCGGTAGGTCTTGGTAAGGCCCCGGGCGGCGAAGACACGCATTTGACGATTGTGGCTCAGGGTGCCGGCGGGCCTTGATTAGGGTCAAATGGCGGCATGCCGCACCGTGAAATCGTCGCCTCTCACATCGTGGAGGGTGCTGCGCGCGCTCGGCCCGAGGAAACGGTGGCCAGCGTGCTCGCGCGTCTTGCTGCCGAAAAACCCGCGAGCGTTGAGCTCGTACTAGTGATCAACGGTGACGGCCTCCTGCAAGGAGTGGTACCCATCGGAAAGCTTTTCGGTTCTGGAGCCGAGACTCCTATCGGACAAATCGCATCACCGGCGTTTCCCAGCGTCCGCGCCAACATGGACCAGGAGCGCGCCGCGTCGCTCGCGTTGCACCACGGTGTGGACGCGCTGCCGGTGGTCGATGCGCAGGGCCGTGCGCTCGGCGTGATGCCGTCGCGGGCGCTGCTTCAGGTGCTGCGCCGCGAGCACGTCGAGGACCTGCACCGGTTCGCCGGGATCGGGCGCGAGGCGGCGCAGGCGCGCCACGCGATCGAGGAACCGCCGCTGCGCCGGGTGCGCCACCGGTTGCCGTGGCTCGTGGTCGGCCTCGCGGGCAGCGCGCTCGCCACGGCGGCGATGGCAGCCTTCGAGTCGACGCTGAGCGCCACCATCGCGGTGGCGTTCTTCGTGCCCGCCATCGTATACCTCGCCGACGCCATCGGCACGCAGAGCGAGGCGATCGCCGTGCGCGGGCTTTCGCTCACCCGCGCGGGGATCGGCCACCTGCTCGCGGGAGAGTTGCGCACCGGGATGCTGCTCGGCGCGATCCTCGGCCTGGTGAGCCTGCCGCTCGTGTGGCTCGCGTTCGGCGAGCCGCGGCTCGCCGCCGCGGTCGCGACCGCGATCTTCGCCGCCGGGACCATTGCGGCGGGGCTGGGCCTGCTGCTTCCCTGGTGGATCGCGCGCACCGGTCGCGATCCGGCCTTCGGCAGCGGTCCGGCCGCGACCGTGATCCAGGACGTGGTAAGCCTGTTCGTCTACTTCGCCGTGGTGCGCGCGTTTGGCATCTGAGGCGCTGAGCTCCGCTCAGCGCGTTCGCGCCGGCGTTCGCCGCCTAGCGGTACACCAGAACCGGAATCTTGGAAAGCTGGATAACCTTGTCGGCGACGCTACCCAGGGTGAGCCGCATGAGCCCGCGGTGGCCGTGCGAGGCCATCAGGATCAGGTCGCACCTGCGCTTCTGCGCCGCCTCCACGATGCCTTCGTAGGGAGTGCGCGCTGTGCGCACCAACGGCTCGAACTGCACGCCGGCCTTGGCGGCGGCGCGCGCGATGGCCGTGACGTTCTTCTTCGCGGCCGCGATGGCGCGGCGCTCGAACTCCGCGACCATCTGCCGGTCGGCTACGTAGCCTTCGCCGTACAGGCGCACCGGCACGGGCTCGACCGCGTGGTAGCCGGTGACCTTGGCTCCGATCTGCTTGGCGAACTCGATGCCGGCCTTGACCGCCTTGGCCGAGACCGGCGAGCCGTCGGTGGGAATCAGGATGTGCTTGAACATGCGCTCTCCTCCCAGGATGGATCCCGACATTCTAGTGCTTCGTGCCGAGGACGCGCTCCAGGCCAGGGACGTCGAGGATGCGCACGTGTTTCTGCTGCACGTCGATCAGGCGCTCGCTCTGGAACTGGGAGAAGAGCCGGCTCACCGTCTCGAGCTTGAGGCCGAGGTAGCTGCCGAGCTCCTCGCGCGTCATGCGCAGATGGAAGTCGGAAGCCGAATAACCGCGGCGCACGAAGCGCCTGGAGAGGTTGAGCAGGAACGTGGCCAGCCGCTCCTCGGCTCGCATGGAGCCGAGCAGCAGCATCACGCCGTGGTCGCGCACGATCTCGCGTGCGAGCACCGCGTGCAGGTGGCGCTGCAACGCCGGCACCTCGTGCGACATTTCCTCGATCAGGGCATACGGCAGCACGCAGACCTCGCTATCTTCGAGGGCCACGGCGGTGCCGTTGTACGTGCCCGAGCCCAGGCCGTCGAGGCCGACGAGCTCGCCGCCCATGAAAAAGCCGGTGACCTGCTCGCGGCCGTCGCCGTCGAGCACGCTGGTCTTGAAAAAGCCGCTGCGGATCGCGTAGACGGCGCTGAACTCGGCGCCCGCGTTGAACAGCGCCTCGCCGCGCTTCACGCGCCTGCGGGCATAGACGATGTTCTCGACGCGCTCAAGGTCCTCGGCGCACAGGCCTGCGGGAAGGCACAGCTCGCGCAGGTTGCAGCTTGCGCAGCTCACTTCGAATTTTTGCGGCATGGCCTTGAACCTCGGTCGGATAGCGATGACAGTGGCTTGCATGTCGTGGGCTCCTCAGTGCACGGCGGCCGCGGCGCGCTCCGTGATCACTCTGCGCACGCGTTCCAATTCCCTGCTTTTGTCGAAGAAATCGCGCGCGCCCAGGCGCTCGGCGAGCTCGCGGTAGGGCTCGGCGACAAAGTTGGAGATCATGTAGATATCGATCTCGGGCGCCTGCCGGGATACCGCGCGCAACACCTCGAAACCGCTCGTCCCGCCGGCGAGCGAGAGATCCAGCACCACGACATCGGGCTGCAGGGCAAGGATGTCGCGAATGGCGACGTCGGCGTGCTCCGCTTCGCCGACTACGCGCGCCCCGGGGATAGCGCCAAGCATCTCGGCGAGCCGGGTCCGCAGCAGCGGGGAGTCTTCGACCAGAAAAATTTCCATGCCGCCAGTGTGCCGGCGGTGCCCCGCGCGCCCTATCGGCGGCGGCTGATAATCAGGGTAGGAGCTTTCCTATTTCGAGCTCAGCGCCGCGCGCAGCAGCTCGATGTCGTTCGACTTGTCGAAGAACCCGCGCGCGCCCAGACGCTCGGCGACCTTGCGGTAGCCCTCGGTCGCGAAGTTCGTGAGCACATAGACCGCGATTTGCGGTGCGCGGCTTTGCAGCGCGCGCAGCACGTCGAAACCGCTCCCCTGCGCGAGCTGGATGTCGAGCACCACCGCGTCGGCGCCCGCGGCGAGGATGCCCTCGACCGCCGGCCCGGCCTCAGCGGCGTAGCCCACCGTCTGCACGCCAGGAATCGCGTTCAGCATCGCCTCCAGGCGCTCCCGCAGCAGCCGTGCGTCTTCGACAAGAAACACTTTCACGCGCGCGAGTATGAGTATGTATCCCCCGCACTGTCTTGGGGCTACCTACGCCCGTAGTCCAAAGCCGCATTCGACTGTAGGAATTTTCCGAGAGTATGTAAGAGAGTATGTATTCGGCTAAAGGGGCCGTCGCCCCGAAGGCGGGACTACAGCCAGCCGAATAGCTGGGCCAAGAGGGACGCAAGTCCAGCCGCCGCTATCGCCGCTGCCGCGTAGATCAGCGTCTTGACCCATTGAGGCATTCGCCAGCCTCCCACCGATGGGGCGGTCCGACTTGCGGCAGATCAACCTTTCACACTGCGGAGCCGGCTGTCCTCGCCACTCGCTCGAGTTGCCGCAGATGAGATACTGCCTAGAGCAGCCGGTGCTCCATGGCGTAGCGCACGAGCTCGGCGGTGCTGCCGAGACCGAGCTTGTCGAGGAGCCGTGTCTTGTGGGTGCTCACGGTTTTCACCGAGAGGTGCAGGCGCTCGCCGATCTCGGTCGGGCCGAGGCCCTCGACGAGGAGCCGCATCACCTCGAACTCGCGGTCCGACAGCGTTTCGTGCGGCGGCTTGTCGCCCGCTTGCAGCAGGCTCGCTGCAGCCGCGTCGCCGATGTGCACGCCGCCGGCGGCGATCTTGCGCAGCGCGCCGAGCAGCGCCTCGGCGGGGCTGTCCTTGTTGAGGTAGCCGGCGGCGCCCGCCTTGAGCGCGCGCGCGGCGTACTGGCTCTCGCCGTGCATCGAGAGCACGAGGATCTTGAGCTTGGGCTTTTCGAGCTTCAGCCGCTTGATGAGGTCGATGCCCGAGAGCCCAGGCATGGACATGTCGAGCATCACGACGTCGTAGTCGTTCGCCTTCACAGCCGCGAGCGCCTCGTCGCCGCTCGCCGCCTCGCCCGCGACCTGGAGCTCGGGCGTGGCGGCGAGGATGCGCTTCAGCCCGTCGCGCACGATACTGTGGTCGTCCGCGATGAGCACGCGGGTCAAGCCGCACTCTCCGTCACGAGCCCGCGCAGCGGGACGGTGAGCTTGAGGCGCGTCCCACCGCGCGGTGCGCGGCCGATGTCGAGCGAACCGCCGAGAAAGGCGATGCGCTCGCGCATCCCCTTGAGCCCGAGCGAGCGGCTCTTCGCCAGGTCCTCGGGCGCGATGCCGCGGCCATCGTCCTCGATCTCGACGTGCACCACGCCGTCGGTCGCGCCGAGCAACACCCAGGCGTTCTTCGCGCCGGAATGGCGCCCGATGTTGGTGAGCGATTCCTGCACCGCCCGATAGACCGCGGTGGCCACCGCCTTGGACACGCCCTGCACGTCCTCCGACACGTCGATCTTGCAGGCGACGCCGGAACGCTTGGCGAAATCCTCGACCAGCCAGGCGGCGGCATCGGCGAGGCCGAGGTCGTCGAGCATGAGCGGGCGCAGGTCGGCGGAGATGCGCCGCGTCGATCCGACCGTACGGTCGAGGAGCGAGCCCATCTCCGCGACGCGCGCGGCGAGCTCCGCATCGGCGGGCAGCCGCTCGCGCAGCCAACCGAGGTCCATCTTGAGCGCGGTGAGGAGCTGGCCGAGCTCGTCGTGTAGCTCGCGCGCGATGTGCGCCTTCTCCTCCTCGCGCGCCTCGAGCACGCGCGCGGAGAGCTCGCGCAGCTCGCGCTGCGAAGCCTTGAGCGCGTCCTCGAACTGCTTGCGCCGCGTGATGTCGCGCAGGATCACGGTGTAGTGACGCTTGCCGGACGCGCCCGACTGCGAGATCGAAGCTTCGATAGGAAACTCCTCACCGTCGGCGCGCAGCGCCCACAGCGTGGTCACGTCACCCATGCGCCGGCTGGTCACGCCGGTGCGGCCGAAGTGCGCGATGTGGCCGCGGTGCGCGGCGCGGAAGCGCGCCGGCAGGAAGCGGTCGAGCGAGGTGCCCAGTACCTCGTCGCGCCCCACGCCGAACACCTGCTCGGCGGCGCGGTTGAAGAGCACGATCCTCTGCTTTTCGTCCACCGAGATGATCGCGTCCATCGCCGAGTCGACGATCGAGGCGAGCTGCGCCTCGCTCGCTTCGGTGCGGTGCTCGGCGACCAGCACTTCGCGCGCGGCGACCACGATGCCCGCGCCGATCACCAGCATGTCGGCGATGATCACGGCTCCGAGCAGCCACGGCGAGTCGAGCCCGCGCAGGAAGGCAACGACATTCATCCCGACGAGCACCGCGAGCGACGCAGCGCCGGATGCCACCACCACCGGGTGGCGGAAGTAGCTTCGTTTGACCGAGGTCAAAGGTCCCGGTCCTTCAGCGTTCATATTCCCCTAATGCCCTATCCCGCGTCGGAACTGGTGATCGACCCGGTCCTCATTCGCAAGTACGACGTAAGCGGTCCGCGCTACACCTCGTACCCGACCGCCGACCGCTTTGTCGAGGCGTTCGGAGAGCCCCAGCTCGAGCAGTGGCTCGGCCGGCGAAACATCGGCGGCTTCGGCCAGCCGCTCTCGCTCTACGTCCACCTGCCGTTCTGCGCCACGCTTTGCTACTACTGCGGCTGCAACAAGGTCGTGACCCGCGATCACGGCAGATCACTCAAGTATATCAAGTACTTGGCTGAGGAATTGGCTCTGCTCGAGCCACTCCTGGGCGAGCGGGTTGCGCTCGCGCAGATCCACTGGGGCGGCGGCACGCCGAACTTCCTCTCGCGCGCGGAGATGAGCGAGCTCGTAGCTTCAATCGAGAGCACCTTCACGCGTAGCGAAAAAACCGAGTACGCGATCGAGGTCGACCCGCGTAGCGCCGAGCCCGGACGCATGGCGTTCCTCGCCGAGCTCGGCTTCACGCGGCTTTCCATCGGTGTGCAGGACTTCGACCCGGCGGTACAGAAGGCCGTCCATCGCGTGCAGAGCGTAGAGACGACGCGGCGCGTCATGGAAGAGGCACGCGCGCATGGCTTCATGTCTGTCAATCTCGATCTGATCTACGGCCTTCCGCGCCAGAGCCTCGACAGCTTCAATCGCACGCTTGACGAGGTGCTCGCGCTCCAGCCCGACCGCATCGCGCTCTACAACTACGCGCACCTGCCGAAGCTCTTCAAGCCGCAGCGGCGCATCGTCGAAGTCGAACTGCCCTCGGCAGAGCTCAAGCTCGAGCTGATGACGCTTGCGATCGGTCGCCTGACGCGCGCCGGCTACCTGTACATAGGAATGGACCATTTCGCGCGCCCGGACGACGAGCTCGCCGTTGCACAGAAGCTCGGCAAGCTCGCGCGCGGCTTTCAGGGCTATTCCACCCATTCGGGCGACCTCATCGGCTTGGGGCTTTCCTCGATCGGGCAGCTCGGCCCAACCTACTACCAGAACATAAAGGAGCTCGACCGCTACTACGCCGCGCTTGACGCCGGCCGGCTGCCGGTGCTGCGCGGGGTGGAGCTGACGCCGGACGACCTCGCGCGGCGCGCGGTGATTCAGGCGCTGATGTGCCACTTTCGCGTCTCCATTGAGTCGATTGAGCTTTCGTACCTGGTCGATTTCAACCGCCACTTCGCCGCCGAGATGCACATGCTGAAGAGGCTGGCTGACGAGGGACTGGTCGAGCTGCAGCCCGACTGGATCGTGGTGACGCCGAAAGGCAGGCTCCTCGTGCGCGCGATCGCGATGCTCTTCGACCGCTACCTGCGCGAGGCGCGCGAGCGCGCGAGCTATTCAAAGGTCATATGACAGACCTTGCGCTGCCATTGGGGCTCTTCGCGGCCGGGCTCGCGTCGGGGCTGCACTGCGCCGGCATGTGCGGCGGCATCAGCGCCGGGTTCTCGCTCCTGCACAAGGAAGAGATCTGGAAGCGCCAACTCGCCTTCAATGCCGGCCGCATCACGAGCTACACCGGCGCCGGCGCCGGCGCGGGTGCCCTGGGCAGCGCAGCCGCCTACGCCGCGGCAGTACTTCCGGCACAGACCTTCTTCTATTTCTTCTCCAGCGCTTTCGTTCTACTTGCGGGAATGCACTTCTGGGGCATGCCGCTGCCGATCTCTACGCTGGAAAGAATCGGCCTTCCGCTCTGGCGGCGAGTACAACCGCTTGCCGCGCGGTTGCTTCCCGCGCGCACGCTGCCGCAGGCGTACGCCGCGGGGCTTGCGTGGGGCTGGCTGCCGTGCGGTCTGGTCTACGGCGCGCTTGCCGCGGCCGTGTTTTCCGGTGGGGCGGCGCAAGGCGCGGCTGCGATGGCCGCGTTCGGCGCCGGCACGCTGCCGTGGCTCTTCATCGCCGGGGTGGCTGCGGCAAAGCTACGCGGATGGGCCGGGCTCGCAACGCTGCGCAGGCTCACCGGAGCGCTCCTCATTGGCCTCGGCGGCTTCGGGGTCGCGCACGCGAGCGGCCTGGGCGAAACGCTCAGGCAGACGCTCGCCTGCTTCTAGGCGCTCTTCGCCCGGCAGGCAGGACAAAGCGTGGCGGCCGGCGCCGCGATCAGCTCCACGTAGAGCATCTCGACGCCGCAGGCAACGCAGTTGCCGTAGTCCGGCGCATGCAAGCGCTCGAGCGCGGTCGCAAGGCCGGTCGCGTCCGTGGCCCAATCGCGGATCGCCTGCTCCAGATGATCGCGCTGCTCGAGGGTGAAGTAGCGATAGTGCATGAAGCCTCCTTAGGAATAATCCTACGGAGGCGCCCCGAGCGGCCTTTGACCAAGATCAATACCAGGCGCGCCGGATGCCTCATCGTTGAGCCATGAATCCGCTCACGCTTTACGCCCACGCCCTCGCAATCGAACGCGAAGCCGTCGAGCGCTACTCCGAGTTCGCAGAGCGCATGTCCGACCTCGGCAACGACGCCGCGGCGGAAGTGTTCGCCACGCTCGCCCGGATGGAGTGCGAGCATCTCGAGGAGCTGAATAAGCGAACCGCGGGCCTCGAGTTGCCGCTTCTTGCCGAAGGCGAATACAGCTGGCTCGACAGCGCCGCCCCGGAGACCGCCGCACGGGAGCTCGTGTTCCGGCTGATGACGCCGCGCCACGCACTCGAGATCGCGCTCGCGGGCGAAAAGCGCGCCGCCGCATTTTTCGAGCACGTCATCCTGACCGCGGACGACGCCATGCTGCGCGCGCTGGCGCGCGAGATGGCGGCCGACGAGGGCGACCACATCACGATGCTGGAGAAGCTGCTGGAGCGCACGCCGAGCCCGATCGTCGACTGGGCTTCGGTCTATGAAAGGCAAACCGCATGAAAGACGCCATTTCGATCTTGAAGAGCGAGCACCGCTCGATCTCCGCGGTGCTGCACGGGCTGAAGGAGCTCGCGCGCATGGCGCAGGACGCCAAGGTGCGGCCGCGCTTCCAGGTGCTGCGCAGCATGCTGCGCTACATGGACGAATACCCCGAGCGACTGCACCACCCGAAAGAGAACGACCACATTTTCTCGCGCCTCGTCGCGCGCGAGCCCAGCGCGCGGCTTCTCGTCGAGGAGCTGCAGGCCGAGCACGAAGAAGGGGCGCACCTCATCCGCGAGCTCGAGCGCTCGCTGCTCTTCTTCGAGGAGGGCTGGCCCGCTGGGGCGCGCGAGTTCCAGCAGGCGGTGGACGCCTACGCCGATTTCCACTGGAAGCACATGCGCAAGGAAGAGCAGCAGCTCATGCCGCTTGCCGAGCGTGCGCTGACCGCCGAAGACTGGAAGGCGATCAACGCGGCGTTCGCGGAGAACCGCGACCCGGTCGCCGGCCTGCAGGAGCGAGACTTCGAGCAGCTCTTTTCGCGCATCGCCAACCTCGCGCCGGCGCCGGTCGGTCTCGGCGCGAGCTGGCGATGACCTACCTATAGGAGTGGCCTCATGTACAAGCACATCCTCATTCCTACCGACGGCTCCGAGGTCGCGGAGAAGGCCGTCGCCCAGGGCATCGAGTTCGCGCGCGAGGCGAAGGCGCGCGTGACGCTCTTCACCGCCGTGCCCGAGTACGAGTCGCCGAGCGAAGCGCAGGTGTTCGCGCGCCGCGTGGTTTCGATCGCGGACCATGCGCGCGAGTCGGAGGAAACCGCCAAGCGCATCCTGGCGCATCCCTCGGATTTGGCGCGCGCCGCGGGGCTACAGTTCGACACCGATTACGAACAGAGCAACCAGCCCTGGCAGGCGATCGTGAACGCCGCCAAGCGCCACGGCTGCGACGCGATCTTCATGGCTTCCCATGGACGCAAGGGCCTGTCGCGCCTGGTTCACGGCAGCCAGACCGTCGACGTCCTCACGCATTCGGACATTCCCACGCTCGTCGTGCGCTAAGCGGCGATTGCGCCTCGGTTTGCTTGATGTGAATCAAGCGAATTTGCGTGCGCGTCTCTAGAGTTGGAGCGCAAAGGAGATGCACAAGATGGGCTCCACGGTGAGCCGGCAGCAGGTTTCGGTCGTGACGCTGAGCACGATCGCTTTCACGGTGTGCTTCGCGGTGTGGATGATGTTCGCGGTGATCGGCATCCCGATCAAGAAGATGCTCGATCTCAACGAGACTCAGTTCGGGCTGCTCGCGGCGACGCCGGTGCTCACCGGCTCGCTCATCCGGCTGCCGCTCGGCATGTGGACCGACAAGTACGGCGGTCGCATCGTGTTCTTCCTGCTGATGCTCTCGACCGTGGCTCCGATCTGGTTGATCGGCGAGGCAAGCGAGTTCTGGCAATTCCTCGTGCTCGGCCTCTTTGTCGGCCTCGCGGGCGGGTCCTTCTCGGTCGGCATCGCCTACTGCGCGCGCTGGTTCGACACGCGGCACCAGGGGTTCGCCATGGGGATCTTCGGCGCCGGCAACTCCGGCGCCGCGGTCACCAAGTTCGTCGCGCCCGCGATTCTCGTCGCGTACGGCTGGACCATGGTTCCCAAGGTGTACTCGGTGGCGATGTTCGTTACCGCGCTCGCGTTCTGGTTCTTCACCCATACCGATCCCGCCCACGTCCACCGCAAGAAGATCACGATGAAGGACGAGCTCAAGGCGCTGAAGGACCCGAACGTCTGGAAGCTCTGCCAGTACTACTCGATCGTATTCGGCGGCTACGTCGCGCTCTCGCTCTGGATGACCAAGTACTACGTCACCGAATACGGCTTCGCGATCACGAGCGCGGCGCTGCTCGCCGCGTGCTTCTCGCTGCCCGGCGGCGTGCTGCGCGCGATCGGCGGCTGGATGTCGGACCGCTGGGGCGCGCATCCGGTAACCTGGTGGGTGATGCTGCTGTCCTGGGTGTGCCTGTTCTTCCTGTCCTATCCGCAAGCCGAGATCTCCATCCGCACCGCCAGGGGCGACCTCACCTTCCACGTCGGGCTGAACGTGTACGTGTTCACTTTCTTCATGTTCCTGATGGGAATCGCCTGGGCGATCGGCAAGGCCTCGGTCTTCAAGTACATCTCGGACGACTATCCCCACAACATCGGCGTGGTCTCCGGCGTCGTGGGCCTCGCGGGCGGCATGGGCGGCTTCATCCTGCCCATCATGTTCGGCGCGCTGGTCGATTTAACGGGCGTGCGCTCGTCCGCGTTCATGCTGATGTTCGGCATCGTATGGGTGTCGCTGATGTGGATGTACTTCACCGAGGTGCGGCCG
>DATIGN010000104.1:0-10562 GCA_035454685.1 Burkholderiales bacterium | reverse complement strand
ACCCGATCCTGTACTCGCCATTCACCTACGACGCGGCCAACCTGCTGATCGAGGCGATGAAGAAGGCGAACTCCACCGATCCCAAGAAGTACCTGGGCGAGCTGCAGAAGATCAGCTTCACCGGCGCGAGCGGGCCCATCGCGTTCGACGACAAGGGCGACCGCAAGGACGCCGAGATCACCATGTTCAGCATGAAGGGCGGCAAGCTCGAGCCGATCGCGGTGATCAAGGGCGGCAAGACCATGACCTACGACGAGTTTGCGAAGGCGGCGAAGTAGGCGCGGCGCCATAAGTTCTGGCAAAGAAAAACGGCCCGCGTAGGGCCGTTTTTTTTGCATGGATACCTTCCTGCAGCAGGTGGTCAACGGACTCACCGCGGGAAGCCTGTACGCGGTGGTGGCGCTTGGCTACACCATGGTTTACGGCATCATCCAGCTCATCAATTTCGCCCACGGTGAAGTGGTGATGATCGGCGCGATGGTGGCGTTCAGCATCATCAACCTGCTCGTGCCGACCGGGCTTCCGCCGTTCGTCATCGTCCTGATCGGCACCGGATGCGCGGTGCCGATCTGCATGCTGGTCGGCTATGGCATGGAGCGGCTCGCCTACCGTCCGCTGCGCCACGCACCCCGCCTCGCGCCGCTCATCACCGCGATCGGCGTTTCGATCATCCTGCAGCACATCGCGCTCATGATCTGGAGTCGCAACATCCTCGCATTCCCCCAGATCATCCCGTCGAAGACCTATTTCCTCGGCGGAGCGGCGGTCAGCACAGTGCAGGTGGCGATCCTCGCCATCTGCTTCGCGCTGATGGCGAGCCTCGCTATCCTCGTCTACCGAACGCCGCTCGGCACGGCTATGCGCGCCACCGCGCAGAACGCCCAGGTCGCCGGGCTGATGGGCATCGACATCAACCGCGTGATCGCCGTCACCTTCGTCATCGGCGCCGGGCTCGGGGCGGTGGCGGGTGTGCTCTACGGCACCTATTACGGAATTGCCCAGTACACGATGGGTTCGATTCTCGGGCTAAAGGCGTTCTGCGCCGCAGTGCTGGGCGGCATCGGCAATATCCCGGGCGCGATGCTCGGCGGCATCCTGCTCGGCGTGATTGAAGCGCTCGGCGCGGGCTATATCGGCGACTTCAGCGATCTGTGTCGCTGGGGCGTTCCGCTGCAGGCGTGCGAGCGCGGTGGCCACTTCATCCTCTTCGGCTCGAACTACCAGGACGTGTTCGCGTTCGTGGTGCTGATCCTAGTGCTCGTGTTCCGGCCGCAAGGGCTGCTCGGCGAGCGCGTGGGAGACCGGGCCTGATGGAGCCTTATTTCGATACGCGCGCGAGGCCTTGGCTGGTATGGGTAGGATTCGCGCTCGTCGGCATCGCGCTCGCGCTGCTGCCCTTCGCGCTCGCGCAAGTCGGCACCACCTGGGTCCGCATCACCAACTACGCGATCCTCTACGTGCTGCTCGCTCTCGGGCTCAACATCGTCGTCGGGTTCGCTGGGTTGCTGGATCTGGGCTACATCGCGTTCTACGCGGTGGGCGCCTATACCTACGCGCTGCTCGCCAGCCCGCAGTTCAACGTCCACCTGCCCTTCTGGGTCGTCTTGCCAATCGGCGCCGCGGTGGCCGCGCTTTTCGGCGTGCTTCTCGGCGCGCCGACGCTCAAGCTGCGAGGCGACTACCTCGCCATCGTCACGCTCGGCTTCGGCGAAATCGTCCGTATCTTCCTCAACAACCTGTCGCGCCCGGTGAACATCACCAACGGCCCGCAGGGCATCGCGCGCATTGATCCTTTCACGCTTGATGGCTTCAGCTTTGGCACCTACCAGACGTTCCTCAGCCTGGAGTGGAGCGGCCCGATCAAGTACTACTACCTGCTGCTGCTGGTGGCGCTCGGCATCATCGTGGTCAACGTGCGCCTGCAGAACTCGCGCGTCGGGCGCGCCTGGGAAGCGATCCGCGAAGACGAGATCGCGGCACGCGCCATGGGCATCGACACGAGGAACCTCAAGCTCCTCGCCTTCGCCATGGGCGCGAGCTTCGGCGGCGTCGCCGGCGGCATGTTCTCGGCGATCCAGGGCTTCATCTCGCCCGAGAGCTTCGTGCTGGTGGAATCGATCATGGTGGTGTGCATGGTGGTGCTCGGCGGCATGGGCAACATCTGGGGCGTGATCCTCGGCGCGCTGCTGCTTTCCTTCGTTCCGGAGATCCTGCGCTGGACGGTGACGCCGCTGCAGGAGGCGATCTTCGGGCGCATGGTGATCGAGCCGGAGGTGATCCGGATGCTGCTCTTCGGCCTGGCGCTCGTGCTGGTGATGCTCTTCCGTCCGGCCGGGTTGCTACCCTCGGTGGTACGCAAGCGCGAGCTCGAGGAGCATGTGGCGTGAGCGTGCCGCAGCCCCTCCTCCGGGTACAAGGTGTGACCAAGCGCTTCGGCGGGGTACAGGCGCTGAACGACGTGTCCTTCGCCATCGCCGCCGGCCAGATCTATGGCCTCATCGGGCCGAACGGTGCGGGCAAGACCACTTTGTTCAACGTGCTGACCGGGATCTATCCCGCCGATGCCGGGTCGTTCGCCTTTGCCGGACGGGAGCTGAGCGGGCTCAAGCCCAACCACGTGGCAGCGGCGGGCATCGCGCGCACGTTCCAGAACATTCGCCTGTTCGCTGACCTGTCAGCGCTCGAGAACGTGATGATCGGCAGGCATCTGCGTGGGCGCGCGGGCGTGATCGGCGCGGTGCTGCGTACGCGCAGTACGCTCATGGAGGAAAGATCCATCGAGAAGCGCTCCCTGGAGCTTCTCGATTACGTCGGCATTCGTTCGCGCGCGAACGACCGCGCCGGCGCGCTTCCCTATGGCGATCAGCGCCGGCTCGAAATCGCACGCGCGCTCGCCACCGACCCGAAGCTGCTCGCGCTGGACGAGCCGGCGGCCGGCATGAACCCCGCGGAGCGCGTCGCGCTTGGAAAACTGATCCGCCGCATCCGTGACGATGGCGTCACCGTGCTTCTCATCGAGCACGACGTTCGCCTGGTCATGAACGTGTGCGATCGCGTCATGGTGCTCGACTACGGCGAGAAGATCGCTGAAGGTACTCCTGCCGAAGTCCAGAAAGATCCGAAGGTAATCGAGGCCTATCTAGGTGCACCGCGTGCTGCTTGAAGTCAAAGGGCTCGAGGTGCACTACGGCGGCATTCGCGCCGTCAAAGGAATCGATCTGGAGGTCGACGAGGGCGAGCTCGTCTGCCTGATCGGCGCCAACGGCGCCGGCAAGACGACGACGCTCAAGGCGATTTGCAGGCTGCTTCCTTCTCAGTCAACAATGATTTCTTACGCAGGAAAGGATATCTCGCGCACCGCGGTGCACGAACTGCCGCGCGCGGGTCTGGTCATGGTTCCCGAAGGCCGCGGCATCTTTCCACAGCTCACGGTCGAGGAGAACCTCGCCATGGGCGCCTATGCGCGCGGCAGCGCCGATCCTGAAAAGCAGTACGCCACGTTTCCGCGGCTGAGGGAGCGGCGTCTCCAGGTCGCGGGCACGCTTTCCGGCGGCGAGCAGCAGATGCTCGCCATCGCGCGCGCGCTGATGAGCGACCCCAAACTATTGCTTCTCGACGAGCCGTCGATGGGGCTCGCGCCGATGATGGTCGCGCGCATTTTCGAAGTCATAGCCGAGATCGCTGCGCGCGGCGTCACCACCCTGCTCGTCGAGCAGAACGCGCGCCTCGCGCTCGAGCTCGCGCACCGCGGCTACGTGATGGAGTCGGGGGCGATTGCGCTGTCGGGCAAGTCGACCGATTTGCTAAACGACAGCCGTGTGAAGGAGGCTTACCTCGGGGAGGGTGCTGCCTAACGCAGCTCGTCGGACGCCAGGTCGGCCTGCGTGGTGAAGCTGTCGGCGTGGAACTCGTCCTCGGGCAGTCCACAGAGGGTGGTGAAATCGCGCTTCGCAGAGTCGACCATCACCGGCACGCCGCAGGCGTAAACCTGGTAGGGGGAAAGATCGGGCAGGTCCTCCATCACCGCGCGGTGCACGAATCCGTTGCGCCCGTTCCACGCGTCTTCTAGACGGGCCTCGGAGATCACTGGAATGTAGCGGAAGTTCGAGTGCTCGCGCGCCCAGCTCTGGGGTAAGGAACCAAGATACAAGTCTTTGGGGCGGCGACAGCCCCAGTAGAGCGTCATCGGCCGCGTCACGCCGCGGTGGAACGCGCTTTCGATGATCGACTTGATCGGCGCAAAGCCGGTACCGCTCGCGACGAACACGATCGGCTTCGGGCTGTCGTCGCGCAGGAAGAAGCTTCCGAGCGGTCCTTCCAGCCGCAGGATGTCGCGCTCCTTCATCTTCGTGAACACGTGCTCAGTGAAGTTGCCGCCGGCGACGTGCCGGATGTGCAGCTCGATCAGCTCGTCGGCGTGCGGTGCGTTCGCCATCGAGAAACTGCGCCTTGCGCCGCCTTTCAGCAGGAAGTCGATGTACTGGCCCGCGAGGAACTGCAGCCGCTCATTCGCCGGCAGCTTGAGCCGCACGATCATGACATCGTCGGCCGCTCTTTCGAGCTGCTGCACCCGGCAGGGGAGCAGGCGTACTGCGATGTCCTTCGCCGCGCCGATGGTGCGGCATTCGATTACCAGGTCGCCGAGCGGCTTCGCTTGGCAGAAAAGCGCCTTTCCGTGCGCGCGCTCGGCCTCGGTGAGCACGCGCGCGTGGTAGTGGCCGTAGTCGACCGAGCCGGCGACGAGCTTTCCCTTGCACGAGCCGCAGGCGCCGTTCTTGCATCCATAGGGCAGCATCACCCCCTGGCGCAGCGCCGCGGCGAGCACCGACTCGCCTTCCTGCACCTCGAAGCCCTGGCCGCCCGGCTGAACGGTGACTTTGTGCATCGCTAGAATAGGCGCATGGAGTCTACCAAGCTCTTGGTCCTCACCAACCTGCCCGATCGCGCCGCGGCCGAGAAGCTCGCCGACATGCTGATCGCAGAGCGGCTCGCGGCGTGCGTCAACATTCTCGCGCCGTGCCGATCGGTATACCGCTGGAAGGGCGCGGTGCAGCACGACGAAGAGCACCCGATGCTGATCAAGACCACGCAGGCGCGCTATGCGGCGCTTGAGCAGGCGCTGCGCGCCGGGCATCCATACGAACTTCCCGAAATCATTGCGGTCCCAATCGAGCGCGGCCTGCCCGCCTACCTCGACTGGGTAGCCGCAGAAACCAAGACGTGAAGCGCTTTCTCGCATTCCTCGTACTGCTCGCCGTCAGCAGTTCGGCAGCGGCGCAGCTTTTCAGGAAATCGGACGATTTGCTTGAGCCCGAGAAGGCGTTCCGCTTCAGCGCACGCGCCGTCGACGGCGCGGTCGAAATCCAGTTCGCCATCGCCGACGGGTACTACATGTACCGCGACAAGTTCCGCTTCGCGGCCGAAGGCAACCCGGCGGTGCGCCTCGGCCGGCCGGAATTCCCGGCCGGCGCTCGCCACAAGGATGAGTTCTTTGGCGAGGTCGAAACCTACCGCAAGCAGGTCCAAATCCGCATCCCCGCCGAAGGCGAAGGACGCTTCGACCTCAAGGTGACTTCGCAGGGCTGTGCGGACATCGGCGTGTGCTACGTGCCGATGGAGTCGCAGGCTTCTTTGCAGCTCGTGGCCGCTCCGACGGGCGCTGCAGCGGCGGTATCGGAAGGGCCGCGCGAGGTCGATGCGCGGCCGCGCCTGTCCATTTTCGCGAGCGATATCGACATCGCGCGCCTGTTCGAAGGCAATTTCGTGCTTGTGCTCGCGGGCTTCCTCTTTCTTGGCATGCTGCTTACGTTCACGCCGTGTGTGCTGCCCATGATCCCGATCCTTTCGGCGATCATCGCCGGCGAGGGCAAGAATATGAACAAGTGGCGCGGGCTCGCGCTTTCGCTCACGTACGTGCTCGGAATGGCGCTCGCCTACGCGCTTGCCGGCATCGCGGCCGCGTACTCGGGCTCGCTTCTCGCCGCGGCCCTGCAAAATGTTTGGGTCCTCGGCGCGTTTGCGGCCGTGTTCGTGATCCTCGCGCTTTCCATGTTCGGCTTCTACGACCTGCGCCTGCCGGGCTTCGTGCATCACCATCTGCACGCGGCGCACAAGCGGCTGCGCGGTGGCCAGATCGCCTCGGTGGCAGCTATGGGTGTGCTCTCAGCGGTGATCGTGAGCCCATGCGTCGCCGCGCCGCTTGCCGGCGCGTTGCTCTACATCTCGCAGACCCGCGATGTTGTGCTCGGCGGCGCTGCACTTTTCGCGATGGCGCTCGGCATGGGCGTGCCGCTCGTAGCGGTGGGGGTGTCGGAAGGCGCGCTGCTGCCCAAGGCCGGCGCCTGGATGCAGAGCGTGCGCAAGTTCTTCGGCGTGCTGCTCATCGCGGTGGCGATCTGGATCGTCTCGCCGGTGCTCCCGCCAATGGCGCAGATGCTCGCTTGGGGCGCTCTCTTCATCGGCTCCGCGATGTTCCTGCGTGCGATAGACCCCCTGCCCGAATCGGCCTCGGGGTGGTGGCGGCTGTGGAAAGGCGTCGGCATCGTGGCCCTGGTCGCCGGCATTGCGTTCATCGTCGGCGCGTTCTCGGGCGCGCAGGATGTGCTGCGGCCGCTTGCGGGAATTTCCAGGACTGGCCCCTCGGCCATGCCGCTGCCGTGGATCCGGGTGGCCTCGCTCGCCGAGCTCGAAGGGAAGCTCAAGGCACCGGGTAAGACCGTGATGCTGGATTTCTATGCTGACTGGTGCGTCTCGTGCAAGGAAATGGAAGCGTTCACGTTTTCCGACCCGAATGTGCGCGCCCAGCTCGATCGCATGCTGCTCCTGCAGGTGGACGTAACCGCGAATAGCGAAGCCGACAAGGCGCTGCTCAAGCGCTTCTCGCTCTTCGGTCCTCCGGGAATCATCTTTTTCGACCCGCACGGCCGCGAGATCAAGGGCCTGCGCGTGATCGGGTATCAGGGCCCCGATCGCTTCCTGAAGACGCTCAGCCTCGCCGAGAGGAATTGATCCCTAACTGCAGCGCCTTAGCCGCGTCGAGCGCGAAGTAGGTCAGGATGCCGTCCGCGCCGGCGCGCTTGAAGGCGAGCAGCGTCTCCAGCATGCACGATTCCGGCAGCCAGCCGCGTTCGATCGCGCCGCGCAGCATGGAGTACTCGCCGGAAACCTGGTAGGCGTAGGTGGGAACCTTGAACTCGTCCTTCACGCGGCACAGAACGTCGAGGTACGGAAGACCTGGCTTCACCATCACCATGTCGGCGCCTTCGGCGAGGTCGAGACCGACCTCGCGCAACGCCTCGTCGGAGTTCGCGGGGTCGAGCTGGTAGGTTCGCTTGTCGGCTTTGCCGAGCGCCTTCGCCGAGCCGACCGCGTCGCGGAACGGGCCATAGAAGCCGGACGCGTACTTCGCTGAGTACGCCATGATCTTGGTGTGGATATGACCGGCCTTTTCGAGCGCCGCGCGGATCCGGCCGATGCGGCCGTCCATCATGTCGGAAGGCGCGACGATGTCCACACCTGCAGCAGCTTCGGCGAGCGCCTGCTTTGCCAGGATATCGAGCGTCGCGTCGTTGAGGATGTATCCGGTTGCGTCGATAACGCCGTCCTGACCGTGCGTGGTGTACGGATCGAGCGCCACGTCGGCCATGATGCCCAGTTCGGGAAAGCGCTTCTTTAGTGCGGCGATAGCGCGCGGAACCAGTCCCTTCGGATTGAACGCTTCGCGGCCGTCGGCCGTCTTAAGCCCGGAATCGATTGCGGGGAACAGCGCGAGCACCGGGATTCCGAATTTCACGCATTGTTCGGCAAGGCGCAGCAGCCGGTCGACGGTCATGCGCTCGACGCCCGGCATGGAAGCCACTTTCTCCGTGCGAGCTTTTCCATCCAGCACGAAGACCGGGTAGATGAGATCCCCCGCCATCAATGTGGTCTCGCGCATCAGGCGGCGCGAGAACTCGTCGCGGCGCATGCGCCGCATCCGCAGCGCCGGGAAGCTACCGTAAATGTTCATTTATTTCCAAATGTTACCGGGGGAACTTTGCGGGGCGGGCTGAATCTTACCTTCGGACGAGTTGATCGTCTCCCGCTTCTCCTCCCTGAGCGGGTGCCTTAATTCAACGTTAAGGCGTTTTGCCCCCGGTTTGTATCCCCTTTACCGGGGGCTTTTTATTTCGGCACCCTGCTCGAGCCAGGACTCGAGCAGGGCGCGACATTCCTCGACGCCGCGCTTCGTCACGCTCGAGAAGAGTAGCGCATCGGCGAACCGTCCCTTGAGCGCCGCCTGCTCGCCGCGGCTAAGCTTGTCCGCCTTCGTTAGCATGAGCAGCATGCGTCGGTCGCCGAGCCATTCCAAGAGCTGCGCGTCGAGCGGCGTCAGCGGGTGGCGAGCGTCCATGACGACCACAATGCCGGCCAGGTCAGACCGCGAGCCGAGATAGCTTCCGACGAGCTCGCGCCACCGCACCCGCTGCGCTCGCGGGACTCGCGCATACCCATACCCCGGGAGGTCGACGAGCCGGGCGGAATCGCCCAGCGAGTAGAAGTTGATCGTCTGCGTGCGCCCGGGAGTCTTGCTGGTAAACGCGAGGCGCTTGCGCCCGATGATGGCATTGATCGCGCTCGACTTCCCGACGTTTGAGCGGCCGGCGAAGACGATCTCCGGGGGCCCGGGCCGCGGGAACTCGGCTGGCCGGCCGGCAGCCGCGACGAACTGTGCTTGCGAGAATAATCTAATAAAATCGCGTCCTTCGATGCGGGCTGAGATCAAGGGGATGATACGTGCATTGGTGTGCGCCGCCGGCGCGACGGCCGCGCTCGCGGCGCAGGCTCAAGCGCCCGATCTGAAAAAAGCCGAGGAGCTCGCGAACCAGGTTTGTGCCGCCTGTCATGCCGGCGACGGCAACAGCACGGCGCCCGCGAATCCGAAGATCGCCGGTCAGATCCCAGAGTATCTGCACAAGCAGCTCGTGGACTTCAAGTCGCAGGGGAACAAGAAGCCGGCGCGCGAGAGCGCGATCATGGCGGGTATGGTCGCGAATCTTTCCGAAGCCGACATGAAAGGCCTCGCGGCGTTTTACGCCCGCCAAAAGCTGAACCCAGCCGCTGCCGCGGACAAGAATCTCGCCGCGCTGGGCCAGAAAATCTGGCGCGGCGGAATTGCCGCCAGCGGCGTGCCTGCGTGCGCTGGATGCCATGGCCCCGCCGGCGCCGGAATGCCCGCTCAGTACCCGCGCATTGCCGGCCAGTACGCCGAGTACATTGCCGCCCAGCTCAAGGCTTTCAAGGACGGCGCCCGGGCGAACGACCCCAACGGCATGATGCGCGGCGTGACTGCGCGCATGACCGAGCGGGAGATTCGCGCCGTGGCCGAGTACGCCGCAGGGCTGCGCTGAGGGAATAGTTGCTTCGGCCGTAGTGTTTTCACCCGTGCGGCTCATGCCGCGATTAGAGGAGAGGAAACGATGAAGAAGACCCTTCTGGCAGCCGGCGTCGCGATCGTCGTCGGCGGCCTCGCCGGCGCCGCGCTTGCCCAGGTGAAGCCCGACGTACTGGTGAAGCAGCGGCAATCGGCAATGACGCTGATCGGCAAGTACTGGGGCCCGATCGCCGGCATGGCTTCGGGCAAGGTGTCTCCTTACAACGCGGACGTTGTATCGCGCAACGCTACGTACCTCGAAAACCTCGCGCAGATGCCGTGGGACGGGTTCCACGAAAGCGCCAAGGGCGAGAAGAGCCGCGCGCTGCCTGCGATATGGGAGCAAAAGGCCAAGTTCGACGAGCTCGCGCAAAGGTTGCAGACGGAAACCATCAAGCTCGGCCAGGTGGCGCGCGCGAAAGACGAGGCGGGCGTGAAGCAGCAATACGCCGCGGTCGGCAAGGTATGCGGCGCGTGCCACGAGAGCTTCCGCGAGAAACAGTAGGGAGCCGATGTTCCAGGCAAGCCCCGCGGCCGCGGGGCTTTTGCTTTTCTTCGCCGTCGGGCTGTGCTTCGCGCAGGGCGATCCAAAGCGCGGCGAATACGTTGCGAAGGCGGGCGGCTGCCTCGGCTGTCATACCGAGGAGAAGGAAAACGCGACGCCTTATGCCGGCGGCCGCGCGCTGAAGACGCCGTTCGGCACGTTTTACGGGCCGAACATCACGCCGCATCCCCAGGCAGGGATCGGGCGCTGGACCGAGGCCGATTTCATGCGCGCGCTGCGCGAAGGGCGGCGTCCCGACGGGGCGCATTACTTCCCCGCGTTTCCATATCCTTCTTTCACGCTGATTGCCGACCACGATCTGCGCGACCTCTGGGCCTATTTCCGTTCGCTGCCGCCGAGCAGTCGGCAAAGCGAGCCGCACCAGCTCGGCTTCCTCTACCGCTGGCGCTTTCTCGTCGGGATCTGGAAGTGGCTCTTCTTCACGCCCGGCCCGTTTGCGCCCGATGTTGCGAAGAACGCGGTGCTGAACCGCGGCAGATACCTTGTGACCGCGCTCGGCCATTGCGGCGAATGCCACACACCGCGTAATTTCCTGGGCGCGCCCAAGCAGAGCCAGTTTCTGGCCGGAGCCAAGGATGTCGCGCC
>DATIGN010000103.1:0-36895 GCA_035454685.1 Burkholderiales bacterium | reverse complement strand
AGCCGTCCCACCTCCTGCGAAACGGCCGCATCTGGAAGCAGAAGGAAAGCAATGACACACAGCCGCTTCATCGCTTGGCCCCCCGGTCGATCACGGTGACGAGGTCGATCTCGCAGCTCGCGCGCAGGCGAGGGGTAATCGTAGTTCCGGTTGCCGCCTGGCCGGTGCGCCGGACGCCGCAGCTCTTCACGGAGTAATAGGCGTTGCCGGACTCGCGCAGGTCGGCGAGGAAGCGCAGCAGGTCTTCTTCATGCAGCAGCTCGAGCCCAACCGTCATGGTGCTCGCAAAGAAGTCCACGCTGCCTGGATTGCCGGGCACCGATTTGAGTAGCTTCCGGCGATCGACTCGGTACGTGAGGTCGAGCAGCTCGCGCTGGTTGCGGATGCGCGCGACCGCGTCGGCCCATTCGAGACGCCGCTCTTCGCCGATGATGTTGAGCCGCTTGAGCTGCTTGTAGACGTCGAGCTTCTCGCTCACCTCGCGCTCCTCCTCGGCGATGCGCGCGAGGCGGTCGGCGTTTTGCCGGCGCTCGGCCTGCGCCGAGGTAAGTTGCGCCTGCGCTTTGGCGCGTGCCTCGCCGGTGATTTTGATTAGCCAGACGCCCACGCCGATCAGCACGATGGCTGCGAGCGCGGGGAGCACGAGCTTGCCGAGCTCGTCGCGCGTCAGATTCACGGCACCGCCCGAGTGAGCGTGATCGTGAAGCGTGGCGCTTCGCCGGAGTCGCGTCCGCCGATATCGCCGGTCAGCGTGCCTTCGGAGGTGACGTCGAATGGCAGCTGAGTGCGCGCGAGCCGGTAGCCTCCACTGGCGAGCGCGCTGGCAAACGCCTGCACCTGAGCAGTGATGCCGCGATAGTCGTTGCGCTGCGTGGCGTTCACGCGCCCGGAGATCTCGAGCGTCATGGCGTTCTCGCCGCGCGCCGGCACGCCCGCTGCGGTGCGCTCGATTTCGCGACTCTCGCCCGGGCTTCCGAGCCGCCAGTTGAACGCGTCGAGCTCAACCTGCGGAAACTGCTCGAGCACCCGCGACACATGCACGAACGCCAACTCCGGCTGAGGGCTCGCCTCCGCAATGCGGCGAAACTCCAGCACCGCGCCGCGCAGGTTCTCGGTCGTCGTCTCGGTTACCGGGAAAGCGGCGGTAATGCGCGCGTAGCGCTCGGCCGCGCTGCGCGCCTCGCGCGCGTGGTCCGCGGCACGCGTGCGCATCTCGTCCGTTTCTAGCCAGCGGCCACCGGCGAACACAGCGCACGCGGCGAAGCCGAGCGCCCCTGCGGCGAGCACGGCGCGCTGAAGTCGCCAGAAATCGTAGCGCCGGCGATCCTCCCTGCTTGCGAATTGCGCGCGCGGCGGTTTGTGCGCGGCGAGGTGCAGATATAGCGCCTCGGCGCCAGTACCCTCCGGGACCTTGCGCAGCCTGATCGCGCCGAGCGCTTGGGCGCTGTCGATGGTCTGGAACGCGACGCGCGCGTCCGAGACGAGCGCGCGGTCGAAAGCCGCGCGCTCGCCGGGCGGCGCCACGATGAGCGCCTGCAGCGGCCCGCCGTCGCGCGGCAGAGCGCGCAGGGTCGCAAGGTACTGCACGAGCCGCAGAGTCTCGGAGCGCGCGAAGGTTGCGAGCCCCTGCGGCACCATGTCCACGGTGCGTTCGAGGCGCGCGAAGCGCAGCTTCCCACCCTCGATGAAGCATTGCCGCAGCCCCGCGCGGTTTACGGTGACGACGAGTACACGCTGAGCGCGGGGGGCGAGCCGCGCCGCCAGGGCCGGCGCGAGGAGCGGCACCGAATACACGCCGGCGAGCCGGGCGTCGGATTCCTCCAGCGCATCGAGCCAGGGGGCGAACTGCTGCGGGTTGGTGAACGACGTGAGGAGCAGCCGCTCGTTGCGCCGCTGCGGGGCTGCCACTTGCCCGAGCGACAGCGCGGCGGCGAGGCGCGTGTCCCGGTAGCGCTGCGTCATGCGCCGCTGCACGATTGCCTCGCGGTCGTTGCCGCGCAGCAGCGGGATCTGTTCCTCGTGGAAATCCTCGCCGGCAAGGTCGGCGACCACGGCGAAGAGCGCACCCTTGCGCCCGCGCAGATGCTCGCGGAACGCCGCGATGCCGCGCTCGTCGCTGGAGAACCTGGCGTTGAGCTCGAGCCGGCTGCCGGAGCTCGAGTAGAGGTATTGGTCCTCGGCGGTCAGGTAAAGAAGGTGGCGCGCCATGATCGCGCTAGAACTTCATCTTGGAGATCGCGTCGTACACCGGGCCGAGCACGGAGAGCATCACCCAGCCGAGGATGGCGCCGAGCACCACGGTAAGCGCGGGCTCGATCATCGCTTGCAGCTTGCCGATCGCCTCGCGCACCTCGCGGTTGTAGAAGTAGCTTACGTTGAGCAAAGCGGTGTCCAGGTTGCCCGTGCTCTCGCCGATGCGCAGCATCCGGATCACCAGCGGCGGAAAGAGCGCCAGGTCCTGGAACGCGGTGGTCAGGTTCTTTCCCTCCGCGATTTGCTGGCCGGCACGGCGCAACGCTTGCTCGATCGGCAGGTTGCCGACGATCTCCTCGCAGCTGCGAATGGAATCGAGCACCGTGATGCCGGAGGCGTACATCATGGCGAAGCTCGAGGCGAAGCGCGACATGATGATCTTGCGCAGGATCGGGCCTACCAGCGGCATCGAGATCTTGTAGTGATCGACCGCGTACGCGATCTTCGGGTTGGTGCGCATCGCGACCTTGAGACCGGCCCAGGCGACAAACGGCGCCGCGATGATCAACCACCAGTAACCGACGAAAACGCTCGATACCGCGAGCAGGATGCGCGTCTGCAACGGGATGGTCTGTCCCATGTTGCGGATGAACGCGGTCATCTGCGGCACCAGATAAATCATGAGAAAGAAGGTGACGATCACCACGATCGCGCCGACGAACGCGGGGTACATAGTGAGCTTCTTGGTTTGCGCCGCGAGCTCGTCTTCCCACTTGAGCGACTCGGTGAGGCCCTTCAGCACCTCGGGGAGCCGCCCGGTCTGCTCGCCGGAGCGCACCAGGCTCACGAACACCTTGCTGAAGACCCCGGGATAGTCGGCAAGCGCCTGCGACAGGCTGCTGCCACCCTGGATGGACTCGATCAGCCCGGAGACGACTTCGCGGAAGCGCGGATTTTCCACGCTATCGCGCAGGTCGACGAGGCCTTCCACTAGCGGCACGCCGGCGGTGGTGAGCTGCTCGAGGTGGAAGCAGAAGTTGATCAGGTCCTGGCGCTTGACGCGTCCGCCGCCGAGCAGGCGCGACATGTCGCTCGCCGGAGCGCCTGCGACGAGGTCGAGCTCCATGCGCGAAAGCCGCTGCTCAAGATCGAACAAGTTGATGGCGTCGAGGCGGCCGATCACCGTCTTGCCCGCCACGTCGATCGCCTTGTAAGTGAACAACGGCACGCGGCTCACGCCATGCGGTCGGTCAGGTCTACGACCCGCATCACCTCGTCAAGCGACGTCACGCCAAGCCGCACCAGCCGTACACCGTCGTCGGCGAGCGTCTTGAGGCCGCTGGCGCGGGCCGCAGTGAGGATTTCGCGGGCGGTCGCGCGCCGCGCCACCAGCTCATCGATGCCAGCGTCGATCTTCAGAAGCTCGAGGATGCTTTGCCGGCCGCTAAAGCCCTGGTACTCGCACTTTTCGCAGCCGACCGCGCGGAAGAGCGCCGCTGGCTCCGTCGGCGAATATCCGAGCAGCCGCCGCTCCTTCACATCGGGGTCGTATGACTGGCGGCAGGCGCGGCAGAGCTTGCGCACCAGACGCTGCGCCAGGATGCCGATGATGTTGCCGGCGAGGATGTCGGGAACGATGCCGATGTCGAGCAGGCGGGGAAAGGCGCCCACCGCGGAGTTGGTGTGCAGCGTCGAGTACACCTGGTGGCCGGTCATGGCGGCTCGGAACGCCATCTCGGCAGTCTCGTGGTCGCGGATCTCGCCGACCAGGATCACGTCCGGGTCCTGGCGCATCATCGCGCGAATGCCGTTGGCGAAGTCGAGCTTGGCCGCTTCCGACACCGACGTCTGGCGGATCAGCGTCATCGGATACTCGACCGGGTCCTCCAGCGTCATGATATTGACGCCGTCGGAGTTGAGGTGGTTCAAAATCGAGTAAAGCGTGGTGGTCTTGCCGCTGCCGGTCGGCCCCGTGACCAGAATGATGCCTTCCGGCCGCGCGATCATGCGCTTCAGCCCTTCCAGCTGTGCCTCCTCCAAGCCCAGCTTGTCGAGCGGCACGATGCCCTTCTGCCGGTCAAGGATCCGCAGCACGAGGTTCTCGCCGTGCGTAGTGGGCAGGCTGGCCACGCGGAAGTCCACCACCCGCCCCGCCATCGTGGCCGAGATCCGGCCATCTTGCGGCGCGCGCGTCTCCGCGATGTTCATTTTTGCCATGACTTTCAGGCGCACCGCCATCGCCGGCCAGTAGGTCTTGTGCAGGGAGCGGATCTGGCGAAGCACGCCGTCGATACGGTAACGGATGCGTAAGAAGTTCTGCTCGGGCTCGAAGTGGATGTCGGAGCCGCCGCGTTCCACTGCGTCCGCGAGCAGCGCTGAGATCAGGCGCACCACCGGCTGGGAGTACTCGTCGCCCTGGGAAATCGTGGCGTAGTCGACCTCGCCGGTCTCGATCTCCTTGAGGATGCCGTCGATCGAGAATTCGTGGCCGTAATAATGCTCGATCGCGCGCTCGATCTCGGAATCACCCGCGAGGCGCAACTCGACCTCGTAGTCGCCCTTGAGTTGGGCGCGCAGCTGGTCGATGGCGACGATATTGTTGGTGTCGGCAAGGGCGACGATGAACTTGCGCTGCTGGCGGTCGAGCGCGACCGGGAACATGCGGTTCCGGCGCGCCATCTCGCGCGGCAGGTGCTTGAGCGCCACCGGGTCGACGATGATGCGCCCGAGGTCCACCGACTGCAGTCCCAGCTTCTCGGACAGCGCGTCGCGCAGCGTCGCCTCCGACACGAAGCCAAGCTGCACGAGCAGCTTGCCCACCGGGATATGCTGCTTGGTCTGCTCAAGCAGCGCGATGCGAAGCTGGTCCTCGGTCAGGACGCCCTGATCGATGAGGATTTGGCCAAGGTGGCGCTTGGCCTGGGGCGGCGCCGGCTGGTTCATGGTGAATCGGTGATGTTAAGCGGGGCGCTCACGGCGTTCGCGTCAACTTGTTCCGGTTCGCGTGCGCTTCGCTCAACGCGTGAGCTGCGCCGCCCGGTCCTCGGCCACCTGCAGCTGGAAGCTTGCGCCGCGCGCCTTCGCCAGCGTGATCGCCCGTTGGTAATACTGCAGCGCGAGCGACGGCTGGCGCAGATGATCGAGGCTGACGGCGAGGTTGTAGGCGAAGTCGGGGTTGTCGGGCTCGGCGGCATACGCCTTGAAGTACTCCTGCTGCGCTTCCGGCCAGCGGCCCTGCTGGGCGAATTGGTTTCCGAGGGTGAAGTTGAGGACGTGAGCGCTGGGATTCTCGGCGAGCATCAGCTTGACGCGGCTTTCGGCCGCGACCGGGTCGACCCGCCCGGCGCGCAGCGCGATCAGCGCCGCGTGCGCATGTGCGTCGCGCGGGTCGGCCTGCAACAGTCGCAGGTAAGCCGTCTCGGCGGCCTCATGCCGACCAGCCCGTACATCGAGCGCCGCAAGGCCGAGCGCTGCGTCACGGTTGCCCGGCTCCTCGCGCAGCGCCTGCTGGTAATCCGCGCGCGCCGCCGCGAGATCGCCGGCGAGGTAGGCCGCGTATGCCGAGCCGACCTTGGGATGCACCTGCGGGGCAGCGCGGCTCGCGCTGACCTCGGTCCGGCCGCTCCCGGGCGCGCGCGGGCCGGGAGCTGGCGTGCGCGGCTGAGGCTTGAGCAATGGGACTTCAGGCTCGCGTGCCACGGGGCGCGGCGCGGGTTTTGGCGCGCTGGCCGCGGGTGCCGCAGTCGCGGTAGCGGAAGGCAGCCCCGGGATTCCCGACTGCGCAGCGGGCGCCGCGGTCGCCACGGGCGCGTTTGGAACAGGCGCGGCCGGCGCGGGCGCAACCGCGACCTGGCCCGCCGGCGGTTTTGGATTCAGATTGACAAGCGGCGCCGTTGGCCGCAGCTGAATCCAGAAATAAATTACCGTACCCACAGCGAACACTCCAAGCGCGCCAAGCGTAATGAAGAACGGCACCCGCGGGTTCGGCTCCTTGAATTTCGCCTCGAATACCTTGCGCGCTGCGGCGCGCTCGGCGAGTTGGCCTTCGGCCCTCGGCTGCGGCGGGGGTTTGTCTTCGGTCAGAGAGAGGGTCGGCTCCGCGCGCTTGGCCGGCGCTCCGTCGGCGACGATTTCGAGCGGGGTGCGGGCTTCGGACGCCTGCACCACCGGCGACGCGGCCTTCGGCTCCTGCGTTTCGCCGCGCGCGCGGCGTTGCGCCTCCTCCTTCGCCTTCTCCGCCTTCTTGAGCGCCTCGAGCAGCAGGCTCATATCAGTTGAACGGCCCTTCGGTCCGCGCCGGCCGGCTGGGATTGGGCTTGGAGAAGAAATCGGCCCCGGGCAGCAGGCTGCGATAGGCGGAATAGTCGCCCTCGATATTCGCGTCGCGGATCACGACCGGCCGCAGGAAGATCACCAGCTCGGTTTTCTGATTCTGGTCCTTGCGTTGCTCGAGGAGCTGGCCTAGTCCCGGAATCTGGTTGATACCGGGGATCGTGTCCTCCACGTTGCTGCGGGTGTCCTGCATCAGCCCGCCGAGCACCGCCACGTGGCCGCTCTGCACGCGCAGCACCGATTCCATCTCGCGCGTCTGGATCACCGGGATCAGGCTGGTAACCCCGGCCTGCTTCAGGGACGGGTTGGGGTCGGCCACGTCGCCGATTTTGCGCGAGATCGTCGGCCTGAGGTTAAGCACTACCGAGTCGGCGTCGCTGATCTGCGGCACCAAGCTCATGATGAAGCCGACCGGCACCGAGTTGAGCGTGGTGGTAAAGGTCGTGAGCGAACTGGTCTGGTTCTGGGTGGTTTGGGCCTGGACGGTGAAGTAGACGAGGTTGTCGACCACCTTCAGGACCGCAGTCTGATTGTTTAGCACGCTGATCTTGGGGCTCGACAGCACGCGCACGTCGCCGAAGGACTCGAGCAGCCGGAGCGCGAAATTGAAGTTGAGGCTGGTGATTGCGCCGCCAAACACGAACGCGTTGGTGTTGATGTTGGCCGGGGTGCCGGCGGAGCCTTGCAGGAACTCGAGGCCGCTATTGCCGGTGCCGAAGCTCGGCACGCCGACCGAAGCCGCGTTGGTGCGCAGGCGCTGCCAGTCGATGCCGCGCTGGTACTCGTTGTTCAGCTGCACTTCGGCCACGGTCGCCTCGATCAGCACCTGGCGCTTGGCGTTGGTGAGCACCTGGTCGAGGAATTCCTGCACCTTCTCGTGCTGGCGCGAGGTGGCGCGGATGTTGAGCACGCCGGTCTCGGGGTTCGCGATCACCGAAGCGGCTTCGCGGAACGTGGCTACCGGTACCGGCAACGGAGACGCGCCGGCGGGCGCGCCCGGCTGCGGCGCCGGCGCCGTGGTCGATGGCACGGGCGCCGGCGCGGCGCCCGTGCCGGCCGGAAGCACCTTGTCGGTTTCCTGCAGGATCTCCTTGATGTTCGCGACCAGGGTGTCCCAGAACTTGTTCGCCGAGACCGAATTGATGGTCGCGGTCGAGTTGTTCTGCGACCCGCTTGGCGTCGTCTGCCCGGGCTGCGTGCCGCTGACCTGGGTGGCGAGGACGGCCACGCTGCGCGCATCGCGCGCCATGTTCACGTAGTCGACGCGGTAGACGCGCAGGAAGGGTGTATCACGCATCACTACCAGGTTCTGGCCCTCGACCTCCCAGCGCATGTCGATCTGGCGCGCAATGCGCGTGAGAAGCTGCGGCAGCGTCTGGTCGATCGCATTCAGCGTGACGGTGCCCGTGATGTCGGAATGAATGTCGACGTTCAATCGAGCGTCGCGCGCGAGCGCGAACAGCAACTCCTGTGCGCGCACGTTATTGACGACTACGCTGTAGGTCTCCGGGCGCACCGCGGGCTTTGGTTGCGGCAGCATCGGAGTGAGCTGCACCGGAGGCGGGATTGCGCCCTCGGCGCGCGACTCGTCGGCGCGGATATGCGTAGCGGCCGGCTTGATCGGCTTCTGGCCGCAACCGCTCACCATCGAAATTACGACGCTCGCCAACGCGAGCGCTTTCCCCAGGTCCATGCGCGGGCACTGCCTCCCGCGGCAAGAATAACACAGAAAACATATTAAGAAAGCGCCGTAAGCGGCTGTGGCGCGTGCGTTTTCCCTGCTTTTAAAACTGTTTCCGCAAGTCCCCGAAGCTGCGCGGGGAAGCACGAAAGGCTTGCTGGTAGCGCGGCGGCAGGCGGCCGCTCGCAGCAACCGCCTGCTCGCGGCTCGCGAAATCCCCAAACAAGACCCAGAGCCGGTAGTGCTCGCCGGCCGCGATCGGGATCACGTGCAGCCCTTCAAGCGGCACTATTTCACGCGCGCGCAGCAGAAAACGCTCCATGCGTGCCGGATCAGCGTTCTCGGTGAGAAAAAATTCCAGGGCGTAGCGCTCATCGTCCGCCCGTTCGAGCAGCTCCCGTGTGGCCGCCAGCCGCTCGGTGAGGAGTTGCTGCCCGGCGGCGGAATAGCCGTCCAGCCTGCGTGCCTGCTCCTCGCTCAAACGCGGCTCGGGCAGAGGCTCGGCGGGCGGTTCCGGTTGGGGCTCGGCCAGTGCCACCGGCGGCGCCGCAGGTATCGGCTGCAGAACGGCAGGTTTCGGCGGAGGAGGCGGGGGAGTAACTGGGGGCGCAAGCGGAGTCATGATCCATTGCGCCACGGCGCCGACAGCAAGGCCCGCCGCGGCGGCCGCGGCGACGTAGAGCGTCAGGCGCGGCTTCCTCGGGCTCGCGAACTCGGAATCGGCGATCGCGGCGCGCACGTGGCGCTCCGTAATCGCGTGCGTGTTCTCGGTGTAGGCAGCGAGGAGTGACTTGTCGGCAAGGATGTTAATGCGCCGCGTGAGCCCGCCGGACGCCCGAGCGATCGAACGCAGCGCGCGCGGCGTAAACACCTCGGGGCCGCGATAGCCTGCAGCGCGCATGCGGAAGGAGAGGTATTTCGCCACTTCCGGAGCCGCAAGCGGGCGCATGCGGAACGCATGGGTGATGCGGTCCCGCAGCTGCCGCAGCGCCGGCTTGGCGAGCGTTTCGTCGAGCTCGGGCTGCCCGAACAGCACGATCTGCAGCAGCTTGTGCCGGTTGGACTCGAGATTGGAGAGTAGCCGCACCTGCTCGAGCGTGTCCTCGGGCATGGCGTGCGCTTCGTCGATCAGGATGACGACGCGGCGCCCGGTGCCATAGAGCGCGATCAGGTGCTCCTGCAGCTCGCGCAGCGCAACCGTGCGCCTTTCCGGCGAGAGCTTGAGCTCCAGGTCGTCCGCGATCGCGTGCAGGATCTCGTCGCGTGCGAGCGACGGGGTCGCGAGATAGATGGAGGCGACGTGCTGCGGCAGCCGCTCCATCAACACGCGGCACAGCATGGTTTTGCCGCTGCCGACTTCGCCCGACACCTTGACAATGCCCTCGTCGTGCAGCACCGCGTAGATCAGCGCCTCAAGCGTGGCGCCGCGGTCGGCGCCGTCGAAGAAGAAATCGGTGTGCGGCGTGATGCGGAACGGCGGCTCCGAGAGGCCGAAGTGCTCGAGGTATAGCGCCACGGTTACTTCTCTTCCCCGGTGCTCATGCGGCTGTAGAGCGTAGTGCGGTTGATTCCGAGGAGCTTCGCCGCCTGGCTTACGTTGCCGCCCGTCAGGCGCAGGGCTGCCTCGATGTAGCCACGCTCCCATGATTTGAGCGTCTCGTCGAGGTCGAACTGCCCCCCACGCTGTAACTGCCGCAGAGCCTGGTCGACGAGCGGGTCCTTACTGCCGTCTTCAGTACCGATATCGACGTCGAGCTCGGGCTCGAGCTCGGCAACCGAAAGCCGCTGTCCCGGGTACTTCGCCGAGAGGCGGATAACGATGTTGCGCAGCTCGCGCACGTTGCCTGGGAAGTGGTAGCGCAGCCATCGCGCGGTGGCTGCTTCGTCGAGCTCGAAGGGCCTTTCCGAGCGGCGCCGGAAATGCTCGAGCAGCAGCAGCTTGTCGTTCTCCAGCTCGCGCAACGGCGGCACGCTCAGCGTAAACACAGAAAGGCGGTGGTAGAGGTCCGCGCGGAACGACCCTTCGCGCACTGCGCGCCGCAGGTCGCGGTTGGTAGCGGCAATCACGCGGCAGCGGGCGGCGCGGCGCTGCGTTTCGCCGACCCGCTGGTACTCGCCGTTCTCCAGTACGCGCAGCATTTTCGCCTGCATGTCGAGCGGCAGCTCGCCGATCTCGTCAAGAAACAGCGTCCCGTCGCCGGCATCCTCGAAGAAACCGGCCTTGGTGGTGGCGGCGCCGGTGAACGCGCCCTTGACGTGACCGAAGAGCGTCGGCTCCACCAGCTGCGGGGAGATCGCGGCGCAGTTCAGACTGAGATACGGCCGGCCGGCGCGCGGCGAGAGCCGGTGCAGGCGCATCGCGACCACCTCCTTGCCACTGCCCGACTCGCCCTCGATCAGCACCGGGTAGGGGGCAGCAGCGAACTGGGCGATCTGGCTTTTGAGCTTCGTGAGCGCAGGGCTTGCGCCCACGAACTCGGCGTCCTCGGCCGCGGGCGCCTTCAGCCCGCGCTCGAGCGCACGCGCGATGCTCGCCGGGTCGGCCGGCTTGGCGATGAAGTCCCAGGCGCCCAGCGCACGCGCGTGGCGCGCGTTGGCGGCATCGTTCTGACCGGAGAGCACGAAGATCCTCATGCGCGGCGAGTGCGCAAGCAGGTCGCCGATCAGACGAAAGCCCTCGTCGGGGGAATGCGGCGTGGGGGGCAGCCCAAGGTCGACCAGCGCGAGCGGCGGCGCCGCCTCGAGCTGGCGCAGGAGCTCGATGGCGTGCTGGCGGGACTCGCAGGGGTAGACTGAGTACTTGGCGCCGAGCGCGAACGCGAGCGTTTCGGTGATCAGCGGATCGTCGTCCACGATCAGCAGCGCCGGCTTCTCCTCAGGAGACGGCAGCGGCGTGCTCATCGCGGATGCACTTCATGAAAGCGCGCTCCAGGTTCGGCTCGGCATGGCGCTCGCACAGGCCGGCCGGCGTGCCTCGGAAACGAACCCGCCCGCGCTCCAGCACGGCGATCGAGGAGCACAGCTCTTCTACGTCGGCGAGCACGTGCGAGGTGAAAAACAGCGTCCGGCCCTCGGCGGCCAGGCGCCGTAGCAGCGATTTGACCGCCACGCGGGCGGCCGGGTCAAGCCCGCTCATGGGTTCGTCGAGCACGTACAGATCGCGCGGAACGGCGAAGCAGCCGGCAAGACCGAGCTTTTGCGTCATTCCTTTCGACAATGTTCTCACCGGCTGCTCCAGTACGTTGCGATCGAGCTCGAGCTCGTGAAGCAGCGTGTCGACGCGCGCCACGTCGTAGCGCTCGCCCGCAAGCTCGCACATCGCGGCGAGGAATTCGCGCGCCCGCAGGTAGTGCGGCGGGTTGAAGCGCTCCGGAAGATAGGACAGGCGTCGCCGCGCGGCGGGCCGGACCGCCGGCGCGCCGAAAATCTCGATTGCGCCGGCGTCGCACGCGGTGAGATCGAGCATGCACTTGATGAGAGTCGTTTTGCCGGCGCCGTTGGCGCCCACCAGGCCGAACGCCTCGCCGGCCGCGACTTCGAGCTCGACGCCGCCGAGCGCCTCGAATTTTCCGTAACGCTTTTTCAGCCCCGCTATCCGCAGCGCGGGTTTCTCCTTCATGCTTGATAATATTACGCCGTGCCGGAATCCCCCATCGTAGAGATCCGCAAAGTCTCGTTCGGGTACGACGCGGCGCGTCTCGTGTTGCGCGACATCGAGCTCACGATTCCGCGCGGTTCGGTGGTCGGCATCATGGGGCAGTCGGGCTGCGGCAAGACGACGCTGCTGCGGATCATCATGGGCGCCTACCTGCCTTCGAGCGGCGAGGCGCGCGTGCTGGGTCATGCGACGCGCAGCCTCGACGGCGCCGGGCTTTACGAGATGCGGCGCAAGATGGGCATGCTGTTCCAGTTCGGAGCCCTCTTCACGGACATGTCGGTGTACGAGAACGTCGCGTTCCCGCTGCGCGAGCATGCCGCGCTGCCCGAGGAGCTCGAGCACGACTTGGTGATGCTCAAGCTCCAGGCGGTCGGCCTGCGTGGCGCCGCGCACCTCATGCCGACAGAGCTTTCGGGCGGCATGGCGCGCCGCGTCGCGCTCGCGCGCTCGATCGCGCTCGATCCGGGGCTCATCCTCTACGACGAGCCGTTCACGGGCCTTGATCCAATCTCTTTCGGCGTGATCGTGCGCCTGATCCGAAGCCTCAACGACTCGCTGGGCGCAACCTCCATCATCGTGACGCACGACGTGCAGGAGGCGCTCGACGTGGTCGATTATGCTTACTTCATGGCCGCGGGCCGGGTCATCGCGCGCGGCACGCCCGATGAGATACGCGCGAGCCCCGAGCCCTTCGTCAACCAGTTCGTGAACGGCAAGCTCGACGGCCCGGTGCCGTTCCACTACGCAGCGCCGGAGTACGCGGCGGATCTTGAGCTCGCCGTTGCCTGAGCTCACCCAGATCGCGGCGCTGCGCACGCGCCTGGAACGCCTCGGCGCCACGGTCACCTCGCAGGTGTGGCGCCTGGGCTTCGCCAGCCGCTTCCTCGCTTACCTGGTGCTGCACTCGGGCACTGCTCTGCGCCGCTACCACCTGACCATCGCCGAGGTCTACTTCGCCGGTGTGCTCTCGCTCATCATCATCCTGGTGTCGGGCCTCTTCGTCGGCATGGTGCTCGCGCTCCAGGGCTACGAGACGCTGCAGCGCTTCGGCGCCTCGGAGTCGCTTGGCGTGCTGGTCGCGCTGTCGCTCGTGCGGGAGCTCGGCCCGGTGGTGGCCGGGCTGCTGTTCGCGAGCCGCGCCGGCTCGGCGATCACCGCCGAGATCGGCCTGATGAAGGCCACCGAGCAGATCTCGGCGATGGAGATGATGGCGGTGGATCCGATCGCGCGCGTGGTCGCGCCGCGCTTCTGGGGCGGGGTGATCTCGATGCCCCTGCTCGCAGCGCTATTTTCGGCGGCGGGCATTTTCGGCGGCTATCTGGTCGGCGTGCAGCTGATTGGCGTCGACGCCGGCGCCTTCTGGTCGCAGATGCAGGCTGCGGTCGACGTGCGCGAGGACATCCTGAACGGCGTAATCAAGAGCCTCGTGTTCGGCGTCGCCGTGACCTGGATCTCGGTGTTCGAGGGCTACGACGCGGTGCCGACCGCCGAGGGCGTGTCGCGCGCGACCACGCGCACGGTGGTGATTTCCTCGCTTGCGATCCTCGCGCTCGACTTCGTGCTCACTGCGCTCATGTTCACCGGAGGCAATCACTAAATGAACCGCTCGATGGTCGATCTGTGGGTCGGGATCTTCGTCGCCGCCGGGTTCGCGGCGCTGCTCTTCCTCGCGCTCAAGGTCGGCAACCTCGCCACGTTCTCCACCAACGACACCTACCAGGTGCACGCCAAGTTCGCCAACATCGGCGGGCTGAAGGTGCGCGGCCCCGTCAAGAGCGCGGGCGTGGTCGTGGGGCGGGTCGCCGACATCCGCTTCGACAATGAGACCTATGAGGCGATGGTGGCGTTGACGATCGATGCCGGCTACCAGTTTCCGCGCGACACCACCGCCAAGATCCTCACCTCGGGAATCCTCGGCGAGCAGTACATCGGGCTCGAGGCCGGCGGCGACGGCGTGATGCTCAAGAACGGCGACCGGCTGCGCCTCACGCAGTCGGCGGTGGTGCTCGAGAACCTGATTAGCCAGTTCCTGTTCAACAAGGCGGCCGAGGGCAAGCCCCAGGAGAAGCAGGCAAGGTGACGAGAGCCAAGTGAGGACGGCGCTGCTGTGCCTGCTGCTCGTGTCGGGCTGCGCGACCGTGGAAGGCGAGCGCGACCCGCGCGACCCGTGGGAGGGCTTCAACCGCGGCGTGTACCGGTTCAACGAGACGTTCGACGAGTACATCGCGCAACCGGTCGCGCGCGGCTACGTGGCGGTCCTGCATCAGGAGATCCGCACTCGCGTGAGCAACTTTTTCTCAAATATCCAGGACCTCCTCATCGGTGCGAACAATTTCCTTCAAGGCAAGTTCGAAGACGGGGTCAACGATTGGGCGCGCTTCGCGTTTAACAGCACCATTGGTCTCTTCGGCATCCACGATGTGGCGAGCGACTTCCCGGGGCTGGAAAAGCACAATGAGGACTTCGGTCAGACGCTCGGTCGCTGGGGCGCGGGCCCGGGGCCCTACCTGATCCTGCCGTTCCTCGGTTCCAGCACGGTGCGCGACGCGGCCGGCACCGCGGTCGACTGGGCGGTCCAGCCGGTCGGCGAAGTGCGGCCTATCGAGTTGCGCAACACGCTCTACGGCCTGTATTTCGTCGACACGCGCGCGCAGCTCCTCGAGGCGAGCCGCATCCTCGAGGAAGCGGCGCTCGACAAATATACCTTCCAGCGCGATGCTTATCTGCAACGGCGCCGCAGCCTGATCTACGACGGCAGGCCGCCGCGGGAGAAGATCGAATGAGACATGTCATGAAGACTGCCCTTTTGCTGCTTGCGCTCGCGGCGCTACCGGCTGCCGCTCAGGACGTCGCGCCGGACACGCTGGTGAAGAACGTGACGCTCGAAGTCGTGGACCTGATCGCCAAGGACAAGGACATTAAAGCAGGCAGCCGCGCCAAGCTGGTCGCTGTGATCGAGGCGAAAGTACTGCCGCACTTCAACTTCACCGCGATGACCGCGCTCGCCATGGGGCAGAACTGGACCAAGGCGAGCGCCGAGCAGAAAAAGGAGCTCACCGAGGAATTCAGGACCCTGCTCGTACGCACCTACGCGAGCGCGCTCGCAGCGTACAGCGAGCAGAAGCTCGACTTCCGGCCACTGCGCGCCAAGGCCACCGACACCGACGTCACGGTGAACGTGCGCGTGCTGCAGCCCGGCGCGCAACCGGTAACGCTCGACTACAGCATGGAGAAGACGGCGAACGGTTGGAAGGTCTACGACGTAACCGTCGGCGGCGTCAGCCTGGTGGCGAACTACCGCACCGAGTTCGCCAACACCGTGCGCGCCTCGGGGGTCGACGGCCTGATCAAGGATCTCCGGGCCAAGAACAAGTCTCTGGAAAAGAAGTGATCCGGCGCGAAGGTCCGCGAATCACCGTGAGCGGGCCGGTCACGCTCGCGAATGCCACTCGCCTGCTCGATGAGGGCCGGCAGCATCTCGCAGAAGGCGCACGCACCGTTGATCTCGGCGAAGTCACCGAGCTCGACTCGGCGCTTCTCGCCCTGATCCTCGCTTGGCTGCGCGACGCACGTGCCGCCAAGCGCGAGCTCAGCCTGGCTAACGTTCCGCAATCGCTGCAGACGCTCGCCCGTCTCTACGGCGTGGAAGAGCTGCTCCCGGTCGCCCGCTGAAAGCAATCGAAGTCCGCGGCGTCGAGAAGCGCTATGGTGCGCTGCGCGCGCTGTCGGGGATTACCCTCGACATCGAGCAGGGGCAGTTCTTCGGCTTGCTCGGGCCGAACGGCGCGGGCAAGACCACCCTGATAAACGTAATCGCGGGGCTCGCGCGCCCCGATGCCGGCGCGGCGTCCGTAATGGCGGCGGACGTGACGTCCGACTACCGGCGCGCGCGTCGTATGCTGGGCGTCGTGCCACAGGAGCTCGTCTTCGACCCATTCTTCACGGTGCGCGAGACGCTCCGCATCCAGTCGGGCTACTTCGGAATCCGCCGCAACGACGCCTGGATCGACGAGGTGATGCAACACCTCGACCTCACCGCCAAGGCCGACGCGAACATGCGCTCGCTCTCCGGCGGCATGAAGCGCCGCGTGCTCGTCGCGCAGGCGCTGGTGCACAAGCCCCCGGTTATCGTGCTTGATGAGCCAACCGCCGGCGTCGACGTCGAGCTACGCCAGGGGCTCTGGGAGTTCGTGCGACGGCTCAACCGCGACGGCCACACCATCGTCCTCACCACGCACTACCTGGAGGAAGCCGAGATGCATTGCAGCCGTATCGCGGTGCTCAAGGCGGGGCGCATTGTGGCGCTCGACTCCACGCGCAACCTGCTCCACGCGTTCGCGGGTTCGCGCGTCAGCGCGCGGGTGGTCGCGCGCGACGGCAGCCGGCATCTCTTGCAGATTGAGGGCTATGCTCAACTTGAGCGTGAGCTCGGCCGCCTGCGCGAGAGCGGCGTCGAGATCGCCGACATCGAGATCGAGCGCCCCGACCTCGAGCGGGTGTTCCTGCGCCTCACCTCCGAATGAGCTTCTGGACGCTGTTCACCAAGGAGCTGCTGCGCTTCGTGAAGGTGAGCGTGCAGACCGTCGCCGCGCCGGTGCTCACCGCGCTGCTGTACCTCGTGATCTTCGGTCAGGTGCTCGAGGGCCGGGTGCAGGTATTCGACGGGGTGCGTTACACGTCGTTCCTCGTGCCCGGGCTCGTGATGATGAGCGTGCTCCAGAACGCCTTCGCCAACAGCTCCTCCAGCCTCATCCAGTCCAAGATCACCGGCAATATCGTGTTCATCCTGCTCGCGCCGATCTCGTACACCGAGTTCTTCTGGGCTTATGTCGCGGCGGCGGTGGCGCGCGGCCTCGCAGTCGGGGCCGGCGTGCTCGCCTGCACCGCGTGGTTCGTCGACCTGCGGCTCGAGGCGCCGCTTTGGGCGCTCGCCTTCGCCATCCTCGGCGCCGCGCTGCTCGGCGCCCTCGGGCTGCTCGCCGGCATCGTTTCGGAGAAAATAGACCAGCTCGCCGCATTTCAGAACTTCGTCATCCTGCCGCTCACCATGCTCGCGGGCGTGTTCTATTCGATCCATTCCTTACCAGGCTTCTGGCGCGAGCTTTCGCACGCGAACCCGTTCTTCTACATGATCGACGGCTTCCGCTACGGCTTCTTCGCCGCCTCGGACGTCGCTCCCGGGGTGAGCTTCGCGGTAGTGGCAGCGGCGTTCGCCGCGGTAGCGGTGGTTTGCCTTTTGCTGCTTAAATCGGGCTACCGACTCAGAAGCTAATGGTCACCCCGGAGAGCGTAAAACGTGGCATCGAGGCGGGGCTCGCCTGCGAGCGCGTCGAGGTGGTCGGCGACGGTCAGCATTTCCAGGCTTTGGTGGTATCAGCCGAGTTCACCGGCCGCAGCCGTGTGCAGCGCCACCAGCTCGTCTACGCGGCGCTTGGCGATCGCATGCGCGAGGAGATCCACGCCCTGTCGATGCAAACCTTAACGCCAGACGAATGGCGAAGCCGTGGATAAGCTGAAAATCATCGGAGGCAGGGCGCTGGAAGGCGAGATCCATGTCTCGGGCGCGAAAAACGCCGCGCTGCCGATCATGTGCGCCGCGCTGCTCACGGGGGAGCCGTTGACATTGACCAATGTCCCGGCGCTGCGCGACGTGTCGACGATGGCGAAGCTCCTCGGTCAAATGGGCCTGCAAGTCGAGCGTTCCACGGAGCGCGTAGTCCTGCGTGCTTCGAGCATTGAGGATCCCACGGCGTCCTACGACCTCGTGAAGACCATGCGCGCGTCGGTGCTGGTGCTCGGCCCGCTGCTCGCGCGCTGCGGGCGCGCCAAGGTCTCGCTGCCGGGCGGCTGCGCGATCGGCGCGCGGCCAGTCGATCAGCATGTCAAGGGGCTGGAATCGATGGGTGCCAAGATCGCCGTCGAGCACGGGTACATGCATGCGACCGCCGAGCGGTTGCGCGGCGCGCGCATCGTGATGGAGCTCGTCACGGTCACCGGCACCGAGAACCTCATGATGGCGGCGGCGCTCGCCGAGGGCGAAACGCTGATCGAGAACGCGGCGCGCGAGCCGGAGGTGGTGGATCTCGCGCGTTGCCTGACGGCGATGGGAGCGAGGATCGAGGGTGCGGGCACTGCGCTCATCCGCATCCACGGGGTGCGCACGCTGGGGGGCGCCGAGCACCGCGTCATGCCGGATCGCATCGAGACCGGCACCTACCTTGCCGCAGCGGCGGCCACGGGCGGCAAGGTGCGCCTTACCGGCGCGGCTCCAGATTCGCTCGATGCGACGCTGGAAAAGCTGCGCGACGCGGGTGCGAAGGTGACGGTTGCGGGATCCTCGATCGAGCTCGAGGCGGCGCAAAGGCCCAATTCGGTCAGTGTGCGCACCGCGCCCTACCCCGGCTTCGCCACCGATATGCAGGCGCAGTTCATGGCGCTTGCGACCGTCGCGCGCGGCACGGCCGTGATCACCGAAACGATTTTCGAGAACCGCTTCATGCACGCGCTCGAAATGCAGCGCCTCGGCGCCGACATTCAGCTCGAGGGCAACACCGCCGTCGTGAACGGCGTTGCGCGGCTGCAGGGCGCCCGCGTCATGGCCACCGACCTGCGCGCCTCGGCGGGTCTGGTCATCGCCGGGCTGGTGGCCGAAGGCGAAACCCTTGTCGATCGCATCTATCACCTCGACCGCGGCTACGAGACGCTGGAAGCGAAGCTCGCGGCTCTAGGCGCACGTGTGCAGCGCCTACGCTAGGGATTGCTGTAGAATGCGCCCCCCTGGCACGTTGCACAAGGCGATCCTCCGGATGGTTGCACATGGCGAGCATCAGCATTGCGCTGTCGAAGGGGCGGATCTTCGACGAGACCGCGCCGCTGCTCGCGCGCGCCGGCATCCGGCCTAGGGCGAACCCCGAAACCTCGCGCAAGCTCGTTATCGGCACCAACCGCCGCGATCTGCGGCTGGTCGTGGTGCGCGCGGCGGATACACCCACTTATGTGCAGCATGGCGGCGCCGACCTCGGCATCGCCGGCCGCGACGTGCTTGCCGAGCACGGCGGCGAGGGGCTTTACCAGCCGGTAGATCTCGGCATTGCCGCGTGCCGGATGATGGTCGCGGTGCGCAAGGGTTTCAACTATGCGTCGGCGGTGCGCCAGGGGGCGCGGCTCCGCGTGGCGACCAAGTACGTCAATACGGCGCGCGAGCACTTCGCCGCCAAGGGCGTGCACGTCGACCTCATTCGTCTCTACGGGTCGATGGAACTCGCGCCACTCGTCGGGCTCGCCGACGCCATCGTCGATCTTGTCTCAACGGGCAGAACGCTCAAGGCGAACGGCCTCATCGCCGTGGAAGAGATCATGCCGGTGTCCGCGCGGCTGATCGTCAACCAGGCGGCGCTCAAGACCAAGCGCGCGGCGTTGCAGCCGCTTATCGACGCCTTTGCAAAGGCGGCTCGCCGGTGAAGCTACGCCGCCTATCCACCCGCGCCCGCGGCTTCGACGCGAAGCTTGCCGCGCTCACGCGCTACGACGCCGCGCAGGACCCGTCGGTGCAGAAGGCGGTACGCAAGATCCTCGCCGACGTGCGCAAGCGGGGCGACGCGGCGGTACGTGCCTACACGAAGAAGTTCGACGGCTTCGTACCTCGTGAATACGAGGTCTCGGAAAAATTCGTGGACCAAATCCCGGCCGTTCAGGCCGAAGCGCTGCGGGCGGCGCACGATCGGATCCGCGCTTTCCATGAGAAGCAATTGCAGCAATCGTGGGACTTCACCGATGTCGACGGTACGCGCCTCGGCCAGCAGGTGAGCCCCCTCGAGCGCGTAGGGTTATATGTGCCGGGCGGAAAGGCGGCCTATCCTTCGTCGGTCCTGATGAACGCGGTGCCGGCGAAAGTGGCCGGGGTGCGCGAGCTTGTCATGGCGAGCCCGAACCCCAGCCCGCTGGTACTCGCGGCCGCCGCCCTCGCCGGCGTTGACCGCGTCCTCGGCATCGGCGGCGCACAGGCGATCGGCGCGCTCGCCTACGGCACTCGGTCGATCCCTCGCGTCGACAAGATCGTGGGTCCGGGCAACGCCTACGTAGCCGAGGCGAAGCGGCAGGTGTTCGGCGAGGTCGGAATCGACATGGTCGCGGGCCCCTCCGAAATCCTCGTCATCGCCGACGGCTCGGCGAACCCCGACTGGGTCGCAATGGACCTTTTTTCGCAGGCCGAGCACGACGAGTCAGCGCAGGCAATTCTGCTTTCTCCGGATGAGGCCTATCTCGACGCGGTTGCCACCTCTATCGGAAAGCTGATCGGTGGAATGCCCAGACGCGCGGTGATTGAAGCGTCGCTGAAAGCGCGCGGCGCGCTGATTCTCACGCGCGACCTGGAAGAGGCGTGCGCTGTGGCGAACCGCATCGCACCCGAGCACCTCGAGCTCGCGGTGCAACACCCTGAAAGGATTCTTCCCAAAGTAAGAACCGCAGGCGCGATCTTCCTCGGTCAATGGAGCTCGGAAGCGATCGGCGACTATTGCGCCGGCCCCAACCATGTACTCCCGACCGCGGGCACGGCGCGCTTTTCATCGCCGCTCGGGGTCTACGACTTCCAGAAACGCACGAGTGTGATCGGCGTCTCCGAGAGATCGGCCGCCAAGCTGGGTCGAGTCGCGGTGACCCTGGCCGAGGGCGAAGGCCTGAGCGCGCACGCAAGGGCGGCGCAAATGAGGTTCGAATGACCCCGGAGCAGCTCGTCCGTCCCGAGATCCTGGCGCTCAAGGCCTACCATGTCGCGCCGGCGGAAGGCATGGTGAAGCTCGACGCGATGGAGAACCCCTACCCGCTTCCGGCAGCCTTGCGAAAAGAACTGTCTGAAATCCTCGCGCGCGTCGATCTCAACCGCTATCCCGACCCCGCGGCGCCGAAGCTGCGCGCGCTGATCGCGCGCAAGATGGGCGTGCCCTCTGGGATGGAGATCCTGCTCGGCAACGGCTCGGACGATCTCATTCAGATCGTCACGCTATCCCTCGCACGGCCGGGCGCAGTGATGATGTATCCCAGCCCGACGTTCGTGATGTATGCGATGAACGCCACGTACTTCGGCATGCGGGCGGTGCAGACGGGGCTGCGCGAGGATTTTTCTCTGAATGTGGACGCTTTTCTGAAAGCGATGCGCGAGCAGAACCCCGCGCTTATCTACATAGCCTATCCGAACAATCCCACCGGCGTGCTGTACCGGGAAGAGGACGTCATCGCAATTCTCAAGGAAGCAAAAGGCCTTGTCGTCCTAGACGAGGCGTACCATGTCTTCGCGCGGAAGACTTTCATGCCGCGCCTCGCGCAGTTTCCCAACCTTGTCGTCATGCGCACGGTGTCGAAGCTTGGGCTTGCCGGCATACGCCTCGGGTACCTCGCCGCGCGCCCAGAATGGGTGGAGCAGTTCAACAAGGTGCGCCAGGTCTACAACGTCAACGTGCTGACGCAAGCGGCTGCCACCTTCATGCTCGAACGGCTTGAGGTGCTCGAGGAGCAAGCTGCACGGATCCGGGCGGAGAGGGAAAAGCTGGGACAGGGCATGAAGAATTTGAAGGGCGTAACTGTTTTTCCGTCGGCGGCCAATTTCTTTCTCATCCGGGTGCCGGACGCCGACCGGACGTTCGAGGCGCTCAAGCGCCAGGGCGTCCTCGTGCGCAACCTGAACAGCCCCGCGCTAAGGAACTGCCTGCGCGTCACGGTCGGCACGCCGGACGAAAACCGTATACTGCTCAACGCCCTAAAGGAAGGGTTGCAATGAGGGCGCTGCAATGAGAACCGCTGAAGTCATCCGCAATACCAGGGAGACACAAATCCGGGTCAAGGTGAACCTGGACGGGAAGGGCACGGCGCGGCTCTCGACCGGGCTGCCGTTTCTCGAGCACATGCTCGACCAGGTCGCGCGCCACGGCATGCTGGACCTCGAAATCCACGCGGAGGGTGATCTGCAAATTGACGCCCATCACACCGTGGAGGACATCGGCATTACGCTGGGCCAGGCGGTTGCCAAGGCGATCGGCGACAAGGCCGGCGTGCGTCGCTTCGGCCACGCCTATGTGCCGCTCGACGAGGCGCTGTCGCGCGTGGTGCTCGACTTCTCCGGCCGGCCGGGGCTCGAGTACCACGTAAAGTTCACGCGCGCGCTGATCGGCGAATTCGACGTCGACCTCGTGCATGAGTTTTTCCAGGGTTTCGTCAACCACGCCCAGGTCACGCTGCACATCGACAACCTACGCGGCGATAACGCGCACCACCAGTGCGAGACTATGTTCAAAGCGTTTGCGCGCGCCCTGCGCATGGCTGCCGAGGTCGATCCGCGCGCCGCGGGCGCCGTTCCTTCGACCAAGGGGACGCTCCAGGGTTGAAGATCGCGGTTGTCGATTACGGTATGGGCAACCTGCGCTCGGTGTGCAAAGCGCTCGAGCATGTCGCGCCCGATGCAGAGGTAACCTTGACCGCGGACCCCAAAGCCATACGGTCTTCCGAACGAGTGGTCGTTCCCGGACAGGGCGCGCTGCCGGACTGCATGCGCCAGCTTGCGGCCAGCGGGGCACGCGCAGCGGTCGTGGAAGCGACGCAGCACAAACCCTTCCTCGGTATCTGTATCGGGCTGCAGATGCTCTTCGAGCGCGGCGAAGAGGGCGATACGGCTGGCCTCGGGTTGCTGCCGGGGCGAGTGCCTCGTTTCCCCGCCTCCAGCGGCCTGAAAATTCCTCACATCGGCTGGAACGAGGTCAGGCAGGAGCGCTCGCACGCGCTGTGGCAAGGCATCGCCGACGGCAGCCGCTTTTATTTCGTGCACAGCTACTATCCGGCGCCGAGCGACCGCACGCTGACCGCGGCGACCTGTGTTTACGGCGCACCCTTTACCTGCGCCGTGGCCCGGGATAATATTTTTGCCGTCCAGTTCCACCCCGAGAAAAGCCAGTCCGCCGGTCTGCAACTCCTCTCCAACTTCGTGCGCTGGCGTCCTTGATTCGTGAATAGAGCACTGTAGTGCTCATCATCCCGGCTATCGACCTGAAAGACGGCCGCTGCGTGCGCCTTAAGCAGGGCGACATGAGCACGGCGACCGTGTTCTCCGACGACCCCGTGGCCATGGCCAGGCACTGGGCTGCCGAGGGCGCGAAGCGCCTGCACATCGTCGACCTCAACGGCGCGATCGCCGGACGGCCGAAGAACGAGAAGGTCATCCGCGGCATTGTCGGCGCGGTCGGCGACGCGGTGCCGATCCAGCTCGGCGGCGGCATCCGCGACCTGGACGCGATCGAAAGCTACCTCGACGCGGGCGTCACCTATGTGGTGATCGGGACCGCGGCGGTGAAGAATCCAGGCTTCCTGTCGGACGCCTGCTATGCGTTTCCGGGCCACGTCATCGCCGGACTCGACGCTAAGGACGGCAAGGTCGCTGTCGAAGGCTGGTCGAAGCTCACCGGGCACGACGTCATCGACCTCGCAAAGAAGTTCGAGGAATACGGCGTCGAGGCGATCGTCTACACCGACATCGGGCGCGACGGCATGATGACCGGAGTCAACGTCGACGCCACCTTCAAGCTCGCCCAGCAGCTGAAGACTCCGGTCATCGCCTCGGGCGGGCTGAACAGTTTGCAGGATGTGCAAGTGGTGTGCGAGAAGCTGGTCCCGGAAGGGATCATCGGCGTGATCGCCGGGCGCGCGCTCTACGAAGGCAAGATCGACCTCAAGAAAGCGCAGGCCGCCGCCAACAAGGCGCTCGGAAAGGAATAGCGTGCCGCTGGCGAAGCGCGTGATTCCCTGCCTCGACGTGACCGCAGGCCGGGTCGTCAAAGGCGTGAATTTCGTCGGCCTGCGTGACGCCGGCGATCCGGTCGAGATCGCCGCACGCTACGACGGGGAGGGCGCGGATGAAGTCTGCTTCCTCGATATCACTGCGAGCTCGGACGAGCGCGAGATGCTGCTGCACGTGATCGAGGCGGTGGCGGAGCGCGTCTTCATCCCGCTTACCGTCGGCGGCGGCGTGCGCCAGGTGGGCGACGTGCGCAGGCTGCTGAACGCTGGCGCGGACAAAGTCTCGATTAATACTGCCGCCGTGCACAATCCGGAGCTCGTGCGCGAGGCGAGCGACATCGTGGGCTGCCAGTGCATCGTGGTGGCGATCGATGCCAAGAGAGATGGTGCTTCGTGGCAGGTCTACAGCCACGGCGGGCGCCGCCCCACCGGCCTCGATGCGCTCGACTGGGCGCGGCGCATGGAGAAGGCGGGCGCGGGCGAGATCCTGCTGACGAGCATGGACCGTGACGGCACGCGCGAGGGCTTCGACATCGAGCTCACGCGCGCGGTGGCCGACGCGGTCGGCGTGCCGGTGATCGCCTCGGGCGGCGTCGGCGCGGTCGAGGACCTTGCCGAAGGCGTACTGGAGGGTCATGCCGACGCCGTGCTCGCGGCGAGCGTGTTCCACTTCGGCGACTTCACCGTGCGCGCGGCGAAGGAGCACATGCGCGCACGCGGCATCGAGGTTCGTCTATGACTTTCCTGGACGAAGTACCGTGGAACGGCGAAGGGCTGATCGCGGCCGTGGCGCAAGATGCGACATCGGGCCGCGTGCTCACCGTCGCCTGGATGAACCGCGAGGCATTGAGGCAGACTGTCGAAAAGCAGCAGGCTGTCTACTGGTCTCGATCGCGCAAGCGCCTGTGGCGCAAGGGCGAGGAGTCGGGGCATGTGCAGAAGGTGGTGGAAGTGCGGCTCGACTGCGACGCCGATGCGGTGTTGCTCAGGGTCGAGCAGGTCGGCGGCATCGCGTGCCACACCGGGCGTGAGAGCTGCTTTTACCGCAAACTCGAGAACGGGAAATGGGCGGCCGTGGATCCGGTGCTGAAGGATCCCGGGCTCATCTACAAGAAATGAAATTCGGACAAGCTGAGACATTGGAGCGCATCGCCGCGGCGATCAACGAGCGCAAGGGCGGCGACCCGGCCACGTCGTACGTGGCCAAGCTCTTCCAGCAGGGCGACGACGCCATGCTGAAAAAGATCGGCGAGGAGGCGACCGAGGTGGTGCTCGCGGCGAAGGGTGGCGAGCGCCTGCCGCTGGTGCGCGAGGTCACCGACCTCTGGTTCCATTGCATGATCGTGCTGGCGCGTCACGGCCTCGGGCCCGCGGACGTGCTCGCCGAAATGCAGCGGCGCGAAGGCATCTCGGGCGTCGATGAAAAAGCGGCGAGGAAACGATGAACGACCCCAACTGCGTTTTCTGCAAGATCGTGCGCGGTGAGATCCCTGCGCAGAAGATCTACGACGACGCCGAAGTGGTGGCTTTCCACGACATCCGGCCGCAGGCACCGGTGCACCTGCTCCTCCTCCCGAAGGCGCACATCGCCACGCTGTACGACGCGACCGCAGCGCATCAATCGGCGCTCGGCAAGATGCTCGCCGTTGCGGGCCGCCTCGCGCGCGAGGCGGGCGCCACCGACGGCTTCCGCACCATCATCAACAACGGCAGAGTGGGGCATCAGGAGGTGTATCATGTTCACATGCACGTGCTGGGCGGGCCGGAGCCTCTCGGGCCCATGCTGCAGCGCAGCTTTAGGGCCACAAGATAGGAGACGGATATGGGATCGTTCAGCATCTGGCACTGGCTGATCGTCCTCGTGATCGTGATGCTGATTTTCGGCACCAAGAAGCTGCGCAACATCGGCGCCGACCTCGGCGGCGCGGTGCGCGGATTCAAGGACGGAATGCGCGAGAGCGGCGAGAAGCCCGATTCGGGTGCGGCGCCACAGGTCACGGGCAAGACCATCGAAGGCGAAGTCAAGGGCAAGACCGAGCAGAAGGCCTGAACAAAATCGGGGTCAGAGCCCGATTTTTTGCGAGGCGCCCGAGCGGGCGCCTTTTTGTTCTCCAAAGCGCCATGTTTGACATAGGCTTTACCGAGCTGATGGTGATCGGCGTGGTCGCGCTCATCGTGATCGGGCCGGAGAAGCTGCCGCGCGTGGCGCGCACGGTAGGCCACCTCGCCGGCCGCCTGCAGCGCTACGTGGCCGACGTCAAGGCGGACATCAATCGCGAGATCGAGCTCGACGAGCTGCGCAAGATGCGAGACTCGATGCAGCAGGCGGCGAGCAACTTCGAGACGTCGGTGCAGAGCGAGCTCGGCAAGACCGAAGCCGAGCTCAACAAGTCGGTGCAGTCGGTGGTCGAAGACAAAGCACAAGAGAAGAAGTCTGAAGAGACGAAGCCCGCGTGAGCGACCAGGAAAGCTTCATCTCCCATCTGGTCGAGCTACGCCAGCGGCTGGTACGCGCGATCGGCGCCGTGCTCGCGATTTTCGTCGTGCTTTTCCTCTATCCGGGCTCGGGCTACATCTACGACCTGCTCGCGCTGCCGCTCATGAACGCGTTGCCCGAGGGATCGAAAATGATCGCGACCGGAGTGATCACCCCGTTCATGGTGCCGGTGAAGGTCACGGCACTGGTGGGGTTCATGGTCGCTCTGCCGTATGTGCTCTACCAGGCCTGGGCGTTTGTCGCGCCGGGGCTCTACGAGCACGAGAAGAGGCTCGCGCTGCCGCTTATCGTCGCCAGCACCGTGCTTTTCTTCCTCGGAGTTGCGTTCTGTTATTTCTTCGTGTTCGGCAAGGTGTTCGCCTTCATCCACGACTTCGCCCCGAAGTCGATCACCCCGGCGCCGGACATCGAGGCTTACTTCAGCTTCGTAATCACCATGTTCCTCGCGTTCGGCATCACCTTCGAGATTCCCATCGTGGTCATCGTGCTGGTGCGAATGGGTCTCGTGTCGGTGGAGAAGCTGCGCGAGGCGCGGCCTTACGTCATCGTCGGTGCGTTCGTGGTCGCGGCGATCGTGACGCCGCCGGACGTGCTCTCCCAGTTCATGCTTGCGGTGCCGATGTGCCTGCTCTACGAGACAGGATTGTTCCTCGCGCGCTTCATCGCCGTGCGGCCCAAGGAAGAATCGGTGATGAACTCGGGGTCAGGGTCGTAATTGCTCAGCCGCCACGCGCGACGACAATTACGACCCTGACCCCGAATTCGCAATCAGTGGTGGCGAATCAGGGACTCGAACCCCGGACACACGGATTATGATTCCGCTGCTCTAACCAGCTGAGCTAATTCGCCACGGATCGAGCTCAATTATAAAGCCTGAGCAGCAGGAACTCCTCGTTGTGGGCGGCGGTCCGGTCGGCGCAAGCGTTGCGCGCGCCGTCCGCGGGCTGTCGGTCGCTCTGGTCGCGCACCAGCGTCCGTCTTCTGCGCTCGAGGATTTCGACGCGCGCGTCTACGCACTCACGCCGGGTAACGCCGCATTCCTGAAGGAGCTGGGCGTCTGGCAGGCGATGCCGCAGGGACGGCTGGTTCCGGTACATGCGATGCGCATCTACGGCGATCGAGACTCGAGGCTCGAGTTCGACGCCTATGACGCCGGCGTGCCGGAGCTTGCCTGGATCGTAGAGGATGCGCTGCTGCAAAGCGCGCTCTGGCACGACCTCGAAGTCCGGATACTCGTTCCCGCGCAATGCGATTCACTGGAGATCGACGAGCAGCACGTGCATCTCGGACTGCGCGACGGAAAGAAGGTCTCCGCCAGGTTGGTGGTGGGCGCCGATGGAGCAGATTCATTCGTGCGCAAGCAGGCGGGGATTCCGGCGCGCGGCCGGGATTACGGCCAGAGCGCGGTGGTCGCGAACTTCGGCTGCGAGAAGCCGCACCAGAACGTCGCTTACCAGTGGTTCCAGCGCGGCGCAGTGCTCGCACTGCTGCCGCTTGCGGGCGAGCACGTCTCGATGGTGTGGTCGGTTCCAACCTCCGAAGCGCGAAGAATTTCACAGCTTCCGGAAGAAGAGCTCTGCCGGGAGGTCGAAGTTGCTGCGCGCGGTGTGCTGGGCCGGATGACAATGGCGACCCCGGCACGCAGCTATCCGTTGCGCAGGCTGGCGGCCGAGCGCCTGGTGGCGCCGCGTGTCGCCCTCGCGGGAGACGCCGGCCACGTGATTCACCCGCTGGCCGGCCAGGGGCTGAATCTCGGGCTCCAGGATGCGCGCTCGCTCGCCGCGGTACTCTCGGCGCGCGAGCCGCTTCGCGACCCGGGCGACGTGGGATTGCTGCGCCGTTATGAGCGCGGCCGCGCAGAGCCTATACTGGCGATGGACACTATGGTCGACTCGTTATTCAGGCTGTTTAGTGCCGAGGGCGCGCTGCCCGAGCGGCTGCGCAACGCCGGTTTGAACCTGACCGACCGCTTCCCGGTCGTAAAGAACATGCTGATCCGCCGGGCGATGCTGTAGATGAAAAAGATAATCGTATTGGTCGGCTTGCTCGTCTGGGCCTCGGCCCAGGCAAACGAAGCGCAGATCCGCAAGGCGCTCGAGCCCAAGCTCGCCGGCGCCAAGATCGAGGGCGTGCAGCCAGCGCCCGTTTCGGGGCTTTGGGAAGTGCGCGTGCGCACCGACCGCGGGCTGCGCATCCTCTATACCGATCCGGCCGCCGCTTATGTGATCGATGGAAGCATCCACGACTTGCGCACCAACCGTGATCTCACGGAAGAGCGGCTGCGCAAGCTGAACGCGATCAAGTTCGAATCGCTGCCGCTCGATCTCGCGGTGAAAGTACAGCGCGGCAACGGCAAGCGCGTGCTCGCGATGTTCTCGGACCCCTACTGCCCCGCGTGCCGCAATTTCGAGCGCGTGCTCGCGCAGACGGACGACATCACGATCTACGTCTTCATGTACCCCGTGATCCGGCCGGAGAACGCCGACCATTCGCGCGCGGTGTGGTGCTCGACAGACCGCGCGAAGGCGTGGCTCGACCTTGCCGCGGCGCCGCGACCGAAGGTCCCGGAGGCACCCTCGAGTTGCGCCAACCCCGTCGACAAGGTGCTCGAGATCGGGCAAAAGCTGGGCGTCAACAGCACGCCGACGCTTTTCTTCGCCAACGGCGAGCGCATGGCGGGCGGCCTGCGTCCCGAGGACCTCAAGGAGATGCTGGACCGGGTGGCGGCGGCTCGCCAATAGGCCAGAGCAGCCACATCTTTCCTTGCTGGCGCATGCGCCCGGCCTGCGCGCCAGCGTCCTGGCCGGTGCCCCAGAAGAAATCAGCGCGCACGACACCCCGGATCGCGCCTCCGGTATCGTGCGCCGCCATCAAGCGCTCGAGCGGCTCTTCAGACAGCGGAAAGGTGCTCGCAACGTATACCGGTGCGCCGAGCGGCACGAAACGGCGGTCGACGGCGAGGCTCACCTCGGCATGCAGCGGCACGCCGAGCGCGCCGATCGGGCCGTCGGTAGGCGGCAGCTCGCGAAAGAACACGTAGCTCGCATTGTGGTTGAGCGCGTCGCGCAGCTTCTGCGGGTTTGCCGCCGCCCAGGCTTTGATTCCCTGCATCGACGCCTGCTCGAGGAGGAGTTCGCCGCGGTCGACGAGGTAGCGGCCGAGCGAGCGGTAGGGGTGGCCGTTCTGGTCGGCGTAGCCCACGCGAATGCGCTCGCCGTTCTCCAGCCGCACCTGGCCTGAGCCCTGGATCTGCAGGAAGAAAAGCTCTACCGGGTCGCCGCCCCAGGCAAGCACCGGCGCGCCGAACGCTTCGCCGCGCCCGTCGATCTCGGCACGCGAGTAATAGGGCACCAGACGCCGGCCCTCCAGGCGGCCGCGCAGCCGGAGCGGCCGGGTTTCGGGGACGACATTTCCCAGGTCCACGATTACCAAGTCCGGCGGAACGCCGAAAATCGGAAAGCGGTGCTGCGCGCTCGGCACGCGGCTGCCGTCCACGATCGGCTCGTAATAGCCGGTGACGAGGCCGGTGTCACCGCTCTCGCTTGAAATGAGCGCGTAGGGCACGAACTCGGTTTCAAAGAATCGGCGGGCGGCCTGCTCGTCTCCAGCCGGCAGGCTTTTCGCCAGCGCGCAGACCCGCTTGAACCGCGCGCAGCCCGCAATGAAGGCGCGCAGGCTCGGCTCGAGCTGTGCGCGGTTCCAGCCCGGCAGATCGGTAAACCCGCGCGGCTCGTAACGCGCCGTTTCCGGTTGCGGCTTCGGGGGCGGGCAAACCGGGCACACGACCGGCGCGGGCGTACAGCCGGCCAGCACTAGAATCAAGACGGCCCAGCGTATGTGGATCATCTACCTCGAGATCGCGCTCGCCTTGGCGATCGTCGCTTTCATCGTGTGGTTCACCTGGCCCAGAAAACGGAAATGACCCGTGCAAATAGCCTCAGTGCAGCACCCGGGGCATGGACAGCGTGAACTCGGGGATCGGCGCCTCGAAGCGCGTGCCGTCGGCGGCGACCATCTGGTAGCTGCCGCGCATCGTTCCGACTGGAGTGGCGATCGAGGCGCCGCTCGTGTACTCGAAGCGCTCGCCGGGCTGCAGCAGCGGCTGCGCGCCCACCACGCCGAGGCCGCGCACCTCCTGCACCAGGCCCTGCGCGTCGGTGATGATCCAGTGCCGGCTGATGAGCTGCGCGGCGACCGCGCCGGTGTTGTGGATCGTGATCGTGTACGCGAACACGTAGCGTCCGGCGCTCTCGTCGGACTGCTCGGCGAGATACTGAGTCGCCGCGTTCACCTCGACCTCGTAAGGCTTCTCCCGCGCCACCGCGGCATTGTAAACTCCGCGCCGCCATGACGTTTCGCATCGCGCCTTCGATCCTGTCGGCGGATTTTTCCCGTCTGGGCGACGAGGTGCGCGCGGTGGAGCGCGCCGGCGCCGACCTCATTCACTTCGACGTCATGGACAACCACTACGTGCCTAACCTTAGCGTCGGGCCGCTGGTGTGCGCGGCACTCAAGCCGCATGTTCGCCTGCCGCTCGATGTGCACCTCATGGTGAAGCCGGTGGACGCGCTCATCCCCGAGTTCGCCAAAGCGGGCGCGAGCATCATCAGCTTTCATCCGGAAGCCTCGGAGCACGTCGACCGCACGATCGCGCTGATCAGGGAGCAGGGCTGCAAGGCGGGACTCGTGCTCAATCCGGCCACGCCGGTGTCGTGGCTCGACCACACGCTCGAGAAGCTCGATCTCGTGCTCCTCATGTCGGTGAATCCCGGCTTCGGCGGGCAGCAGTTCATCCGCTCGGTGCTGCCGAAGATTTCGCAGGTGCGCCGGCGAATCGACGATACGCAAAAGGAGATCTGGCTCGAGGTCGACGGCGGGATCAAGACCGACAACATCGCAGAAATCGCGCGCGCGGGCGCCGACACGTTCGTCGCCGGCTCCGCGATCTTCGGCTCGAAGGACTACGCGGCCACGATCCGCGACATGCGCGCCCGCCTGAGTTGAGCCATACGCGCATCCCGGTCGTGGCCGAGGCGCGCGCGGATCTGTACACGCCGCTCGCGCTGTACCTGAAGCTCGCCAACACCCCCTACTCGTACCTCCTCGAGTCGGTGGTCGGCGGCGAGCGCTTCGGACGCTACTCGTTCATCGGGCTCGCCTGCGCCGAGCGGATAGAGGCGAAGACCACGGCGCGCGGCTGCACGGTGCGGCGCCTGTTGCGCGACGCTCGTGGCACGGACGTCTGCCTGGAAAGCGTCGAAGCCGATCCGTTCGAGTACGCGCGCGCCTGGCTCGGGCGTCACCGCGTCGCGCCGGTGCCGGCGGCGTTGCGCTTCGGCGGCGGCCTCGCCGGCTACTTCGGCTACGAGGCGGTGCGCCACGTCGAAAAGAGCGCCCTGCGAGCGGAAAAGCCGGATCCGCTCGGCACGCCGGACATGCTGCTCCTCGTCTCCGACGAGCTCGCAGTGATGGACAACGTGCTCGGCAAGCTCTACCTCGTGGTGTACGCGGATCCGCGCGAGCCCGATTCGATGCGCAATGCGAAGTCGAGGCTGGAGCACTTGCGCTCACGGCTGGCGGGCCCTTTGCCGGACGAAAGGTTCTTCGACTCTTCGAAGACGAACGTGAAACCCGCGCCGCTGGAGAGCTCGTTCACCGAAGCCGGGTTTCTCGACGCCGTGCGCCGCTGCAAGGAATACATCCTGGCCGGCGACGTCATGCAGGTACAGGTGTCGCAACGCACCTCGCGCGCATTCGACGCGCCGCCGCTCGAGCTCTATCGGGCGCTGCGCGGCGTGAACCCCTCGCCTTACATGTATTACTTCGACTTCGGCGATCACTGCGTAGTCGGCGCATCGCCCGAAATCCTGGTGCGGCTCGCCGGCGATACGGTCACGCTGCGGCCGATCGCCGGCACCCGGCCGCGCGGCGCGACCCCCGAAGCCGACGCGGCCATCGCCCAGGAGCTGCTCGCCGATCCGAAGGAGCGCGCCGAGCACGTGATGCTGATCGACCTCGGGCGCAACGACGTCGGCCGCGTCGCCGCCACGGGCAGCGTCAAGGTGACCGAGCGCATGGTGATCGAGCGCTACTCGCACGTCATGCACATCGTCTCGAACGTCGAGGGGCGAATCGCGCCGGGGCTGGACGCGATCGACGTGCTGAAGGCGAGCTTCCCTGCCGGCACCGTCACCGGGGCGCCGAAGGTGCGCGCCATGCAGATCATCGACGAGCTCGAGCCGGTCAAGCGCGGCGTCTATAGCGGCGCGGTCGGCTACCTCGGCTTCAACGGCGACATGGACGTCGCGATTGCGATCAGGACCGCGCTGGTGAAGGACCGGCGCCTTCATGTCCAGGCCGCTGCCGGGATCGTCGCGGACTCCGACCCGCGCTCGGAATGGCTGGAGACCCAGCACAAAGCGCGCGCGCTGCTCCGCGCGGCGGAAATCGCGCAGCTGGACCCCGCGGCCGGTCAGGCCACCCAGAACTGATACATGCGCGAGAAGGTGTGAGGAAACTCCTGTTCGAACTTGTGCCAGTTTTGGAGTGAATCCTCGGAGAACCTGGCGCGGTAGCGGGCGAGCGTAGCGCCGCTGTCGGGAAACTCGAAACCGACAAACCTCAAGCCGAGCTGCTCGATCATCGACTCGACCTCGGGAAGAGTGAAGCGGCGCTCATGCACGTGAAACAGCAGGTCGCGGCAGCCGCTCATGCTGAAGAAGTCCTCGTTGCGCGCGAGCTGAGCAAGCAGCGGATCCCTCCGGATCTCCGCGCGCGCAGCCCGGATGCCTTCCGGATCGGGGCCAAAGCCGCGTTCGGCAATGAGCTCGCGCGCCCGTACTACCTGCCGGCGCCCGGCTTCGCTGTACAGGCCGATCCGCATGCGGCTGCCCGGCTTGCGGAGCGACGCCAGCACGCGCCACCCTTCGAGCGGGTGGGCCATGTGATGCAGCACGCCCGAGCATTCGATGAGATCGAAGCGCTCGCCGAGCGCCCCGAGCGCGAGGACATCGGCCTGGCGGTACTCGATGTTCTTCAGTCCAATTTCGTCCGTCTTGCGCTTGGCATAGGCGAGGCTCGGCAGGCTGAGATCGATGGCGAGCACGTTTGAGCCTGGGAAGCGCCGAGCGGTCGTGACGGCGTGCTGCCCGGTGCCGCAGCCCGCGACCAGGATGCTTGGGTCCCCGGTTAAACCGCGCATGTCGACCGGCGCGACGATCGACGGCACCCGCACCCAGCGCGGGTACGGGTTCTGCTCGTACTGCGCCCTCACTTTCAGGGAAACCGGGTCGTCGGTGTGCCCCATGGAGGGGATCAGGCCAGCCAGTCGCCTTTCCTCGGAGGGCTCGTCGATCTGCCGGCGGGCGAGTGACTCGATCCCGGCCCGGTCCACGCGCTCCAGGGTGGACAGCGGGCGATAGGACGCGTAGACGGCGTACGAATTCGGGTCGGTGGGCCGAAGCGCATCGACGCGGCTGCGTTCCTCCGGCGTTTCGTCGAACACGTATTCGGCGTTGAAGCACTGGTGGGCGATCGCGACCATCACGGGAAGCCGGAGCGGATCCTTCAGCATGCGCCGGCGTGCCTCGACGATCGCGCGCTCGAGCTCGGCGTCGCGGATCACCGTGTCCTCGAGCAGTCGCAGCAGGAGCGGCTCGGCGAGCGCACCTTGCGGATTGGAAAGCGCAAGCGTGCTGATGGGCCGCACCAGATCTCCCGGGTCCACCGCCTTGTGCTCGAGCGCTGCGGCAAGCAGGTCGCGTATCTGCGCGGGCACCGGGTGGCGCAGGTTGAAATAGCGGATCAGGTCGGAGAACTGCGCCCATAGCGAGTCGGCCCGCGGCGCGAGCCCGAGCGCGGTGCTCAGGCTTTCGAGCGCGGCGCCGTAGTCGCCCTGCGCAAGCTGGCGGGCCGCGAGCTCGCCATGCGCGAGCGCGATTTTCGTTTGCCCCATGGGCGCAGTATCTCGGCTAGAATCGCCCGCGTGAAGCCCCAGCTCGCGCTTCTGCAGCTTCCGTTCTTCTGGCGCTGGCGCTCGCGCGCCTAGAGCACTCGCGTAACCCCTAAGTAGAATCCACCGCAGGGCGGGCGTGATGCTATTGATGATCGACAACTACGATTCGTTCACCTTCAACCTGGTGCAATACCTCGGCGAGCTCGGCGCGGAAGTGAAGGTGGTTCGCAACGACGAGCTTGGCGTGAGCGACGTGGAGGCGCTCAAGCCCTCTCACGTAGTCCTCTCGCCGGGCCCCTGCACGCCGAACGAGGCCGGCATCACGCTCGAGACGATCGCGCGCCTCGCCGGCAAGGTGCCGATCCTCGGCGTGTGCCTCGGCCACCAGGCGATCGGGCAGGCGTTTGGCGGCAACGTGGTGCGTGCGAAGCGGGTCATGCACGGCAAGGTTTCGCGCATCGCGCACGATTCCAAGGGGGTTTTCACTTCCGTTCCGCAGGACTTCGTTGCGACCCGTTATCACTCCCTGGTGGTGGAGCGTGAGTCTGTGCCGGAGTGCCTCGAGATCAGCGCCCACGCCGACGATGGAGAGATCATGGGACTTCGCCACCGCAGTCTGCCGGTAGAAGGCGTGCAATTTCATCCCGAGGCGCTGCTCACCGAGCACGGCCACAGGATGCTCGAAAATTTCCTCAAGGGGAGGACGTCATGAAGCAGATCACGATCGCCGAAGCGATCCAGCGCACCGTCGAGCATCGCGAGGTGTTTCACGACGAGATGCTGCATGTCATGCGCCAGATCATGCGCGGCGAGCTGAGCCCCGCCCAGATCGCCGGCTTCATCATCGGGTTGCGCGTGAAGAAGGAGACCATCGGCGAGATCGCCGCGGCGGCGCAGGTCATGCGCGAGTTCGCGACGCCGGTCGAGGTCGCCGACGACCGGCACCTCGTCGATACCTGCGGCACCGGCGGCGACGCCGCGCACACGTTCAACGTCTCGACCTGCGCCGCCTTCGTCGCCTCCGCGTCCGGCGCGAAAGTCGCCAAGCATATGGGACGCTCGGTGTCTTCGTCCTCGGGCAGTGCGGAAGTGCTCGAAGCCCTCGGCGCGCACATCGGGGTCGGCCCCGCTGATACCGCGCAGGCGATCGACAAGCTCGGCATCGGCTTCATGTTCGCCCCGGCGCACCACGCGGCGATGAAGCATGCCGCGCCGGTGCGCAAGGACCTCGGCGTGCGCACCATCTTCAATATTCTCGGGCCGCTCACCAACCCGGCGGGGGCGAAGCACCAGCTGATGGGGGTGTTCCACCCCGACCTGGTCGGCATCCAGGTGCGCGCTCTCCAGCGGCTCGGCTCGAGGCATGTCATGGTCGTGTACGGGCTGGACGGCCTGGACGAGATCTCGATCTCCGGCCCGACCATGGTCGGCGAGCTGGTGAAGGGAGAGATCAACGAGTACAACCTCCATCCGGGCGAGCTCGGCCTCGAGCTCTACGACCGCCGAGCGATCGAAGTGCATACCGTGGCGGAATCCAAGGCGATGATCCAGGCGGTGCTGGAAGGGCAGCCGGGTCCCGCGCAGAACATCGTCGCGTTGAACGCCGGGGCCGCGATCTATGTCGCCGGGGTGGCGAAGACGCTCAAATCGGGCGTCGAGCGCGCCGTGCACGCGATCCGGAGCGGCGCGGCCAAGCAGAAGCTGGAGGAATTCGTCGCTTTCACGCAGAAGGTGAAAGCAAACGCGTGAGCATCCTCGAGCGCATCCTCGCCGCCAAGCGCGCTGAGATTGCCGCGGCCAAGGAAAGCCTTCCGAATGCCGAGGCAAAAGCACGTCGTGCCCCGAAGGTCAGAGACTTCGTCGGCGCGCTGCGCGCGAAGCGCCCGGCAGTGATCGCCGAGATCAAGCGCGCCAGCCCTTCGAAGGGATTGCTGCGCGAGAATTTTGATCCGGCCGCGATCGCCCGCAGCTACGAGAAGGCCGGGGCCGCCTGCATGTCGGTATTGACGGATGCCGAGTTCTTTCAAGGGTCCACGACCCATTTGCAGCAGGCGCGAGCCGCCTGCGCGCTCCCCGCGCTGCGCAAGGACTTCCTCATCGATCCCTACCAGGCCTACGAATCGCGCGCGTTGGGAGCGGATTGCGTCCTGCTGATTGCCGCCTGCCTCGAAGACCGCGGGATGCGGGAGCTCGAAGCGCTGGCCCTCGAGCTCGGCATGGCGGTGCTCGTCGAGGTGCACGACGCCGCCGAGCTCGAACGCGCGCTCGCCCTCAAGACGCCGCTCATCGGCATCAACAACCGCAACCTGCGGACCTTCGAAACTCGCCTCGAGACCACGCTCGAGCTCCTGCCGCGCGTCCCGAAGGACCGGATCATCGTCACCGAAAGCGGCATTGTCTCCGCGGCGGACGTAGCGCGCATGCGCGCCGCGGGTGTTCATACGTTCCTCGTCGGCGAGGCCTTCATGCGCGCGCCTGACCCGGGCACTGCCCTCAGGAAGCTCTTTCCGTAGGTATTGCAGTGCAGCAGGGCTGTTGGAGAATCGCAACAACCGCCCTCGTACACCTGACGCATGGCGCGTATTCCTTGTTGGGCCAAAGGGGCATTCGGCACACTCCTTAAGACTTCTCAACGGAGGGGTTGGCGGCGCGCGGTCGGGCGCTGCCGGTTTAAACCAAAAAGGAGAGGAGCATTCGAATGCAGAAGAAACTTCTAACGCTGGCGGTAACCGGAGCGTTGGCCGCGCCCGCTGCCGCACTGGCACAGGTGGAGGTGTACGGCACCATCCACATGTCCTT
>DATIGN010000102.1:0-3091 GCA_035454685.1 Burkholderiales bacterium | reverse complement strand
ATGCTGCCGCTTGCCGATGGCGTTTTTGACAACGTAGCCATGCTTGGCGGCATTCATCACGTACCGGACCGCAGTAGACTGTACGCCGAGGTGCGCCGTATTCTGAAGCCTGGCGGAAGATTCTTCTTCCGCGAGCCAGTCGACGATTTCGCCTTGTGGCGCGGAATTCGCAAGGTCATCTACCGCCTGTCAAGCGCGCTCGACCACACGACCGAACGGCCGCTCCGGCGGAAAGACACTCAGGACGGGTTGACGCGTGTGGGCCTCAGACTGACGTCTTGGCGGACTTACGGCTTTCTAGGATTCTGCCTGCTGATGAACAGCGACGTTTTAGTTTTCAACCGCATGTTTCGCTTCTTGCCTGGCATTAGGCGGCTGACGCGCGCAGCATGCCGTTTGGACCACTGGACGACGAACATCAAGTGGTTGCGGCATGCTGGTTTGCAAGTCATAGCTGCTGCCGAACGTCCGCGGGACTAGTGCACTGTAACACTCATATCCGTAGTATCATGAGGCATGAATTCGTCCCTCTCTCTGACTACGGAAGAGCGCCATGCGCTCGTGTCTTTGGTGCGCTCGCGCGCGGCGCCGGCGTCCGATGTGAAGCGCGCGCGACTCATCATGATGCTCGATGAGGGTTTGAGCTGGAATGTCATCGGTGAACGCTTGCCGTGCACTGCCGATTACATCAGTCGCTGGAAGCGGCGTTTTGAGCAAGAGCGCATGGCGGGTCTTTACGCACGCCACCGAGGCAGTGAGCCTGATGAGGCTGCCGCGAAGATCGAGGCGAAGGTGCTGGCCTGGACGCAAAAAGCGCCTACCGACGGCTCGACGCACTGGAGCACGCGCAAGCTTGGGAAGGCCCTTGGGGTCTCGCACATGATGGTGGCGCGAATCTGGGCGAAGCACGGGCTTAAGCCGCATCGGCTTGAGCGCTACATGGCCTCCGACGACCCCGATTTCGAGGCCAAGGCGGCCGATGTCCTTGGGCTGTACCTCAATCCGCCGGCGCACGCTGCCGTGTTCTGCGTTGATGAGAAGAGCGCAATCCAGGCGCTTGACCGACTCGATCCGGTGCTGCCGCTTTCGCCCGGAAGGCTCGAGCGCCACGGCTTCGAGTATTACCGCCACGGGACGCTCTCGCTCTACGCGGCCTTCAACACCAAGACCGGTGAGGTGCTGGGCAAGACCGCGCCCCGACATACCAGCGCGGAATTCGTCGCGTTTCTTGCCGATATCGTCGCTCACCAACCCAAGCGCAAGGAGATCCATGTCATTTGCGACAATCTCTCGGCCCACAAGACCAAGGCGGTCGAGGAATTCCTCGCCAAACACTCGAATGTCCGTCTGCATTACACGCCGACCTATTCGTCTTGGCTCAACCAAGTGGAAATCTGGTTCGCCAAGATTGAACGCGATGTGATCGCCCGCGGCGTCTTCTCCTCCGTCGCCGACCTGAAACGCAAACTCATGCGCTACATCCGCCGATACAATCTCGCACCCAAACCCGTGAAGTGGGTCTACCGCAATCCCGTCCACAGAATCACTACGGATTCGCGCGTTACAGTCCACTAGTACTCGCCAGCCCTGCCTGGCTGCCGCTCCATCTCGGCATTGATCTCGGCGCTGATCAAGATCGCGTAAGAGGAAAGCAGGAACCACATCAGCAGGATGACCACCGCGCCCGCCGCGCCGTAGGTTTCATTGTAGTTGCCGAAGCGTGTGACGTAGAGGGAGAACAGCGCCGAGCCGAAGATCCATAGCACGACCGCGATCGTGGCGCCCCAGCTCACCCAGCGCCAGCGCGGCTGCGCGCGGCTCGGCCCGTAGCGATAGAGGACGGCAAAGGCGACGATCGCGAGCACCGCCAGGACCGGCCAGCGCACGAGCGCGACTACGGTTTCGACGAGCCAGTTCAGTCCGATCAGGTTGAGGAACGCCGGAAGGCCTATTACCAGCGCGATCGCAAGAATCACGGCGATCACACCGCCGAACGTGAGGAGGAGCGCGGTGCCGTAGAAGCGGATGGTGCCGCGCCGCTCTTCTTCGTTATAGGCCACGTTCAGCGCGTCCATCAGCGTCCGCACCGCCGCCGACGCGCTCCAGAGTGCGAGCAGCAGGCCGCCGATGGCGCCGAGGCCGAGCGCGGTGCGGTCCGTGGAGGCGAGGTCGTGGAGCTGCCCCATCACGACCCGGGCCGCCTCCGGGGGCAGGATCACGCTGAGCGATGCGACATGCTGCGCGATCTGCGCGGGATCAGCAAACAGGCCGTACATTGCCACCAGCGCTACCAGGCCCGGGAATATGGCGAGCAGGCCATAGAACGCCACCCCGGCCGCGATAATCGAAAGCCGGTCGCGCCTGATTTGCTCCTTTACCCGCCGCGTGATATCGAGCCAGAAGGGGATCTCGCGCGGCGTGCCCGCCTCGCGGCCGCGCGCGTCGGCCGCGGCCGCCACTACCAGGCGCCCTTCTTGTCCGGCCCGGCGGCCGTCGGTCCCGGATGCTGGCCCTGAAGTTTTTCAGCGGCCTGCTTAAGTGCCTGTTGGGCCTGGTCGAATTGCTGCGAGCCGAGCTCGCTGGCTTTTTCGGCAACCCCCCGGCTCGCCTCGCCCATGAGCCTTTCTTCCTGCCGGGTCCTTGGCGCTGCCGCGCCGAGCACCGCACCGATCGCGAGCCCAATCGCTCCGAGCGCGAGCGGCTGCTCGTGCACCAGGTAATCCATGCTGCCGCGTGCGCGCTCACGCATTGAGTGCATGCTTTCCGCGGCGCTGTGCGCAGCTTCGCTCGCCTTATCCCGCATCGAAGCCATGCTTCCCTGCAGACCCGAGCTGGATATGGACGAGCCGTAGTTCTGCGCCGGCTGCCGGCCGAGGGCCATCAGCCAGGCGAGGCCGATGCCGACGAGCGCCACCGGCAGCGGATTTTGCTTCGCCGCGCCGCCCAGGTTGTGCACGAACTCGTTGGCGCCGCTGTGGCGCAGGTAGTCGAGCCCCTGGTCCACAAGCTGCCCCGGAGTGAGGCGATGCTCGATCGCGACCAGCGTCTTTTCCAGCTCGTCGCGGGTGCGGTAGATCTCGGTCAGGATCTG
>DATIGN010000101.1:0-4915 GCA_035454685.1 Burkholderiales bacterium | reverse complement strand
TCGTCGTAGACGTAGTCGAGCGTCGGCACGAGCTGAACGTCGACGCCGCCCAACTTGCGCTTGAATTCACTTATCTGTTGCCAGACATGGTCCCGCTGGTCGAGTGGCGCGACGCCCCACAAGTCGTACCAGTCGCAGCCCCAGGCCTTGGCCGTGCGCATAATTTCGAAATGGAGCAGGTACGGCGCCATCACGTGCCGTTGCACCAGGAGCGAGCCGCCGAAGAGGTAGGTTGCGCGCCGGCCGAACGTGACGACGAGCGCGGTGGCGAGTCGCACCGCGCCACACTCGGCAAAAAACAGCGAGGCGTGGCCCCGCGCTACGAGCTCAGCGAGCATCGCGTCGAAGTAGCTTGAGTGCACCGGCTGGATACCCTTGCGAACAGCCGTGCAGCGTTGAATACGGATGAAGTCGATCGTGCCCTGAAGCGAATTGTCTTTGACGACCGTGACGCCGTGCTTGCGCGCGACGCGAACGTTGTAGCGGCCCTTGGGCTTCATCTGCGCGAGGATCTCGTCTTCGCTCGGGCGCAGGTCGATGCACAGCGTGTTGCGCGGCTCGGAGAAGCGGTCAGCGGACGCCAACGGCCGAAAGCCGCGCACGAACTCCGGCAAGCGCTGCCAGCGCGGCTCGATCCGCAGGTGGCTGACCGTGGCGTCCTCGGCCTTGCGATGGCGCTCGATGCGCTCGAGCGCGGCGTTGAACACCTCGGCCGCGCTGGCCTCGTCGGCGGGCAGCACCGGCCCTTCCTGCACGTAATAGAAGCAATGACCCGGCTCGTAGGGCCACTTGCCAACCACCGCGCCGCCGACAATCGCGTCGCCGTCTTTCACGGTGACGGCGAAGTGCCCGCCGCCGGCGGCTCGGGCGCGAAACTGCGCCCACGACGAGGATTGCATGAATCCCGTGTCGGGCGTCGCCGCGACGAAGCGGTCCCAAGCGCTCCAGCGTGCGACTTCGTGGTCGGCCATGCCGCCGTGCGTCGCGCCCTGCCCAGGGGGAGCGATCGCCTTCGAAAGTGGCTGTGCGACGCTCATATCGAGCGCATGGCCGAGACCATCGTTCGCAACAGCAGGAGCATGCCGAAGCCGAGGGGTACCTGCGTCTGCGAGCAGAAGCGCGACACCACGTCGCCAAAGTGACGCGATTCGAAGTACGACGACGGCAGGTTGATCATGTGGCTGAAAATGTTGGCCCGGCCCTGCACCGGCAGCGAGGCGCGGCCGGAATCGATCTAGACACAATTGGAACGAGCTTTCATCACCTATTTGGAGTATGCGCATGCCGTGGAACTCGGCGACGCCGTTGGCGATGAAGCACATCGACGCGAAGCAGCGCGCCATGGACGGCTTTCGTTACGCGTTTCGGTATCGTGCACTGCAAGGGCAAGGAAGACTTGGGTTCTCTAACCCGCCGGGACCCGCTGAGGGATCGGGAGGTTGTGGCGGATTCGAACCGCCGATCAACGGATTAGAAGTCGAACCTAAGCCCTCGTGACGCTTGCCTTGCAGGCCTCGTCCGCGATAACGCGCACCATTGTGTTCGGCCAAGGATGGGACCTCGGCGTTGAGCGCAGGTTGACCATGGGTTCCATAACGCGCTGCTGGTCCGCTAGTATTTGGCCGGAGGAGGAAGCCATGACCACCAAGCTGTTCACGTCGCTGCTGGCGGCCGCTGTCCTGGTCGCCGCCCCTGCCTACGCCCAGGACAAGTACCCGAGCAAGCGCCTCAACTGGACGATTGCCTTCGGTCCGGGCGGCGGCAACGACATCATGTCGCGCACCATCATCTCCATCCTGGAGAAGTACAAGCTCTACCCCGACACGATTGTGGCCGAGAACCGGCCCGGCGGCAGCGGCGCCAAGGGCTGGGGTTACGTCTTCGGCCAGAAGGGCGATCCCTATCACATCACCAGCACGAGCGGCAGCTTCATCACCACGCCGCTGCAGGCGAACACCCCCTGGCAGCCGCACAGCTTCACCCCGATCGCGCTGCTCGCCACCGACGACATGCTGATGCTGGTGAACAAGGACTCGAAAGCGAAAAGCCTGCAGGAGTTCGTCGCGGCGGCGAAGGCGAAGTCGCCTTCGATCGGTGGCATCGGCGCGGTCAACATCGATTTCATCGTGCCCAAGCTGGTCTCGGAGAAGGCGGGGTTCAAGTTCGAGTACGTGTCGTTCAACAAGCAGGGCGAGCTGATCACTGCGCTCCTCTCCGGGGCGCTGGACGCCGCGATGTCCAACCCGGGCGAAGTGCTGGGCCTGATCCAGTCCGGCGACATGCGCCCGATCGCGTACAGCGGCAAGAGCACGCCGAAAGCGCTCGGCAACGTGCCGACCTTCGCCGCGCTCGGCTACGACATCGGCATCTCGCTGCCGCGCGGCCTGGTGCTGCCGCCCGATGTGCCAAAGGAAGCGCAGCAGTGGTGGATCGCCACCATGAAGAAGGTGGTGGAGACGCCCGAGTGGAAGGCTTACATAGAAAAGAACGTGCTCACCGAGAACGTGCTCTACGCCGAGGACTTCCGCGCCTTCCTTAAGAAGACGCAGGGCACGTTCGGCGACATCCTGAGGAAGCAGGGCGCCATCAAGTAGGAAATCCGACCCCCGATGCGGGCGGGTTTCCTCGGCGCGCTCCTGCTTCTCGCCGGCGGCTACAGCTATGTAGCGTTCGCCGACCTGAGCTACCTGTCCTCGGCGGGCCGGCTCGGGCCGGGCTTCTTCCCGCGCATCATCGGCGTGGGCCTGACTGCGCTCTGCGCCTACAGCCTGTACGCGGACCGCGCCCGCACGCCCGAGCGGCTGTCGGCGTTCTGGCGCACCTTGGCCGCGGTGGTGGGCCTGTCGGCGGCGTTCGTCCTCGCTCTCGAGCTGGTCGGCGGCCTCCTGTCGATGATCGCCTTCATGGCGGCGACGCTCGCCGTTCTCAATCGCGGCCGCCACGTGCAGAACGCGCTTCTCGCGGTCGCGTTGCCGGTCGGCGCTTACCTGCTGTTCAAGGTGTGGCTGAACGCTGCGATGCCGCGCGGCATCCTGCCGCTGCCGTTCTGATGGAGATCTTCGCCAACCTGCTGCTCGGCCTGTCGGTGGCGGTCTCGCCGATCAACCTCGTGTGGCTCTTCGTCGGCGTCGTGCTCGGCATGATCGTGGGCATCATCCCCGGCTTCGGTCCTGCTGCCGCGCTCGCCGTCCTGCTGCCGGTGACCTTCGGCATGGAGCCCACCGGCGCGGTCATCATGCTGGCGGCGATCTACTACGGCTCGCAGTACGGCGGCACGATCACCTCCATCCTGCTCAATACGCCGGGCGAGTCCTCGTCGGTGGCGAGCACCTTCGATGGCTATCCGCTGGCGCAGCAGGGCCGCGCCGGCCCCGCGCTCGTCATGCAGGCCGTCGCCTCCTTCGTCGGCGGCACGCTCGGCGTCGTGCTGATCACGGTGCTCGCGCCGCCGTTCTCGCAGCTCACGCGCAGCTTCGGGCCGCCGGAGTTCTTCCTGCTCGTGATGATGGGCCTGCTCACCCTCATCGTGATGGTCGGCGGTAACTGGCGCTACGGGGTGATCTCGGCGCTGCTCGGCTTCGCCCTTGGCACCGTGGGTGTCGACCTCGAGACCGGCAACAGCCGCTTCACCTTCGGCTCGGCGGAGCTGATCGAAGGCATCGATTTCATCCCGATCGCCATCGGCCTGTTCGGCCTGGGCGAGCTCTACCACGCCTTCTACACCGGGCTGCATGTCACCGGCACCGGCGGAATCGTGCAGTACCAGAAGGAGCGCCGCTTCTGGCCGGAGGCGCGCGACTTCACCGAGTCGAACCTCGCCCTCGTGCGCGGCTCGCTCCTCGGCTTCGTCATCGGCGTGATCCCGGGCGCCGGCGCGACCGTCGCGTCGCTCATGTCCTACTCGGTGGAAAAGTCCGCGTCGCGCACGCCGGAGAAATTCGGCAAGGGCGCCATGGCGGGCCTGGTGGGTCCCGAGGCGGCAAACAACGCCGCTTCGTCGGGAGCGATGGTGCCGCTGCTCACCCTCGGCATCCCCGGCTCGGGCGCGACCGCGGTGCTGCTCGCCGCCTTCATCCTCTGGGGGCTCACGCCGGGGCCGCTGCTTATGGTGCAGAAGCCGGAGTTCGCCTGGGGCTTGATCGCCAGCATGTACCTCGGAAACGTCGCGCTGCTCGCGCTCAACGTGTTCGCCATCCCGATCTTCGTGCAGCTCGTCAGGTTGCCGTACCGGATCCTCGCGCCTGCGGTGATCCTCATCTGCACGATCGGCACCTACAGCGTGAACGGCAGCATCGTCGAAACGGCGCTCATGCTCGTCGCCGGGATCTTCGGCTTCTTCATGAAGGTCTTCGGCTTCTCTCCTGCCGCGCTGGTCCTCGCCCTCGTGCTCGGCCCGCTCGCCGAGCAGTCGCTGCGCCAGAGTCTCACGATCTCGCGCGGCTCGTTCGGCATCTTCCTCGACCGGCCCATGTCGCTCTGGATCCTCGGCGTCACCGCGGCGATCTTTGCGCTGGGAGTGGTGATGCGCCGCCTGCGCGCCCTTTGAAGCGAGGCTTACCCCTGACTAAGCCCCTTGGGGGCCGCGAGAGAGGGTGTCTAACGCGATTATGTAGATGCCGGCCGGCGCGGTCGCTTTGGCTTGCACCCACACGTGCATGTCCTCCGGTCTCACGTCGAGGTGCTGTGCAAGCCTGTCTTCACCGCCTGCGATTTCGGCCGCACGCCTGAGAATTTCGCAATGGATACTGTCGCTCGCCATACGAGGAAGATTTTCTCCTCTAGCGAGCATGCGCGTATATCGCTTCATGCTGATGACCGGCGTCAAGCTTCGCCAGCGTGATGGAAACGCTACAGACGAGTGTCGGGCTTTCGCGACGATGATGCGCACTGTAGAAAGGAAGCTACACCCGACAGC
>DATIGN010000100.1:0-6497 GCA_035454685.1 Burkholderiales bacterium | reverse complement strand
TTCGATGACATCGGCTTCTTCTCGGGACTGCGGCACGCGTATTACGCGACGCATCCGTTCGGCCTCGAGTTAAGGCTGCCGCCCTATTTTTCGCTGGCCATCGTCCAGGTCATCTGGGGAACGATGGAGGCCCACCGCATTCTGGGCCTGGTGTTCCACATTGCGTGCTCGCTGGCGCTCTATAAGCTGATCTTCGATCTCCAGCACCACGCGGCACGACGCTCCGCCGCGCCGCCGCCGGCGGGGCTCGGCGCGCACGCGCCGGCGTTCATCGCCGCAGCCGCGTTCGCCGTCCATCCCGTGGCGGTGTATGGCGCCGGCTACTTGATCCAGCGCAGTTCGGTATTCGCGACATTATTTGCCCTGGCCTCGATCATCCTTTACGTCCGCGGGCTCGGGCGCCGCAGCCACGCCGACGCGATTTCCGCTGCCCTGGTCTACTCGCTCGCAGTGTTGTCCCGGGAGACCGCTGTAATGCTGCCGGTCACGGCGGTGGTTGCCGGGCTCATTGTGACGGTGGAGCGGCGTTTCGCACTGCGCCATGCCGCCCTCTATCTGGCAGGCTGCGTGCCTGCCGCGGCGTTCGTAACGCTACTGGTCAAGGGAAAGATCGGCGCGACCTACGAGCCAGACTTCGGAGTGGTGTCCGCGCAGATCGAGAGAATCGGCGCGCACACGGTGCTGGAATCGCCCTGGCTGGAAAGCGCCGTAACGCAGGCAGGGTTGTTCTTCCGCTATCTCGCGCTGTGGGTATTTCCAGACAGCGACGCCCTGTCGATCGACCTTCGAATCGATTTCGCCGGAGTCTGGTCACCTGCGGTGGCGGTCATCGCCGTTGCGGGATTCATCGGCTACGGGGTGGTTGGCCTTTATCTGATGCGCCGGGGCGGGCTCGCACGCATGGCGGGATTCGGGCTGCTTTTTCCATGGATCCTGTTCTTCACCGAGTTCGTGACGATCCGCTTCCAGGAGCCGTTCGTTCTCTACCGCAGCTACCTGTGGGCGCCGGGCCTCATGGTGGTGCTCGCCTCGGGCCTCGCCCGCGTGCCCGTTCGCGTCGCCGGCGCGGCGGCGCTTCTGGTGCTGCCGCTACTTTTCTACCAGGCTCATCACCGGCTGAACACGTTCGCGAGCAACCTTGCGCTATGGGAGGATGCCGTCGCGAAACTGCCGCGGCGGGCCGTGCCGGGCGGCTCGCGGACGCTCTACCATCTCGGCCGGGGGTATCTCTATCAGAATCGCGCGGAGCGGGCGATCGCGGTCGCCGAACGATGCCTTGTGGAATACCCCGCGACCTATGACTGCCATATGGCGCGAGCTTCGATCCATCTTTACCTCGAGGAATACCGGCAGGCCATAACCCACCTCGCGAGCGCCGTGCTGCTGCGCCCGGAATCCGGCACTGCGCGCCATCATATCGGGGTCGCGCTGGAGAATCTGGGCTGTCTGGATGAGGCGAGAGCGCAGTACCGGCATGCGCTGAATCTGGGGTTCGCTGGCGCCGTCCACCGCTTGAGCCGCCTCGACACACCCGGCCGGGGGCTCCTGCCGCCGGCCAAGCCCAAGGAGCGCTCGGACGCGTGCGGCGAGCCGCTGCCTGCAGGCGTTGGGCCACCGCGACGCTGAGTCGCGTTACCCCCGGTTCTGTCCGGGCTCTCAGCTCAGATTGTTGACGAAAATGACGTGGGGGGGAATGACGCCCCCGGGGTAGAGAGCAGCTCCGTAAGCGCGCCAGACGCGATGCGCTTCTGCATGTTCGCCCGCGACCTGCGCGCCGAGCATCGCGGTGAGAAGCAGAAAGCGTCCCCACTCGTCTCCGCCCTCGGCCGTTCCTCCCTGCTCGAGCAATGCGCGCGCGCGGGCGAGCATCGCCGGCGCGTCGCGCGCTGCGATTGCGGCATAAATCTCCATCCGCTGGCGCACCCGGGGCGAGAGCTTGCCGGGCGCGCAGCCGAGCCAGCGCCGCTCGATCCACAGCGCGCGCCGCAGGTCCGGCGCCAGCTTCGAGAGCGTCAGCTCCGCCGCGCGGTGCAGCTGCTCGATTGCGGTCTTGGATACCGCAGCGCCGCACAGCGCCCCGGGCCGCTTCAGCGCAAGCAACGTGTTGACCACTCTGTCCCCCGAGTCAAGGGGTTCGGCCGAGCGTTGAAGAAGACCGCGCGCGATCTCCAGCGCCGCGGACTGGGTCCGCAGGTTGAGGGATGGGACGTATTCAGGTAACGGTTCCCGCAGGTAGGTCACCGCCACCCCGTTGGCCATTTCGCGGATTGGCATCGGCGATATCACTAAGCCGGGAACGGCAGTTGCCTGGCTGCCGTGGAAACGCGCGCGCGGCGCCTCGAGCTGCACGATCGGGCGATAGTCCGAGTTGACCGGCGAGGCAAGCGGCGCAAATAACGGCGCAATCAAGCCCTTGGTGCCGACGCTCAACGCCGCGATCTCCTCTGCACGCGTGATGCCGAGCCGCTTCAGCTGGTCCATGAAAGCCGCCTCCTTGACCGGCAGCGGCCCGGGGCGTGGAACCCTGCCCTCGGCGACGGCAACCAGAATCAGATCCACGGCGTTCGTCTCGTAAATCTCGTAATCCGAGAAGTTCTCGTTCAGCGCCGCCAGGATGGAACCGAGCAGCCGGTCGTTGAATTCGTAGGTCTGCAGCCACTGCACCATCAAGCCGCCCGGCGCGAGGTAGCGCTTCACGTCGCGGTACCACTCGGTCGTGAACAGGTTCGCGACGCCGTTGACCCACGGGTTCGAGGGCTCGGAAATGATCACGTCGTAGCGCTTGCCGTGGCGCGCAAAGAAGCTCTTGGCGTCCTCGATGACGATGTTGCTGCGCCGGTCGCGGTAGGGCCGGATAACGCGCGGGATAAAGGAGCGCGCTCCGGACACCATTGCCGGCTCGATCTCGATCGTGTCCACTTCGCGCGGGGCGCTGTGCGAAAGCAGCATCTCGGCCGTAAGGCCGGAGCCGAAGCCGATGTTGGCATAGCGCGTTGCGTCGGGCCTCATCAGCAACGGCAGCGCGGCGGCGACGACCATCGTGTACTCGTCGCCGGTGGGCGGTCGCTCAGGATCCATCTGGATCGCTGCGTCCGGCTTGCCGTTGGTGATGATCCCGACCGAGTTGTTGTTATGGCGTCGCACGGCGACCGATGCCGTCTTGCCGTCCCGATAGAAGAAGACCTCGCTTTGACCATCCCCGATGCGGCCGTAGCGGAACACGCCGGACGCAAGCCGCTCGTGCTCCAGCACGCCGGCGCGGGCGGTGGCGGATGCGGCGAGCATGCCGGCGATCAGCGCCGCGAACGCGTGGGCGCGCCGGAACGTTGCCTGCGAATAGCGCAGGAGCCACGCGCCGAGCAGGATGTCCGCGGCAGCGCCGACCACCAGGGTGAGCTTGACGCCGGACTCCGGTACCAGCACGTGCACGGCCAGCAGCACACCCGCGATCGCGCCGAGTGTATTGGCGGAGTAGATCTGGCCGATCGCGCGCTCGCCGTGCCCGCCGCGCAGCAGGACGTGGGTGAAAAGCGGCAGCGTCATGCCGGCGAGAAAGGTCGCCGGCAGCATCACGGCAAACGCGATGGCGTGGCTGAACAGGTTGAAGAGCGGATAGGCCTGATCGCCGCGCTGAAGGACATGCAGCACCCACGCCATCCAGTCGAAGCTCTGGTGGTAGACGAAGATGGTGGCAAGCGCCGCGAGCCCCATCGCGAGCTGCACGATACCCGCGAAGCGCACCGGGTCGGCGATGCGGTCGATGCGGCGGCGGATCCACAGCCCGCCGAGCGCAAGACCGGTAATGAAGGCCGACAGCATCAGCTCGAAAGCCTGGAACGAGGAGCCGAGGACAAGCGAGAGCATCCTGATCCACGCGATCTCGTAGATGAAGGACGCGGCCCCGGTGACGAACGCCGCGGCAAGGAACAGCCGAACCAGGTAGGCGCTGGCGGGGACCGCGCCGGCGGCCGGCACTGCCGCGGGCGGCTGCGGCTCGCCCGCCCGCGCCACGGCGAGCACGACCGCCGCGAGAGCGAGATTCAGCAGGCCCGCCGTGCGCATGGTGCCCGGCATGCCCATCCAGCCGAGCAGCAGGAACGCCGCGGCCAGCGCGCCGGCGGCCGCGCCGATCGAATTGGTGAAATAGAGCATTGCCAGATGGTGGCCGCTCGCTTCCGGGCTGCGCCGGATCACGGAACCGCTCATGAGCGGAAACGTCATTCCCAGCAGCACCGTCTGCGGGACGATCAGCACGCCGCACAGCGTGTATTTGTAGATCTCCACGGTGAGCGGCGAGCCCAGCGCTGGGATGACGCTGTCGAGCGAGACCTGCGTGAGCCACACGAATACCTCGTGGAACACCAGCGCCGCGAGGCCGATCGCGGCTTCTATCCAGCCGTAGACGGCGAGCAGGTTCACGACGCGCTTGCTGGCGCGGCTCGCGATCCAGGCGCCGAGCGCCATGCCGCCCATGAACGCCGCCAGCACGAACGACTGCGCGAACGAGGCGGCGCCGAGGAAGAGCTTCAGGTAGTGCGACCAGATGGATTCGTAGATCAGCCCGGTGAAGCCGGAGAGGGTGAAAAGGCCGAAAAGCAGCTGGATGTTACGGTTGATCATGTCGCTCCCGGTTTTCAGTTGAACGCGAGTGTAGCCCATGCCCGGCAGGCACGCCATGGCCGTATGTCACGCGACTTCGCCCACCAATCGCGTCGCGCGAACCACTGGTCGGAGATACGGCGCGCGGGCATGTTATCCTTCGCCGACAACATTCTTCGAGCATGATCCGCGTCTTCATCGGCTACGACCCGCGCGAGGCGGTTGCTTACAGCGTTCTCGCTTACAGCATCCAGGCGCGCGCTTCGCAGCCGGTCTCAATCACGCCGCTCATGCTGTCCCAGCTGAAAGGAGTGCTCACCCGCGAGCGCCATCCGCTGCAGAGCACGGATTTTTCCTTCTCGCGTTTCCTGACGCCGTATCTATCGGGTTACACCGGGTGGTCGGTGTTCATGGACTGCGACATGCTGATGCTCGAGGACATCGCTAATCTGTGGAAGATGAGGGACGACCGCTATGCCGTAATGGTGGTCAAACACAACCACGTGCCGAACGAAACGGTGAAGTTCCTGGGCGAGCCGCAGAGCAGGTACGAGAAGAAGAACTGGTCGAGCGTGATGCTGTTCAACAACGCGGCATGCCGCGCGCTGACCCCGGATTACGTCAACCGCGCCTCGGGGCTCGAGCTGCACCAGTTCAAGTGGCTCGGGAGCAAGGATCTCATCGGCGCGCTGCCCGATTGCTGGAACCACCTGGTCGGCTACAACCCGCCGCGCCGGGACGCCGCGCTCGTGCACTACACGCTGGGCGGGCCCTACTTCGACGAATACCAGAACTGCGAGTACGCGAAGGAGTGGTTTGCGGAGCGCGACGCGATGCTGCGCGTCGCGATGCGCGCGGATGCCCGCTAGCCGGCCGCTCCCGAAAGCCCGGGATTGCCCTTCACGCCGGTCAACGCCGGGCGATTGGGCGTGACGGCCGGAATGACCTTCCGGGCGCGGAGGTAGCGCGCGAGGACCTCCCACGCCGGCTCGCCGCTCGCGCCTTCCGCCACCGGCGCCCAGCTCGCGACCTTGTAGCGTTTTCCGGCCTCGATCGGCTTGCCCCTCAGCGTCATGTCCCTGATGCGTCCCCCGATTTTCTGCGTCGGATCGACGCGGTAGCGCATTCCGCCCACGCGCACCATGTCGCCGCCCTGCTGGTAATAGGGGTCGGGGTTGAACAGGTTGTCGCACACGTCCTCGAGGATGCTCTTGATCGCCTCTCCGGACATTTCGGTTACGGTGGTATACGGGTAGGTTACGGCGGTCTGGTCCATCACGTGCTCCATCGTGATGGTCTCGCCGGGGAGTATCGTGGTGCCCCAGCGGAATCCGGGCGAGAAGGCGATTTCGCTCCCCTTTACGTCCATAAGCGCGTCCAGGATCAACTGATCGACGGTGCCCGTGAAATTGCCGCGGCGGTAGAGCAGCCCCTCGGTGACGGCCAGTTTCTCGGACAGACGCTCGGCGTAGGGCTTGCGCACGCGGCCGATCAGCGCCGCCATCTCGGGATCCGGCGTGATCAGATTGGCGAATACCGGCAGCAGCCGGTAGCGGCACTCCCGCAGCTTGCCGCCGCGCACCTCCAGGTCGGCCACTGCGAGGAACTTGCCGTTCGACCCGGCGTTCGTGACGAGCGTATTTCCGCTGCGGTTTGCGACGGATACCGGCTCGGGCACGGCATCGTGCGTGTGCCCCCCGAGTATGAGGTCGATGCCGGTGACGCGCGAGGCGAGCTTCAGGTCCACGTCCATGCCGTTGTGCGACAGCAGCACCACCGCCTGCGCACCCTTCGCTCTCGTCTCCTCGACCACTTTCTGCAGGCTCTCCTCCTGGATGCCGAAGGTCCATTCCGGCACGAAGTGGCGGGGATTCGCGATGGGCGTATAGGGAAACGCC
>DATIGN010000099.1:0-4739 GCA_035454685.1 Burkholderiales bacterium | reverse complement strand
TGAGTGCTTCGATCAAGCCTTCGCGCGCCGCCTGCAGGTAGACGTTGCGCGAAGCAGGCGTCACGATCATGCGCACGCCCCGCGCGATGCGCCGGCCCTTCAGGATGGCGGCGGCCTGGCGGATATCGTCGAGCCGGCCGTTGGTGCAGGTACCGATCAGCGCGTAGTGGACGCGCTGGTTCGCGACCTCGGGCACGTCGACGACGTCGTCGATACGGTGCTTGCGCGCCACCTGCGGCGGCAGCTTCGCGACATCGATCTCGATGCGCTCGCAATAGCGCGCGTCGGGGTCGGCCTTCACCGGGTGCGGCTCGCGCGCGCCGCGCGCCTTGAGCCAGGCCAGGGTTTTCTCGTCGGCTTCCAGCAGCGCGGCCTTCGCGCCGAGCTCCGCCGCGTGGTTGGCGAGCGTCATGCGGTCGTCGATCTCCATCGCCGCCACCGCCGGGCCCGCGTACTCGACCGCCTTGTAGTTGGCGCCCTCTGCGCCGATCCGTCCGAGCATGGCAAGCGTGAGGTCCTTGGCCCACACACCGGGCTGCAGCCGCCCCTTCAGATCGACGCGAATGGTCTCGGGCACGCGGAACCAGAGCCTGCCCGTCATCATCACCGCCGCGAGATCGGTGCCCTCGACACCGGTGCCGAAGACATTGAACGCCCCGTAGGTGGTCGAATGCGTGTCGGTGCCGGCCACCAGGTCGCCGCAGGTGAAGTGCCCGCCCTCGGGCAGCACCTGGTGGCAGATGCCGTCGCCGACATCGTAGAGCACCGTCCCGTGCGCCTCGGAAAAAGCACGCATTTCGCGGTGGATATTGGCCGCTTCCGGGTGCGGCGGCGGCGAATAATGGTCGAGCACGAAGGCGGTGCGTGCGGCGAACGGCAGCTTCGCGGCACCCAGCTCCTCGATGCGCTTCAGGGCATTGGTCGCGCGCGCGTCGTGAAGCATCGCGAAGTCCACGCTGGCGACCAGCACGTCGCCCGCCTTCGCGGGCCGGCGTCCGGAATGTGAACCCAGAATTTTTTCGGCAATCGTCGCGCCCATGCCCATTCGTCTCTTCGAGAGGAGAGGCATTTTACCGCCTTCCCGGAACCATTTCCGGCGCGGTTCGTCCATTGGCGCGCAGGCGGCAGATGTGATAATTAGGCGCTTGGACATCCACAATTAGAATCATGCTCACTGCACCGGAAGCCTCTCTTACCGCCTACGTCGCCGGATTCATCTCCGAAACCAAAGCATCCCGCATCCCGGCCGACGTGATGCGTCTCGGCCAGCGCTCGATCCTCGACGGCATCGGGCTCGCGCTCGCCGGCAACGCCGCCGAATCGGGCGCCATCGTGCGCCAGTACCTCAAGACGCTCGGCTGCCCCACCGACAAGGGCTGCACGGTCATCGGCACCGCTCTCAAATTGCCGGCGCGCTTCGCGGCCTTCGCCAACGGCATCGCCATTCACGCCGACGATTACGACGACACCCAGCTCGCGGTCGCGAAGGACCGGGTCTACGGGCTGCTCACCCACCCCACCGCACCGGCGCTGCCGCCTGTGCTGGCGCTCGGCGAGCTTGGCAACCGCTCCGGGCTCGACGTGCTCACCGCGTACCACGTTGCGGTGGAAGTCGAGACCAAGATCGCCGAGGCGATCAACCCGCGCCATTACGACCAGGGCTTCCACTCGACGGCCACGATCGGCGCGATCGGTGCGGCCGCCGGCGCGGCCAAGCTGCTCCGGCTCGACGCCGAGCAGACGCAACGCGCGCTCGGCATCGGCGCGAGCCAGGCGGCCGGCCTGCGCGAGAGCTTCGGCACCATGACGAAGCCATTCCATCCCGGGCGCTCCGCCGAGAGCGGTGTCGTCGCGGCCGAGTTCGCGAAGCTCGGTTGGACATCGACGCCGATCGTCCTCGAAGCGGGCCGCGGCTTTTTCCAGGCGGCCGGCGGCGGCTACGATGCCGCGGCGATCGAGGGCAAGCTCGGCAACCCGTGGACCTTCGCGTTCCCGGGCGTCTCGATCAAGCCGCACCCGTCGGGCTCGCTGACCCACCCTGGCATGGGGCTCATGCTCGAGCTGATCCGCAAGCACGACATCCGGCCTGAGCGGGTCGCGAAGGTCAAGGTCGGCACCAACCGGCACATGCCCAACGCGCTGATCCATCACCGGCCGAAGAACGAGCTGCAGGCCAAGTTCAGCATGGAATTCTGCATGGCGATCCTGCTGCTCGCGCGCAAGGCGGGCCTCGCCGAGTTTACCGACGAGGTCGTGAACCGCCCCGACGTGCAGAAGATGATCGAGCGCATCGAGTTCGGCGTGCATCCCGAGGCGGAAGCCGCAGGCTATGAGAAAATGACCACCATCATCGAGATCCAGCTGACCGACGGCCCAAGCATCGGCGGGCGCGCCGACTTCGGCAAGGGCAGCCCCGCCAACCCGATGAGTGACGCCGAGCTCGCCGCCAAGTTCCGCGAATGCGCGGCATGGGGCAAGCTCCCGCGGGAGAGCGCCGACAAGGTGGTGGAAATGGTCTTCGAACTCGAGAAGCTCAAGAGCATCCGCAGCCTTACGCGGCTCCTCGGGAGGAAGCGCGGATGAGCAAGCCCGTGATCGGCCTGATGCTCGGGGACGCGACCGGCGTCGGCCCGGAAATCAGCGCGCGGCTCCTCGCTTCGGGCGTAACGGGCGAAGTCGCCAATGTCGTCGTCATCGGCGACCGGCGCGTGCTCGAGCTCGGCCTGCAGGACGCCGGGGTCAAGCTCGGCTACCGCGTCCATCCGTCCGTGGATTCCATACGCTGGCCGGTCGAGCAGCTGCCGGTGCTCGACCTCGGCAACATCGACCCGGCGCGCTTCAAGCGGGGCGAATCATCAGCCGAGTCCGGGCGGCTCACCGGCGATACGCTCAAGTTCATGATCGACCTCGCGGCTGCCGGCAAGCTCGACGCCATCTGCTTCGCGCCGCTCAACAAGGGCGCGCTGCACCAGGGCGGCTGGAAGTATCACGACGAGCACCAGATGTTCGCCGCGCTCACCGGCCACCAGGGCTTCTTCGGCGAAATGAACGTGATCAGGGAGTTCAGCACCTTCCGCGTGACTTCGCACGTCGCGCTGCGCGAGGCGGTGACGATGATCACGGCCGAGCGCATCGAGAGCGCGATCCGGCTGGCCGACGAGACTCTGCGCGCTGCGGGCCACGACCGGCCCCGCATCGGCGTCGCGGCGCTCAACCCGCACTGCGGCGAGAACGGTCTCTTCGGCGACGAGGAAATCCGCATCATCCGCCCGACCGTCGAGCGGATGCGCGCGGCGGGCGTGAATTGCACCGGCCCCATCTCCTCCGACGCGATCTTCATCAAGGCGCGCGGCGGAGAATTCGACGGCGTGGTGATGATGTACCACGACCAGGGCCAGATCGCGACCAAGCTGCTGGGCTTCAACAAGGGCGTCACCGTCACCGCCGGGTTGAAGACCGTATTCACCACGCCGGCGCACGGCACCGCTTACGACATCGTCGGTCAGGGAAAGGCCGACCCCGGTGCGCTCGAATACGCTTTCAGGCTCGCCGCAAGACTTGCGTCCGGCCGAAAATCGTCCTGACCCGTGAAATGATGGATATCGAGGAGAATGCGATGAAGACCGGATTCACAGGATTATTCGTGCTGATCTGCAGCGCGCTCGCTGCGACCGTCCTGCCCGGAAGCGCTGCAGGCGCGGAAGAGTGGAAGCCGACCAGGACGATTCGCCTGCTGGTTGGCTTCGCGCCCGGCGGGGGTACCGACACCACCGCGCGGGCCATCGCCGCCAAGCTCGCAACGTCGCTCGGCCAGCAGATCGTCGTGGACAACCGGCCGGCAGCTTCGGGAACCGTCGCCGCGGATCTCACGGCGAATGCCACGCCGGACGGCCACACGGTGCTGCTGGGGACGATTGCCCTCGTGATCAATCCGAGCCTCACCGCGAAGATGCCCTTCGACACGCTGAAGGACCTTGCGCCGGTGACACGCGCAGTGGACTCGACCAACATCCTCGTGGTGCATCCTTCGGTCCCCGCGAAGTCGGTCAAGGAGTTCGTCGCGTTCGCGAAGAGCAAGTCGCTCAACGGCGGCTCGTCGGGAGTCGGCGGAGCCGGTCATCTCGCGCTGGAGCTCTTCAACCTTCAGGCCGGCACCAAGATCGTTCACGTCGCGTACAAGGGGGGCGGACCCGCCATAGTCGACCTGCTCTCCGGCAACATCAACCTCATATTCGCCACGACCGCGAGCTCGATCGCCCACGTCAAGACCGGCAAGATTCGCGCTCTCGCCGTAACCACGGCCAAGCGCTCGGCCAGCGTGCCCGAGCTTCCGACCATATCCGAAGCCGGCTTGCCGGGCTTCGAAGCCAACAACTGGAACGGCGTGCTGGTCCCCGCCAAGACGCCGCGTCCGATCATCAATCGCCTGAACAAGGAGTTCGCGGCTGCGCTCTTGCTTCCCGACATCAAGGCGTTCCTGCTGACCCAGGGACTCGATGCCGCGCCCGGAACGCCGGAGCAGTTCGCCGCTTACATGAAGTCGGAAATGGCAAAGTGGGCGAAGGTGATCAAGGCCGCAGGACTCAAGGCCAACTGATGTTCAACCCGTTCCAGCCGCTGGAGAAGATCAAGGCCGGGGTCTACACCTCGATGCCGGCGAAGTTCCGGAAGAAAGGCCGCACCGCGTGGTCCGATCCCAACCGCCAGGGCGCCGAGGTCGAGTGCTTCCTGGAGGGCCC
>DATIGN010000098.1:0-18016 GCA_035454685.1 Burkholderiales bacterium | reverse complement strand
ACCATGGCGCAGGCGCACGAGGCAGCGGCGAAATGCCTCGAGGCCGGCAAAGGCGAGAAGGCGTGCCTCGAGCAGCTGCGCAAGGACTGCAAGGGCGTCGGCATCGGCAAGTACTGCGGGATGAAGCACCAGCACTAGGCGTCGCGGCGCACTATCGCAAGGCGCTCGCTGGTGCAGTCGCAGTCAATACGGCGATGGCATGCGCTCGAGCGCCTGCTCGATCCGGTACCGGTTGTCGGCTGGATCGCAGTCGTCGTCGGGCTGGGCGCGGCGGCGGCCAACGCAGGGGTCGCCTGGCTGCTGCGCAGCCCCGCGCGCGACAACGCGGCCATCCGCCTCGCGTATCTCCACAATCTCGGCGACGCATTTGCGTCGCTCGCACCGGTCCTGGCCGGAGTCCTGGTGAGCGTGTCGGGGCGCTCTTTCTTCGACCCGTTCGTCGCGGCCGTGATTGCAGCCTGGATCGTCTTTTCCACCGCGCGCGAGGTGCTCGCCGCGCGCGCGACGAGCTCATCTGGCCCGAAAACTCGTCTGCGGCCATCCTGAGCGCGACGCGCAATAGAGGGATTGCAATTCGGGGCCGGCGGCCTCATCTTTGCTTTTCTCGGCTTTTCCACTTCCCATGGAACAGTTCCACGGCACCACCATTCTCTCTGTTCGCCGCGGCGCGAGCGTTGCGCTCGGCGGCGACGGCCAGGTGACGCTCGGGCAGGTCGTGCTCAAGGGCGGCGCGCGCAAGGTGCGGCGCCTCTACCAGGATCGCATCCTCGCCGGCTTTGCCGGCGGAACAGCCGACGCATTCACGCTGTTCGAGCGCTTCGAGGCGAAGCTCGACAAGCACCAGGGCAACCTGATGCGTGCGGCGGTCGAGCTCGCGAAGGACTGGCGCACCGACCGTGTGCTGAGGCGCCTGGAGGCGATGCTCGCGGTCGCCGACAAGGAGCGCTCGCTCATCATCACCGGCGCGGGCGACGTGCTCGAGCCCGAGTACGGGATTCTCGCCATCGGCTCCGGTGGTCCTTATGCGCAGGCCGCGGCGCGAGCCCTGCTCGAGAACTCTTCGCTGACCCCGAAGGAAATCGTGGATAAAGCGTTGGCGATCGCCGGCGACATCTGCATCTACACCAATCAGCAACGAACCATAGAAAGCCTGGAATGAGCGGCCTCATTTCCGTGATGACGCCGCAGGAAATCGTCCACGAGCTGGACAAGTACATCGTCGGACAGGGAAAAGCCAAGCGCGCCGTCGCTATCGCCCTGCGCAACCGCTGGCGCCGCCAGCAGGTCGCCGAGCCGATGCGCACCGAGATCACCCCCAAGAACATCCTCATGATCGGGCCCACGGGTGTCGGCAAGACCGAAATCGCGCGGCGCCTCGCCCGGCTTGCGGACGCGCCTTTCATCAAGGTCGAGGCGACCAAGTTCACCGAGGTCGGTTACGTCGGGCGCGACGTCGACACCATCGTTAGGGACCTCGTCGAGATCAGCGTCAAGCAGACGCGCGAGCAGGCGATGCGGCGGGTGCGCACGCGCGCGCAGGACGCGGCCGAGGAACGCATCCTCGACGTCTTGGTCGGCTTCAAGCAGAACGAGGAATCCGCGGCGCGCCAAGCGTTCCGCAAGAAGCTGCGCGAGGGGGAGCTCGATGAGCGCGAGATCGATATCGAGGTCGCGGCGAGCCAGCCGCACATGGAGATCCTTGCGCCGCCAGGCATGGAGGAGCTCACCTCGCAGATCCAGGGGATGCTCTCGGGCCTGGGCGGGGGAAGACGGCGGCTGCGCCGCATGAAGATTCGGGAAGCGGCGCAGATCATCACCGAAGAAGAGGCGGCCCGCCTGGTGAACGACGACGAGCTGAAAGTGCGCGCGGTCGCCAACGCCGAGCAGAACGGCATCGTGTTCCTCGACGAGATCGACAAGATCACGAGCCGCGGCGAGGTCGCGGGTGCCGACGTCTCGCGCCAGGGCGTGCAGCGCGACCTGCTTCCGCTTGTCGAAGGCACGACGGTCTCGACGCGCTACGGCATGGTGAAGACGGACCACATCCTCTTCATCGCTTCGGGAGCCTTCCATCTCGCCAAGCCGTCGGATCTCATTCCCGAGCTGCAGGGCCGCTTTCCGATCCGCGTCGAGCTCGATTCGCTCTCGGTCGACGACTTCGAGCGAATACTGGTTGCGACCGACGCAAGCCAGGTGAAGCAGTACCAGGCTCTGCTCGGCACCGAAGGCGTGGCGCTGGAATTCCGTCCCGAGGCAATCCGCCGCATCGCCGAGCTCGCCTTCCAGGTCAACGAAAGGACCGAGAACATCGGCGCGCGGCGGCTTTACACGGTGCTGGAGAAGCTGCTCGAGGAGGTATCGTTCGAAGCCGGCAAGCGCGGTGCCGGCACCGTGACGATCGACGCGACTTACGTCGATGCGCGCCTTGCCGATCTCGCCCGGAACGAGGACCTCGCTAGGTTCGTTCTTTAGGCGATCCTCTCAGTTCTTCTTCCAAGCACTTGCGGCACAGGCACGCGCGCCCGGGAATGGGCAGGAGCGCCGGCAGGCTCGCGCACCAGCATTCAGGCTCGTTCCTGCCGCAGTGAAACGGTGCCCCGCAGCGGGCGCACTTCTCAGGGTTTGGGCTGTTCTGCAAGCCGCGAGAGGGCCTTGCGCAGGAAAAGCATCTGCTTCTTGAAGTTGGTGCAGCCGTCGCAGATCGCAAGGTGAATGCGCACGCGCACGCGCTCCGACCAGCCGAGCCGGCGGTCGAGTCCCTCGGACACGAGGCGTGACACTTCCTTGCACGTGAGCTTCATATCTTGCTGAACCAGTCCTTTTCCAGGCATTCGCGCAGCGCCATGCGCGCGCGATACAGCAGTACCCAGCAGTGCGTCGGCGTGATGGCGAGTTCCTTACAGATTTCGGCTGTTTCGAGCCCCAGGTGCTCTCGCATCATGAAGGCCTGTGCGGTCTTTTTCGGCAGCCGCTCGAGGCAAGTCTCGAGTGCGGAAAAGAAGCGCTTCTGCTCGAGCGACGCGTCCGGGTCCGCCCAGGCGGCAGGGGGGTCGCCCCAGTGGCCATTGTCGACGAAGAGCGTGTCGAACTCGGCAGTGTCTGCGTCCGCCGGCGCTGCCGCGGCATCGCGCGCGAGCCGCCGGATGGTGTCGATGATCTTGTGCTTGAGGATTCCGGTGAGCCAGGTACGCAGGTTCGCGCGCCCCTGGAAACCCGCTTCGCCGGCAAGCGCCGCGACCAGCGTCTCCTGCACTGCGTCCTCGGCGAGGCTCGGATCGCGCAGCTGCAAGCTCGCGTAGCGCAGCAGGTACGGCCGCTCGCTCTGCAGCCGGGTCCGGAAGTCGTTCACCGACAAGAGTTTACCGGGGCTTGAAACCCGGCTTGCAGCCCCTACCTGCAGGGTACTGGCTCAGGAAAGGAGAGCGCACACATGGCAAACATTGCGAGGTTCGATCCATTCAACGATCTGGTCGATGATCTGTTCAAGGGCTTCTTCGTCCGCCCGGTCGCCTATGAGGGCCGCGGCGGCGAGGCGCTGCCGCGCATGAAGGTGGACGTCGCCGAATCGAATGGCGCCTACACCATCGTGGCCGAGTTGGCCGGGGTGAAGAAAGAGGACATCCAGGTCACGATCGACGGCTCGCAGGTCACGCTTGCCGCCGAGGTAAAGCGAGAGAAAGAAGCTTCGCAGGAAGAGCGCGTGCTGCACACCGAGCGCATCTACGGCAAAGTTTCGCGCAGTTTCACGCTGCCGCAGGAAGTGGACGAGAGCAAGGCAGAAGCCAAGTTCAGAGACGGCGTGCTCGAGCTGAAGCTGCCCAAGAAAGCGGCGGCGCAGCGCAAGCAGATCTCGATTCAGTAGGTTTTTCTGTAGTATGGGGGGCGTTCCGATGAACGCCCCCCACCCTAATTCTCCGGAAGCCGCCGAAAAGGCGCGCATCCTGGCCGAGGCGCTGCCCTACATCCAGCGCTTCCACGGCAAGACCATCGTCATCAAGTACGGCGGCAACGCCATGACGGACGAGCTGCTCAAGACCTCGTTCGCACACGACGTCGTGCTGCTCAAGCTGGTCGGCATGAATCCGGTCGTGGTGCATGGCGGCGGTCCGCAGATCGAGCAGCTGCTAGCGCGCCTGGGCAAAAAAGGCGAGTTCGTCCAGGGCATGCGCGTCACCGATGCGGAGACCATGGACGTGGTCGAGATGGTGCTCGGCGGCCAGGTGAACAAGGAAGTGGTCGAGCTCATCAACCAGTCGGGCGGCAAGGCGGTGGGTCTTACCGGGCAGGACGGCGCCTTTATCCACGCGCGCAAGATGAAGCTGCCTTCCCAGGAAAACGGCCGCGTCGACCTCGGCCAGGTGGGCGAGATCGAGTCTATCGACCCAGCGGTGATCGAAGCGCTCGAGGCGGGCGGGTTCATCCCGGTCGTCGCGCCGATCGGCACCGGGCGCGACGGTACCACGTACAACATCAACGCCGACCTCGTCGCGGGGAAGCTCGCCGAGGTGCTGCGCGCTGAAAAGCTCGTCGTGCTCACCAACACCCCGGGCGTGCTCGACAAGGACGGCAAGCTTCTCACCGGGCTGACGCCGAAGAAGATCGACGAGCTGGTCGCGAAAAACGTGATTTCCGGCGGCATGCTGCCCAAGATCGGCTCGGCGCTGGACGCCGCGAGGAGCGGCGTGAAGAGCGTGCACATCATCGACGGGCGCGTGCCACACGCGCTGCTTCTCGAAGTACTCACCGACCAGGGCGTCGGCACGCTGATCCGAAGCAAGTAACAGTGAGGATCGCGAGGTTGCCGCCCTCGCGGCGGGTGTGGATCTTCGACCTCGACAACACGCTGCACGACGCGCGGGTGCACATCTTTCCCTCGATGCACACGCAGATCCAGAATTACCTGAAGAGGCAGTTCGGGCTGAATGACGAAGACGCCGGCCGGATGCGGCGCGAGTTCTGGCTGCGCTATGGCACTACGCTCGCCGGCCTCATGCGCCACCACGGCACCGACCCGAGTCACTTCCTCGCCGAGACGCACGTCTTCCCCGAGCTAGCCGACATGGTCGTGCGCGAGAATGCGCTCAAGCACGCGCTCGCGCGGCTGGGCGGCACGCGGCTCGTGTTTTCAAATGCGCCACGACACTACGTGGAGCAGGTGCTGCGCGCGATTCGGCTACGCCGCTTCTTCGACGCGGTCTACACGATCGAGGACACGGGCTACCGCGGAAAGCCGCACGCGTGGGGCTTTCACCGGCTGCTGCGCAACCACGACCTCGACCCTCATCGCTGCGCCCTGATCGACGACATCTTGGACAACTTGCGCGCGGCACATCGCCTTGGCATGTCAACGGTTTGGGTGAGCCCGGTGGGGCGGCGCGCGCCTTACGTCGACCTGCGCATTGCCTCAGTCACCGAACTGCCGCGTAGAATCCACTCCTGAAGCTTAAAATTCTTCTACTGTGCCCCGCGCCAAAGGCGAACGCCGGCTCGAGATCCTGAAAGCGCTTGCGCAGATGCTCGAGGCGCCGAGGTGGGAGAAGATCACTACCGCCGCGCTTGCCGAAAGGCTCGGCGTCTCGGAAGCCGCGCTCTACCGCCACTTCGCCTCCAAGGCGCAGATGTACGAGGGGCTGATCGAGTTCATCGAAAGCTCGGTGTTCACGCTCGCGAACCAGATCACCGCGGACGAGGCCGACGGCCACCGCCAGTGCGAGAAGCTGGTCGAAATGCTGCTCGCCTTCGCCGAGAAGAACCCCGGCATGGTGCGCGTCATGACCGGCGATGCGCTGGTGGGCGAGCACGAGCGCCTGCAAGCGCGCATGAACCAGTTCTTCGAGCGCTTCGAGTCGACGATGAAGCAGTCGCTGCGCGTCGCCTCCGACGGCGACGCCCCCGGCCGCGCCGGGGCGCTCCTTCGCTACGCGCTCGGCTGCCTGCATCAATACGCAAAGAGCGGCTTCGCCAAGAAGCCGAGCGAGAGCTTCAGCGCCCAGCGGCGCTATCTACTAGCTTGAACAGCGAGACGCGCTTCGCGACCGTAGCGCTTGGCCTTGCCATCCTCGCGCTCTCTGCGACTGCCAGGAAGTTCGGACTGACGATCCCAGAGTCAGTGGTGTTGCGCGCGACCGAGATCGTTCGCTAATTTTTGGAGCATACGTCGCAGGCGGGGTCCTTCTTCACGCGCACCGTGCGCCACTCAGCGCGCTTAGCGTCTATCACCTGAAGCGTGCCGTTCAATGAATCGCCCACCCCGGTTAGGACCTTGATCGCCGCCATCGCTTGCGAGGCGCCGATCACGCCGGTGAGCGGCGCGAACACGCCCATGGTCGAGCACTGCACCTCTTCCACCTGCGCGTCCTCGGGGAAAAGGCAGGCGTAACAAGCGGATTCCGGCCTCCTGAGGTCGAAGACCATCAGCTGGCCGTCGAAGCGGATCGCGGCCCCCGAGACAAGCGGCTTCGCGTGGCGTACGCAGGCGCGGTTGATTGCGTGCCGCGTGGCGAAGTTGTCGGTGCAATCGAGGATCACATCTGCCTGTGAAACCAAGGGGGCGAGACTGGCGGCGTCGAGCCTTTTCTGCACTGAAACGATGTCGACCTCAGGATTGACCGCGTTCAAGGACTGTTTTGCGGCCTCGACCTTCACCGCGCCGACCGACTCGGCGCGGTACAGGATCTGGCGTTGCAGGTTGGTGAGGTCGACTTTGTCGCCGTCGGCGATCGTCAGGCGGCCGATGCCGGACGCGGCGAGATAGAGCGCGGCCGGGCAGCCGAGGCCGCCCGCGCCGACGATCAGCGCGCTCGCTGCGCGCAGCCGCTCCTGGCCTTCGATCCCGAACTCGGAAAGAAGGATGTGCCGGCTGTACCGGAGAAGCTGCTCGTCGTTCAGGACGCGATGAAGCCGCTTCGCAACCTAGTTAGTCGGCTTGGCCTTCGGTGCTTCGGTCTGCGCGACCGTGGGCGACTGGGACTTGACCGGCTCGCCCTTGAGGAATGCGATCGCCTGCGTGAGCTGGAAGTCGTCCTTCGACCCGAGCTCGGTCGGCTTCGTTTCGGCGGGTGTCGCGGGCGGCTTGGTGCGCGTGACCGTGGACTCCTTCTTCTCGGTCTCACGGCCATTCTCGAGGTGGCGCTGCAGGTCGGCTTCGCGCACGCGTACGAGCGTGTCGCTCGGGTCCTCGACCATGATGTCGGGCGTGATGCCGAGCGCCTGGATCGAGCGGCCGCTGGGCGTGTAGTAGCGCGCGGTGGTGAGCTTGATCGCGGTGTTGTTGCCGAGAGGCATGATCGTCTGCACCGAGCCCTTGCCGAAGGTCTGCGTGCCCATGACCTTGGCGCGCTTGTGGTCCTGCAGCGCGCCGGCGACGATCTCGGAGGCCGACGCCGAGCCGCCGTTTACGAGCACGACCATCGGCACCGTCTTCGTCGCCTGCGGCACGCCCTTCAGCACATCATCGCCCCGGCGCGCATAGTCCTCGGGGTTCGCATAGAACTTCCGGCGCGCGTCCTCAGCGCGGCCGTCGGTCGACACGACGAGCGACTTCGCCGGCAGGAAGGCCGAAGAAATGGCGACCGCCCCGTGCAGCAGGCCGCCAGGGTCGTTGCGCAGATCGAGCACCAGGCCCTTGACCGCTCCCTGTTTGAAGAGGCCCTCGAGGTGCTTCACCAGGTGCTCGGCGGTCGCTTCCTGGAACTGCGACACGCGCACCCAGGCGTAGCCCGGCTCGATCACTTTCGACTTCACGCTCTGCACGCGGATGACGGCCCGCGTGATCGTGACCACCATCGGTGCGGTCTCGCCCTTGCGCGAAATGGTGAGCGTGATCTGGGTATTCGGCTTGCCGCGCATGCGCTTCACCGCGTCGTTCAGCGTCATGCCCTTGACCGGAGTGTCATCGAGCTTGATGATGAGGTCGCCGGGCTTGATGCCCGCCTTGTGCGCGGGAGTGTCCTCGATTGGCGAGATTACCTTGACGAATCCGTCCTCCATGCCAACCTCGATGCCGAGGCCGCCGAACTGACCCTGGGTGCCGACCTGAAGCTCGCGGAAGGCTTCGGCGTCCAGATACGACGAGTGCGGGTCGAGGCCGGTGAGCATGCCGTTGATGGCCTCGGTGATGAGCTTCTTGTCCTCCACCGGCTCGACGTAGTTCGTCTTGATGGCGCCGAAGACCTCGGTAAACGCACGCAGCTCCTCGATCGGGAGCGAGGAACGGGTAGCGCGATCCGCGATCGCCTGGAAGTTGAGGCTGATGAGCACGCCGGCGACGGCGCCGACGATAATGAAGCCGATGTTGCGAAGCCTGGTGTGCATGACGCTCGCTTATTTCTTCTTGACCCAGGACAGCGGGTCAAAGGCGCGGCCCAAGTGCCGCATTTCAAAGTATAAACCCGTTTCTTCGTTGCCACCGCTCGATCCGGTCGTGGCGATCGGCTCGCCCGGCGCGACGGTCTCGCCCAGCTCCTTCAGAAGCGACTCGTTGTTGGCGTAGATCGAAAGGTAGCTTTCGCCGTGGTCCACGATAAGAAGGTTGCCGAATCCGCGCATCCAATCGGCGTAGACCACCTGGCCCCGGGCGATCGCGCGTACCGGCTGCCCCCGAGGTGCGCGAATGAACACGCCTTTTGCCTCCGTCCCCGCCGATCCCCTTGGAGCGCCAAAGCGCTGCGTCAGTTCCCCTCGAGCCGGAAGGACCAGCCTGCCGCGCAAGCCGGAAAAGGCCCCCTTGGCCGAGGGGAATTCACTGCGCCCCAGCGCCTCGACAATGCGCGCGAGGCGCGCCTCGTCCGCCCGCAGTACGCGGATTTCCTTGCGGTTTTTGCGGATCTCGGCCGACACGCTGGCGAGCACCTGGGCGCGGCTGCGCTGCTCGCTGAGCAATTTGTTGCGATCGGTGCGGCTCGCTTGCTCGATCGCGCGCAGGCGCTCGGCACGCGCCTTTGCATCGCTCGCGAGCCGCTCGAGCTCGGCGGCAGCGGCGCGCTGCTCTGCGAGCAGGCTTGCCGCCGCGCGCGAAATGTGGCCGAGGTAGTGCAGCCCGCGACCAATGTCCGCCGGGTCGTTTCCCGAGAGCACCACGCGCAGCGCGTCGGGCGAGCCGCCGGCCGCCCACGCGACCAGCATGCGCGCGATCGCGGCCTCGCGCTGCGCGACCTGAGTTTGCAGAAATTCACGTTGCTGCGCAACGCGGGCACCCTCGGCCCGCACCGCGCGCGCTTCAGCGGCGAGCCGAGTGAGCGCGCGATTCGCATTCGAGATTGCGCGCTCGGAGTCGCGCAGTGCGTCGCGCGCCTCGCGTTGCGACGATTCGCTGCGCCGGACTTCCTCGTTCAGCTTGTCGATGCGCCCGCGCAGCGACTTCAGCTTGTCCTCTTGCGTCGCTCCCCAGGCCGAGAACGCGGCCAGCGCGAGCGCGACACACGCGGCGCGGCTCAGACTTTCACTTTCCCCTGCGTGGCGACGGAGGCGGTGCGCCGCGCCACCTCGTCGGGGTCGCCAAGGTAGTAGTGACGAAGTGGCTTGAGCGATTCGTCGAGCTCGTACACGAGCGGAATGCCGGTCGGAATGTTGAGCTTCACGATCGCCTCGTCCGAGATCTCGTCCAGATGCTTCACCAGCGCGCGCATCGAGTTGCCATGTGCGGCGACGAGCACGCGCTTGCCGGCGCGCAGGGCAGGCGCGATGCTCGACTGCCAGTAGGGCACCGCGCGTGCCACGGTGTCTTTCAAGGACTCTGTCAACGGAACTTCAACGCCGGCATAGCGCCGGTCGCTACCTTCGTACCGCGGGTCATCGGGCGTGAGCGCAGGCGGCGGCGTGTCGTAGCTCCGCCTCCAGGCGAGTACCTGGGCCTCGCCGTACTTCGCCGCCATCTCGGCCTTGTTCAGCCCCTGCAGCGCGCCGTAATGACGCTCGTTCAGGCGCCAGCTTTTTTCCACCGGCAGCCACATCCGGTCGAGCTCGTCGAGCGCGATCCATAGCGTGCGAAGCGCTCGTTTAAGCATCGAGGTGTACGCGACATCGAAATCGTAGCCCTCGCTCTTGAGCAGCCTCCCGGCGGCGCGCGCCTCAGTGATGCCTTGCTGGGACAGGTCGACATCGGTCCAGCCGGTAAAGCGGTTTTCGCGGTTCCAGTCCGACTCGCCGTGACGCAGAAGCACGAGCTTGGCCATCGCGCTTCATTATAATGGCCGGCTTGCAGTTGCCTCCCCCGAGCCCATGGACTTCGTTCGCAACAATCTCCTTCTTTTCGTGGTCGCGTTCGTTTCGGGCGCGATGTTGTTGTGGCCGCTTTTCCGGCGCGGCGCCGGCGGCCCGTGGGTCAACACCGCCGAAGCGACGCACCTCATCAATCGCGAGGACGCGCTGGTGCTTGATGTGCGCGATCCCGGCGAGTTCGGCGCGGGCCACATCCTGGGCGCGAAGAATGTGCCGCTGTCGCGCCTCGGCGACGCCGAGGTGGCAAAGCGCAAGGATCGCCCGGTGATCGTTTATTGTGAAGGCGGCGAGCGCTCCTCCAAGGCAGTCGCCGCTCTGAAAAGGCAGGGCTTTGCGCGCGTCGTGAACCTCACCGGCGGGCTGCGCGCCTGGCAGCAGGCTGGCCTGCCAGTTGAGAAATAGTGGCGCGAGTCCTCATGTACGCGACAGCCGCGTGCCCTTTTTGCCAATCGGCTGAGCGGCTCCTCGTCGCAAAAGGCGCAGCCATCGAGAAGGTCCGGGTCGACCTCGAGCCCGGGCGGCGCGCCGAGATGATGCGCAAGAGCGGCCGTCGCACCGTGCCGCAGATCTGGATCGGCGAGCGCCACATCGGCGGCTGCGACGACCTCTACGCCCTCGAGCGCGAGGGCAAGCTCGACCCTCTACTGCAGGCGAACGGATGATTCCAGCGCGGTCATGACCACCGAACCCGAGAAGCCCCAGGCGACGTTTCAGATCGAAAAGATCTACGTGAAGGACGTGTCGCTCGAGATTCCGAACGCGCCGCAAGTGTTCATGCAGCAGGCGCAGCCGCAGCTCGAGGTGCGCATCGATACTGCGGCGGCCCCGTTCACCGAGGGCTACTTCGAGGCTTCGGTCAGCGCCACCGTCACAGCGAAGGCCGGCGACAAGACGCTGTTTCTTGCCGAGGCGGTGCAGGCGGGCATCTTTCAGATGCGCAACGTCCCGGCTGACGATCTGCGCCCGCTGCTCGCGATCGCCTGCCCGACGATCCTCTTTCCGTACCTGCGCGAGACCATCTCGGACCTCGTGATTCGCGGAGGCTTCCCGCCGGTGCTGCTTGCGCCGGTTTCGTTCGAGGCGCTCTACATGCAGCGCCTGCAGCAGGAGCAGCAGGCCTCAGGCGCGCCGGCTAATCCCGCCGGTCCGAAGATCGAACTCGCCCGGTGAAGCGCATCGCGGTGCTCGGCGCGGGCGCCTGGGGCACCTCGATCGCAACGGTGCTCGCCGCGCGCCTGGAAGTGGTGCTCTGGGCGCGGGATCCGGCGCAGGCCGAAGCGCTCGCGCGCACGCGCAGGAACGAGCGCTACTTGCCCGGCATCGAAGTTCCTTCCGCCGTCAGGGTTAGCTCCAATCTCGCGGATACAGCGGGCGCGGAGCTCGTGCTCGCCGCCACTCCGGTCTCGGGATTGCGCGACGTTGTGAAGAAAATCGGAAAGCAGGCTTTCGTGTGGCTGTGCAAGGGCTTCGAGCGGGACAGCGGGCTCCTGCCGCACCAGATTGTCGAGCAGACGCTCGGCGCCGGTGCGCGCTGCGGCGCGCTCTCCGGGCCGTCGTTCGCCGAGGAAGTGGCGCGCGGGCTGCCGTGCGCGCTCACGCTCGCGGCGCGCGACGCGGCGTTCGCGCGCGAGGCCGCCGCGCTCGTGCACGGCGGCAGGATGCGCGTGTACTACAGCAACGACCTCGTCGGCGTGGAGATCGGCGGCGCGGTCAAGAACGTCATGGCGATCGCCGCCGGCATTTCCGACGGCCTTGGCCTCGGACACAACGCGCGCGCGGCACTCATCACGCGGGGGCTTGCCGAGATCGCGCGGCTTGGTGGCGCGCTGGGCGGCCATGCCGACACCATCTTCGGCCTTACCGGCGCCGGCGACCTGATCCTCACCGCGACCGGCGATCTATCGAGGAACCGCAGGGTGGGACTGCAGCTGGCGCAGGGTCTTTCGCTCGAAAAAATCCTGCACGATCTCGGCCACGTGGCCGAGGGCGTTTACACCGCGCGCGAAGTGGCGAAGCTTGCAAGAGTGCGCGGCGTCGACATGCCGGTCACCGACGCGGTTAACGCAGTGCTCGAAGGACAACTCGCGCCGGAAGCCGCCGTGGAGCAGCTACTCGCACGCGATCCAAAAAAAGAGCGCTAGACCGAGCCCAGAAAGCCGATCTGACGCCAGGCCTCGAATACGGCGACGGCGACGGCGTTCGACAGATTGAGGCTCCGGTTGCCGGCGAGCATCGGCAGCCTGAGCCGCATATCGGCGGGGAAGTCCTCGAGCATCTCCGGCGCGAGCCCCTTCGTCTCCGGGCCGAAGACGAATGCATCGCCGACCCGGAACTCCACTTCCGCATAATTGCGCGTGCCGCGGGTGCTGAATGCGAACATGCGGCGACCGTTCAGCGCCCGCCTCACATGGGGGTAGCTCCGGTGCACTTCCACGTGGGCGAACTCGTGGTAGTCGAGCCCGGCGCGGCGCAGTTGCCGGTCGTCCATGGTGAAGCCCAGCGGCTCGACGAGGTGCAGCCGAGCGCCGGTATTGGCGGCGAGCCGGATCACGTTGCCGGTGTTCGGCGGGATCTCGGGGTGTACGAGGACGATATGAAACATCAGTCAGGCGCAAAAGTGCGCGCCACGACCAAATTCACCACGCGCGCGGCGCCGGCGTCTTTCAGGGTCCGTGCGAGTTCATTTAGGGTCGCGCCGGTCGTCATGACGTCGTCCACGACCGCGATGCTCGCGCCCATGAGCGCCCGTGTGCAGCGGAAGGCGCCGCGCACGTTGCGCCGGCGCTCCGCGAAGGGCAGGTCCATCTGCGGCGGCGTATCGCGGCTGCGCTCGCAGAGCGCGAGGTCGAGTTTCCCCGGCAGGAGGTGGCGAGCGATTTCGGCGGCGTGGTTGTAGCCGCGGGTGCGCAGCCGCGCGGCGGACAGCGGGACCGGGACAACCGAGTCGATCTCGATGGCCGAGATGCGGCGCGCTATCTCCCTGCCCAGAAAACTTGCCAGCGCGAGCTCGCCGCGGAACTTGAGCGCATGCACGAGCGCGTCGGCCGGAAATTCGTAGGCGAGCGCGGCCACCGTTGCATCGTAATGCGGCGCATCGCCCAGGCAACGGCCGCACAGCACGCCGCGCGGCGAGTCGAGGGCGCAGCGCGGACAGCGCGTTCCCGAAAGGCGCGGCAGGTCGGCGTCGCAGGGGGCGCAGAGCAAGTCGTCCGCCGCGCCGCGGCAGAGGTAGCAGCTACCGCCGAACAATAGTCTTGGCCAATTGCGCATACCATTAGGTTATGTGGACTGTAGCGCAGCTCGCTGCCGACCTGGCCGCAGGCCGTACATCGAGCCGCCGCCTTACCGAGGGCGCGCTCGAGCGCATCGCCGATCGCTCGGGAGAGGGTGCGCGCGCATTTATCAAGGTGTACGCCGAGAGCGCGCTCGCCGAGGCTGACTTCTCGGATCGGCTGCGCCGGCACGGGGTGCGCCGCTCGCCGGTGGACGGACTGCCGGTGTCGATCAAGGACTTGTTCGACGTCGCCGGGGATGTAACCTGCGCCGGTTCAAGAATTCTTAGTCAAAAGGCCACTGCCGATGCCGGCGCCGTCGCGCGGCTGCGTGCCGCGGGCGCGGTGTTCGTCGGGCGCACCAACATGGTCGAGTTCGCCTTCGGCACCACCGGCATCAACCCGCACTACGGCACGCCGAAGAATCCGTGGGATCGCAAGACCGGCAGGATTCCCGGCGGCTCATCCTCCGGTGCGGCAGTAGCGCAGGCTGACGGCATGTGCGTGATGGCGCTTGGTTCGGATACGCGCGGCTCGATCCGCATCCCGGCGGCGTTTTGCGGCATCACCGGCTTCAAGCCTACCGCGCGGCGCGTGCCGCGCGAGGGTGCGTTCCCGCTCTCGTACACGCTCGACTCGGTCGGCCCGCTCGCCAACTCGGTCGCCTGCTGTGCGGCGTACGACGCGATCCTCGCCGGCGAGCCGGCCGAACCGCTGCCCGAACTGCCGGCGAAGGGGCTGCGGCTCCTGCTGCCGAAGAGCGTAGTGCGCGACGGGCTCGACCGAGAGGTAAAGGAGTCATTTGAGAATTCCCTGGAGCGTCTGCAGGGCGCCGGCGCCATGGTGACCGAAATGCCGGTACCCGCGTTCGATCGGCAGAGCGAATACTTCAAGGGCGGCGGCTATGCCGGCGCCGAGGCCTACGCGATCCACCGCAAGAACAAGGAACGGCTCCCGGAGTACGACCCGCGCGTGGCAAAGCGCGTGCTGCTCGGAGCCGACTTGAGCGCCGCCGACTACGTCGACCTCGGCCTGCTGCGCGCAGCATTCCAGCGCGAGGTTTGCGCGGCGCTTGCGCCGTTCGACGCGTTCGTGCTGCCGACGGTGCCGTGCATCGCCCCGCCGATCGCTGAAGTGGATGCGAGCGACGAGGCGTACTTCCGCTGGAACACGCGCATCCTCGGAATCGTGGGGCTGGTGAATTTTCTCGACGGCTGCGCCGCATCGCTGCCCTGCCACGAGCGCGCTCATGTGCCTAGTCGTGCGCCGGTGGGGCTCATGGTATGCGGCCCGGCGATGAGCGACCGGCGTATCCTCGCGGTGGCGGCTGCTATTGAGAGAACGCTCGCCACGGCTTGATGCCCGCGCCGTCCGGCGCAGGTTCGAGCGCGCGGCCGCCACGTACGCGGAATCCTCCAGGCTGGAAGGCGAGGTGGCGGCGCGCATGCTGGAGCGCCTTGACTACGTGAAGATCGCGCCGCGCCGCGTCCTCGACGCCGCGAGCGGCCCGCCGCGCCGCGAGCTCGCCCGGCGCTACCCCAAGGCCGACGTCGTTGCGCTGGATTTCGCGTTACCGATGCTGCGCGCGGCCCGCCGCGGCTGGTTCCGAAAACATTCAATTCCCTTATGCGGCGATCTCGCGCGCCTGCCACTCGGCGCCGGGTCGTTCGAGCTCGTGTGGTCGAACATGGCGGTGCACTGGCTCGCCGACCCGCTGTCGGCGTTCGGGGAATTCGCACGCGTGCTGGCGCCGGAGGGGTTGCTCATGTTCAGCACGCTCGGGCCTGACACCCTGAAGGAGCTGCGCGCCGCAACGGCGGCCGAGCGGGTGCACGAGTTCATCGACATGCACGACCTCGGCGACATGCTGGTCGCGGCGGGGTTTGCTGCCCCCGTCATGGACATGGAGATGATCCAAGTCGATTACGGAAAGAGCGAGAACCTTCTGGCCGACCTGCGTGCGAGCGGGCAGACGAGCGCCCGCGCCGACCGGCGGCGCGGCCTGGGCGGGCGCGCCTTCCGCGAGCGGCTGCGCGCGGCGCTGCCGGGACGCGCCACGTTCGAAGTGGTGTACGGGCACGCTTGGAAAGGCCGCAAGGCAGACCCGGAAACGAAAAGCGTTCGTATTTTCAAGCGCATGCCTTGAGGCGCGAGTTCCGGTTGTGATACTTTCGCGTTTTTGGTGGACACCCCGCAATTCAGCCGGACTCTGAAGCGTAATTGTTCGATGTCCCCGGCTAGTCTGGCGAAGGTGTTCGCAGCGCTCGCGGCTCTGGTGCTCGCGATCGGCGCCGGCTTCGCCGCCGCGGGAGCGTGGCTCGTCCTGCCGTTCGCCGGGCTTGAAGTGCTGCTGCTCGGCGCGGCATTCGTGCTGCACGCGCGCCATGCGGCCGATTACGAGAGGATCGAGCTGCAGTCGGGTCGCCTTGAGGTCGAGGTGACAGAGGCGGACCGCGTCGCGCGCTACCAGCTGCAGAACGCCAGGGTATCGATGGAAGAAGGGCGCGTCGTGCTGCGCGATGAGAAAGAAGCAATAGAGATCGGTCGGCATATCGGCGCCGAAGCGCGCGCCGAGCTCGTGGCCGAACTGGAAAAGGCGCTCATTCAGGGAAGAATTGCATGAAGGGAAGCAAGCTCGTCTCACGAGCACTCGCTCTGTTCGCCGGATTGGCCGCAGCAGCCGCGTCAGGAGCTGCGCACGCGATCGCGTGGTATTTTCAGACGCCCGCGTCGAAGATGGCGCAGGACATCGACACGCTGCACCAGGTGATCATGTGGATCATCGTGGTGATCTTCGTCGGCGTGTTCGGTTTCATGTTCTACGCGTGCTACGCGCACCGCAAGTCGATCGGGCACAAGGCCGCGCAGTTCCACGAGAACACCACGGTCGAGCTGCTGTGGACCGTGATCCCGGCGCTCATCCTGATCGTCATCGCGTGGCCGGTGACCAAAGTGGTGATCGCGCAGAAGGACACCTCCGCCCCCGACCTCACCATCAAGGTGACCGGCTATCAGTGGAAATGGGGCTACGACTATTTGCGGGGCGAAGGCGAAGGCATCAGCTTCACCTCCATGCTTGCCACGCCGCGCGAGCAGATCGACGGCAAGGCGCCCAAGGGCGAGAACTATCTGCTCGAGGTCGACCACGAGATGATCGTGCCGGTCGGCAAGAAGATCCGCGTCATCACCACCGCCGCCGACGTGGTCCACGCCTGGTGGATCCCGGCTCTGGGCGCGAAGCAGGACGCGATCCCCGGCTTCCTGCGCGACACCTGGTTCCGCGCCGAGCAGGCGGGCACCTACCGCGGCCAGTGCACCGAGCTCTGCGGCAAGGAGCACGCCTTCATGCCGATCGTTGTGCGCGTCGTGCCGCAGGACGAGTACACGAAGTGGGTGGGCGAGCGCAAGCAGATCGCTGCCGGCGTCGAGGCGCCGGCGCCGGTCGCGTCTGCCGCTCCGGCGGCGGCCGCCGCGCCCGCCGACGAGAGCAAGCCGCTGCCGCTGGCCGAGCTCGTGAGCCGCGGCGAAAAGATCTACGCCGCGAACTGCATCGCCTGCCACCAGGCGACCGGGCAGGGCACGCCGGCGATGAAGGCGCCCGCGCTCGCGGGCAACAAGCTGGTCACCGGCGCGGATCAGGAACCGATCGACACCGTGCTCAACGGCCGGCCCAACACCGCAATGCAGCCGTTCAAGCAGCAGCTGTCCGACGCCGAAATTGCCGCGGTCGTCACGTACGTGCGCAACTCCTGGGGGAACAGGGCAAGCGAGGTCCAGCCCGCCGAAGTCAAGGCAAGAAGGAAATAGATCCATGAGCTCAGTCGCACACGACCACGCCCACAGCCACGACCACGTCCACGGCGACCACCACCACGGTCCCTACGGCGGCATCATGCGCTGGATCACCACGACCAACCACAAGGACATCGGCACCCTCTACCTGTGGTTCAGCTTCATCATGTTCTCGGTCGGCGGGCTGATGGCGGTGGGGATTCGCCTGGAGCTTTTCTCGCCAGGACTGCAGTACATGGACCCCGACTTCTTCAACCAGCTCACCACGATGCACGGCCTGATCATGGTGTTCGGCGCGATCATGCCGGTGTTCGTCGGCTTCGCGAACTGGCAGATCCCGATGATGATCGGCGCGCCCGACATGGCGTTCGCGCGCCTGAACAACTGGTCGTTCTGGCTGCTGCCCTTCGCCGCGACGCTGCTCGTGCTGTCGTTCTTCATGCCTGGCGGCGCGCCGGGCGTGGGCTGGACGATGTACGCGCCGCTCACGGTGCAGATGGGCATGGGCATGGACCTCACCATCTTCGCCGTGCACCTGCTCGGGATGAGCTCGATCCTCGGCTCGATCAACATCATCACCACCATCCTCAACCTGCGCGCGCCGGGGATGACGCTGATGAAGATGCCGCTGTTCGTCTGGACCTGGCTGATCACCGCGTACCTGCTGGTCGCGGCGATGCCGGTGCTCGCCGGCGCGGTCACCATGACGCTCACCGACCGGCACTTCGGCACCA
>DATIGN010000097.1:0-11872 GCA_035454685.1 Burkholderiales bacterium | reverse complement strand
CGCATAAAACAAAGGCTCACACACCCCAATCGCGCCCGCTTGTAATCTGGCTCTTGGTCTCCTGGGTTACTACCCAAGTAACCTTTCAGGCTCGGTCCTCCGGGCCATAAAGGGCCCGGCAGCACTCACAAGGGGCTGCCTCGGGCCCTTTTCTTTTCTATGACACTAGCTGTTCTGACTGCCTGAGAGAAAGCCTGAGAGGGCCTAAGACAAAGCCTGAGAGACAAGCACCCGGATCGCCTGATACCGTCCTCGCATAAGTTGCTCTTCCAGTCGGCCAGCCTGCCGCCTGATGGCCGCAAGGGGGCACGCAGCACCTCTCCTCCTCTTCGTTGCAGCCCAAGGGTGCGGCGGCGCCGGGCCGGCTTTGAGGTTTACATCGACGCCCCGATCGGCGCGGCGCCGGGTTCGTCGAGGTGACTCACTATTACCGCCCTAACGACCTGCCGCGCCCACAGCAGCCCTGGCTGGCAAGTGTCTGGCGCAAATCGGCGTAAAGGCGCTGCACTGAACGAACGCAAGAGGCGGACGGGCGTTCTGCCGACTAGAGAAAAGGGCGCAGGAAAGGCGGTCGCTATGGCAGTTGTAGCCAACTTCCCGGTACTTATCTCGAGAATTGCAGGAGTAAGGCTTTGAGAACTCGGCTCATTCTCCGCACATCGGAGAACGAGCCGGTTCGCAGCAGACTGTTTGGCGGAGAGAGAGGGATTCGAACCCTCGATACGGGTTTAAGCCCGTATAACGCCTTAGCAGGGCGCCCCCTTCGGCCACTCGGGCATCTCTCCGGAGGAGCGGGGATTTTACGCCAAGAATTCGGGCTCTGACCCCGATTTGCTATTCCTGGTCTAGGTCGAATGCCTTATGGAGCACGCGCACTGCGAGCTCGGTGTATTTCTCTTCGATCACCACGGTGATCTTGATCTCGGAGGTCGAGATCATCTGGATGTTGATCCCTTCCTCGGCCAGCGTGCGGAACATCTGCGCCGCGATGCCGGCGTGGGAGCGCATGCCCATGCCGACGATCGACACCTTGGCGATGCGCTCGTCGGCCGAGACGTCGCGGCAGCGGATGTGCGGCTGCACCTGCCCCCTGAGGATCTTCACCGCTTTCGCGCAGTCGCTGCGGTGCACGGTGAAGGAGAGGTCGGTCATGCCGTCGTGGCCCACGTTCTGCACGATGACGTCGACGTCGATATTGGCGTCCGCGATCGGGCCGAGGATCGCGTACGCGACGCCCGGGCGGTCGGGCACATCGTGCACCGTGATCTTGGCCTCGTCGCGGTTGAACGCCACGCCGGAAATCGCTGCCTTTTCCATCGCCATGTGGGGATCTTCCTCGAATGTGACGAGCGTGCCGGAGCGCGCTTCCTCCGCTACCGGCAGCTCCGGATCGGTGAGGCTCGAGAGCACGCGAGTCGGCACGCGAAACTTGCCGGCGAACTCCACCGAGCGGATCTGCAGCACCCTGGAGCCGGCGCCCGCCATCTCGAGCATTTCTTCGAACGTGATGGTGCGCAGCCGGCGCGCCTCGGGCACCATCCGCGGATCGGTGGTGTACACGCCGTCGACGTCGGTGTAGATCTGGCACTCGTGGGCCTTCAGGGCCGCGGCGAGCGCCACCGCAGAGGTGTCCGAGCCGCCGCGGCCGAGCGTGGTGATATTGCCGTGGGCGTCCACGCCCTGGTAGCCGGCAACCACGACCACGGCGCCGTCCTTCAGGTCCTGCCGGATTCTTTCATCCTGGATTTCGACGATTCTCGACCTGGTGAAGGCCGAGTCGGTGAGCACGCGGACCTGCCATCCGGTGTAGCTGCGCGCCTTGACGCCGAGCGCCATCAGCGCCATCGACAGCAGACCGATGGTGATCTGCTCGCCTGTCGAGGCGACCACGTCGAGCTCGCGCCCATCGGGTGGCGACTGCAGGCTCTGCGCGAGCGCGATCAGGCGGTTGGTCTCGCCCGCCATCGCCGAGGGCACGACAACGAGGTCATGCCCCGCTAGCTTCCATTTCGCGACGCGGCGGGCGACGTTTTTGATCCGCTCAACCGAGCCGACCGAAGTGCCGCCGAACTTCTGGACGATCAGCGCCATGAAAAGGCGCTGAGTTTACAGTATGCGATTAAACCAAAGCAGAGACAGCGTCGCCGACAGCAGGACCGTTGCGGCGCCAATCGCGGAGAAGAGCGCGGTGACCTCCACTTGCTTTTTCTCCAGCACGAGCTTCGAGCGCAGCAACTGGTACACCTTCTTGAGCTCGGTCGCGCTGCCGGCGTAAAAGTACTCCGCGCGCGTGAGATCGGCGATCGCCTTGAGCGACTCCTCGTCGAGCCGCACGCGCATCGACCAGCCCTCGCCGGTGAGGACCTGGCCGTTGTCGGTGCCCACGCCGACGGTGAACACGCGCACCCCGCGCTCGGCGGCGAGGCGCGCCGCCTCCACCGGATCCGGACCCGCCGTGGTCTGGCCATCGCTTAGCAGGATTATGGCTGCCGACGCATGCGAGCCGGGCGGGACGGGCTTCAGGTCGGGTTTCCTGCGCACGTCGAAATCGACCTGCGGGAAGATCGCCTTGAGCGAAACCAGAATCGCGCTGCCGATCGCCGTGGCGTGCTGCGGCTGGAGCTGGTCAATCGCCGCTCGTACGTCGTCGCGGTTCGCGCTCGGCGGCTGCACCAGCGCGGCGGCTCCGCTGAACGCCACCACACCGATGCGCGCGCTGCGCGGCTGCTCGGCGACGAATGCGCGCGCCGCGGCCTGCGCGGCCTCCATCCGGGTGGGCTCGACGTCGGTTGCGCGCATGCTGCCGGAGACGTCGATCGCTAGTATCACCGTCTCATGGCTAGATGGCAGAGTGATCACGGCCGCGGGCCGCGCGATGGCTGCGATCATCGCACCGAGGGCAAGCAGCAAAAGGACGGGCGGGACGTGGCGGCGCCACCACAGACGCTTGCCGGCCGCCTCCTTCACGAGACCGAGGCTCGCGTAGCGCACCGCCGAGCGCTTTTTCCTCTTCAAGACCCATAAGTACAGCCCAACGCAGACCGGCAGGACGAGCAGTAGCCAAAGAAGCTTCGGCCACAGGAACGTCATCGTCAGAACGGCGGCGTGCCGGCCGCCGCGGAGGCCGTCTCGATCGGAACGGCAAAGCCGATGCCGGCAAACCCGCCGCCGCCGGGGTCGAGCATCGCGGAAACGATGCCGACGACTTCCCCCGCGGCGTTGAGCAGCGGGCCGCCCGAGCTGCCCGGATTCACCGCGGCGTCGAACTGGATGAGGTTGGACAGCGCGTGAGCGCCGCCGGGAGAGCGGTACTCGCGCTTCAGACCAGAAACCACACCGGCGCTCACCGAGGGCCCGATGCCGAAGGGAAAGCCGACCGCAACGACCGCGTCGCCCGGGCGCAGGTCGGCCGCGGGGCGAATGACCGCCGCCGCGAGATCGTCGGGAACAGTGTCGGCCTGGAGCACCGCAAGGTCGTTCTCGGGATGCCGGCCGACGATTTTCGCCTCCGACTCAAGCCCGTCGGCGAACACGACTCGCACGCGCCCCGCGCCGTCCACGACGTGGAGGCTGGACAGGATGACCCCGCGGCCGACGATGACCACACCGCTGCCGACGGCGCGCTCCAGATAGTCGTCGCTCTCCAGCGGGTCCGCGACTGCGCGCACCAGGACGATGGACCCCTTTGCCGCTTCATACACGCGGGCCGCCGCCGAAGGCAGCGGTTGCTCGGCGAGAGCGCGCGCGACCGCCGCGTCGATCGCCCGCTGCGAGATCGTCTGCCCCGCCGGGGAGCCGGTGAAGTACGGCGCAGCCGCGAGCAATGCGAGCACCACCGCGGCGCCAAGAAGGAGCCGGCGCTCGTAATCTTTGCAAAGATTGCGCCACCGCGGCCTCGCGGGCGCCTGGACAGGCATTTCCCGACTGGACGCGTTGCTGTAGAACGTGGCACGTGGTTTCATGGTGCGCGAGCACCATGGAGGCGTGCAATAAACGAGCCGGTTCGGTTTTCCTAGACGATGCGGTGAAACCAGGCGAGCGACAACGCCGCCGACACCACCGCGAGCAGCGCAGCAACGGCGGCGAAAAGCGCAGTGACCTCGGTTTTCTTGCGCTCGAGCACGAGCTTGGCGTTCAGCGCCTGGTAGACCTTGTTTAGATCGACCGCGTTGCCGGCGTAGAAGTACTCGGCGTGGGTAATCCTTGCGATCTCCTTGAGCGTCTCCTCGTCCAGGCGCACGCGCATCGACCACCCCTCGAAGCCGATGATCTTGCCTTCGGGCGTGCCCACGCCTACCGTGTAGACCCGCACGCCGCGCTCGGCGGCCATCTTCGCCGCCATGAGGGAATCGGGGCCGGTGGTGCGCTGGCCGTCGGTGAGAAGGATGATCACCGCGGACGCGTACGAGCCCGGTGCCACGGGCTTGAGCGGAGGCGGCGGCGCCGTCGTTTTCTCGCCGCGGCGCGGCGTCTCGGCGCCGTAGGTGAGCGTGCCGACGTCGATCCCCTGATCGGGGAAAATGGCCGCGAGCGAGACGATGATGCCGCTGCCGATCGCGGTGGCGCGCTGCAGCTGGAAGCGGTCGATCGCCGCGATCACGTCTTCGCGGTTGCGCGTCGGCGCCTGTGCCACCGTGGCGGTGCCGGCGAAAGCGACCACGCCGATGCGCACGTTCTCGGGCTGCTCGGCGACGAACTGCTTGGCCGCGTTCTGCGCCGCGACCAGACGATTGGGCTCGACGTCGGTCGCGCGCATGCTGCCGGAAATGTCCATGGCGAGGATCACGGTCTCGTGCTGTGTCGGCAGCGTGATCGTTGCCTGCGGGCGCGCCATCGCCAGGAGCATCGCGGCGAGCGCGGCGAAGAAGAGCAGCGGGGGGATGTGGCGCTTGATGCGTTGCCCCATTCCCATCGCCTCGCGCACGAGGCCGAGGCTCGCGTAGCGCAGCGCAAGCTTCTTCTTGCGGCGCAGGACGACGAAGTAGGCGGCGACGAGCAACGGCAGAGCAAGCAGGAACCAGAGCAGCTCGGGCCAGATGAAGGTCATTGCACGAGCTCCAGATGCTGCGGCATGGACGCGCCGGCCGCAACGCGGCTGCGGCGCTTGCGCATGTCGGCGAAGCGACGGATGGCGTCGACGAGGTCGTCGTCGGTCGAGAGCTCGAGCGCATCGACGCCGGCCCTGCGGAACGCAGCGCGCAGCTGCGCCTCGCGGCGCTCGGCGGCCGCGGTGAAGCGCTTGCGGAACCCGCGGTCGTGGGTGTCGACGAAGATCTGCTCGCCGGTCTCGGCGTCCTGCACCACCAGCATGCCGAGATCGGGCAGGGTCGCCTCCAGCGGATCGTGCAGCCGCACCGCCACTACCTCGTGGCGCTGCACGAGCTGGCCGAGCGGCTGTTCCCATCCCGGGACGCTGAAAAAGTCCGACACCAGGAACACAAGCGAGCGCCGCCGCATCATGTGCGCGCCCGCGACCAGCAGTTCGGAGAGATTGGTGGGCGAATTGCGCTTCGCCGCCGGGCGCGCGAGCATCGTGTGCAGAAGCTGCAGCACGTGGCGCCGGCCGCTGCGCGCGGGCAGCATCGCATCCACATCCTCGCCGTAGAAAAGCGCGCCGACCTTGTTGCCGTGGCGAGTAAGGACGCGCGCGAGCACCGCGACGAAGTCCGCCGAAACGGTGCGCTTGCGCACCTCGCCGGAGCCGAAGTCCACCGAGGGGGAAAGATCGAGCAGGAACCACGCCGTCACTTCGCGGTCCTCGTGATACTCGCGCACGTAGGGCGTCTGCAGCCGTGCGGTGACGTTCCAGTCGATGTGGCGCACGTCGTCGCCATACTGGTATTCGCGCAGGTCGGCGAGGTCCAGGCCGAAGCCGCGGAACAGCGTTCGGTAGTCGCCTTGCAGCAGCCCGTCGAGCCGACGGATCACCGTCCACTCCAGCCGGCGCAGCACCGCTTCGGGGTTACGCCCCTGCGACCTTGACATGGGTCTCGAGCGGCTTGGCCGGCGGGCGGACGTGCTGCATCACGCGGCCGATGAGCTCGTCGGGCGACAGGCCCTCGGCGAGCGCCTCATAGGAAAGAACTAGCCGATGGCGGAAGACATCGGGCACGAGATCGGTCACGTCCTCGGGCAGCGCGTAGTCGCGCCCGCGCAGGAACGCGAGCGCGCGTGCGCCCTCGATCACGTTGATCGGCGCGCGCGGGCTCGCGCCGTAGGTGATGTACTTGTCCAGGCCCTTGATGCCGAAGCGCTCGGGCTCGCGCGTGGCGGCGGCGAGCCGCACCGCGTACTGCATGAGCGAGGGCTCTACGTAGCCCTTGCGGCACTCGCGCTGCAGCGCGCCGAGCTCCTCGGTGGTCGCGACCGGGTGTGCATCGGGCAGCATGCCGGTCACCCGCTCGACGATCACGAACTCCTCCTCTTCGGTCGGGTAGTCCACCAGCACCTTCATCATGAAGCGGTCGACCTGCGCTTCCGGGAGCGGGTAGGTGCCTTCGGTCTCGATCGGGTTCTGCGTGGCCATCACGAGGAAGGGATCGGGTACGCGGTGGGTCTGGCCCGCGATCGTGACCTGGTGTTCCTGCATCACTTCGAGCAGCGCGCTCTGCACTTTCGCGGGCGCCCGGTTGATCTCGTCGGCAAGCAGCAGGTTGCAGAACACCGGGCCGAGCGAGGTGTGAAAGTCGCCCGTCTTCTGGTTGTAGATTCGTGTGCCCACGAGATCGGCGGGCACCAGGTCGGGGGTGAACTGAATCCTGCGGAAGGTTCCGCGGATCGTCTGCGCCAGAGTTTTCACGGTAAGCGTCTTGGCGAGCCCGGGCACGCCCTCGACGAGCAGGTGCCCCTGCGCGAGCGTCGCGACCAGCACGCGCTCGAGGAAGTGGTCCTGCCCGACCACGACTTTCTTCACCTCATAGAGGATTTTCTCCATCAAGGTCGCGACGTTTTCCATTCGTATCCTCTAGAAGGGCGACAAGCCCACGGCGCCGGCAGCGTTCTCGATCGGCACCGCGAAGCCGATGCCGATAAAAACGCGGTGCTCGGTGGGATTGAGCAGACCCGTTACGATGCCGATCACTTCGCCTTCCAGCGTGACGAGCGGGCCGCCCGAATTACCCGGGTTCACCGCGGCGTCGAACTGAATCAAATTTGTCAGGACCCGCTTGCCGTCGGTGGTCTGGTACTCGCGGCCGAGGCCCGAAATCACGCCCGCCGACACCGAAGGACCGATGCCGAAGGGAAAACCGACCGCGACGACCGTCTCACCGGGACGCAGGCCGGCGGTGGAGCGCATCGGCGCCGACATGAGGTCGTCCGGGATGGTCTTCGCCTGCAGCACCGCCAAGTCATGCTCCGGCTGCACGCCGATCACCGACGCGTCGGACTCGGTGCTGTCGTGGAACGTGACCTTGATCGCTTTTGCCCCCTGCACGACGTGGAGGTTGGTGAGGATGACGCCGGTGTCGACGATCACCACGCCGGTACCGCTCTGGCTTTCCGCGCCGGAGGGCACGTCGGCGTCCGGCGCGTCCGGCAGCCCGCGCACGTGGACCAGAGACGGAAGGATAGCTTCGTATGCGTCCGCGGCGGTGGGCGGCGGCTGCTTTTCGTCCAGGATCCTTTGCACCGCCGTCTCGACGTCGGCCTGCGTCAGGCCTTTCGCCGGCGCAAGCCACCACAAAGACGCCACGGCAAGGAGAACTGCAACGATACCCGCCGCGACCTTCAGGCGGCGCGCATGGCGCTTGTGCCATGGCGCAGCAGGGGCCAGCGGAGGCGAGACCGGGGACGCCGTCTTTCGCAACCGGTTGGACCTGCTGTAGACGGCGACTCGTTTCATGCCTGAATCTGCCGAGATTCTAGACCCACGGGGTTGGATAGTGAAAACCTGCGCGCCGACATAGTCTCCTCGACTGTCAAGGAGATGCAAGGAACAGCTGGGATTTTCGACTAAGCGGCGCCATGGCGTGCTTCATTTGCTGATCGCACGTCCCGTCAGGGACAAATCGACGCCGCTGAGTCCCGAGGAGATCCTATTCGCCGCTTTCGCGGGCTGGGATGCCGCTGGCGCGAAGCTTTTCGCCGAGCTCGTGCCGCTTCGTGCTGGCCCGCGCCTGAGCGATGGCGGAGAGTGAGGGATTCGAACCCCCGAGCCCTTGCGGGCTAACGGTTTTCAAGACCGCCGCATTCGACCGCTCTGCCAACTCTCCGGCTTGAAAAAGGCCTGTAACGCCCGCATTTTAGCCTCGCTGTGAAGACCGACGCGTTGAAACTTCGCGGCACTTTGGTAGTCTTACCGGCTACACAAACCGGAGGATAAGGATGCAACCCGAACTGAAACCCGTCCGCACCGACGATCGCGGCTTCGGCCGTGGCACGGCGTACGAGCCCGCCCAGGACGTAGCGGTCAGTGCGCAGAGCCAGAAGGTCCTGCGCAACACCTACATGCTGCTCGCTCTGACCATGGTGCCGACGGTAATCGGCGCCTGGATCGGCATGGCGACGAGCGGCGTCATTATGTCGAGCCCGATCATCAGCACGCTCGTCATGCTGGCGCTCGTCATCGGGCTGCAGTTCGGGATCGCGGCCAACCGCAACAGTGGGATCGGCGTCGCGCTTCTCCTCCTGATGACCGGCCTGCTCGGCTGGTGGCTCGGGCCGATCCTGAACGTGGCGCTCTCGATGAAAAACGGCATGGCGCTGGTCGGCTACGCCGCGGTGGGAACCGGCGTGATCTTCTTCGTCATGGGCGCGCTCGCGCAGAGCATCAAGCGCGATCTCAGCTTCATGGGGAAGTTCCTGTTCGTCGGCATGATCGCACTACTCATCGCGATGATCGCGAACATGTTCCTTCAGATCCCGGCGCTCGCGCTGACGATCTCGACCCTCGTCATCGTGGTGTTCTCGATGTTCCTGGTCTACGACCTGCAGCGCATCATGCGCGGCGGCGAGACCAACTACGTGATGGCCACCACCGGCGTCTACATGAGCCTGTTCAACATCTTCGCCAACCTGCTGCACCTGTTGCTCGCCCTCGCCGGCGACAGGGACTGACGCCGCAGCAGCTCGAGTAGTCGAACCAAGGGCGCCTGCGGGCGCCCTTGGTTTTTGTGGGCTTCATGGCGCTGCGGCATGACTGGCATCAGCGCTCGAACCAGGCAATGCTTTCGACATGCGCGGTGTGCGGGAACATGTTGACGACGCCCGCCGCGGCGAGGCGAAAACCCTTGGTGTGTACGAGGATGCCGGCATCGCGCGCGAGCGTCGCCGGATCGCACGACACGTAGACGATGCGCCGCGGCCACTGTGGCGGCAACGACTTCACGATCTCCACCGCGCCCTCGCGCGGCGGATCGAGCAGAATCTTCTCGAAGGGCGCGTACGGCTCGAGATTGGGCTGGAACAGGTTCATGACTTCGAACTGCGCGACGAGGCGATTGGCTGCCGTATTCGCCTGCGCTCTCTTCACCAAATCAGGATTGCCTTCAAACCCCACCACCAGGCCACCCTTCACGGCGAGCGGCAGTGAGAAGTTACCGAGCCCGCAGAACAGATCGGCGACGCGCTCGCCAGGCTGCGGGTCGAGCAATCGCACCGCGCGCGCGACGAGCGAGCGGTTCACGGCGTGGTTGACCTGGGTGAAGTCGGTCGGCCGAAAACCGATACGCACGCCGAACTCCGGCAGCTCGTAATAGAGCTCGCTTGCGGCGGGGTACAGCGCATGCGCGGTCTGCGGCCCACCGGGCTGCAGCCAGACGTGAATGCCGCTGGCTTCCGAGAATTCTTTCAGCAACCCCTTGTCGTCTTCGGCCAATGGCGCGAGATGCCGGAAAACGAGCGCGGTCGCGTTGTCGCCCACCGCGAGCTCGATCTGCGGCACCCGCTCGCGCACCGAGAGCTTTTCCACCAGCGCCTTCATCTCGGGGACGAGCTTCGACACGGGCTGCGGCAGCACGTGGCACTCGTTCATCTGCGCGATGTAGCTTGAGCGCCGCTCGCGGAAGCCGACGAGCACCCCGCCGCGCGAAGGCACACGCCGCACCGAGAGCCGCGCGCGCCGGCGGTAGCCCCATTCCGGCCCGTAGACGATCGGCAACAGGCTTTCAGGGCGGACCTTCCCGATGCGCTCGAGGTTGTCTTCCAGCCAGCGCTGCTTCGCCGCCATCTGCGTGCGCTCGTCGGCGTACTGCGTGGCGCAGCCGCCGCACACGCCGAAGTGCGGACAGCGCGGCTCGCGCCTTCCCGGCGAGGGGTCGAGGATCTGCGTAGCCCGGGCGAGGTCGAACTTGCGCTTTCCGGAGGTCTTGCGGGCGGCCACCCGTTCGCCAGGAAGCGCGCCCTCCACGAATACGACTTTGCCGTCCGGGTTTCGCGCGACGCCGCGACCCTCGGCGTCGAGCGCGTCGATGCTGAGAATCAGCTCTTCCAGAGTGCGAGAAATTCCTGCCAATACGGCTTGCCGGCCGCCTGGAGCGAGGAGCGGAGCAGCTCGGTTTCCTTGTCGTGCTGCTCCTGCGTGAGGATCCCGCGCTGGCGCTGGAACCGGAGGTAAAGAAGGTAGGTGTTGACGCAGTCACCCTCGCAGTAGTCGCGGATCTTCCTGATCTCGCCCTTGAGGTAGGCCGCCCACACCGCCGGTCCGCCGATGCCGAGCTTGCCCGGCAGCCCGGCGAGCTGCGCCACCTGGTCGAGCGGCGCGTTGTTGCGCGGCTGGTACATGGCGAGCACATCCATCAGGTCGCAATGCCGCGCGTGATAGCGGCTCACGTAGTTGTTGTACCTGAAGTCCGGGTCGTCGGCGCCCTGGTCCCAGAACTTGATCGCGCAGCCGCCGCACAGCAGCGTGCGGTAGCTGAGCACCGGCAGGTCGAAGCTCGAGCCGTTCCAGGACACGAGCTGCGGCGTGTACTTGTCGATGCCGTCGAAGAACTTCTGGATCGTCGCGGCCTCGTCGCGCTCGGGCTCGCCAATCGAGAATACCTGCACCGCGTCGTCCTCGCGCAGCACGCAGCCGATCGCGACGATGCGGTGAAGATGCGGCGGCAGGAAGTCGACTCCGCTCTGCACGCGGCGCTTCTGCAGCGCGATTTCGGCCACGTCGTGGTCCGGCAGGTCGGCGGGCAGGTCGTACAGGCGGCGGATGCCCGCGACGTCCGGCACGGTCTCGATGTCGAAGGCGAGGATCGGAGTTGTCTCAATCAGGGAACACCCCCGTCGTCAGATAGCGGTCGCCGCGATCGCAGATGACGGTGACGATGACCGCGTTCTTCAGCTCCTTCGACACGCGCAGCGCCACGTGCACCGCCCCGCCCGAGGAAATGCCGGCAAAGATGCCCTCCTCGCGCGCCAGGCGCCGGGTCATGTCCTCCGCCTCGGCCTGCGACACGTACTCGAGCCGGTCGACGCGCGCCTTGTCGTAGATCTTCGGCAGGTACGCTTCCGGCCACTTGCGGATGCCCGGGATCTGCGAGCCTTCCTGCGGCTGGCAGCCGATGATCTGGACCTTGGCGTTTTTCTCCTTGAAGAAGCGCGAGCAGCCCATGATGGTGCCGGTGGTGCCCATGCTGGAGACGAAGTGGGTGATCTTGCCTTCGGTGTCGCGCCAGATCTCCGGCCCGGTGGTCTCGTAGTGCACCAGCGGGTTGTCCGGGTTGGCGAACTGATCGAGCATCACGCCCTTCTTCTCGCGCACCATCTTCTCCGCCAGGTCGCGCGCCGCCTCCATGCCGCCGGCCTTGGGCGTGAGGATGATGTCGGCGCCGAACGCACGCATGGTCTGGCGCCGCTCGGCCGAGAGATGCTCGGGCATGATCAGGATCATGCGGTAGCCGCGGATCGCCGCCGCCATGGCGAGCGCGATGCCGGTGTT
>DATIGN010000096.1:0-25342 GCA_035454685.1 Burkholderiales bacterium | reverse complement strand
CGTCGAAGCTCCAGCCGTTCAGTACCAGCCAGAACACCGCGAGCAGCCGCTCGTCGCGCGCAAGGCCGAGTTCCTGCTCGTAGGTGAGCTGCGCCGGAGTGTTGCCGCCGCCGCGCGTCATGCGCGCCACCTCGTAGAGATCAAGATCGACGGCAGCGAGCACTTCCTCGATGCGCGCCAGGGTAAAGGTTCCGCGCGAGAACATGCGCTTCACGCTCGCCTCGGACAGCCGCAGCCGCTGCGCGAGCTCCGCATACGTCAGCCCGCGTGCGCGAACGCTTTTCTTGAGCGCCTCGACGAAGCGGCTGGCCGCGGGCATGCGACTTACGGTATCAGATAACGCCACTTCACAAGCAGCTGTTGCGCCGAAGCGTGGCCCCTCGCAAGATTTCCCCGGCAATTCAATCGGGGAGGAGCCGCCATGAGCACCACGCGTTCTATCCCGTTGTCCGCTTCCGAGCTCACCGCAGCGGTGCGCGAACACCGTCCCTACGATCCTTCCCGCCTCGATCGCGTGCTGCGCGTGGACGAACGCCACGGCCTGGTCGAGGTACAGGCGAGCACATCGTGGAAGGCGATCGCGGCTGCGCTGCGCCCCGGTGACGCGCGCGCCGCGCACACGCAAACCACCATGACTACCGTCGGAGCGAGCCTCGCGCACAACGCCGCCGGACCGGACGGCCGTCCGGCAATCCTCCACGTCCAATCGATCGCCGTAGTCACGCCGGGCGGCGAGCTGCGGCGCGCCGACCGCGCCACGCGCCGCGAGCTGTTCGCGCTGGTGGCCGGCGGCCAAGGGCTGTTCGGCGCCCTCTACAGCGTCACGCTCGACATCGGCTCGCTCTCGCGTGCCGTGAACGAGGCCGCGCCGCTCGAAGAGCTTTCGTCAGCGCACGCGTTACGGCTCCTCGTCCCGCCGGAGAAGCTCGACTCGTTTCTCGCCGAGGCGCACGGCCGCTGCGGCGAGTGGCGCATGCCGCTCGCCGGCGTCGAGGCGCGGAGAACGCTTGCGGAGAACGATTCATTCCTGCGCTGGGCACGCCGCGACTATGTCGCGGTCGCGCTGCACTTCGCCGACCCGCCGGTCCTCGGCGCGGCAGTGCGCGCGACGCAGCTGCGGCGTGAGCTGATCGGGGCGGCGATCGAGCACGGCGGCAGCTTTCATGTCTCCTGCACGCCGGAAGCGACGCGCGCGCAGGCCGAGGCATGCTATCCGCAGCTGCCGGAGTTCCTCGCCGAGAAGCGGCGAGTCGACCCCTGCGAGCGCATCGTCAACTCCTGGTACCTGCACTACCGCAGGCTGTTTGCCAACTAGCTGCTGAAGGTGAGCTCGACGTTCTCGGGCGCGAGCCAATCGCCCAGGTCGGAGAGCAGCTTCGCCTCGGGCCGCACGCGCCAGCCCTCGCCTAGCACAACTTCGCAAGCGCCCTTGCCGTTGCCGTAGGAAACCACCACCTGGCACGCGCCCGTGCCGCTCGCGCGGTACGGCGCGAGAACCTGCTGCAGCCGTTTGGCATCCGCGCCGCCGTTCATCGAGATTTTGAGCCTGGCGGCGTAGCGGGCGCGCAAGCCATCCAGGTCCAGGAGTTCGTCGGCCGCCACGCGCAGTCCTCCCGAGAACTGGTCGTCCTGGACCTTGCCGCAGACGACGAGCAGCGCGTCTTCCTTGAGCTTGTCGCGGTGCTTTTCGTACAGCTCGTTAAACACGGAAATTTCCACCTGCGCGGTGGCGTCGTCGAGCATCACCACCATCATGCGGCCGCGGCGCGTCATCTGCGCGCGCGCCGATACCACGATCCCGGCCATCCATACCCGCTCGGCGGGCGTGAGCCTGGCGAGCGGCGTGCGGGGAAATCGCGCCAGTTCGCGTTCGTAGATCGAGAACAGGTGCCCGGACAGGTAGAACCCGAGCGCGCTCTTCTCCTCGAGCAGCTTCTGCCTCGCGTCCCACGGCAGCGCCTCGACCGTGACATGCGCGCCGCCGCGCGGCGCGTCGGCCTCGCCGAACAGGCTCGACTGGCTCGCCTGACGCTCGGCCTGCTCCGCGGCCTCGAAGGCCCGCCCGGCGGAGGCGAGCAAGCGGGCGCGGTTCGCGTCGACGGCATCGAACGCGCCGGCGCGGATCAGCGCCTCGAGCACCCGGCGGTTGACCATGCGCTTGTCGACCCGGCTGCAGAAGTCGAAAAGACCGGTGAACGGCGCCGCACGGCGCGCCGCGAGGATGTTCTCGATCGCCCCCTGCCCCGTGCCGCGCACCGCACCCAGGCCATAGCGCAGCGTGGCGCGGTCGACCGGTACGAACCGGTACTCGGAAGCATTGATGTCGGGCGGCAGGACCGTGAGGCCGTTTCCCGCGGCATCCTCGTAGAGCTGCCGTACCTTGTCGGTATCGTCCATTACCGCGGACAGGTTCGCCGCGGCGAACGCCGCCGTGTGATGCGCCTTCATGTATGCGGTCTGGTAGGCGAGAAGCGCATACGCCGCGGCGTGCGACTTGTTGAAGCCGTAGCCGGCAAACTTCTCCATCAGGTCGAAGAGCTGCATTGCCTTGCCGCGCGCGAGGCCGTTTCGCTCCGCGCCGGCGACGAAAATGTCGCGCTGCTGCGCCATCTCCTCGGGCTTCTTCTTCCCCATCGCGCGGCGCAGGAGGTCGGCGCCGCCCAGGGTGTAGCCGCCGATCACCTGCGCGATCTGCATCACCTGCTCCTGGTACACCATGATGCCGTAGGTCGGGCCTAAGATCGGCTGGAGACGCGCATCGAGATACTCGACGCTCTTTCCAAGTTTGCGCTCGATGTATTCCGGGATCAGGTCCATCGGCCCGGGCCGGTACAGCGCGACCAGAGCGATCACGTCTTCGAACCGATCCGGACGCGCGCGCTTGATGAGGTCGCGCATGCCGCGCGATTCAAGCTGGAACACCGCAGTCGTGTTGCCCGATGAGAGCAGCCGGTAGGTGTCCGCGTCATCAAGCGCAATCCTCGCCAGCGAAAATTCCCTCTGCCCCAGCCCGCGGACGTAGCGCTCGGCCCAGTCGAGGATGGTGAGGGTGGTGAGGCCGAGGAAGTCGAACTTGACCAGTCCGATCGCTTCGACGTCGTCCTTGTCGAGCTGCGAGATCACGTGCGCGCCGTCGGCGGCGTACAACGGGCAGAACTCGGTGAGCCGGCCGGGCGCGATCAGCACGCCGCCCGCGTGCATGCCGACGTTGCGCACCAGGCCCTCGAGCTTCTCCGAAAGTGCGAGCAGCTCGCGCACTTCGTCCTCGCTCTTCTCGCGCTCGGCGAGCAGCGGCTCCATCCTGCGCGCGTCGCCGAGCGTGATGGTCTTTCCGGGCTGCACCGGCACCAGCTTGGCGAGCTGGTCGCAAAAGCTGTACGGCAGGTCAAGCACGCGTCCGCAATCGCGCAGCACTGCGCGCGCCGCCATGGTGCCGAAGGTGGCGATCTGCGAGACGCTCGCCTCGCCGTACTTGCCTCGCACGTACTCGATCACCCGGTCGCGGCCGTCCTGGCAAAAATCGATGTCGAAGTCCGGCATCGATACGCGCTCGGGGTTGAGGAAGCGCTCGAACAGCAGGTCGTATTTGAGCGGATCGAGATCCGTGATGCCGAGCGCGTAGGCGACGATCGACCCCGCGCCCGAGCCGCGTCCCGGCCCGACCGGCACGCCGTTCGATCTCGCCCAGTTGATGAAATCGGCGACGATCAGGAAGTAGCCCGCGAAGCCCATCTGGATGATGGTGCGCAGTTCGAACTCCAGGCGCGCGCGATGACGGGGCTCGACTTGCGCATATCTTTTTTCCAGACCGGCCGCGGCTTGCTGCCTGAGATAGTCCTCGACGCTCGCGCCGGCCGGAGTCGGGAATGCCGGCAGGCGGCTCTTGCCGAGCTCGAGCGAAAAGTTGCAGCGCTGCGCGATCTCGATCGTGTTCTCGAGCGCGTGCGGGATGTCGGCGAAAAGCTTCACCATCTCGTCCTGGCGCTTGAAGTACTGCTCGGCGGTGAAGCGCCGCGGCCGGCGCTGGTCGCCGAGGATATGCCCGGTCGCGATACACACGCGCGCTTCGTGCGCGCGGAAGTCCGCGGCATCCAGGAACTGCACCGGGTGCGTCGCCACGACCGGCAGCGCGAGACGCGAGGCGAGCGCCACCGAGCGCGCGACCAGCGGCTCGGCATGAGGGTGGCCGGCGCGCTGCAGCTCGACGTAATAGCGGCCCGGGAAACGTTGCGCCCAGTCGTGCGCCAGCCGCTCGGCGGCCTCGTCATGGTCCGAGCCGAGCGCCTGCCCGACCTCTCCGGCGGCCGAGCCGGAAAGAGCGATCAAGCCTTCGGTGTCCTGCAGCCAGTCGCGGTCGATCTCGGCCCTGCCGCGGTGCTGGTTGCGCAGCCAGGCGCGGGACAGCAGGTCGCACAGGCGCAGGTACCCCGGGCGCGAAGCGCAGAGCAAGAGCAGCCGGGAAGGCTTTTCGCGGTCGGCGTCGTTTCGCAGCCAGCAGTCGGCGCCGATGATGGGCTTTACGCCGAGCGCCCGGGCGGCCGCGTAGAACTTGACCATGCCGAAGACGTTCGCGGCGTCGGTCAGCGCGAGCGCCGGCATGGCGTCGGCCCGGGCGCGCTCCACTGCCTCCTCGATGCGCACGATTCCGTCGCTCACCGAGTACTCGCTGTGCAGCCTCAGGTGAACGAAACGCGGCGCCGCCATGTCAAAAAAATTGTACCGGAAAGGTCGCCATGAATCGGCTTTTGAAACCTCTCATATTCTCGAGCCTGCTCGCCGTTGGTTCGCTTGCAACGGCGCAAGCCGACCGCAGCGCCGAGCTCGACAAGGCCTACGAGGAAACGCGCGCCGCCTACCTCGCGCTCAAGGACGCCGAGAAGCGGCGCGACGAAGGCATCGAGTCCCAGGCCGGCGAGCGCATCGGCACTGCGGGCGGCGGTGCCAGCCGCCCGACCGAGCAGTACTGGGCGCGCCAGGCGCTGCTCGAGCAGGAAGTCGAGCTCGCGCGCCGGCGCTACGAAGCCGCGCAGAAGCGCTGGAACGACCTCAAGTAGGGCTCGCGTAACATGCGCGGGGCATGAACCCCGCGCTCGCCGCGCTTCTCGCCGGCGCCACCTGCATTGCGCTGTCGCCGATTTTTGTGCGCGTGTCCGAGGCCGGCCCCACCGCCACCGCCTTCTGGCGCGTGGCGATCGCGGTCCCGGTCTTGTGGGTGCTCTATTTCAGATCCAGGAAGACTACGCGGCGCTACGCGGGTAAGTGGCCACTGCTCCTCGCCGCCGGCCTCGCGTTCGCAGGCGACCTCGCTTTCTGGCACAGCTCGATCCAGCTCACCTCGGTGGCGAACTCCACGCTGCTCGCCAACCTCGCGTCGATCTTCGTCACCCTCGCGGCGTGGATGTTCCTCGGCCAGCGGCCGAGCGCGCTGTTCCTCGCCGGGCTCGGTGCCGCGCTCGTCGGCATTGCGCTTCTTGTACACACAAGTCTCGAGTTCTCCTCCACCGGTCTCATCGGCGACGCGCTCGGGGTGGTCACCGCCATCTTCTATGCGGGGTACATCCTCGCGGTAAAAGGGCTGCGCGATCGCGGAGAGGCCACGCTGCACCTGATGGCCACAACCAGCACGATCACCGCGCTTTTCCTCTTCCCCGTGGCGCTCGCCTCGGGCGAGCAGATGCTGCCCGTCTCGGCGTTCGGCTGGTGGATGCTCGCAGGCCTCGCGCTTGTGTCGCACGCCGCGGGACAGGGCCTCATCGCCTACGCACTGGCCAGCCTGCCCGCCGCTTTTTCCTCGGTGAGCCTCCTCTTCCAGCCGGTGATGGCGGCGCTTTTCGCGTGGGCGCTGCTTTCCGAACCGCTCGTGCCGCTGCAGGTGCTCGGCGGCTTGGTCGTTCTCGTGGGAATCCACCTTGCACGGCGCGGATCGAGCGCGGGACAATGAGCGCACACGGGAGGAGCTCATATGGCCAAGGCGAAGAAGGCAAAGACGTCGAAGGTGAAGCGCAGGAAGATTGCCAGCAAACCGCTCAAGAAGGTTACGACGAAGCTCAAGAAGGCGGTAAAGAAGGTCTCGAAGAAACCCGTATCCAAACCCGTCGCCGCACCCGCCCCCGCCCCGCTACCGGGCGAGCGTATCGGGGTGGTGACGCACTACTTCGCGCACCTGTCGGTCGCCGTGGTGAAGCTTGATCCCGACACGGCGCTGCGCATCGGCGACAACATTCACATCAAGGGCCACACGAGCGACTTCGGCCAGCGCGTCGAGTCGCTGCAAATCGGGCACGCGCCCGTGCAGGAAGTCGGGCCGCACGACGATTTCGGCCTGAAGGTGGTCGACCACGCGCGCGAGCACGACGTCGTCTACAGGGTGAAGTAGCGCCGTTGCTCGCTGCGCGCTGGAAGCTCGCCGACCGCTCGCTGTGCGACGCGCTCCTCGCGCGCTACAGCGAGCCTCACCGTCGCTATCACACGCTGCAGCACCTCGCGGAGTGCTTCGCCGCATTCGACGAGATCGCCGACCTTGCCCAGCACCCGGCCGACGTCGAGCTCGCGCTCTGGTTCCACGACGCGATTTACGACACGCGCCGAAGCGACAACGAGCAGCGCAGCGCAGAGTGGGCGCAATCGGCCACCGGAAACTCGCGGGTACATGCCTTGATCATGTCGACGCGGCATGAAGCCGTGCCGCAAGGCACGGACGAGAAGGTGCTCGTTGACGTTGACCTATGGATCCTCGGCTCCCCGCAACAGCGTTTCGACGAGTATGAACGGCAGGTGCGCGAGGAGTACGGCTGGGTGCCGGGGCCCATCTACCGGCGCAAGCGCCGCGAGATTCTGCAAGGCTTTCTCGCGCGCGCGACGATCTACGGCACCGAGCGCTTCATCCAGCGCCACGAGCCGCAGGCGCGCGCGAACCTCGCCCGCTCGCTCGCTAGGCTATGACTGCGCCGGGCTCGCCGGCGGACTTCTCGATCGCGCCGATCTCGTAGACGCGCTCGCCCTCGCGCTCGAGAATCGAGCGCGCGTCGGACGCCTGATCGCGTGCGACGACGATCACCATGCCGATCCCGCAATTGAACACGCGCCACATCTCGTCCTCGGTCACGGCCCCCGTTCGCTGCAGCCACGCGAACGCCTCCGGGCGCGGCCAGGCGCTCTTGCGGATCGCCGCCCGGGTGCCGGCGGGAAGGATGCGCGGCACGTTGCCCACCAGCCCGCCGCCCGTGATGTGGGCGAGGCCTTTGACCGGCAGGGCTTCGAGCAGCCTCAGTACCGGCTTCACGTAGATGCGCGTCGGCTCGAGCGGGTCGAACGGCGGCTTGCCGCGCTCGAGAATCCTGCGGATGAGCGAAAAGCCGTTGGAGTGCGGCCCGCTCGAGGCGAGGCCGAGCAAGGCATCGCCGGGCGCGATCGCGCGGCCGTCGATGATGCGCGTCTTCTCCACCACGCCGACGCAGAACCCGGCGAGGTCGTACTCGCCCTGCGGATACATGCCCGGCATCTCGGCGGTCTCGCCGCCGATAAGCGCGCAGCCTGCGATCTCGCAGCCCCTGGCGACGCCTTTGACAACGGCAGCGGCGACGGCGCCATCCAGCTTTCCACAAGCAAAGTAATCCAGAAAAAAGAGCGGCTCGGCGCCTTGCACGAGCACATCGTTCACGCTCATCGCCACGAGGTCGATGCCTACGGTGTCGTGCCGCCCGAGCGCGAATGCGAGTTTGAGCTTGGTGCCGACGCCGTCGGTGCTCGACACCAGCACGGGCTCGCGGTAATTCTTCGGGATCTCGCACAGCGCGCCGAACCCGCCGATGCCGGCGAGCACTTCAGGCCGCAGCGTGCGCCTGGCGAAAGGCTTGATGGCTTCCACCAGGCTGTCGCCGGCTTCGATGTCGACGCCGGCGTCGCGGTAGGACAGTCCTTTTGACATGCTAGATTGGAATTCTAGCGAGATGCAGCAGCTCGTCCTCAACATCGGGCCGGCGCTGGAGCCCGATCTCGACAACTATGTCGCCGGGCCCAATGCCGAGGCAGTGGCAAGCGTGCGCAGCTTCGCCGCGGGCAGCGCTCGCGAGGCGATCCTGTACCTCTGGGGCGAGCCGGGAAGCGGGCGCACCCATTTGCTGCGCGCGGCCGCAAGAGCGAACCGCGAGCTGGTGATCGCCGACGACGTAGAGAAGCTCGACGCGGCTGCTCAACAGCGCCTGTTCGCGGCGATCAATGCGGCCCGCGAGGGGGGGGCGCCGGTCCTCGCGGCGGGCGGCCAACCCCCGGCGCAGCTCGCCCTGCGCGAGGATGTGCGCACGCGTCTCGCCTGGGGGCTCGTCTACCAACTGAGGCCCCTTACCGACGCGGACAAGGGCTTGCATCTGCGCGCCCAGGCCGCGCGGCGCGGCCTGCGGCTTCCCGACGAGGTCCTCGTCTACCTGCTCAGCCGCATGCCGCGCGACCTTACCAGCCTGAACGCCGTGCTGGAGGCGCTGGACCGCTACTCGCTGGCGACCAAGCGCCCGGTCACCCTGCCGCTGGTGCGGGAGGCACTGGAACGAAAAATTCCGTGAATCCGTGGCTCCCGCGCTACAGTGGTGAATCCTCACATAGACAAGCGCGAAGTCGGGCGAGTAAATTGGAATCGCTGCCATGAAACCGAGGATTGTCCTTCTCTTGGCGATGCTCTTTGCAGGCCAGGCGGCTGCGCAGTCGGGCCTGCGGCTGCCTCATCAGGGCGAGCCGGGACTCGACCCCGCCCTGGCGCGCGGATGGCTCGCCCCGGACTACGACCGCTTCGGCTTCGCCCTGCACAACTGGCGCGAGGCCGTCGGATTCGGGCCGGGGCAGCGCATGCGGCTCAGCTATTCGCTTGGCGACCGCAGCAGCCTCGGGATGGGGCTGGGCAACGACGTCGACGAGCAGCGTCAGCTCTCGTTCTCGGGCCGCTATTCGCTCACTCAGGACTGGGCGCTTTCCGCCGAGACGCTCGGGCGCGACGCGACGGACCTCTTCCGCCTGCAGGACATTCGCATCGGCGTGCAGCGCCGGTTCTAGCTGCAAGTTGCCTTTAAACTCCGGGCGCGCATGCGCCTGGCTCTGTTCGACCTCGACAACACGCTCCTCACGGGCGACAGCGACTACGAGTGGGGCCAGTTCATGTGCGACCAGGGCGTGGTGGACCGCGCGGCCTACGAAGCGCAAAACCGCGTCTACTATGAGCAATACGTCGGCGGCACGCTCGACATTCACGAGTACCTCGGCTTCGCGCTGCGTCCGCTTGCCGCGCACTCGGCCGAGGATCTGGCGCGCTGGCACGCGGAGTTCATGGACAGCCGCATCCGGCCGATGATCCTGCCGGCGGCACGCGCGCTGGTGCGCCGCCACCTGGAGGCCGGCGATCTGTGCGCCATCATCACCGCGACGAATAGCTTCGTCACGGCGCCGATCGCGCGCGAGTTCGGCGTCGAGCATCTCATCGCCACCGAGCCCGAGCGACGGAACGGCCGCTTCACCGGCCGCGTCGCGGGCACCCCATGCTTCCGCGGGGGCAAGCTCGTGCGCCTCGACGAATGGCTCGCCGGCCGCGGACGGCGCCTCGCCGACTTCGAGGCAAGCACCTGCTACAGCGACTCGCACAACGACCTGCCGCTGCTCGAACGGGTCACGCGCCCGGTGGCGGTCGATGCGGACGAGACGCTCGCCCGCGAGGCCGCGCAGCGCGGCTGGGAGCGCATCTCGCTCCGCATCTCCTCCCCGTAATCGGTCCGGTAGAATCCGGGCCCTCGATGATCAAGAGGTTCATCCGGCGGGTGCTCGGATTGCCCTCCGAAGCGGCGCCGCTGCGCGTGCCGCGCGCAAAGCACGGCATCGCGCGCGAGCGCCTGAGCCCGGCCGCCGCGAGGATCTGCGCGGTGCTGCGCGAGGGCGGGTTTTCCGCCTACGTCGTGGGCGGCGCCGTGCGCGACCTCTTGCTCGGCATCCCGCCGGTCGATTTCGACATCGCCACCGACGCGCGGCCCGAGCAGGTGAAGCCGCTCTTCCGGCGCGCGCTCATCATCGGCCGGCGCTTTCGCCTGGTGCACGTGGTGATGGGCCAGGAGACGATCGAGGTCTCCACCTTCCGCTCCGCCGACGGCGATACCTCGGAGAAGGACGAGCACGGGCGCGTGCTGCGCGACAACGTCTACGGCACGCAGGAAGGCGACGCGCTGCGGCGCGACTTCACCGTGAACGCGCTCTACTATGACCCGGCGACCGAGGAGGTGCTCGACTTCCACGGCGGCCTCGCCGATCTGAAAAAGCGGGTGCTGCGTGTCATCGGCGACGCGGAGACCCGGTACCGGGAGGACCCTGTGCGCATGCTTCGCGCGGTGCGGCTTGCGGCCAAGCTCGGCCTCACGCTCGATCCGGCCACGCGCGAGCCGATCCGCAGCCTCGCGCCGCTGATGGAGCGCGTTCCGCCCGCGCGCCTGTTCGACGAGATGCTCAAGCTGCTGCTCTCCGGGCACGCGAGCGCCTGCCTGCGCCAGCTGCGCGAGGTCGGCCTGCACGAGGGATTGCTGCCGCTGCTCGACGTTATTCTCGAGCAGCCGCTCGGCGAGCGCTTCGTGACCCTCGCCCTGGCTCAGACCGACGAGCGCGTGCTCGCCGGCCGCCCGGTGTCCCCCGCATTCCTGTTCGCTGCGCTGCTGTGGCACGAGGTGCTCGCGGCTTGGAAAGTGCGCCAGACGCGCGGCGAGCGTCCGATCCCGGCGCTCGAGACCGCGATGGACGAAGTGCTCGACACCCAGTGCGCCAAGCTTGCGATCACGCGCCGCCTGACCGCCACCATGCGGGAGGTGTGGGCGATGCAGCCGCGCTTCGAGAGCCGCTCGGGCAACCGCGCGTACCGCCTGCTCGAGGCGCCGCGCTTTCGCATGGCGTACGACTTCCTCGCGCTGCGTGCGGCGAGCGGCGAAGTGCCGGCGGAGCTCGAGACCTGGTGGCGCGGCTTCCAGGCCGCCGACGTCGACGCGCGCAAGGCGATGCTCCTGCCGGAGACCGGGCCGAAGAAACGCAGGCGCCGCCGCCGCAAGAAGCGCCCCGCGGCCGCCGCGCCCGAGGCGGTGTAACGATTGCCGTGACGGCAGCCTATGTGGGCATCGGTTCCAACCTTGACGACCCGATGCGCCATGTGCGCGAGGCGTTCGCCGAGCTTGATACGCTGCCCCACACTCGGCTGGTTACGAAATCGTCGCTGTACCGCAGCGCACCGACTGGCTTCGCCGGTCAGCCTGACTTTGTCAACGCGGTCGCGCAGCTCGAGACGGGCCTGCCCGCCGAGCGCCTGCTCGCCAGGCTGCAGGAAATCGAGGCGCGCCATGGCCGCACGCGCAGCTTCCCTAATGCGCCTCGCACCCTCGACCTCGACCTGCTGTTGTACGGGGATGCCGTGCTCTCGCTTCCAGCGCTCACCATCCCGCATCCGCGTATGCACGAGCGGGCGTTCGTGCTCAAGCCGCTGCTCGAGATCTCGCCTGGGCTGCAAGCACGCTACCAGGCGAGCCTCGAAGCCTGCGCCGGGCAGCGAATCGAAAGGATCGATTGAAATGCAGATCTCGCCGAGCGGCGTATTTCGTCTTCCGTGGATAGATTCCACCATCTGGTAGTCGAAGGCCCGATAGGCGCAGGCAAGACCAGCCTCGCCCGCCGCCTTGCCTCGCGCCTGGGCGCCGACCTCGTGCTCGAGCAGCCCGACGACAACCCGTTCCTTGCGCGCTTCTACGACGACATGCCGCGCTATGCGCTGCCGACGCAGCTTTTTTTCCTGTTTCAGCGGGCGCGCATGCTCGAGCCCCTGGCGCAGCCCGACATGTTCGGCCGCGCCGTCGTGGCCGATTTCCTGCTGGACAAGGATCCGCTCTTCGCCCGCCTGACGCTCTCGGCCGATGAGCTCGCGCTTTACGAGAAGATTTACGCGGTGCTGCGGCTGCGCGCGCCGACGCCCGATCTTGTCATCTATCTGCAGGCGCAGCCCGCGGTGCTGATCGAGCGCGTACGCCGGCGCGCGGCGCGCTACGAGCGCGAGATCAGCGAGGACTACCTCGCGAGCCTCGCCGAGGGCTATGCCCGCTACTTCTATCATTACGACGCGTCCCCGCTCCTCATCGTGAACTCGGAGAACCTGAACTTCGTCGAGCGCGACACGGACTTCGAGCTCCTGGTGTCGCGGCTGCGGGCGATGCGCAGCCGGCGCGAGTTCTTCAACCTCGGCTGATGCATATCCTGCGCGACATCCCGGGCCTCCGGCGAGCCCTTCCCCGGGACCTCGGATTCGTTCCCACCATGGGCAACCTGCACGAGGGCCACCTGTCGCTGGTCCGGCTGGCGAGGCGCCACGCTTCGGCGGTGGCGGTGAGCATCTTCGTCAATCGGCTCCAGTTTCTCCCGAGCGAAGACTTCGATCGCTATCCGCGCACGTTCGAGCGGGATTGCGCGCTGCTCGAGCGCGAAGGCGTCGAATTCGTGTTCGCACCCGACGAAGCGGTGCTCTACCCCGAGAAGCAGGTCGTGCGCGCGCATCCCGGACCGCTCGGTGAGGAGCTCGAGGGTCGGTACCGGCCCGGGTTCTTCGAGGGTGTGGCGACCGTGGTGCTGAAGCTCCTCAACTGCGTGCAGCCGCGCGCGGCCGTCTTCGGCAAGAAGGACTACCAGCAGCTCATCGTGGTGCGCACGCTCGTGCGCCAGCTCGACCTGCCGGTCGAGATCGTGGCGGGCGAAACCGTGCGCGAGGCCGACGGCCTGGCGATGAGTTCCCGCAACGCCTACCTGTCTTCGGCCGAACGCGCCGAGGCTCCCCGGCTGCACAGGCTTCTCGAGGAGGTTGCTACAGGGGGGTCGTCTGCTGACCAGGCTCTAAGCAGGCTCCTGGCGGCAGGCTGGAAGCCCGACTACGTCGAGGTGCGCCGACGCCTGGACCTGGCACCTGCGGGGCCCGGCGAAGCGGATCGGGTGGTCCTCGGCGCGGCGCGGCTGGGAGCCACCCGCCTGATCGACAATCTTGAGTTCTAAGCTACTGTTTATAAATATATTATCAAGACGGGTAGGGCTCGAAGGTCATCGCCTGGACGGGGCAACCTATGGTCCTTGCCAAGCCGTCCATGGCGTCATCCGTGAGCTCCAGGGGCTGGAAATCCGCTTCGCCGCCCTTGGCGGATAAGAAGGCATGGGCCGCTGCCTCGGTATTCCAGATCACCACTGGGTCGGGGCTCACGCCGGGTACCTGGCGGCAGATCGGATACCCATCGGCCTTATAGACAATCGCGTACACCAAGCCTCCAGCCTCGGACCCCCGGTCCACTGTATCCGATATCGGAGCGCTGCACCAAGGCAAAAAATCAGGGAAAACCTGATTGCGCCGTCTTCACAACGGAGCGTTTAATCGGATCGGGAGTTGGCTTGTCGCCCCGGGGCGACGGAGGACTCCCGGTTAGCCCCCGACCCGGGGGGCACATCTATGGGGAAGGAGAAGACAAATGAGCAACATGCGCGACGCGGTGGGACTGTGCCTGCCGTACGGTAAAGCCAATTCGCAGTACGAAACGGAATTCGAGCCGGCCACCAGCACCGTCTGGGGCTATTTCAACCCGAAGGACGGCGCCCCTTGCTACAGCCTGGGGCTGCTCAAGGACATCCTCGAGCATGACCAGCAGCTCGTGCGCAACGGCGGCAAGGTCGAGGTGGAAGGCGCGCTGCACGAAGTCAATTACTACGTTACCGCGTCGCGCACGCCGGGCATCTTCAATGTGGGCGGCGACCTGGCGCTATTTTCGATGCTGATCAAGGCCGGCGACCGCGACGCGCTCGCCAACTATGCGAAGCTCTGCATCGATAACATCTATCCGCGTACGCGCGCGTTCTTCAGCCCGACGCTCACCAAGATCGTTCTGGTCCAGGGCGATGCGCTCGGCGGCGGCTTCGAGTGTGCGCTTGCTTCCGACGTGATCGTGGCCGAGGAAAGCGCCCAGATGGGCTTGCCCGAGATCCTGTTCAACCTGTTTCCCGGCATGGGCGCGTGCAGCCTGCTCGCGCGCCGCATCGGCATCCGTGCCGCAGAGGAGCTGATCCTCTCCGGCAAGATCTACTCGGCGGGCGAGCTGCACAAGATGGGCGTGGTCGACGTCGTCGCCACCGACGGCCACGGCGAGAGCGCCGTGCGCAACTGGATCGCAAAGAATGCCAAGCGCCGCAACGGGTTGCAGGCCGTGCACCGTGCGCGCCAGTTCATTCACCCCGTGACGCGAGAAGAGCTCGACGGCATCGTCGGCCTGTGGGTGGATGCGGCTATGCGCTTGGGCGAGCGCGACCTCAAGATGATGGGACGCCTGGTGCGCGCGCAGGTACGGCGTACCGAGACGCGTCCGGCCGGAGGCGGCAGCGTGGTCGAGATGCCGCTCGCTCACCCGCTCGCCGCGGCTGGCATTCATCTGCCGATCGCAGCGTTGATCTGAACCGGCGCTAGTTCGGGCTCGGTTCCAGCTGTGCCAGCAAGCGCGGCCACAGTGCTGCGCCGGCGCGGCGCCCGAACAGTCCGAAGTGGCCGATGCGGCGGGTCCCCGCATCGGCCGGCGTGTACATGATCCGCTCGAGCGGGAACAAGCGGGGGTAATAAGACAGCAGCCTTTTCACTCCTCCCTCAGTCGCAAAGGCATCGTCGCTTATCGAGACGATCAGCGCCGGGCGCTGCAGCGCAGCGCAGCGGTCGAGGAGCGACTGCACGCGTGCGTAGCCCGGCCCGATCCCGCGCGGGCGTAAGTCCGGGGAGCGGCGCGATGCCCATTGCAGAGCAATCCTGGCCGGGATGTCTTCGCCCAGACCGAGTCGGCTCGCCGGAAAGTAGCCGAGCATCAGGGTCATCGCAGGCATGAGCCCGTGCCACACCGCCGTCATCGGTACCCGGTAGCGCGGGTGATAGTCGCCGAAATAGCCGGTGTGGCCGCCGACGAAGACGAGCCGGTCGTGCTCGGCGGAGTTGGGCGCCCCGCCAACCAGTAGCGCGCCGATGGAGTGGGCGATGCCGACGAGATCGGCGTTGGGAAAGCGCTCGCGCATCCAGGCAAGCGCGCCGCCGCAGTCGTACTCGGCCCAGTCTTCGATCGCAGCGCGGAAGCCGCGCAGCGCCTTCGGCCGCGACAGGCCGATACCGCGGTAGTCGTACACCAACGTGGGAATGCCCGAAGCAGCCAGGAAGCTGGCAAACCGGCGGTAGCGCACCGCCGGAATGCCGGCACCGCAGTGCACGATCGCCGCGCGCTGCGGCTCCACGGCGAGCGGCGCAGGGTAAAAAATGCCACCCAGCTCGTAGTCATCGAGCGCGCGAACGTGCACTTGCGCTGCTTCGGCGAGCTCGGCCACGACGGGCTCGGGTTCAAATCGCTTGTTCACCTCGCTCCTCGAGCGTGATGATAACGGCCATTCGCCCGCGGACGAGCGTCTAGCCGGCCTGCTTGCGCCGCTCCACGAGATAGTGCTCTAGCTGCGCACGCGCAGCGCCGACCTCGTCGCTCAGCATACGCAACAGCGCCGGCGCCTGCAGCCGCAGCTCCGCGTCCGAGAGCTTTCCAAGGTTCGTGCATGCGCGCGTGAGGCGATCGGTGCCCATGCTTGCCGAGGAACCTTTCATGGCGTGCACGAGCGAGCGGAACTCGTGGAAGTCGCGCCCGGCGAGGACCTTTTCGATGCGCTCGAGGATGCCGCCGGAGTCTGACACGAAGACCTTGATCAGTCGCTCCACGAAGCCTAGCGAAGAGCCGAGCTCCTCGAGGTGACCGAGCGTCTCCGCGTTGACCACCGCCGGGGCGCTCGTCGCCGCTTCGCGCGGCGCCGCCGCCGGCGCGTCTTTGCGCCCCGCCTCGGCCGGCTTCCCGGCGAGGCGCTGAATCTCGTCGAGCAGCCGTGGCGCCTCGATCGGCTTGGACAGGAAGGTGTCGGCGCCCGCCTCGAGCGCTTCGCGCTTAGCCTCCGGCGTGACGTCGGCCGACAGCATGATGATCGGCAGCCGTGCGCGCGCGCGCGTCATCAGCCGGATCGCCTGCAGCGCTTCCATGCCGCCCATGCCCGGCATGTTGCGGTCGAGAATGACGAGGTCGTAGGCGTCGCGCTCGATGGCGTCGAGTGTCTGCTCGCCGTCGCTCACCAGTGTGACGGTGTGGCCGCTGCGCTCCAGAATCTTGCCGATGACCTCGCGGTTGGTCGGGTTGTCGTCCGCCACCAGTACGCGCACCTTGACCGCGGCGCTGCGGCGCGCATAGTCCTGCAGCCGCACCACGCCCTCGTGCACCTCCTCGCCCGCGGACACCGAATGCAGCACGTTGAACAGGCGCCGCTTGTCGAACGGGAGCTCCAGCACCGAAGCGAATCCCGAGGACAGAACCTCGAAGCGCCGGACGTCGGCTTCGCGCGGCACGGCGAGAATCGTCGGCGGCGCCGGGTTGGGCGCCGCGCGGCGGAAGCGCTGCGCAAGCTGCAGGTCCTCGCCCGAGGCATAGAGCAGCGCGCTGTGGTAAGGCTTCGCCAGGCTGATGTCGGCGACCAGGCGAGCCACGCCTTCCTCCACATTTGGCGCCGCGGTCGGCAGCGCGCCCCAGCCCGTGAGCGTGCCCTCGAGGGCGGCGCGCTCGCGCGGCGGGAAGCCGACCAGAAGCACGCGCGCCCCGGCGAGGTCGCCGGCCGCCGTGCCGGCCTGCTCGGGCTGCTTCTCCAGATCGATCTCCGCCCAGAACGTGCTGCCGAGGCCGATCGCGCTCTCCAGGCCGATGCGCCCGCCCATGAGCTGCACCAGCTGCTTCGCGATCGTCGTGCCCAGGCCGCTGCCACCGAAGCGGCGCGTCGTCGACTCGTCGGCCTGGGTGAAGCTCTCGAAGATCTTCGCTTGCGCCTCGGGCGCGATGCCGATGCCCGTGTCGCGGATCGAGAACTTGAGCCGCACGCTCGACTCGGTTTCGGCCTGAACCGAGACGTGCACCGTGACGCTGCCACGATCGGTGAACTTCACCGCGTTGCCCGCGAGGTTGATCAGCACCTGGCGCAGGTGGTGCGGATCGCCGCGCACCGCCGGCGGCACTTCCGGCATCATCGACACCACGAAGTCCACGCCCTTGAGCGCGGCCTGCGCCGAGACGATGCGGCAGGTGCTGTTGACGAGCGCGTGCAGGTCGAAATCGGTCTTCTCCAGCACGACCTTGCCGGCCTCGATCTTGGAGAAGTCGAGCACATCCTCGATCAGCCCGAGCATCACGCGCGAGGAGCTGCGCAGCGTCTGCAACATGTCGGCCTGCTCGCGGTTCAACTGGGTGTCGCGCAGAAGGTCGGCCATGCCGATGATGGCGTTCAGCGGCGTGCGCAGCTCGTGGCTCACCATCGAGATGAAGCGGCGCTTCGCCAGGTTCGCCGCCTCGGCGCGCGCGATGGCGTCGAACATGCGGCGCACGAGCGACAGCACGTACAGGTTCACCGCGATCATCGCGATCAGCAGGCCGACGCCGAGCGAAGTGTGCGCACGCCAGAACTCGTTCACGTAGAGCACGATCGACAAGCCGACCACGCTCATTGCCAGCTCGGAAAGCAGGTAGCGCGCACCGAAGCGGAACCCGCTGCCGAGCGTGACCCAGATGTAGAGAAGCAGCAGCCAGCCCGCCGGCTCGCCGAACACCGCCATGTACCAGCTGATGGCGGCGACGTCGGCAAACTGGGCAAACACGCGCCGCGCCGGCGAGATCGTCGTCGAATAGGCGATGCGCAGGAAGATGATGAGCGCCAGCACGAGGTGGATGCCCATCACGTACAGCGGCAGCGTGTCCTGCTTGAGCAGCGCGTCCGGCAGCAGGTACAGGAAGACGAGCGAGCTGATGACCAGCCGCAGGATGCCCTGCTCGTGCTCGGTGTCGGGGCGCGCTTTCAGTCGCGCGCGCAGGCGCGCGAGCGGTCCGGGCGCCGCTGCGGACGCCGCGACACTAGGTTCGGCCATCAGACCATTCGTGCTGGATCTGGACCACTTCTTTGCGCGCCCCGAGGAACGCCTCGACCATGCGCGGATCGAAGTGCTTGCCCGACTGGGTGCGCACGTAATCGAACGCGTGCTCGCTCGTCCAGGCGCTCTTGTACGGCCGCACCGAGGTGAGCGCGTCGTACACGTCGGCGACGGCGACGATGCGTGCGCACAGCGGCACGTGGTCGCCGACCAGGCCGTTGGGGTAGCCCGAGCCGTCGTATTTCTCGTGGTGCCCGAGCGCGATCAGCGCGCCCATACGCACGTATTTCGACGCGCTGCCTTTCAGGATCTCGTGGCCGATCAGCGGATGGCGCCGCATCACTTCCCATTCGCCGTCTTCGAGCTTCTGCGCCTTGAGCAGGATCCCGTCCGGGATGCCGATCTTGCCGATGTCGTGCAGCGGCGCGGCGAGCTCGATGGTCTCGGCCTCGTTGCGCTCGATGCCGATGGTGTTGGCGATGAGGCGCGAATAGCGCGACATGCGGATCAGGTGGTTGCCGGTCTCCTCGTCGCGGAACTCGCCTGCGCGCGCGAGCCTGAGCAAGGTTTCCTTCTCGCGCTCCTTCACCTCGCGCGTCGCGTCCTCGACCATGTGCTCGAGCAGCCGTCGGCGGTCCTCCAGGGCGAGCTGCTGACGGCGCAGCGTGAGCAGATTCCTGCAGCGCGCGAGGCATTCCCTCGCATCGACCGGCTTGGTGAGGAAGTCGGTGATGCCCGCGTCGAGCGCGGCGTAGCGCACCTTGCGGTCATCGTGCACCGTGACCATGACGATCGGCACGTGCTCGTAGCCGGGCAGCGAGCGCAGGCGCTTCACGAGCTCTATGCCGTCCATGTCGGGCATCATGTAGTCGACGAGCACCAGATCCGAGACGTTGCGGGTCGCCCAGACCACCGCGTCGACCGGACGCGCAAAGCCTTCCACCACCACGCGTTCGTCGAGGCTCCTTACGACCTGCTCCAGAATGGCGCGGCCGGTCGACTGGTCGTCGACCACCATTACCGTGTTTCGCGCCGAAGGCAAAAGCCGAACTTGGGCCTTGGCCATGGGCCTCCCCGAGGGTTTTTTGTCTCGGGGAAGCCTACCCCCCGCCCCCTCGCCTGTCCAGCGAAGGGGTTGTTTCCCCGGTCATTTTTTTACGATGTGTGGCGCCGGAACGATGTGTGGTGCCGGAAGAGAGACTCGGGCTCTCACGACCTCCCGAACGCGGCAGATTTTGAGTCTTAGAAGGCGGAGAGCAGGGGAAGGCAGCAGTGCCTTGGCGCTTTCGCTTGCAAGCACCGCGAACGAAGCCGCGAAGACTGCTTAGTGCAGCGCAACAGAGGGAAGGGTGGGCTGCTACTACTCTTACTCTCCGCGTGCGTTACCACAATCAGCGGCCCACGATAGCTGTTTGCGGCGGCCGCGCAAAAACGGATTTTTACTGAGCCTGGGAGAGACTGGCGGGCGACGAGAATGGCTTGGCCGCGTCGACCACAAACATCACCAGCATGTGCAGATCGGTCGAACCGCTGCTCGAGACCTGCATCGGTGTGTCAGCACCGTGGCCCGGCACAGCCTGACCTACGCCCGCTTTTGTCAGGCCCTGAGGCGTCCTCTGGCTCTTTTCACCGGCGAGCACTAAAAACGCTTCCGAGCCCGGATGCGTATGAACGGGCGTCACGCTTCCCGGGGCGCCGGTGGTTTCGTTGATTCGTAGCAAGTACTGCGTTGCGATCACCGGGGGGAGCGGCCCGATGTCGGCGACCTTGGTGCCACCGGAGGAGGCGGTGCCCGCGGGCCCCAGCGCGAACAGCCAGACCTTGCCGCCCGCCTCAGCCACCAATCCCGTTGCGTCCGCGGCGGCCTGCGCTTGCGCAACGGTGGCGAAGTTCTCGACCCGCCAGAAAAGCGGGCCTGCCGGGAGCTCGGATACCTTTTTCTCAGCCAGCGGCTTGATGACAAGCGCGGATGGTTGCGCGAATGCCGTTGATGCAAAAAGCATACACGCGGACGCCAACACCCGCTCCAAATCGAATCTCATTGATATCACCTTTCTATCGCTACTTCAGCCGCAAGTCGTTGTATTGATCGACGCCCACACTAAACCGCCGCCGCTCCGGCGGTCTGTTCGTCAGCGCACTTTGTGGATGGTAGTTGCATGTTTTTGAGAAAGTGAGTCGCTCATCTCTTCATCCCGTGCTCGTGATGAGCATCCGCGAGGCGCGGAGCATGTCCGATAGTTGCCTGTACGACTGAGCACGTCGGATCGCCTTCAACTGACCTTCTTTGAGCGTTAAGCGAAGACCACCGGATAGGTAATCCGGTTGCCGTGGGTCAGTGTCCCTTCGCGCTTCTGAACCGAGCTGAGCACTGCGTTGAACGCCGGAGCTGGGCGCGGCGCTGCGCCCAACTGCTGGTGCCCTCGTCTCTTATTCGGACCGCTTTGCGAATTGGCGGGCTTCTTGGGCAGACTTCCGCGAATCTTCCGCGAAGCCGCGAGCATCCTGAGCGGACTGCTCCGATCTCTGCGACGCCGCCCGAGCAGCTTCGGCAGCTTCCCGAGCCTGCTCTGCGAAAACACGCGATTGCTCGGCGGCTTTTCGCAACGCCTCAAATTCTTGTCGGATCCTTTCGGCGATCGCCCGGAGCTTCTCGGCGGTTTTCCTGTCCGCCTCGTTTGCCACGCGCCGAAGTTCTGCCTCCGCGCGAGACGCCTCAGCCGTCTCCCAGTCGTGATGTTGTTGTTCAAGGCCAGCCTCGGCAGAGTCACGCGCCCGCTCTGCACTTCCGCGTTTGCGTTCCTCGTCGGGGCTAGAGGGTAGCGGCGAACCCACGCCCATAGCCTAGCAGGGATCATGCCTCCCGAGCTGCAGCCGAGTACGTCGAGAAGCACCAGGGGGAGCAAAAGCAGCGTAAGTACTGGTGCCGGAAGAGAGACTCGAACTCTCATGGCCTTGCGACCGGCGGATTTTGAGTCCGCTGCGTCTACCGGTTCCGCCATTCCGGCCCTGCGGAAAATCGTACTCGGCCGAAAAGTATACTTTGGCGCCAATGCTGGTCTCGGAGTTCGACTACGACCTGCCTGCAGACCTCATCGCCCAGCACCCCGTGGCGCAGCGCAGCGAAAGCCGGCTGCTGCACCTGAACGCCGTCTCCGGCGCGCTTCGGGACCTCACGTTCACCGATTTCGCGCAGTTGGTCGGGCCGGCGGATGCGATCGTGCTGAACGACACCCGCGTGCTGAAGGCGCGCCTTGCCGGCCGCAAGGCGAGCGGGGGCAAGATCGAGCTCTTCGTCGAGCGCGCGCTCGGCGCGCGGGAGGCGCTGGCGTTGATCCGCGCGAGCCGCCCGCCCGCGCCGGGCTCCGAGCTTGTCATTCACGACCTGCGAGTTCGCGTCGAAGCGCGCGCAGGGGAGCTCTACCGAGTGAGCTTTCCCGAGGAGGTCGGCACGGTGCTCGAGCGCTTCGGCGCGCTGCCGCTTCCGCCGTACATCCGGCACGCGCCGCAGGCCGAGGACGCCGCACGCTACCAGACGGTCTACGCGTCGGTGCCAGGCGCCGTCGCCGCGCCGACCGCGGGCCTGCATTTCGACGAGGAAATGCTTGAGAAAGTGCGGCAAACAGGCGCCTCGATCGCCAGGATCACCCTGCACGTGGGATTCGGCACCTTCCAGCCGGTGCGCGTGGAGGAGCTCGAGGCGCACCGCATGCACAGCGAACGCTACAGCGTTTCACGCAACACCTGGAACGCAATCCAGGGGAAACGCGTTCTCGCCGTCGGCACCACGTCGTTGCGCGCGCTCGAAGCCGCCGCGCTGACGGGCAGGCTGGAAGGTGAAACCGACCTCTTCATCTATCCCGGCTTCAAGTTCCAGGTCGTGCAGCGCCTGCTCACCAACTTCCACCTGCCGCGCTCTACGCTGCTCATGCTGGTGGCGGCGTTCGCCGGCCGCGCCAACATCCGGCGCGCCTATGCTCACGCGATCGCCCGGCGCTATCGCTTCTTCTCCTACGGCGACGCCATGCTGATCGAAAGATGAAGTTCTCCGTCACTGGTGTGGACGCAGAGGCAAGGCGCGGCGTTCTCGAGCTCGCCCACGGACGGGTCGATACGCCGGCTTTCATGCCGGTCGGCACCTACGGCACGGTAAAGGCGATGTCGCCCGAGGAAGTGGCCGCAAGCGGAGCGCAGATCGTGCTCGGCAACACCTTCCATCTCTGGCTGCGGCCGGGGCTCGAGGTGATCTCGCGCCACGCCGGGCTGCATCGTTTCATGAACTGGCCCGGCCCGATCCTCACCGACTCCGGAGGCTTCCAGGTCTTCAGCCTCGAGACCCTGCGCAAGGTGACCGAGGAAGGCGTCCACTTTTCTTCGCCGATCAACGGAGACCGATTGCTCCTCACCCCGGAAGAATCGACGCGGATCCAGAAAGTCCTCGATTCGGACATCGCGATGGTGCTCGACGAGTGCCTCGCCTATCCGGCGAGCGAGAAGAAGGCCGCAGACTCCATGCGGCTTTCCATGCGATGGGCTTTGCGTTCCAGGCAATCCTGGGAGAGCGCGAATGCACTCTTTGGCATCGTGCAGGGCGGGGTCTATCCGAATCTTCGGCGGGAGTCGGTGGAGAAGCTCGTAGATATCGGGTTCGACGGCTATGCGCTCGGCGGGCTCGCGGTCGGCGAGCCGAAGGAGGAGCGGTTGAAAGTGCTCCAGAGCACCCGGCTGCCGCAAGACCACCCGCGTTACCTGATGGGCGTGGGCACGCCGGAGGACATCATCGAAGCGGTGGCGGCGGGAATGGACATGTTCGACTGCGTGCTGCCGACGCGTAACGCGAGAAACGGGTGGCTTTTCACGCGCCAGGGCGACATCCGCATCCGCAACGCCCGCTACCGCAACGACACCGCGCCGTTGGACGAGCGCTGTGCCTGCTACACCTGCCGCAACTACACTCGCGCCTACCTTTACCACCTGGACAAGACCAAGGAGATCCTCGGCGCGCGCCTCAACACGCTACATAACCTCCACTACTACCAGGAGCTGATGCGCGATCTTCGCCTTGCCATAGAACAAAGCCGCTTTCACGCAAAGGCGCGGGAACTGCTGGAAGAGCGCACCCGGCTGCTATAATTTCCGCCGTTTTTTCCCTCTGGAGTCCGTAGTGATCATCTCGCCAGCGTTCGCCCAGGCTGCGCCCAGCGGCGACTCGGGATACATCGGCCTGCTGCCGATCGTCCTGATGTTCGTGCTGCTGTATTTCCTCATGATCCGGCCGCAGATGAAACGCACCAAGGAGCAGAAGCAAATGATCGAGGCGTTGCAGAAGGGCGACGAGGTCGTCACCGCCGGCGGCGTGGTCGGACGCATTACCAAGCTCTCCGACGCCTATATCAGCCTCGAGATCGCGCCCAACACCGAGATCAATGTGCAAAAGGCCGCGATCCAGGTTCTCCTGCCCAAGGGCACGATCAAAAGCATTCAGTGAATAGGTATCCCACCTGGGGCTACGCGCTGATCGCGCTTGCGATCGCGCTCGGCTTTCTCTACACGCTGCCGAACTTCTTCGGCGAGTCGCCGGCGGTGCAGGTGTCGAGCGGCAAAGCGACCGTGAAGGTCGATCCGGCGCTGCTGCAGAGGGTGCAGGACGCGCTGCAGAAGGCAGGCATCGCCTACACTGGCGCGGTCTTCGACCCGGGCGGCATCCGCGTGCGCTTCGCCGACACCGACACGCAGCTCAAGGCGAAGGACCTGATTCACGCCACGCTCAACCCGGGCGCCGCGCCGCAGGCGACGCCGGAGGACGACCCGAGCGTCAACTACGTGGTCGCACTCAACCTGCTGCCGGCATCGCCGACCTGGCTGTCGGCGATCCACGCCCTGCCGATGTATCTTGGCCTAGACCTGCGCGGCGGCGTGCATTTCCTGCTCCAGGTAGACATGCAGGCCGCCACCACCAAGCGCCTGGAGAGCATCGCCGCCGACGTCCGCTCGCTGCTGCGCGAGAAGAGCGTGCGCCACGGCGGCGTGACGCGCGAGGCCCAGACGCTGCGCGTGCGCTTCCGCGACACGGCGATGCGTGAGCGCGCGCGCGAGGCGCTCGCAGGCAGCCTGCCCGACCTCGCCGTGAGCGAGCGCGAAGACGGCCAGGACCTGTTGCTCGTCGCGACGCTCAAGCCCGAGGCGATCAAGCGCAACCAGGACTACGCGCTCAAGCAGAACATCACCACGCTGCACAACCGCATCAACGAGCTCGGCGTGGCCGAGCCGGTGATCCAGCAGCAGGGCGCCGAGCGCATCGTGGTGCAACTCCCCGGCGTGCAGGACGTGACGCGCGCGAAGCGCCTCATCGGGCGCACGGCCACGCTCGAGATCCGCATGGTGGCCGAGGAGTACATGAATCCGGAGACGCTTGCCGCCGCGGCGCGCGGCCAGGTGCCGTTCGGCACCGAGTACTACGTCGAGAGGAACGGCCAGCCGCTGCTCGTGCGGCGCCAGGTCGTGTTGACCGGCGACCGGCTCACCGACGCCCAGCCCGGGTTCGACTCGCAGACCAACGAGCCAGCCGTGCACCTGCGCCTCGACGGCCAGGGCGCGCGCATCTTCCAGGAGGTGACGCGCGAGAACGTGAACAAGCGCATGGCGATCCTGCTGATCGAGAAGGGCAAGGGCGAAGTCATTACCGCGCCGGTGATCCGCAGCGAGATTCCCGGCGGGCGGGTGCAGATCTCGGGGCGCATGAGCACCACCGAGGCTGCCGACGTCGCGCTGCTCTTGTGCGCCGGCTCCCTCGCCGCGCCGATGGAGATCGTCGAGGAGCGCACCGTCGGCCCGAGCCTCGGGCGCGACAACATCGAGAAGGGCTTCCACGCGACGATGTGGGGGTTCATCGTCATCGTGGCTTTCATGTCGGTGTACTACGCGGTGTTCGGGTTAATCTCGTCGCTCGCGCTCGCGGTGAACCTGCTTTTCCTGATTGCGTTGCTGTCGCTGCTGCAGGCGACGCTCACGCTTCCGGGCATCGCCGCCATCGCGCTCACGCTCGGCATGGCGATCGACGCCAACGTGCTCATCAACGAGCGCGTGCGCGAGGAGCTGCGCTCGGGCATGACGCCGCAGATGGCGATCCAGGCGGGCTACGAGCGCGCCTTCGGCACGATCATGGACTCCAACGTGACCACCCTCATCGCGGGCCTGGCGCTCCTCGCGTTCGGCTCGGGGCCGGTGCGCGGCTTCGCGGTGGTGCACTGCCTGGGCATCCTCACCTCGATCTTCAGCGCGGTGATGGTCTCGCGCGGCCTGGTGAACCTCATCTACGGCGGCCGCAAGAAGGTGCAGAAGCTCTCG
>DATIGN010000095.1:0-45976 GCA_035454685.1 Burkholderiales bacterium | reverse complement strand
TCAAGAAGCAGGAGCTCGAGCAGGGGCAAAGGACGCTGCAGCACGCGCAGCAGAAAATCGACGGCGCGGTGCAGCAGATGCACCAGCGCGCCGGATCGAACGAACAGTAACGTGAGTGGGCCGGCCTGGATTCGAACCAGGGACCAAGGGATTATGAGTCCCCTGCTCTGACCGGCTGAGCTACCGGCCCGTAATGGGGGCTTATAAACGAAAAAGGCCGCTTGCGCGGCCTTTCGCTTTATCGGACTTCCTTAGCCTTCCTGATCCAGGAAGCTCTTGAGGCGCTCCGACCTGGACGGATGGCGCAGCTTGCGCAGCGCCTTGGCCTCGATCTGGCGTATGCGCTCGCGCGTGACGTCGAACTGCTTGCCCACCTCCTCCAGCGTGTGGTCGGTCGACATCTCGATGCCGAAGCGCATGCGCAACACCTTGGCTTCCCGCGGCGTGAGGGTGTCGAGCACTTCCTTCGTCACATCACGCAGGCTGGCGTAAGTGGCCGCCTCGGACGGCGCGACGGTCGAGGTGTCCTCGATGAAATCACCGAGGTGCGAATCGTCGTCGTCGCCAATCGGCGTCTCCATGGAGATCGGCTCCTTGGAGATCTTGAGGATCTTGCGGATCTTCTCTTCGGGCATCTCCATGCGCTGCGCGAGCGTCGCCGGATCGGGCTCCTGGCCGGTCTCCTGCAGGATCTGGCGCGAGATGCGGTTCATCTTGTTGATGGTCTCGATCATGTGCACCGGGATGCGGATGGTGCGCGCCTGGTCCGCGATCGAGCGCGTGATCGCCTGCCGGATCCACCACGTGGCATAGGTCGAGAACTTGTAGCCGCGGCGGTATTCGAACTTGTCCACCGCCTTCATCAGGCCGATGTTGCCTTCCTGGATGAGGTCGAGGAACTGCAAGCCGCGGTTGGTGTACTTCTTCGCGATCGAGATCACGAGGCGCAGGTTGGCTTCGGTCATCTCCCGCTTCGCGCGGCGCGCCTTAGCCTCGCCCGTGGACATCTGCTTGTTGATCTCCTTGAGGTCCTTGACCGTGATGCCGATCTTCTGCTGCACGGCATGGATCTTGGACAGCAGTTCGAGCACCGACGGCTCGACGCGGCGCAGCGACTCGCTCCAGGGCTGGGTGGCGTTGATCTCGTTGGTCAGCCAGCGGCGCGAGCCTTCGGTGCCGGCGAACACCTTGATGAAGTGCTGCCGCGGCATCTGCGCCTTCTCGACCGAGATGTCGTGGATCTCGCGCTCGTGGCGGCGGATTTCGTCCACGAGGCTGCGCACGCTGTCCGAAAGCCGTTCCACGGTTCTCGCGGTGAACCGGATCGTCATCAGCTCGGCAGAAATCTGGTCGCGGGCGCGCAGGTAGTCCTTGTCCTTCGAGCCCTTATTCTCGAGCGCCTTCAGCTGCTTTTCGAACAGGCGGCGGATGCGCGCGAACTTCTCGAGCGCCTCGCCCTTCAGCTTGAGCAGGCTCGCCGACTGGGCCGCCTCGGCGGCCTCCTCGTCTTCGCCTTCTTCCTCCTCGATCTGGGCCTCTTCGTCTTCCGGGGTCGGGGCGGCCCGCTTCGGATCGAAGTCGTCCTTGGCGTTGGGGTCGATCAGGCCGTCGACCACCTCGTCGATCCGCAGCTCGTCCTTCTCCACCTTGTCCGCGAGGTCGAGGATCTCGCGCACCGTGGTCGGGCAGGCGCTGATCGCCAGGATCATGTGGCGAAGCCCGTCCTCGATGCGCTTGGCAATCTCGATCTCGCCCTCGCGCGTGAGCAGCTCCACCGAGCCCATCTCGCGCATGTACATGCGCACCGGGTCGGTGGTGCGGCCGAACTCGGAATCGACGGTGGAGAGCGCGGCCTCGGCCTGCTCCTCGACGTCCTCGTCGGGCTGCGCCACCGGCTGGGTGTCGGAGGCGATGAGCAGGGTTTCCTGGTCCGGCGCCTGGTCGTAGACCTGGATGCCCATGTCGCCGAACGTCGAGATGATCGCTTCGATCTGCTCGGCGTCGACCAGATCGTCGGGCAGGTGGTCGTTGATCTCCGAGTACGTGAGGAAGCCGCGCTCCTTGCCGAGCTTGATCAGGTTCTTCAGGCGCGTGCGCCGCGTCTCCGCATCTTCCTTCGGCAGCTCGGCCGGGATCAGCCACGCGTCCTTCCCGCCGCGGCGGCCGCCGCGCCCGCGCCGGCCTTTGCCCTTGACCTCGTTGACCTTCGCTTCGAGGAGTTCCAGCGCCTGCTTGGCGCTCTTGATCGGAGTCTTGGCCGCCTTGGCCGCCTTGTCGTCGGCTTTGGTCGGCGCCGGTTTCAGCGCCGGGACCTTGCGTGCTTTGAGGGCAGGCTTCTTCGCAGCGATCGGCTTGCGCGCTGCGCGGATCTTGGCCTTAAGGCGCTTGACGACCTTGGCCTTCTTCTTGGCCGCCCGAACTTTCCTCAGCTTCTTCCGCTTCTGGACCATCCGTCCCCCGCCTTATAACTACCTGAATACCCGCAAAAAATCGAACCGCGCATTATATGTGACCGGTCACGCGCTTGGAAGTGCCCCTTGGAGCCTCTTGTAAGCCAGGTTCTTCTCGTTGAACGCTACGAGGTCTTCCCGGGAGCTCAGCCGCTCGCGCAGGTTGTCAAGTTCCATCTTCCGCTGCCGGAGATCAATCTGCGTCAGTGCATGCTGAAACTCGCTGCGCGCCGCGTCAACGTCGAATGCGAGGTCTTCCCCGTATCTCTGGGCTCTCAACACCGTTTCAATGCAGGAATTCCCGCTGAGCGCGTCCATCAGCAAAGGGAAGCTCAGCTCCTCCTCCGAGGTTTCGCACTGCCGCCGGATCGCGAGCAACGCCTGGGTTTCCGCGCGGTCGGGGGCAAGCCGAGCGGGGTCGACGTGCTCTACGAGCGTGAGATCGCTGAGCAGCGCGGTGAGCAAGCTCCATTCGAGTGAGATCGGCGCATCGAAATGATGGAGACGCGGCGAAGCCCGCGTGAAGGCCGGACGACGCGGGAGCTCAAGCAGCGCTCCGATGTCGGCTTCGGCGACCCGGGCGAGCTGGGCGATCTCGTTCGTAAGCTGCAGGCGCAGCGCCGGCGCTGTGATTTTCTGGATATGCGACTTGGAGACGGAAATCAGCCGGGCGCGCCCCTCGGGCGTGTCGAGATCGGCCTCTGAACGCAGCTGCGAAAGCAGGAATTGCGATAGGGTCTCGGCTTCGCGTACGCGCGCCTCGAACGCCTCGAACCCGTACTTCCGCACATAGCTATCCGGATCCTCGCCCTGCGGCAGGAACAGGAACCGGACCGGCTTGTGGTCGGGGGCGAGCGGCAGGCTTACCTCCAGTGCCCGCCAGGCCGCCTTGCGCCCGGCGGCATCGCCGTCGAAGCAGAACACAAGCTCATCTGCGAGCCGCAGCAGCTTCGACACGTGGACCGGCGTCGTGGCGGTGCCCAACGTGGCGACGACGTAGCCGACGCCGAACTGGGCGAGCGCCACGACGTCCATGTACCCCTCAACCACCACCACGCGGCTCGCCGCTCGGATCGCATCGCGCGCCTGCGGCAGCCCGTAGAGCTCGCGCCCCTTCTCGAAAAGGGCCGTCTCCGGCGAGTTCAGGTACTTCGGCTCCCCCTTGTCCACGATCCGGCCGCCGAAGCCGATTACCGCGCCGCGCGGGTTGAGGATGGGAAACATGATGCGATCGCGGAAGCGGTCGTAGCGCTTGCCTTCGTCGTTCTGCACCAACAAGCCGACCTCGGCGAGCGTCTGGTCTTCGTAGTTGGGGAATACGCCCCTGAGTGCCTGCCAATCATCAGGCGCGTACCCGATGCGGTAACGGGCAGCGATCTCACCCGTCAGGCCGCGTGCTTTCAAGTACTCAATCGCGCGCGGCGAGTTCTTCAGCTCGCCGCGATAGAAATTCATCGCCTTTTCCATGACTGCGTAGAGGTCGGGCTCGCGCTCTTTGCGCGCCGCCTCTTCGGGCGTGCGCGGTCGGGATTCGGGGACCTGCATGCCGACCTGTGCGGCGAGCTCCTTCACAGCGTCGACATAGCCCATGGCGGCGTACGCCATCAGGAATCCGACCGCGTTACCGTGCGCGCCGCAACCAAAGCAGTGGTAGAACTGCTTCGTCGGGCTCACGCTGAAGGAAGGGGTTTTTTCGTTGTGGAACGGGCACAAGCCGACGTAGTTTGCCCCCGCCTTGCGCAGCTGGACGTAGCGTTGCACCACATCCACGACATCGACCCGATTGAGCAGGTCCTGCTTAAACGAGTCGGGGATCACGCCCCGCTTTTTATCCCGAAAGCCTGGTCTTGACTAGGGCGGATACCTTGCCCATGTCTGCCTTGCCAGCAAGACGCGCCTTGAGCAGCGCCATTACCTTGCCCATGTCCTTAATACCGGCCGGTTTTGCTTCGGAAACTGCGGCATCCACAGCCTGGGAGAGCTCGGCATCGCTCATTTGCTGAGGCAGGTAGCCTATGAGTAGGTCCAGCTCGAACTTCTCTGCGTCCACCAGGTCCTTGCGCGCCGCTTTTTCGTACTGTGCAATCGACTCGCGACGCTGCTTGATCATCTTCTCGATCACCGCAGTGACCTCGACGTCGGACAGCTCCTTGCGCTCGTCGACTTCCCGCTGCTTGATTCCGGACAACAGCAGGCGGACCGCGGACAGGCGCGCACTGTCCTTGGCGCGCATCGCGGCCTTCATGTCTTCAGTGATTTTCGACTTAAGACTCAGTACAGCTTCTGCGGAAGCATCTGGCTGCGCAGACGCTTGTGGTGCCGCTTCACAGCCGCGGCAAGCTTGCGCTTGCGTTCGGCGGTGGGCTTTTCGTAATACTCGCGGGCACGCAGCTCGGTAAGGAGTCCGGTCTTCTCCACGGTGCGCTTGAAGCGGCGCATCGCCACTTCGAAAGGCTCGTTTTCCTTGACGCGTACTGTCGGCATAAACCCCTGCTGGAAAAGGGGCTGAATTGTATATCAGAATCGTCTCATGCTCATCCTCGGCATCGAGACCTCCTGCGACGACACGGGTGTCGCGCTCTACGACAGCGCCGCCCACAAGGTCGTCGCGCACGCGGTGCATACACAAGCCTCGATGCACGAGGTCTATGGAGGGGTCGTACCTGAGCTCGCCTCGCGCGACCACATTCGCAGGCTCGTACCGCTGACGAGAAAAGTCCTCGGAGGAAAAACCATTGACGGAATCGGCTACACCGAAGGTCCCGGGCTGGCAGGAGCGCTGTTAGTGGGCGCTTCTTTCGCGCATGGCCTTGCGGTCTCCTTGGGGGTGCCCGCCGTAGGCGTCCACCACCTGGAAGGTCACCTGCTTTCGCCGCTTCTGTCCGCACGACGTCCAGAGTTTCCCTTCTTGGCGCTGCTCGTCTCGGGCGGCCATACCCAGCTCATGCGCGTGGATGGCGTCGGTCGCTACGAGCTCCTCGGCGACACCCAGGACGACGCGGCCGGCGAGGCCTTCGATAAAACCGCACAGCTTCTGGGGCTGGGGTACCCCGGCGGGCCGGCGCTTTCGAAGCTCGCCGAGAGCGGCACGCCGGAACGCTACCGCTTGCCGCGCCCAATGATCGGCGCCGGCCTTGACTTCAGCTTCTCGGGCCTTAAGACCGCCGTGCTGACGCTGGTGAAGAACGAACGGCCCGAGCCGGCGGACGTTGCGCGTGCTTTCGTGGACGCTATCGTGGAAGTGCTGGTGGTCAAGTGTGCGCGCGCGGTGGAAAGCACCGGGCTCACGCAGCTCGTGGTTGCGGGCGGAGTGGGAGCAAACGCGCAGCTGCGCTCGGCGCTCGACGCGGAAGCTGCGCGCGGCGGCTTCGACGTCTTCTACCCGGAACCCGAGCTTTGCACTGACAACGGCGCGATGATCGCGCTCGCAGCGGCTTACAGGCTAAGGAACGCAACCGGCTCGCACGCTTTCAACGTGAAGCCGCGCTGGGATCTGCAGAGTTAGGTTTATTTTCGCCGAAGCGAGGCTCGATGCCGCCAAGCAGGCGGCCCACATTGGTCTTGTGGCGCCAGATAAGGAGCAGCGCCATGGCGCCGACGATGAAGGCGCTTTTCCAATCGAGGATAAGGGCGGTCGCAAAGGGCGCGAAGACGGCCGCCACGATCGATGCAAGCGACGCGTAGCGGAGCGTGGCGGCGATCACGAGCCACGTGACGAGCGTTCCAAGCCCAAGACGCCAATCCAGGCCGAACAGCACGCCTGCCGCAGTCGCGACGCCCTTGCCGCCCTGGAAACGGTGGAACACCGGGAAGAGATGGCCGAGGAAGGCGGCGAGCCCGCCGAACGCAGCCTCGGCGGCAAAGACAAATGCGAGCCATACGGCTACCCAGCCCTTGGCGGCGTCGCCGGCGAGCGTAAGCACCGCCGCTGCCTTCCTCCCGGTGCGCAACACGTTTGTGGCGCCGGGATTCTTCGAGCCGTAGCTGCGCGGGTCCGGGAGCCGCATGACGCGGCTCACGACGATGGCAAAGGAAATCGAGCCAATCAGGTAGGCACCCAGCAGGACTGCCGCGGTTCCCATCGCTGGCGATTCTATAGAATCGGTCCGGATCATGGACGCCATCGTCTTCCGCGACCTGCGCGTCGAGGCGCTCGTCGGCATCCACCGGCGCGAGCGGCACGTGCTGCAGACGGTGTCGATCGATCTCGAGATCGGCGTCCCCGGCGCCGCGGTCTTCGTCAGCGACAAGGTGGCCGACACGATCGACTATGAACAGGTAGCGCTCAGAATCCGCGCTCTCGCCGCGAGCGGGCACTTCCGCTTGGTCGAGACGTTCGCCGACCGCATAGCGACGCTCCTGGTCAACGAGTTCCGGGCGCCGTGGGCAAAGGTGAGCGTCGCCAAGGTCGGGATACTCGCCAACGCCAAGTACGTCGGCGTCACTATAGAGCGACGTCGACCCACGTGACGGGGAGCGCGGTCTCAAGATCTGCGGGGCGGATCTTGAGGAGCAGGCCGCGGCGGCCACCATTGATGTAGATCTCGCCGAGGCTGCGAATCGAGCGCTCGGCGAACACGGGCAGCGGCTTGCGAGTGCCGAAGGGCGACGTGCCACCCACGAGGTAGCCCGTGTGGCGCTGCGCCGCCTGCGGCTTGCACGGCTCGATTGACTCGCGCTGCACCTGGCGTGCAAGGTTCTTGGTCGATACCTTTCGGTCACCGTGCATCAGCACTATGAGCGGCTTGCGCGCCTGATCCTCCATGACGAGCGTCTTGACGATGTGATGCTCCGGCACGTTCAAAGCGCGCGCGGCCACTTCGGTACCGCCGTGCTCGACATACCCGTACAGGTGCTCCGAAAAAAGAATATTTCGTAAGGAGAGATACTCGGTCGCTGGCGTCTTCATCCGCGCGGGTGGTGCTTGGCATGCAAAGCCTTCAAGCGCTCGCGCGCCACGTGCGTATAGATCTGCGTGGTGGAGATGTCGGCGTGTCCGAGGAGCAACTGAACGACGCGCAGATCGGCGCCGTGGTTGATGAGGTGGGTCGCGAACGCGTGGCGCAGCACGTGCGGCGAAAGCTTCTTTCCCGGGATCGCGCGCGCCCCATAGCGGCGGATCAGGTGCCAGAACGCCTGCCGTGTCATCCCGCTGGCGCGGCCGGTGACGAAAAGGGCATCGGATCTTGCGTCGCGCGTCTTCAGGTACCGTGAAATCCAGTCTGCCGCCTCTTCCCCGAGTGGCACAAGGCGCTCCTTGGAGCCCTTGCCGAGGACGCGCACCACGTTCGCGTCGAGGTTCACCTCGAAGACCTTGAGCGCGACAAGCTCCGACACGCGCAGGCCTGTCGCGTAGAGCGTCTCAAGCATCGCGCGGTCGCGCAGGCCGAGCGGCGTGGCAGGGTTGGGCGCGGCGAGCAGCGCTTCCACGTCGGCTTCGGACAGCGACCTCGGGAAGCGGGGCACGCGCTTGGGCGGCTCGAGCTTGAGCGTCGGGTCGGCCGAAATGCGCCGCTCGCGCAGGCAGTACTGGTAGAACCGCTTCAGTGTCGATACGCGCCGCGCTGCGCTGGACGCTCGACCCTTCATAGCACCCAGGAACGCGAATAGGTCGGCTTCGACGACCTTCAAAAGATCCTTGTCCAAGAACCTCGAGAGCTGCTCGAGATCGGCGCGGTACGAGGCGATGGTGTTGCGGGAAAGTCCGTCCTCGAGCCAGAGCGCATCGCAAAACGCGTCGAGCAGACGCTGGTTCAGGGTCTCAGCTCGAACGCGGGCGCTTCGTGCATCAGCAGCCAACGCTTGGCCTCCAGCAGGTAGCCGCGCCTCGAGTGGCCGAAGCCGCCGATGCCGTTGGCGGCGACCACGCGGTGGCAAGGTATGACGATCGGCAGGCGGTTATCGCCGCACGCCTGGCCGATAGCCCTCGCATCCACGCCGAACTCTTGCGCGAGCTCGCCGTAACTGCGGGTCCGGCCCCTGGGAATCGCACACATCGCATCCCAGACCGCGCGCTGCAGCGGAGTTCCTTGGACGGCGAGCGGCAGGTCGAAGTGCGCGTCGGGGTCCTGACGATAGCGTTCGAGCTGAGCGGCCGCTCGCTCCGCAAGCTGGTTTCCTGGGGCGACAACTGAAAACGATGGGTGTAAATAGCGGATCTCCACGACGCGGCCGTCGCGCGTCGCGACGCCGACCTTCATCCTGGGGAACTCGACCACTACGTCGAACATAGCTTCTCGATCTGCGCCAGGAGCTCCTCCGGCACGTCGATCGCGTTGCCGGCCGCCGCTTCGGCGGCAAAGCGGCGCGCGCCCGGCAGGCGCACCTCCGGATCAGCGAGCATCGCAGCGATAACGCTTTCGATTCTCTCGTAGAACCTGTCCATCCCGGCGAGCGCGCCCGGATCGATCGCGATGAAGGCCTGGCCGATGCGCGGGCGGTTGCCTTCCTCGGAGAAAAACGAATCGACCTCCGGGCCTATCGCCGCGCCGGTCAGCGCGGCGCAGATCAGCTCGAACATCAACGCGAGCATTGCCCCCTTCGCGCCGCCGATCGGGAAGAGGCTGCCGTGCTCGATGGCTTCCTTCGGGTCGGTCGTCGGCCGACCGTCGCGGTCGAGCGCCCAGCCCTCGGGTATGCGCTCGCCCCGGCGCATCGCCATCATGATGCGTCCGCGCACCACGGTCGTCATCGCCAGGTCGATGACGAGCGGATGGCCCTCCTTTCTCGGGAAAACCGCCGCGACCGGGTTGGTGCCGTAGAGCGCCTTCCTGCCGCCCCAGGCCGGAATTGCGGCGGGCGAGTTGGTGAACGCGAGTCCCACCAGGCCCGCTTCGGCAACCGGCAGCAGATGGATACCCATCACGCCCGCATGAGCGCTGTTTCGGATGCCGGCGAAGCCGATGCCGTTGCGCCGCGCGCGCTGGATCACTTCCTCCACGGCCCACTGCAGCGACACGTAAGGCAGGCCGTCGCGGTTGTCGACCAAGCATACCGCGGCGCGATTGGCCAGCATGCCCGGTTGCGCCGCGCCATCGGCGCGTCCTCGCCTCAGCATCCCACAATAGAAGGGAACACGCGACATGCCGTGCGTCGGCAGTCCCTGCGCCTCGGCGCGAACGAGGTGGCGCGCTGTCGCCTCGGCCATCCTAGAATTGGCGCCGGCCCTTTCCAGGGCGGTGCGCGCGAGTCGAACCAGATCTTGCGGCGCCTTCTTCACAGTGAGGATTCTACGGCCATGGGAAAAATGATCGAACTCACCGCCTCCGACGGTCATAAGCTCTCTGCGTATCGTTCTGATCCCTCAGCCAAGCCGCGCGGCGGGATCGTGGTGATCCAGGAGATCTTCGGCGTCAACAGTCATATCAAATCGGTGGCCGACGGCTTCGCCGCCGATGGCTACCTCGCGATCGCGCCGGCGATGTTCGACCGCGTGCAAAGGAATTTCGACGTCGGCTATACCCCGCCCGAAATCGAGAACGGGCGCACGGTGCGCGCGAAGATCACAGTCGACATGGCGATGAAGGATGCGCAAGCCGCCGTGAACGAAGCCGCCCGGGCGGGCAAGGTCGGCATTGTCGGTTACTGCTGGGGCGGATTTGTCGCCTGGATGGCTTCAGCAAGAGTCGCCGGGCTTGCCTGCGCAGTGCCGTATTACGGCGGCGGCATCCTGGACAATGCCGACATAGAGCCCAAGGTGCCGGTGATGGGGCATTTCGGCGATAAGGACCAGCATATCCCGGTCGAAGGCGTAAAGAAGCTCGCCGAGAAGCACCAGAAGCATCAAATTTTCATCTACGCCGCCGACCACGGCTTTAACTGCGACCAGCGCGGCTCCTACAACGCACCCGCCGCCAAGCAGGCGCGCAACCGCACGCTAGAGTTCTTTCGGAAGCACGTCGGGTAGCTATTCTGCGTCGGCCCTTGGTCCGAGCAGCGCCCGGCGGAAGCGTGCCTTCAGGAGCGCGCCCTCGCGCGGCGGCAGGGCGAGCGGAACCTTCTCGGCCTTGACCTTTACCACGATGAAGTTCGGGCCGGGGCTCTTGTGGATCGCTTCAGGCAACTCCTCGTAAGCCAAAATCTTGAAACCGCACGCGCGCGCCACGCCCGCAAGATCGATACCGTGCGCAGTGTGCGTCTCCTGCATGCCGGTCTCGCCGTAGCGCTCGTTGTCGATCACCACCACGGTGAGGTTCTCGGGTTTCTGCACGCCGATCGTGGCGAGCGCACCCAAGCCCATCAGCGCTTCACCGTCGCCGGTGATCACGAGCACGCGGCGCTTGGGCTGCGCGAGCGCGAGCCCGAGGCCCGTCATCGCCGCCTGGCCCATCGCGCCCCACATCGGGAAGGTGAGCGGCGAGTCCCCCGCCGCGGTGCAGTCCCAGGCAGTCGAGCCAAGGCCTGCTACAACCAGCAGGTTTTTCCTGTTCTTCAACAACAAACGCACTGCGTCGCGGCGCCTCATCGCGCCGCCTGTTCCTGGAAGCTCTTGATTCCAATCAGCCGCTGCGAGATGAGCAGAGCGACCGACGTGTAGCTGTGGTACGCCAGTCGCAAAGCCGCGTTCACAACCGGTGCGACCTCGTCTTCCTTCTCCACGTACTGCACCACGGTGCCCATCGCCTCGAGCACCGGGCGTACCGCCTGCCCCATCGGCACCTGCCAGGGGTTGAACTCACCTTGCTCGCCGCGCATCGTCACCAACGTGACGAGCGGGAAGCGGCACTCGCGCACCATGCCGAGCACGTTAACGATGTTGCCGACGCCGCTCGACTGCATAAGGAGCGCGCACTTCTCGCCGCCGAGCCATGCGCCGGCGGCGAGCCCAATGCCTTCCTCCTCGGTGGTGAGCACCACCGCGCGCATCTTCCGGTCGGCGCGGCACAGCTCGATCAGCTGCTTGTGACCGGCGTCGGGGACGTAGCCGACGATGCGCACGCGGGCCGCGGAAAGCTCGTGGTGAATACCCTCAGGCCACATGGCGAAGCAGGGTCTCGCCGGGCAGGACGCGCGTAAAGGCGACGGGCTTCATCGACACGACGCCATTGCGGATGCTCGTATAAGCCGACTGTTCGAGCGGCCCCGATGCCGGGAAATCCGAACGGAAATGCGCGCCGCGCGAGTCGCAGCGCGCGATTGCAGCGGCGTCTATCGCACGGCTGACGGCGACGAGGCTTTTCAGGTTCAGCCAGTCGTGCCAGGTGAGGTTGAAGGCGCGCTCGACGCTCGGGAGCGAGTGGCTGTCGAGCGCGCGATCCAGCGCGTTCAGGTCGGACTGCGCTTCCAGCAGGCCGGCTGCATCGCGGATGATGCCGACCTTCTCCCACATGAGGTCGTAGAGCTTCTCGCGCATGGGTTCCAGGCTGGACGCGCCTCGGCCATCGAAAGGCCGTTCGCAGCTGGCGATGGCGGCGTCGATGGCCGCAGGATCGGGGTCGAGGTGCACGCGATCTTTCACCCAGGCGGCCATGGAGTCGCCCGCCACAGCGCCGAAGACGGTGGAGTTGGCCACGCCGTTACCGCCCAGGCGGTTCGCGCCGTGCACGCCGCCCGAGTCCTCGCCTGCGACGAATAGTCCAGGCAGCGCGGTGGCGCAGTCGGGCGCGAACTCGACTCCCCCCATCATGTAGTGCGCGGTCGGCACAACCTCGACCAGCCCCGCCGCGAGGTCGAAGCCGCAATCGGCGCAGCGCTCGACCATGCCCTTGAACTCTCTTGCGACCCGCTCGGCGCCGAGATGACCCATCGAGATGTAAAGCCCGCCGTACGGGGTGGTATTGCCCTTTTTCATCTCGGCAAACATCGCGCGGGAGACGACGTCGCGCGTGGCGCGCTCGGCTTTCGCGTCGTAGCGCGGCATGAAGCGTTCCTTGGACCCGTTCAGCAGGTGGCCGCCCGAGCCGCGCAGACCCTCCTCGAGCACCGTACCGGTCATGCGCGTGTGCGTGCCGGCAAGGAGCCCGGTCGGGTGGAACTGCACCATCTCCATGTCGCGCAGCGCAAGCCCGGCGCGCAGCGCCATCGCAAGGCCGTCGCAGCTCTTGTCACCGGAGGGTGTGTGGTACTTGTACATCGTCGGTCCGCCTCCGGTAGCGAGGAGCACCGCTTTGGCGCGCACGAAAACGTATTCACCAGTGCGCATGTCGATGAACAGCACGCCGGCAATGCCGCCCTCGTCTCTTGCCTTTATTAGTTCCACCGCGCGGTGCTCTTCCAGCCTGCCGATTCTGCGCGCCCACACCTGCTCGGCGAGCCGGTTGATGATCTCGATGCCGGTCAGGTCGCCTTTGTGCACCGTACGGTCGAAAGACTGGCCGGCAAAGGCCTTCTGGTGGACGGTGCCGTCGGGGTTACGGTCGAAGAAGCACCCCAGCTCGTTTTCGAGCTCCCTTATTCTTTCAACGGCCAGGAGGACAAGTTTCCACGCGAGTTCCTGGTCGGAGAGCCACGCGCCTCCGACGATCGTGTCCATGAAATGGCGCTCGACCGAGTCTTCGCGCGCGAGCGCGACGTTGTAGCCGCCCTGCACCATGCGCGTGCAGCCGCACTTGCCGAGCAATCCCTTCACCGCCACGGTAATCGACAGCTCGGGCGCGGCCTTGTGCGCGTGCAGCGCGGCGAACAGGCCCGCGCCGCCCGAACCGAGGATCAGGATGTCGCTGGTGAGGACCTTCGGAACCATTGCAGGGCGAGCACCACGACTACGAGCCCGAGTCCGGCTGCGTCGAAAAGCGTCTTCGGATACACCAACAGGACCCCGGCGACGAAGAGCATCCAGCGCTCGTACGCCGTGGTCTTGCGGAACAGCCAGCCCTGGAACGCGCCGCAAAGGGCCAGGATCCCGACCGCGGCGGTGAAGGTGACGAGCGCGATCGATCCCCAGTCTGCGTTGGCGAGCGTCTTGAACGATCCGGTGAGGAGCAGCCCGCTGCCGCTCGGGTCGAGGACGAACATGAAGGGCACGAGGAACGCCGGCGTCGTGTATTTCCAGCACTGCAGGGTGGTCTTGTAGGGATCCCCGCCGGTGATCGCGGCCGCGGCGAACGGCGAAAGCGCCGTCGGCGGCGAAACTTCCGACAGCACCGCGTAGTAGAAGATGAACATATGCGCCGCGAACTCCGGCACCTTGAGCGCGATCAGCGCCGGCGCGGCGATCACCGCGCAGATGATGTAGGACGCGGTCACCGGAACCGCGAGGCCGACGATCCACACGATGAGCGCGGTGTAGATCGCAGTGAGGAGGAGCGAGTTGCCCGCGTAGGCGAGCACGATCGAGCTGAACTTGAGGCCGAGGCCCGTGAGCGTGACGACTCCGACGATGATCCCGGCGCCGGCGCAGGTGGCCGCGACGTTCAGCACCGACATCGACCCGCCCTGCAGCGCCTTGATCAAGCTGGAGTCAAGAAATCCCCGCCCGGTACGGAAAAACTCGTACGGAAGAAGCGCCGTGTCGCGGCGAAGGAAACTCGTGGCGAACGCGACCACGGTCGCCCAGAACACCGAGAGCTCCGGAGAGAACCCGACCAGCATGAAGGCGATGATCGAGACCAGCGACAGGAAGTGGTACCAATAGCGCTTCGCCAGGCTCCAGGCGCTCTCCACGCTCTCGAACGTCACGTCCTTCATGCCGAACTTGCGCACGTCGATCTCGACCATGAGGAAGAGCGTGAGATAGAACAGGCAGGTCGGGATGACCGCCATCAGCACCACGTCGAGGTAGGAGATCTTGAGGAACTCGGCGATGATGAACGCCGCCGCGCCGAGCACCGGCGGCGAGATGATCGCGCCCAGGCCGCCTGCGGACAGCAGCCCGCCCGCCTCCTCCTTGCTGTAGCCGACCTTCGCGAGCATCGGCGCCGCCACCGAGCCGAGGGTTACCGTGGTCGCCACGCCCGATCCCGACGGCCCACCGAGGAGAAACGAGGCGAGCGTGACCGTGCGCCCGGCGCCGGTCGGCTTGCCGCCCATCGCCGAGAACGAGAAATCGATGAAGAACTTGCCCGCACCCGAAAACTGCAGGAACGCGCCGTAGATGGTGAACAGGATGATCAGCGTAGACGACACGGCGATCGCCGTGCCGTAGATACCCTCGAGCGTCATGTACATGTGGCCGACCAGCCGCGGCAGCTCGTAACCCTTGTGCGTCCAGGGCGTCGGCAGGTAGGGGCCGAAGAATGCGTAGGCCAGAAAGCACCCAGTAACGACGGGAAGGATCCACCCCGTGGTGCGCCGCATCGCCTCGAGCACGAGGAGCATCAGCACCACGCCGAAGAAGATGTCCCAGTCGCTCGGCAGGATCGAGCGGTCGAAGAAGTCGTCGCCGCCCGCGATGAGGTACACCGCGGTCGAGACCCCGAGCGCGGCGAGCGCCCAGTCCCACCACATCACGCGGTGGCGGAAGCGGCGCGCCACCGGGAAGATGAGAAAGGTGAGGAACAGCACGAACGCCACGTGCGTTGCACGAAGGTGTTCGGGACGCACGATGGCGTACGCGGTGTAGAGGTGGAACAGCGACATCACGACCGCCACCGTGGCCACGAGGGCCGCGAGCCAGCCGACCAGCTTGTTGTGCACGCCCTCTTCGCGCTCGATCATCTCCTCGGCGCGCGCGAGCGCCTCCGCGCTCACCTCGGCGGCCGGCTGGTGCAGTCGGATGGTTTCTTCGCTCATAACGAAAAAGCCCCGGCGTACGGGGCTTTCTCGGGAGTCTCCCTCGCTCCTAGTTGACCTTGACGCCTTTCTCGGCGTAGTACTTCAGCGCGCCCGGATGCCACGGAATCCCACCCGCAGCGGCGGTCTTCTGATTCTCGAGCTTGAAGTTCTCCGCTTCCTTGTGCACGCGGATCAGCTCGTCGCGCTTCTCAAACACCGTCTTCACGATGTTGTAGGCGGTCTTCTCGTCCATGTTCTGGTGCGCGACCAGCAGGTTCATCACCGTGGCCTGGCGGTTGTCGGTGTCCATGCCCTTGTAGGTTTCCTTCGGAATGCGGTCCTCGACGTAGAGGTTGCCGTATTTCTGGTTCATCTTCCCGACTAGGTCGGCATGATCGACGAGCTTGATCTTGACGCCAGGCGAGTGCGCGAGATCGCTCACCGCCGCGGTGGGCAGGCCGCCGACCCAGAAGAACGCGTCGATCTTGCGGTCCTTGAGCGCGTTGGCCGACTCGGCGACCCCCAGGCGCTCGCGCTTCATGTCCTTGTCCTTGTCGAGCCCGGCAGCCTCGATCACGCGGAACGCCATCACCTCGGTCGCGCTGCCGCCCGAGCCGGTGGAGACCCGCTTGCCCTTGAGGTCGGCCATCTTGGTGACGCCGGTGCCCTCGATCGTCACCACGTGCATGCGGTTCGGGTACATCACCATGAGCGTGCGCACGGGGACCGGCTTGCCAGTGAACTTGTCCTGGCCTTTCAGCGCATCGAGCCCCGCGTCCACCATCGTCATCGCAAGATAAGGCTTGCCGGTGCCGACGAGCTGCAGGTTGGCGACTGAACCGCCCGTAACTTCGGCGGTCGCCTGCATGCCCGGCACGTACTTCGAAAGCACCGCAGCCATACCGCCGCCGAGCGGGTAGTAAACGCCGCCGGTGCCGCCGGTGGCGATGGAAAGGTTCTGCGCCTGCGCCGCGAACGGCACCAAGCAAAGCGCAAGCAAGCGCGCGACGAACATGATCTCACTCCTCCTATGGGGTTTCGGAAATTCTACCGCACGCCCAGGCGCTTCAACGCCTCGGCGCGCTTGTGCTGCGCCGCAGCCTTCACCTGCGCGTACAGGCTTGCGCCGTGGCTGTCCATGGCAACGAGCAAGGGCCCGAAACCGTTGACACGGAACTTCCACAGCGACTCCGGGTGCAGGTCGTCGAGGTCCACGTCCTCGATCGCCTCGACCCAGGTTGTCTCGAGGGCGGCCGTGCCTCCGATGATTGCAAGATACGCGCCGCCGAGTTCCTGGAATGCTTTCGAGGATCCTTCCCTCAGGCCGCCCTTGCCGATGATCAGGCGCACGCCGTATTCGCGCATCAGCGGCGCGGTGAAGCGCTCCATGCGATCGGAGGTCGTGGTGCCGACGCAGACCGGCGCGTAGCCTGTAGGGTTTGTTGCGTCTTTCTCGACCTTCCGGACGTTGGGCGCGGTATGGATTACGGCGTGGCCGCGCAGGTCCAAACGCGTCTTGCGGCCGCGGTCGAACATGTGGATCTGCGTCGCGTCGCGGATCCCGAAGAGCGTGCCGCGCAGCGTCACGGTATCGTTGACGCGCAGTTTCTTGGCATCGTTTCCCGTCAGCGGCGTGGTGAAGTCGTAATGCACCGTCAGCCGCCGCCGAGCAGCGCCTTCTTGAGGTCGTCCTGCACGGGCTTCTCGCCGAGCCAGATGCGCAGCAGCGCGCGGTAGAAATCCTCTCCCGCGATTGGACGGCCGGCGGGCTTGCCCTGGACCAGAAGCTGAGTGCCCGCGCCGGTCCAGTCGAGCGCGATCGCCATGCCCTTCTTCGCCTCCTTGATCTCGGCCATGAGGGCGGCGAGCTCCTTGATGCGCGGCTCGAGCGCCTTCGCCTCGGCCTCGGAATGGTTGGCGCGGATGCCGTCGACGAGCGCCTCGGTGAACGTATCGGCGCCGACGTCGCGCAGCATGTGGATGGCGACGCGCTTGGGCCCGGGCTGCGCCAGGATCGCCGCCGGGGTCGAGCTCTTCTGCGGCAGGTAAAGCCCGATGGCGTACACCTGAAAGAAAAGGCGTGTACGCAAGCCCGCACCGTTCAGCGCGAGATCGGAATCCGCCACGCGCGCGTTGTCGTCGATCTTGACGCCGGCGACTTCCGCCGCCGGCGCTTGGAGCGGGGCAAGGAGAAGCGCGGCAGCGACAAATACAGTCCGCGTGAATCTAGAAACCATAGCGCACCCCAGAGGAGCTGATGGTGGCGCGCGCGCGGCGCGCCGAGTGGCACTGCATGTTCACCGCGACCGGGTTCATGGTGATGTGCGTCGCCGCAGTCTCGACATGCACTGCGAATGCGGTGGAGTCGCCGCCGAGCCCCTGTGGGCCGACCCCGAGAACGTTAACCGCCTCGCTGAGCGCGGCTTCGAGCTTGGCTCCCTCGGGATCCTCGCAGCGCGTCCCGAGCGGCCGCGTCGCCGCCACCTTGGCGAGGTGCATGCAAAGGTCGGCGGTGCCTCCGACACCGACGCCGACGATGGTTGGCGGACACGTCTTGCCGCCGGCTTCCAGCACGCAGTCAACGACGAAAGTCTTGATGGCGTCGACGCCTTCCGCGGGCACGGCCATGCGCAACCAGGAGTTGTTTTCCGACCCGGACCCTTTGGGAATCATTTCAATGGAAAGAACATCCGGCTCCGAAGTGAAATCGAGAGTTATGACGGGTATTCCCCTTCCGGTCGAGCTCTGATCGTTCGCGCGCGTGGTCGGGTGCACAATCGAGGAACGGAACGAGTATTCGCGCGTCGAGCGCGCGCAGCCGCGGCGGATGGCTTCCTTCAGGCCCACGCCGTCCACCTCCACGCCGCGGCCGATCCAGACGTTGTACACGGGTATGCCAGTGTCCTGGCACAGCAGGTTGTCGGTCTGCTCCGCCACCGTGATGTTGCGCACCATGGTGCCCAGCATGCGCTTCGCGCCTGCGTCGGTCTCAGCGTCGGCGAGCGCCTCGAAGCCACGCTTGATGTCCGGCGGCAGGGTCTTCAGCGCACGGATGTACAGCTCCTTCGCTGCTTCCTCTACCTGAACAAGATCAACTTTCACTTGACTTGAATCTTGCGCTCCTTCACGACTCGCGCCCAGAGCGCGCTCTCTTCCTTCAACTCCTTCGCCATCTCGGCGGGGGTGTTTCCCACCGGCGCGAGCCCCTGAACGAAGAGCCGGCCGCGCAGGTCGCTCGCCTCGAGCGCCTTCTTAGTATCGCGGTACACCTTCTGCACGATGTCGTTCGGCGTGCCGGCCGGCGCGACGATGCCGAACCAGCCGGTGTTCTCGAAGCCCGGGATGGTCTTCGCGATCGGCGCCACGCCGGGGAGCTGCGCCGCCTCGGTCTTGCTCGTCACGCCGAGCGCGCGCAGCCGGCCGCCGTTGATATGCCCGATCGAGGCGGCCACATTGCCGACGAAGAAGCTGGTCTCGCCGCCCACCAGCGCGGCGAGACCGGGGCCTTCGCCCTTGTAAGGCACCGCCAACGCGTCGATCTTCGCCTGCCAGACGAAGTTCTCGGCCGCGAGGTGTGTCTGCGAGCCGATGCCGGCGTGGCCGAATGTCAGCTTTCCAGGGTTGGCGCGCGCGTGATCGATGAGGTCCTTCACCGTCTTGAAGGGCGAGTTCGCCGGCACGGTCAGCACTTGCGGCCCCGACACCACCTTGGTGACCGGAATGAAGTCCTTCTCCGGGTGGTATGCGAGCTTCGCGTACACGTGCTGGTTCGCGGTGACGACCGAACCCGATGGAAAGAAGAGCGTGTAGCCGTCCGGCGCGGCGCGCGCCGCTTCGGCGGCGCCCACACCGCCGCCCGCACCGCCGCGGTTCTCGATCACCACCGTCTGGCCCCAGATCTGCGTCAGCTTCTCGCCGAGCAGGCGCGCCGAGATGTCGGTAGCGCCGCCCGGCGGGAACGGCACGATGAAGCGCACCGGCTTCTGTGGCCACGGTTGCGCGAGCGCGCTCGCCGCGATGAGCGCACCGAACAGGAAAGCGACAGTCTTTTTCATGGAATCCTCCTGCCGGAGGATTCTACAGCGCCAGCGCGAGCGCGAGCCCGACCGCAGCCGCAGCCGCGGCAGCCGCGGCCGTAAGGCTCTTCTGCCAGTCTCGCCAGGGCAGAAACTCGAGCGCGAGCACGCGCAGCCCGCCGCCCAGATGCGTGGCAAGCGCCGCCACGATCAGCCACTCGCCGAGCTTCACGAGCGGCTGCTCGGTCCAGGCGAGCGAGTCCTGCAGCGCATGGCCTAGCGTCCAGAAGTGCAGCGGCAGGAAAATAGCAAGCGCGATCCCGGAGATGCGGTGCACCATGAACATCCAGTAGGACGAATGCTGTCTCATCGGAAGACTGCCACGACTGCACTCATCCCGGCCCATGCGAGGAAGCCGGAGAATCCGAGCAAGCCGAGATCTCTTGAGCGGCCCCTCCAGCCGAGCCATTCGCCGAGCACCGCGCGCAAGCCGATCGGCGCATGCACCGTGACCGCGAGCACGAAGAGCGAATAGAACACGAACCAGCCGACGCTGCCACGCGTGCGGGCGAGGATCTCCTCGCCCGTGAGGCCGCCCTGCACCGCGTAGATGATCGTGATCAGATGAACTGCGACGCAGAAGGCAAGCACCGCCGCACTTGCGCGCTGGAGCAGCCACAAAAACGATTCAGCGCGGTAGTTCACAGTTCGCCGCGCAGCATCGCCTTGGTCGCTTCCCGCTTCAACCCCGCGATCGCGGCGGTGGGAGAAAGATGCTTCGGGCAGCGCTCGGTACAGCTCACATGGCTGTGACAGGCATGGCAGCCGGCGTCGCCGGACACCGCGCGCAGCCGCTCAAGCGGCTCGTTGTCTCTCACATCATTGATCAGCGTCCAGGCGCGGTTCAACGCCGCCGGGCCGAGATAGTCGGGGTTCCACTTCACCACGTCGCACGCGGCGTAGCACACGGCGCACCCGATGCACTCGATGCCCGCATCGGCAAGCTTGCGGTCTTCGGATTGCGGCGATACGGAGGCGAAATCATCCTCCCGGGTCTGCCGCCCGCGGAACTCGCCCTTGGCGCGCGCCCACTTGTCGAAAAACTCACGCATGTCCACGACGAGATCGCGGATCACCGGGAGATTCCGCAATGGCGCCACAGTGATTGTGTTTCTTTCGAGAACCTTGTCCACGTGCGTCCGGCATGTCCATCTCGGCACGCCGTTCACCGTCATGGCGCACGAGCCGCACATGCCGACGCGACAGGCGAAGCGGTACGCGAGCGTCGGGTCGAGCTTGCGCTGGATGTAAGTCACCACATCCAGCACGGTCTGGCTCGGCTGCCGCGGCACCTCGAACTCCTGGTACGAATCTCCCCGCTTTACGAGAACCTTCAAGCGCTCTCGTAAAGACGCGTCAGCACGAACTCGCGGTGACCCAGAGCTTCCGCGGCCGTGAGGCGGCCGTTGGCGGTGCGGAACATGCACTCGAGCAGCTTGTCGCCCGCTTGGTCGGGCGTCAGCTCTTTTCTGAGCAGGCCCGAGACGTCCACGTCGATGTGCTCGGACATGGTGCGCACGGTGCGCGGGTTCGCGCTCAGCTTGATCACCGGGAGGATGGGGTTGCCGATCACGTTGCCCTGACCCGTGGGGAAGAGGTGCACCGCGAAGCCCGCGGCCGCGCACAACGTCACCATCTCCGCCGCGGCGGAGGACGAATCCATGAACCACAGGCCGGGCCCGCTCGGCGTCTCCGCCTTGTCGAGAACGCCGTCCACCAGGCATTTCCTGCCGATCTTCTGGATGTTGCCGAGCGCCTTTTCCTCGATCGTGGTCAGCCCGCCCTCGATGTTGCCCTTGGTGGGCTGCGAGTCCATGAGGTCGCTCGTCTTATGGCGCTCGATGACCTGCTGGTAGCGATCGAAGACGAACTGGAATTTCTTGCGTACCTCGTCTGTCCTGCAGCGCGCGGCGACCAGGTGCTCGCCGCCGGTGAGCTCGGTGGTCTCGCCGAAGACCATGGTCACGCCGTGGGGGTACATCTTGTCGAACGCGTTGCCTACGGTGGGATTGGCGCCGCAGCCCGAAGTGGTATCGGACTCGCCGCATTTCGTGGACACCCAGAGGTCCTTGAGCGGCCGCTCCTCGCGGCGCAGCTCGCTCGCCCATTGCAGGTATTCGCGCGCCGCCTTCGACGCCCGCATGATGGTGTCGTGGTCGCCGTGCTGCTCGATGCCGAAATGCGCCACCGGCTTGCCGCTCGCGCGGATGCCGTCGGCGACCTTCTTCGCCCAGGTGTCCTCGATGCAGATCACCACCACGGCGGCGACGTTCGGGTTGGAGCCGGCGCCGATGAGCGTCCTGAAATGCAGCTCCAGGTCGGCGCCGAACTGCAGCCGGCCGTACGGGTGCGGGATCGCGAGCGTCCCCTTGACGTTGTGCTCCACGGCTTGCGCGGCTGCGTTCGAGAGGTCGTCGACCGGCAGGATGAGGACGTGGTTGCGCACGCCGACTCTTCCATTTTCCCTTCTGAAGCCGAAAAAAGTGGAGTTCGAGAGATTCATGTCTACCAACGCTTGGTTTTCACGTTATGCACATGCAGATGCTCACCCTTGCGGATCGGCTGCACCACCTTTCCGATGTCGACGCCGTACTTGATCACGGTGTCGCCGGGCCGGTAGTCGCGCAGCGCGACCTTGTGGCCGATCGGGATGTCGCTCTTCGCCGTGACCTCGAGGTCCTTGTCGTCCTCCATGATCCAGCCATTGAGCGACTGGCCGGATTTGACGCCTTCCACCACGACGACGCCGACCCCGTCGCCTTCCTCGTGAACCACGAAATGGATCATAGGGCCGTTATTCTATTCGGATGTTCGACCGCCGCCGCTTTCTGAAAAGCCTCGGGGCGCTCGGCGTTTCGACCGGCATTCCGAAGTTGACCGCCTACCCGTTCGGCCTCGGCGTCGCGTCCGGATATCCGACCGCCGAGAGCGTCGTGCTCTGGACGAGGCTGACCGGCGATCTGGCCCAGTTGTCGATCCCGGTACGCTGGGAAGTTTTCGCCGACGAGTCCCTCAAGAGTCTAGTCTCGGGAGGCGAAATGTCGGCCGACCCGGCGTGGGCTCATTCGCTCCACGTTGAAGTGCAGGGTCTCGAGCCGGAGCGCTGGTACTGGTATCGCTTCAGCTCGGGCGATGCGCGAAGCCCGGTCGGGCGTACGCGCACCGCGCCGCGCGCCGACGCGGCGGTGGACCGCTTGCGCTTCATCTTCGCCTCGTGCCAGCAATACGAGCAAGGCTATTACGGCGCCTACCGGCATGTGGTGGCCGACGCGCCCGACCTCGTGGCCTTCCTTGGCGACTACATTTACGAGTCCACTTGGGGCAAGGATCACGTGCGCAGCCATGGGAGCCCAGAGCCGTACACGCTCGAGGACTACCGCGCGCGCCATGCGTTATATCGCTCGGACCCCGACCTGCAGGCGGCGCACGCGGCCTGCCCGTGGATCCTGACCTGGGACGATCACGAGGTCGACAACGACTACGCCGACGACCGCCCCGAGGACGGCATGGCGCGCGAAGCTTTCCTCGAGCGCCGCGCGGCGGCGTATCGCGCTTACTTCGAGCACATGCCGCTGCCGCCGCGCATGCGCCCCGAAGGGCCGCGCATGCGGATCCACACGTACCTCGAATGGGGCAAGCTCGCGCGCTTCCATATCGTCGATACGCGCCAGCACCGTTCCTGGCAGGCGTGCCCGCGGCCGAGCCGGCGCGGCGGCTCGAACACGGTGGACATCGAAGAATGTCCGCGGCTCGGGGCGCCGGGACGCTCGATGCTCGGGCGCGCACAGGAGCGCTGGCTCGCGCGCTCGCTTGCGGAGTCACGCGCGGCGTGGAACGTCGTCGCCCAGACCACGCCGATGGCGCAGTTCGACACCAAGCCCGGGCCGGGCAGGCGCGCGTGGACCGACGGGTGGGACGGCTACCCGGCCGCTCGTCAACGACTTCTGGAGTTTCTTTCGACCAAGAGAATATCCAACCCCGTGGTCTTGGGCGGGGATGTTCACTCCTTCAACGCCTGTCAGCTCAAGCTCGACTTCGACGATTTCACCGCTCCGGTGCTGGCGAGCGAGTTCGTGACCACGTCGATCACGTCGCAGGCCTGGGCGCAGGAACGGCTGAACCAGTATCTGCCCGACAACCCGCACATCCTGCTCGCTGACAGCCGCTTTCGCGGCTACACCCGTGCGGACGTCAGCGCCAGGCGAATGCAAGTCGACCTGCGCGCGGTGGAAAACGTGCAACGGCGCGAAACGCCCTGCAGCACACTCGCTTCGTTCGTCGTAGAGGATGGAAAGCCCGGTCCGCTTCGAGCCTGAGCTTACTTGCAGCGAATGTTCCCGAGCGAGAGATCGAGCGGTTTGGTGCAGTCCTGCTCGCTCACGCGGCGATCGGGCGCCATTTCCGGCGGCCGCCGATCGGGACTGGCGTAGGGCACACCGCCCTGCACAAGTTCATAGGCGCCGAGAAAAAGGACCGTAACGCCAACGGCGGTAGCGAATCCGGAGCTCGTGTGCACGTGCACGCTCCCGGCGCTGGCAGGAGGCGGCGGCGCGCCGGCGCTCAGCCGCCATGCCGTGTTCGAACTACACCCGGCGAGCAGCAGGACACCCAGGAGAAAGCCTCTCAGCGCTGCGATCTTACGCCCGTCCACAAGCGCGCTTCAGCCGGTCGCGCACCGCGCTCCATTCCGGCGACAAGGGCGGTGCCTCGATAATGATGCGCTCGCAGCCCGCCGTGTCCAGTTCGCGCAACGCTGCGTACAGGCGCTGCGCGTACGTCTTGGGGTCTCGCGGCATGCGCAGCCAGTAGTCCACCCGCTCGTCCGGGCGCGAGAAGGCGAGCACCGCAACGTCTCCCTTTGCCTGGGCGATCGTCTTGTCCAGTTCATAAGTGAAGACAAGCTGAGCCGGCGTGCGTGGCGCGTAATGGCGTTCCATGCCGCCCGGGTGGCGGGGCGCGTCAAGCGCTTTTTCGAATACCTCCAAAGCGAGCACCTCACGCAACTGATCCTTGGCAATATGCCCCGGACGCAGCAGCACTGGGCTCGGCCCGGAAAGATCGAGGATCGTCGATTCGATCCCGACCTCGCTCGCGCCGCCTTCGAGCACAAGCTCGACCTCGCTTCCAAGATCGTCGCGCACATGCGCGGCGGTGGTGGGCGACACCAGCCCGAAGCGGTTGGCTGACGGGGCAGCAATCGCTCCTGAGAATTCCTTGAGAAGCTCCTGTGCAACAGGATGCGATGGCACGCGCAGGCCGACGGTGTCCTGGCTACCGGTGACGAAGTCCTTGGCGAGCGGCGAGCGTTTGAGGATCAGCGTCAGCGGACCCGGCCAGAACCTCCCGGCAAGCTCGCGCGCGCCCTCGGGCACCTCGCGGGCCCACGTGAAGGCCGTTTCGGCATCCGCAAAATGAATGATCACGGGATGGTCGGCGGGGCGGCGCTTGACGGCGTAGAGCTTCCGGACAGCTTCAGCGTTCGTCGCGTCCGCGCCCAGCCCGTAAACGGTTTCGGTCGGGAACGCGACCAGTCCGCCGGCGCGCAGGATCTGCGCCGCCCGGCGGATTTCGGGCTTCACAGCTTGAGCGGCGGGCTCTTCAGCACCGCTTCGGTCTGCTTGCGGCGAAAGTCTTCCAGCTTTCCTGCAATCTGCTTGTCCGCAAGCGCAAGCAATGCCACCGCAAAAAGAGCCGCGTTGGCAGCGCCGGCTTCGCCGATGGCGAAGGTCGCGACCGGGATGCCGCGCGGCATCTGGACTGTGGAAAGAAGCGAGTCGAGTCCCTGCAGATGCCTGGAAGGCATCGGCACACCGAGCACCGGCAGCGTGGTATGCGCCGCGATGACGCCGGCAAGATGCGCCGCACCCCCGGCGGCGGCGATGATCGCCTTGAAACCCTTCTTTTGCGCATTCGTCGCCCACTCCGCGACCGCGTGCGGCGTGCGGTGCGCCGACATCGCCTTCGCCTCGTACGGAACGGCGAACTCTTCCAGAACCTTGGCCGCCGCCTTCATGGTTTCCCAATCGGAGGTCGAGCCCATCACGATGCCGATCAAGGGAGCTTCCTCCCCGTGAGCCGTTCGAGGGCATCGCGATATTTCTGCGACGTGCGCGCAATGACGTCTTCCGGCAGCGTCGGCGCCGGCGGAGTCTTGTCCCAGGTGAGCGATTCCAGATAGTCGCGCACGTACTGCTTGTCATACGAAGGCGGCGAGATGCCCACGCGGTAGGAATCGGCTGGCCAGAAACGGGACGAGTCGGCAGTTAATACCTCGTCGATCAACACCAGATTGTTGTGTTCATCCAACCCAAACTCGAACTTCGTGTCGGCGATGATGATGCCCTTGGTAACCGCATAATCGGCGGCTTCCTTGTAGAGGCGAATGCTCACGTCTCGCACCTTGGCAGCGAGCTCCAGGCCGATGAGCTTCTCGACCTGCGCAAAGGTGATGTTCTCGTCGTGGCCTTCCGCGGCCTTGGTGGCCGGCGTGAAAATCGGCTGGGGCAGCTTCTCGGCCTGGCGCAGCCCCTTCGGCAGCTCGATGCCGCAGATCTTCCCGGTCTTCTGGTAGTCCTTCCAGCCCGAGCCAATGATGTAGCCGCGCACTACCGCCTCAATCGGCAAGGGCCTCAGCTTCTTTACCACGACCGAGCGGCCGCGCACCTGCGCTTTCTCTTCTTCAGATACAACAGATTCAGGATCTATTCCGGTCAGCTGGTTTGCCACGACGTGGCAGAGCCGACCGAACCAGAAATTCGCCATCTCGTTCAGCACCCGGCCCTTGTCCGGGATCGGGTCGGGCAGAACGACGTCAAACGCCGAGAGGCGATCGCTAGCCACGATGAGCATCTTGTCCTGGCCGACGGCGTAGATGTCGCGCACCTTCCCCTTCCCGATGCGAGGCAGGCTCTTGATGTTCGACTCGAACAAAGCGCCCACTACGCCGCCTGCTTCTCGAGCTCGGCGCGCCACTTGCCCTGCGCGGCGAGTCCGTTCATGTGCGCGCGGTGGAAGAAAGCCTTCTGCGCGGCGGCAATGTTGCCCGCCTGGCCTTTCCAGGTCTTGAGCGCCGGGTTCTGCAGCGCGCGCGAGTACGAGAAGGTCAGAGGCCAGGGCAACCCCTTCATCGACGCCATGGCATTGAGATGCGCGGTGGCGGCCTCGTCGGACTGGCCGCCTGAGAGGAACACAACGCCGGGTTGCGAGGCCGGGACCGTGCGCTTGAGCACGCGCACCGTGCGCTCGGCCACTTCCTCCACGCTCGCCTGGTTCGGGCAGCTCTTGCCTGGAACCACCATGCTTGCCTTGAGGATCACGTATTCGGGCACGACGTTGTAGGCAGAGTGTGCCGCATAGCACGCGCGCAGGGTTGCCTCGGTCACTTCCTCGGAACGCTCGATCGTGTGGTCGCCGTCGAGCAGCACCTCGGGCTCGACGATCGGCACGATTGAGGCTTCCTGGCAGGCGGCAGCGTAACGCGCGAGCGCGTGGGCGTTGGCATAGATGCAGGCATGGCTCGGAATGCCCGCACCGATCGTGATCACGGCGCGCCATTTGGCGAAGCGGGCGCCGAGCTCGAAGTACTCCTCCAGGCGCTTCGGCAAGCCGTCGAGGCCTTCGGTCACCTTCTCGCCGGCGTGCAGCGGCAGGCTCTTCGCGCCGGCGTCGACTTTGATGCCGGGAATGATGCCTTTCTTCGCCAGGTACTGCGGGAACAGCACACCGTCGTTGGCTTTCTGGCGGATGGTCTCGTCGAACAGGATCACGCCCGAGATGTACTGCTCGACGCCGGGCGTAGTGAAGAGAAGTCCGCGGTAGGTCCGGCGGTTCTCCTCGGTGCATTCGACGCCGACCGACTTGAAGCGGCTCTCGCAGGTGCCGCTCGACTCGTCGGCGGCGAGAATTCCTTTGCCCTTCGCGACCATCGCGGCCGCGGTCTTGGATAGAAGTGCGGTGTCCATGCGTTCGATCTCGGGTTGGATTACGGGGACTGGGGAGCGGAAATTTTACCCAGAAACGAGTCCGTCATCCCCTTCCATTAACGTACAATGCGCGGCCCCATGAACCGCGCCCGGCGCAACATCGCGATTATCGCCCACGTCGACCACGGCAAGACGACGCTCGTCGACAAGCTGCTGCAGCAGTCGGGCACCTTCGCCGCACACGAGCGGGTCGAGGAGCGGGTCATGGACTCGAACGAGCTCGAGCGCGAGCGCGGCATCACGATCCTCGCCAAGAACTGCGCCATCCGCTACCTCGGCACCCACATCAACATCGTCGACACTCCCGGCCACGCGGACTTCGGCGGGGAGGTCGAGCGCGTGCTGTCCATGGTCGACGGGGTGCTGCTCCTCGTCGACGCGGTCGAAGGGCCGATGCCCCAGACGCGCTTCGTCACCCGCAAGGCGCTCGCCCAGGGGCTCAAGCCCATCGTGGTCGTCAACAAGGTCGACCGTCCCGGCGCGCGTTCCGACTGGGTCGTGAACCAGACCTTCGAGCTCTTCGACAAGCTCGGCGCAGCCGAGGACCAGCTCGATTTCCCGGTCATTTATGCATCTGCCTTGCAAGGCTGGTCGGCTCGCAATCCCGGCGAAACGGGCACCAATATGCAACCGCTTTTCGACGCGATCCTCGAGCATGTGCCGGTGCGCGACGAGAACCCGGACGCCCCGCTTCAGCTCCAGATCTGCTCTCTCGACTACTCGAGTTACGTAGGCAAGATCGGCATCGGGCGGATCCGGCGCGGGCGAATACGGCCGGCGCAGCAGGTTTTCCTGATGAATGGGGAGAACGGCGCTTCGCTTCTCACCAAAGTCAACCAAGTCCTGAAATTCGAAGGCCTCGAGCGCAAGCCCGTCGAGGAGGCGGAAGCCGGCGATATCGTCCTCATCAACGGCATCGACGAGGTCGGCATCGGCGCGACGCTATGCGACCCCGAGCATCCCGAGGCGCTACCGCCGCTCAAGGTAGACGAACCCACGCTGACCATGAATTTCCTGGTGAATGCTTCCCCGCTCGCCGGGCGCGAGGGCCGCTTTGTCACCAGCCGCCAGCTGCGCGAGCGCCTCGAGCGGGAGACGAAAAGCAATGTGGCACTGCGCGTGGAATACCCCGCCGACACCGATACCTTCATCGTGTCCGGGCGCGGCGAGCTGCACCTCACCATCCTGATCGAGAACATGCGCCGTGAGGGCTACGAGGTCGCGGTGTCCCGGCCACGGGTCGTATGCAAGGAGATCGACGGCGAGAAGTGCGAACCCTTCGAGCTCTTGACAGTGGACCTCGAAGAGCAGAATCAGGGCGCAGTCATGGAGGAGCTGGGACGGCGGCGCGGAGAGCTGCGCGACATGCAGCCGGACGGCAAAGGCCGCGTGCGCCTGGACTACTGCATCCCGGCGCGCGGGCTAATCGGCTTCCAGGGCGAGTTCATGAACCTCACGCGCGGTACCGGGATCATGAGCCACGTGTTCGACGGCTACGCCCCGGTGAAGGGCGAGATTCCCGAGCGGAGGAACGGCGTGCTCGTGTCGCAGGACGACGGCGCCGCCGTCGCATATGCGCTGTGGAAGCTGCAGGAGCGAGGCCGCATGTTCGTGAGCCCCGGCGACCCGGTCTACGAGGGCATGATCATCGGCATCCACAGCCGCGACAACGACCTTGTCGTGAACCCGATCCGCGCCAAGCAGCTCACCAACTTCCGCGCCGCGGGCAAGGACGACGCAATACTGCTCACCCCGCCCATCGCGCTGACGCTCGAGTACGCAGTGGAGTTCATCGGCGACGACGAGCTCGCCGAGATCACGCCGAAGTCGATCCGCCTGCGCAAGCGCTTCCTTAAGGAGCACGAGCGCAAGCGCGCCGAGCGCGCTGCGGCCTAGTCTTTCAGCGGATCGAAGCCGGGCTCGATTTTCACCGCTTCGCGCTTCATGCGCTCGAAAATCCGGATCGAGAAACCGTCGTCCGGCGTCGGGTTGCCCCGCAGGGCGTCGCCCGCAAGCCCGTAGAGGGTGTAGCGGTCGCGCAGCGCGGCGTCCGCAGCGAGCTCCTCCAGCGCGGGCTTGACCTCCGCGGGTTCGAGCTGGCCGTCAAGCAGCAGCGATACCTTGAGCGACATGGCTACCACCTCCTGTCGCGCGCGGGACCGAGCACCGGCTCGAGCCTGCGCGCGATGAACTCGCGCGCGCGGAAGATGCGCGTGCGCACGGTGCCGATGGGCGTGCCGAGCATCTGCGCGATTTCCTTGTACGACTTGCCTTCGACCTCGAAGAGCACCAGCGCCTCGGCGAGCTCGGGCTGCAGCCGCGCCATGGCACGCTCCACCGCGTCGCCGATCTGCCGGGCGAGCAAGATGCGCTCGGGCGACTGCTCGTCGGTCAGGCCAGGCTCGAAGCCCTCGTCGGAGCGTTCGTCGGCCTGCACCTCGCCGGCGGTCTTCTTCAGGAAGCTGAAGGCCGCATTGGTCGCGATGCGGTAGAGCCAGCTGTAGAAGCTGGACTCGCCGCGGAATGACGCAAGCCCGCGGTAGGCGCGGATGAATGCGTCCTGCACCACCTCTTCGACGTCGGCTGCGCGCCGTACGTAGCGCGCCACGTGCCGCGCGATCCGGCGCTGGTACTTGACGACCAGCGCCTGGAAAGCGCGCTCGTTTCCGCCCTGCGCCAAGCGCACGAGCTCCGCATCGGCTTCCTTTTCGGCCACGCGGAGGCCAGCATAAGGCCGCTCAACCGATTGCATGTGACAAATCTTCGAACCTGACGTCTGACGTGCCATGGAGTGCTACGACAGCGAAGACGGCCGCTACGTGCTCTACGTCGGCGGCGTGCGCGTATCCGCGACCGAGCGCGTGGCGCTGCTGGTCGACGCGGAGCGCGGACGGCTTGTCACGCACGGCGATCCGCTGAGCGTGCGCCGCGAGCTCGACGCGCTGCACGTGATCGATCCGGAGCGCATCGCCGGCTGGCTGCTCCTCGAGGGCCGGCCGGCGCTCGCCGCGCTGAACCGGGCCCTGCGGGGGGACGTGGACATCCATGAATTGCACCTCGCGTTCACGCAAGCGAGCGCCCAGCGCCTGGCAGGCGAGCTGATCGCGCGGCTGCGTCAACGGCGAATGACCTAGAGAATCGGGACAGGTTTCAACTTTCTTTTCTGAAACCGGCGGCCGGTGCGGAGGTCGGACGCGGCGTCGTTCAACCCAACTGAAAGGAAGCCATGAAAAAGCTGTTTGCTGCCGCGGCGCTTGCCGCCGCCTCCTCGCTCGCCGGCGCCGCCGACATTGTCGACACCGCGGTCTCGGCAGGCCAGTTCAACACGCTGGTCAAGGCCGTCCAGGCCGCAGGCCTGGTGGACACGCTGAAGGGCAAGGGCCCGTTCACCGTGTTCGCGCCCACCGACGAGGCGTTCGCCAAGCTGCCCGCCGGAACCATCGAGGCGCTGCTTCAGGACAAGGAGAAGCTTGCCAAGATCCTGACCTACCATGTCGTGCCTGGGAAGGTGACCGCCGCGCAGGTGAAGCCCGGCAATGTGAAGACCGTGCAGGGCCAGTCGCTCACGGTGCGCACCGAGGGCGGCGCGGTGATGGTCGACAATGCCCGCGTGATCAAGGCGGACGTCATGGCCTCGAACGGCGTCATTCACGTGATCGATAACGTGGTGCTGCCGAACTAAAGGGAACTATCTTACGGCGGCGAGTATCTCCCGTGCGGCGCGCTGGCCGCTCGCCAGCGCGCCGCCGACTGTTCCCGCTTCTTCGATGTCAGTGGCTTCGCCCGCGAAGTACAAAGTGTCGTCCACGGATCTTTGCAGGATTTCTCGGGCACCCGCGCCGCCGACCTTCGCATAGCTGTATCCGCCGCGCGCGTAAGGATCGGCCTGCCAGTCCTGTACAAGCCAGGCGACCGGGTCGCGCTTCTTTCCGAGAACGGAGTGCACCGTCGCCAAGGCGTGCTGTAGAAGCCTTTCTTCAGAAGAACCCGTGAGCCGCGCGGCCTTGGGACCGCCTGCCCAGGCGGTGAGCAACGGCGCGTGCATGGGCAGCGGCGCCCAGAACGTGGGGAACGGCGCTTTCGGGTTGTGGAAGAACGCGACCCCGGGATGGTCCTTCTCCCAAGATGCATCCTCAAACGCCATGGCGACCCGAATCACCGGCCCGGAAGCCAATTTTTCCAAGGGCTTCTTCAGTGGAGGAATGAACGACACCGCATCCGATTGCAGCACCCCAAGGGGAAGCGTAACGATCGCACGCGGTGCCGATGCCGCCCACGACTCGCCGCGACGTGTCCCCGACACTGCAACGCTGGCGCGCGACCAGCGCACATGCCGCACCTCGGTCTCGAGCTGCACCGGCACGGCGAGAGTCTTCAACAGCGGTAGATAGCCGCCCTGCGGGCGCATGTGAGAGACGGTGAGCGCGGTGCTCCATTCCTCGACGATCGCGAGAGCGCTTGCGTCGCGGGGGTCGGCGGCGTCGAAGCCCTGCACCATCATGGTGGCGAGCGCGCGGCTGAGCGGAGAGAGACGCTGCCGCGCGAGAAATGCGCGGAAAGAGAGATCTTTCGATGGCACGCGGCGCATGGCCTTGCGCGCCCCGGCGAAGACGTCCACCGCGTGCAGCTTGCCGCCGAAGAGCACGCGCTGGGTTCGCGTGGTGTCGACCGCGGGTGTCCCAGCTCCTTTAAGGAGAGAAAGCGTGGCCTCGGGCCGGCCGTGAATGAACTCGGCGCCGAGCTCGACCGGGACTGCAATTCCGGGCAGGCGCCGCGTATCGCAGCGCCCGCCGATCCTGTTCCGCGCTTCGACGGTCAGGACCGAGCGGCCGGCGCGCGCCAGCTCTGCGGCGGCGGCGAGGCCGGCGGCGCCGGCCCCGATGACAATGACGTCGTGGTCCCCGCTCAGGCCACGTAGCGGCACTGCGAGGCGGGCGCGCGCGTATCCATGTTGCGCCCGCGGTTGAGGTGGTCGTCGATCTCCGCGGCGCAGCCGATCATCCGCCCGTACAGGAAGATGGTGAATGCCGCGACCTCGAGATCGTGCTCGGAGAAGCCACCGCTGCGGTAGCGCGGCCAGAGCATCTTTAGGAGCAGCGCGCCGATCACGCCGTCGATGTTGACGCAGAAGACGTTCCGCGTGACGCCGGTCTCGAACAGCGCGCGCGCGAGCTCGTGGTAGTACTCGTGGAACAGGTTGTACTCGCCGCGGCTCCGGAAGAGCTCATGGATGAACGCCTCGCGCGGGTCCTGGTTCACCGGCTTGTCGCGGAACACGGGGTGGTTGAGCCCGGCGATCGCGCGCATGCGCTCGGCGCCCGATTCCTTGAGCTCGGTCTTCTGCTTTGCGTATTGCTCGGCGAAGCTCTTCGCCATCGCCTGGAGATTAAGCCCATGCGCCGCGCTCGACGGATCCTTGAGCCCGGAGTCGCGGAACTGCTCGGCAAGGAAGACGATCCCCTCGTAGCCCGCCCCGCCGTGCGAGTAGCCGGTGTGCGTGAGGAAGCCCATCATCGCCTTGTTGAGCTGCACGCGGCTCGGTGTCTCCGGCCCGTCGGCAGATACCGCGCCCTTGCAGCCCTGCGCCGAGATGCTGCCGACAGCGTTCGAGATCAAAAGCCCCGTCAGCACCTGGAACGCAAACAGCTCCGCCGGCTTGGCGCGCTCGCCGATGAGAGTGAGGTAGGCAAGCTCCGTCGCTGACCACGAGTTGAGAAGCTCTTCGTTGGGAACGCCGCAGAACCGGCGCGGCTCGTGCTTGCCGGCGTCCACCGAGGCGCCGATCAGCGTCGCCCACAATCCGACGTACCAGGGAAGCCCGCGCACCGTCTCGCGAGAGATGCGCTTGCGCATCAGCGGTCCCCAGGCGAGCGTGGCGCAGATTGCGGCGAGCACGGCGTCGCGCGTGAGCGGCTCGCCCAGCCCGCGCAGGTAGCGCACGAACACCGAGCGCGCCTTGCGCGCCGCAAGTGCAGTCAGCATTGCTTCCGCGCGTGGGTCAGGCTCGGTGCCAATGAAAAGCGCCTTTTCTTTGATCGCGATATTCTTGAAATTGAAGCTTTCATCGCGCGCGTCCTGGAGGCCGGAATGGACAAAGAGATCGACGAGCGCGTCGGTCGCCTGGCGCGCCACCTCGGCCCGCTTCGGCCCGTAGATGCTGCATGCTGCCGAGAGCACGGCGTTCGGCGCGTTGCCCGCCTCGCGGGAGGCCTGCGCCGCAGTGAGCATGGCGTCACCGTGCAGGTTCACCCCGGCGGCGATGGCGACGTTCATGAGCGCACTGTCGTTCTCGCCGCCCGGCTCGCGCATCAGCGCGTGGCAGAGGTTCGACTCCAGCGTGCGCTTCGCCGCCTCCAGAATCGAGACGCCGTGCACCTGGGTGATCTGCGTCTTCGGATCCATGACCGAGGCGCCGGAAGTGTCCCTCATCGCCTGGCGCGGGTAGATACGGCCAATCTGGCGGTTCAACTGCAAGACCTGCTGGTTGTACGGCGCGATCGCTTCGACCACCGGCAGGTCGAGCTCGGCCGGCAGCTTGAGTCCCCGGTTCGACGCGAACCAGGGCTTGAGCGAGAGGCTGCCGCGCGGCGCAAAGTCCGGCTCGATGCGGTTCAGCTTCATGACCCGCGTGAGCGCGAGCGGGATATGCGCGATGTTGGTGACGACTGCGCCGCGCGCCGAGCACACCGGATTCTCCGGCGTGAACAGCTCGTCGACGCCGAAGCTCTGCATGAACCAGCGCTCCTTCGCCACGGCGTCGTCGCCCGAACCGGCCATTGCGCCGGCGTGGCCTACGGCGCGCGTCAAGCGCCCTTTCCAGCGGCCGACCACGCACGCAACCACGGGCTTGGTGAAGTTGAGGTCGTATTCGTAGTAGCCGCCGGGCTCGGCGTAGATCACTGCCGCCTTGCTGCGGCGGTCGTTGGCGAGCGCGAACACGAACTCGGGCGCAGCGAAGTGGATGTAGACATCCTTGCCGCTCGAAATCAGGGTTGTGGTCCCCCAGCCGGCCGCGGCGAGGTACTGCGCGATCGTGGTGGTGAAGTTGCCCGAGTTCGAGTGGATGGCGATCGAGCCTTTGATGAGCGACTCGGCCGGGTCGTCGCCGCCGAGCGCGCCGCCGATGCGCACGCGGTTCCAGGAGTCCGCGACGCCGAGGCAGTTGGCGCCGAAGATGTCGATGCCGCTCTGCTGCCCCATGGCGCGGATCTCGCGCGCATCGTGCACCGCGACCTTCTCGGTAATCATCACGATCTTGCGCAGGTCGGGATTGACGCGCACCAGCTCGGCTACGCCGTCTCGCACCCCGGAGGGCGGCAGATACACCACGCCGACGTTGAAGCGATGGCCGGCATCCAGCCCCGCGCGCACGCTGTTGTAGACCGGAATGTTGCCCGCCGGCGTCTCCAGCACCTGCCCTTGGCGCCCGGGCGAGGTCCCGAACACCACGTTGCCGCCCGAATACGCGTGGCTCACCGGCGTCACCTCGCTCGACTCGCCGCCGAGGACGTTGAGCACGCAAACGCGGTCTTGCCGCGTCGCCACTTCCTCGAGCGAGCTGATGCCTACGAAGTACTTGAACGGCCCTACGCCTCGCCGGTACATGTCAAGCTCCTTCGAGCGCAAGGCCCATCGCCCGCGCCAGTTCTGTTCGCCCTCCCCGTTTCATCCATTGGTCCGCGGCGAGCGCGTAGTTCACCACCTCGCTCATCGCCGAGTCGAAGCCGAAGAAGCGGTACGGAAGCCCGAGCGCCTCGACCGTGTCGCGCATCGCGCCCATGCCGCGCACCAGGTTCGGCCCGCCGCGGCCGACCACCACGTAGAGCGGCGTCGGCCCGTGCGCGCCGAAATGCTCGCGCAGCGCATCCGACATCGCGCGGAAGGTCTCGTAGATGTCGGTGTTGTTCGACTTGCCGCCGATGATGAAAAGCACGTTCGATTGCGCAAGCCAGTACTTGAAGCAGATGCGCGCGACGTCGTGCATCTTCTCGTACGGCGGGTTGCCGCCGAAGTCCGACGAGATAATCGCGTCGTCGCCGAGCGCCTGCGTAACGAGCGAATTGGCGCCGCCGCCGAAAGTGGGCGCGAGGATCGTGCCCTTCGCGTTGATCACGAACACGTCGCTCTGGCCCTGGTAGGTGCGCAGCTGGTTGATCTCGTGCTCGAAGTCGGAATAGTCACCGGCGAACAGGCTCGCCGGCAGGCTGAGGCGCTCGCGCCGCGGGTCGTCGCGGTCGAAGCCGCACTTGAAGTCGCACGCCACCGGCACCAGGCGCCCGCCGCGCCCCGGGCTCATGCGGATCGGGTTGAGCTCCAGCGTGGTAAGCCCGTAATGGTGGAAGAGCTCCCAGAGCTTCGGCAGGTTCTGTACCAGCGGCGAAATGATCTCGCGCGGCGCGCCGATGTCGCCGAGGGCGTTAGCGATCACGAACGCCTTCAGACCGGTGAGCGCCTCAAATGGCACCTCGGCGACGTATTTCTTCTCGAGCTCCTCGATCGCGATGCCGCCCTTGTGCGTGAGCGTGATGGTCGGGGCTCGGAACCGGGTCGAATCGCCGAGCGCGAAGTAGACCTCGTGCTCGGCCGGCACCGCGCCCTCGAAGGTCACCCCCTGCGCCTTCGACACGACGTTGCCGACGCGGTGCTCGACGAAGTAGAGGCGCTCCTTCTCGCGCAGCGCGGTCTTGAGATCGGTCGCGCGCCCGATCAGGCCGCTCTTGCCCTTCTTGCCGACCCCCCCCTTGAAGATCGGCTTGACGAACACCGAGCCGCGCTTCTCGATGAGCGCGCCGATCTGGTCCTCGGACGCTTCAGGCCCGAGCACCTCGGCGGCGGGGAAGTCCACGAACTCGAGAAGCTTTGAGCCGTGCAGCATTCCGGTAAGTTGCATGGAACCTCCTTACGCCGGCTTGCGGCGCAGGCGCTTCGCGTGGCGCACGATGAAGGGCACGATGACCAGCGCCACAGTGATGGCGAGGAACGTCGCCGAGATCGGGTGGGTGAAGAACACGCTCGCGTCGCCCTGGCTGATGGCGAGCGCGCGGCGGAACTGGGTCTCGGCGAGAGGGCCGAGGATCAGGCCGATGACCGCCGGGCCGACCGGGATGTCCCAGCGCCGCATGGCGAAGCCGAGCAGCCCGAAAACGTAGAGCGCGAACAGATCGACCCAGGACTGGTGCAGGCTGTAGGCACCGAGCGTGGCGAACACCAGGATGCCGGCGTAGAGCAGGTCCTTCGGAATCTGCAGCACTCTCACCCAGATGCCGATCAGCGGCAGGTTGAGGATGAGGAGGATGATGTTGCCGACGTAGAGGCTCGCGATCAGGCCCCACACGAGCGAACTCTGCGTCTGGAAAAGCAGCGGCCCCGGCTGCAAGCCGTAGTTCTGGAATGCGCCGAGCAGGATCGCCGCCGTCGCCGAAGTCGGTATTCCGAGTGTCAGCAGGGGAACCAGCACGCCCGTGGCCGCGGCATTGTTGGCCGCTTCAGGTCCCGCCACGCCCTCGATCGCGCCCCTACCGAACTCCTCGGGATGCTTGGAGAGCTTCTTCTCGGTGGCATAGGAAAGGAACGTCGGAATCTCGGTGCCGCCCGCCGGGATGGTGCCGAACGGGAAGCCGATCACGGTCGCGCGCAGCCACGCCGGCCACGAGCGCCGCCAGTCTTCCAGCGACATCCAGATCGACCCGCGCAGCTTCTCCATCGTCTCGCTGAGCCGGCTCTGATAGGCGGCCACGTAGAGCGCCTCGCCGACGGCGAACAGCCCCACCGCGAGCACGACCACATCGATACCGTCGAGCAGCTCCGGCACCCCGAAGGCGAAGCGCGAAGCGCCGGTCTGGCCGTCGATTCCCACCAGGCCGAGCAGCAGGCCGAGGAAAAGGCTCGTCAGCCCGCGCACCGTGGAGCTCCCGAGCACCGCCGACACAGTGACGAAGGCGAACACCATGAGGGCGAAGAACTCGGCTGGGCCGAACTTGAGCGCGAAATCCACCACCAGCGGCGCGAGCAGCGTCAACAGGATCGTGGCGATCGAGCCGGCGACGAACGAGCCGATCGCGGAAGTTGCGAGCGCCGGCCCGCCCCGGCCGGCCTTGGCCATGCGGTTGCCTTCGAGCGCGGTGGCGATCGAAGCGGATTCCCCCGGCGTGTTGAGCAGGATGGTGGTGGTCGAGCCGCCGAACATCGCGCCGTAATAAATGCCCGCAAACATGATGAGCGCGCCGGTCGGGTCGAGCTTTACGGTGAGCGGCAGCAGCATCGCCACGGTGAGCGCGGGTCCGACGCCCGGCAGTACGCCCACCAGCGTGCCGCAGGTGACGCCGATCAGGCCCCACATCAGGTTCATCGGCTGCAGCGCTACGCTGAACCCGGAAGCGAGCGCGTTCAGCGTTTCCATCGTGGCGTTTTCCCTATATGCCGGCGCCGCCCAGGATCGGCGAGAGCCATCCCGCCGGCAGGTTGACGTTCAGCGCCTTGACGAAAAAAAGAAAGATCGCGAGCGCGAGCACCGCGCCGATCGCGAGATCGCGCGCAACGCGCCGGCTGCCGAAACCGCGCGCGACACAGGCAAAGAGCACGATCGCAGCGACCACGAACCCAGCCGAGCCGATCAGCGCCATCTGGGCGAAGAGTCCCGCCGTGATCCAGCCAAAGGCCGCGCCGCTGAAAGCATGCTCACCCCGCTCGCGCGCGTCGTCGGGCAGGGCGCTGCGCCAGCCGCCCGAGAACGCCTCGAAGGCAAGCCAAGCGCCGAGCGCGACGAGCCCGGCGGAAACCACGCCCGGGATGAAGTTCGGGCCGATGCCGGCATAGCCGGCTTCGCCCGGGAGCGTCGCGGTCACCGCGGCTGCGCCAACGCCGAGGGCGAGCACGCCCAGCGACAGCGCGACCTCGGCGCCGGAGCGGCGCATTACTTCTATCTCTTCAGGCCGAGCGACTCAATGATCGACGCGACGCGCTTGGTGTCGTCCTCGAGGAACTTCTTGTAGTCGTCACCCGCAAGGAACCAGGGCTCCCAGCCAAGTTTCTCGAGCGTGGATTTCCACGCCGGCGTCTCGGTCGCCGAGCGCACGAGCTTGACCAGCGCATCGCGCTGCGCAGTCGAAATGCCCGGCGCGCCGAAAATTCCGCGCCAGTTGCCGAGCTCGACGTTGATTCCCTGCTCTTTCAGGGAAGGAATGCCTTCGAGCTTTTGCGGGCTCGATTGCGCCAGCGCGCGCATCTTGCCCGCCTTGATCTGCTCGGCGAACTCGCCCAGTCCGGACACGCCAGCGGTAACGTGCCCGCCGAGAATGGCGGCGATTGCCTCGCCGCCGCCCTTGAACGGCACGTAATTGATCTTCGCCGGGTCGACGCCGACCTCCTTGGCGATCAGGCCGACCAGAATGTGGTCGGTGCCGCCCGCCGAGCCGCCGCCCCACGAGACCTTGCCCGGGTTTTCCTTTAGCGCCTTCACCAGGTCGCCCATCGTCTTATGTGGAGAGTTCGCCGGCACCACGATCACCTCCCATTCGCTTGTGAGCCGCGCGATTGGGGTCACTTGCGAGAGATGCACCGGCGACTTGTTCAGGATGATTCCGCCCACCATCACCATGCCGCCGATCATTACCGCGTTCGGGTCGCCCTTGGAGCTGTTCACGAACTGCGCCAAGCCGATCGTGCCGGCGGCGCCGCCTTTGTTGTCGAACTGCACGCCGGAGACGAGCTTCGCGCTCTGCATCGCGACGGCGAGGTTGCGGCCGGTCTGGTCCCAGCCGCCACCGGGGTTGGCCGGGATCATCATCTTGAGGCTCGGCTGCGCGGCGACTGCGCCGGCGACGAGCGTGAGCGCCAGCGTGGAAACGATCTTGCCGACGGCGGAATGCATGAAAATACCTCCTCAGGGAATGGGTTTGCGCCGACAATTTAAGCGATAATCCGCCCCCTTGAAAGATGTCCCCGCGGTAATCCCGTGATCCGCATCGAAAACTTGGTCAAGGCGTTCGGCCCGAAAAGGGCCGTCGACGGTATTTCCTTCAATGTCGAGCGAGGCGAGGTGCTCGGCTTCCTGGGTCCCAACGGGGCCGGCAAGTCGACCACCATGCGCATGATTACCGGCTTCATGCCCGCCACCGAAGGGCGCGTGACCGTCGGCGGCCATGACGTGGCGCATTCGCCGCTCCAAGCCAAGCGCCTGATCGGGTACTTGCCTGAAAACGCGGCGTCCTATCCGGACATGACGGTCAAGGGCTTCCTCGAGTTCGCCGCCGAGCTGCGCGGCCTGGACCGCAGCAAGCGCAAGCAGGCAGTGAGCCGCGTGGTGGAGCTCTGCTTCCTCGGCTCGGTGCTGCGCCAGTCGATCGATACGCTTTCCAAGGGCTACAAGCACCGCACCTGTCTCGCGCAGGCCCTGATCCACGACCCCGATGTCCTGATCATGGACGAGCCGACCGACGGCCTCGATCCGAACCAGAAGCACGAAGTAAGGAACCTCATCCGCGAGCTCGGAGCCAACAAGGCGATCGTGTTCTCTACCCACATCCTGGAGGAGGTCGATGCGGCGTGCACGCGGGCGATCATCATCGACCGCGGCAAGATCGTCGCCAACGGGACGCCCGAAGAACTGCGCTCCATGTCCAAGCTCGCCGGCGCGGTGACGCTCTCGGCCCACGGGGCGAGCGAAGAAAAGCTTGCCAGCCTGGGACGCGTGGAGCGGCTGAACGGCGCCTGGCGGATCTACCCGCATGACAAGAGCAAGGCGCCCGAGCTTGCGCAGGCGGTCGTGGATCTCGTCGCCCGCGAAGGATGGAAGGTCGATGGCATGTACAGCGAGCGCGGCGAGCTGGACGAAGTGTTCCGCCGGATCACGCTGCCCGACACGGTCAAGCAATGAAGATCATCTGGACCATCGCGAAGCGCGAGCTCGGCGGGTACTTCAGCTCCCCGGTAGCGTATGTGTTCCTCGTGATCTTTCTGCTGCTCACCGGCTTCTTCACTTTCACGGCAGGCAACTTCTTCGAGCGCGGCGAGGCGAGCCTCGCGGCGTTCTTCGGCTGGCACCCGTGGCTCTACCTCGTGCTCGTGCCCGCGGTCGGCATGCGCCTCTGGGCGGAGGAGCGCCGCTCCGGGACGCTGGAGCTCCTCCTCACCATGCCGGTCGCGACCTGGCAGGCGATCGTGGCGAAGTTCCTCGCCTCGTGGCTGTTCCTCGCGCTCGCGCTCGCCCTGACGTTTCCGGCGATCGTGACCGTGAATGTTCTGGGAGACCCCGATAACGGCATCATCGCCGCGGGCTACATCGGCAGCTTCCTTCTCGCCGGTGCCTACCTCGCGATAAGCAGCATGACTTCAGCGATGACGCGCAACCAGGTCGTGGCGTTCATTCTGGCGGTGGTGGTATGCCTGTTCCTCATCCTCGCCGGGTTCAATCCGGTCACCGATCTACTGGCGCGCTGGGCAAGCCCGGGGTTCGTCGATACGGTCGCCGCGTTCTCGGTCGTGACCCATTTCGACGCATTCCAGCGCGGGGTGATCGACAGCCGAGATCTGCTGTTCTTTCTCTCGCTGATCGGCTTCGCGCTGTTCGCCACCGGCGTAATTATTCGTGGACATAGGGCGGGGTAAGAGGCGGAATGAAAAAGTACGAACACCTCGTTTATTCTGCGATCGGGCTAGTCGCCCTGTTCTTGCTGCTTATCGCCGTGAACTTCCTAGTCTCGCGCGCGCCGGTCCGAGCCGACCTCACTGAAGGCGATCTGTACACGCTCTCGCCGGGCACGCGCAAGATCCTGGCGAACCTGCAGTCCCCAGTGAAGCTCAGGCTCTACATCTCGCAGGGCGAGACCGTGCCGGTGCAGCTGCGCAGCTTCACACAGCGGGTGGAAGACCTGGTGCGCGAGTTCAAGAGCGCCGCGGGGTCGAACCTGATCATCGAGCGCTACAACCCCAAGTCCGACTCCGAGGAGGAGGATGCGGCGCAGCTCGACGGCATTGAGCCGCAGCAGCTCTTCACCGGCGAGCAGTTCTACCTCGGCGTCGCGGTCACCCAGCTCGACCGCAAGCAGTCGATCCCGACGATCTCGCCGCAGCGCGAGCGCCTGCTCGAGTACGATCTCGTGCGCGCAATCGCGCGCGTCGGCTCGACGGAGCGGCCGAAGATCGGCCTCATGGCTGGACTGCCCGTGCTCGGCGAGCGCTTCAATCCTTTCACGCGCCAGTCCTCCGAGCCCTGGGTGCTTGCGAATGAGCTCAAGCGCGAGTTCGAGGTGAAGGAAGTGCCGCTCACCGCGAAGGAGATCGACAAGGAGCTCAACGTGCTCCTTGTCATCCACCCGCGCGATGCGCAGCCCGCGACCGAATACGCGCTGGATCAATTCGTTATGCGCGGCGGCAAGCTCATCGTCTTTGTCGACCCCTACGCCTATTTCGACCAGATGCCCACCATGCCGGGTATGCCGCAAATGCCGTCGGGCTCGAATCTGCCGACGCTCTTCAAGGCCTGGGGTGTCCAGATGGACCCCGGCAAGGTGGTGTCCGACGTCGTGTTCGGCTCCGGCGGCGGAGCGCGCTACACACCTACCGTGCTGTCCCTCAACCGCACGGCCTTCAGCCGCGACGACATCGTCACTGGCCAGATCGAGACCCTGTTGTATGCGTTTGGCGGTGCTTTCGAGCTCAAGCTTCCCGAAAATCTCAAAGCCACCGAGCTCGTCAGAAGCTCGCCCGACTCCATGCTGGTGGACAGCATGAACGCCACCAAGTCTGGCGACGAAGCGACGCGCAACTTCAAGCCTTCGGGCAACGCCATGCCCCTTGCGGTTCGGCTCACCGGCAAGTTCAAGACCGCTTTCCCAGAGGGGCTGAAGGAAGACGACAAGAAGCCCGCTGCCGCGGGCACCCCGGCGCTGCGTGAATCGCCGGAGAACTCCCTGATCGCCGTGGCCGACGTCGACCTTCTCGCCGACGGCGCGGCGGTCGATGTGCAGGAGGTGTTCGGCCGCAAGATCGTGGTGCCGTCGAACGGCAACCTCGCCTTTGCGCTTGGGATGGTGGAGCAGTTCGCGGCCGGCGACGACCTGATTTCGCTCAGGAGCCGCGCGGCCGCGTTCCGACCGCTCACCGTGGTGCGCGAGCTCGAGGCCGAGGCGCAGAAGCAGTATTTCGGCAGGATCCAGGCGCTGGAGGAGGAAAAGCAGAAGACACAGGCGCGGCTGCAGGAGCTGCAGAAGGCGCAAGGCGGCCCCGCCGCAAAATCGCAGATCCTTTCCGCCGAGCAGCAGGCTGAGCTCGAGCGCTTCAAGAAGACCTACATTGAGACCAACCTCGCGCTCAAGGAGCTGCGCAAGAACCTGCGCCAGGACGCCGAGGCGCTGGTGTTCTGGACCAAGCTGGCCAATATCGCGCTCATGCCGCTGCTCGTGGCGCTTGCGGGGTTGATGGTCGCGCTGATCCGCAGAAAATACGCATGAACGCCCGCGTCGTCACCATTCTCGTGATGCTTCTCGCGGTGCTCGGCGGCGGGGCGCTGCTTTACCAGCAGCAGGAGCGCGCACGCCGGCCCGAGAACGTCGGCACGCTCGGGCGCGCGCTTTTCAAGGACCTGAAGGCGGCCGATATCGCGGCGATCAAGATCGTTGAGCCGGGCGTCTCGCCGAACGCGACGCTCACGCTGCAGCGAAAGGACGAGCGCTGGGTGATCGCCGAGCGCGCCGATTTCCCTGCGGATCTCGCGAAGGTGCGTGAGTTCGTGCTCAAAGTGATCGGCCTGAAGGTCGGCCAGAGCGAGCCGCTCGGCGAGAAGGACCGCGCGCGCCTCAACCTCGACGCTTCGGGGACCAGGGTCGAATTCCTTGGCACTGACGGCAAGCTGCTCGGTGCCTTCGTGGTCGGCAAGAAGCACTTCAAGCGCGAGGTGGAAAACCCGGACAAGGCCATCCCGGACGGACGCTTCATCGTCCTGCCCGACGAAGCCGGCACCGCCTATCTGGTCGCCGAGCCGCTCACGCAAGCCACGGCCAAGACGGCCGAATGGGTCGACCGCGGCTCTTTCCAAGTGGAGAAGGTCAAGAGACTGGAAGTGCGCTACCCCGGTGGCGGCGGATGGCGGATCGAGCGCGCAGCGGACAACGCGGACTGGAGGCTTGTTGGCGCGAAGCCTGGCGAAAAGCTCGACATCCCGAGGGCAAATGCAGCCTCGTATTCGCTGCAACTGCTGGAGCTCGCAGACGTCGCCTCCAAGGACGCGACCACGACTGTAGAAATAAGCGGCCTCGACAAGCCGATCAGCATCGACGCGACCACGCTCGAAGGCGCCTCCTACGCGATCAAGGTCGGCAAGCTCGTCGGGGACAATTACTACGTCACGTTCACCGCCTCGGGGATCAAGCCCGACGCGAAGGACGCAGAGCGCGTAAAGATCCAGTCGCAGCATGTCCTCCTCATCCCGAAGTCCAAGCTCGAGGACACGCTGAAGCAGCGCGCCGACCTGCTCGAGAAGAAGGAAAAAAAGAAGTAGGCTTGCCGCCGCGCTAGACTCGCGGCGTGGCGTTGGACCCGCATCTGCCCGAGATCGCGGGGGTGATTCAGCTCGCGATCGCCCCGGTGTTCATGCTGACGGCGCTCGGCACGGTGATCAACGCGCTCAACCTGCGGCTCGGCCGGGCGGTGGACCGGCGCCGCGAGCTCGAGGAGCGGCTCGCCGCCATGTCGCAGGCCGAGCTGCCTTCGGCGCAGGACGAGCTCGCCACAATTGCGCGGCGCATCCGCTTCGTCTACCTTGCGATCGTTTTCGCCGTGATTTCAGCGCTTTTCACCGCGCTGCTGATCGCGGGTGCCTTCGTCGGCGCGTTCGTGCGCACCGACCTGTCATTCACCATCGCCGGCATGTTCGTCTGCGCGATGATGGCGCTCATTGTGTGCCTGCTGCTCTTCCTGAGGGAGATCTTTCTGGCGGTCTCGACCCCCCGCCATGTGCCGCGGTAAGATAAATTTCGAGAAGAGGAGGCAGGCCCGTGGCACATTCGATCAAACACATAAGGACGATGGCGCTCGTCGGCCAGTCGGGTGCAGGCAAGACCACCCTGGCCGAAGCGCTGCTCGCCAAAGCGGGAGCGATCCCCGCGGCGGGCAGCGTAGAGCGCGGTACTACCGTCTGCGACTACACCCCGCTCGAGAAGCAGTTGCAGCATTCCCTGAAGCTTGCGGTCGCGAGCTTCGATTTCCAGGATCACCGCATTCACCTTCTGGACACGCCGGGCTATCCCGACTTCCTCGGGCATGCTCTGTCCGCGTTCGCGGCCGTGGAAACGGCGGCGATCGTGATCAACGCGCAGAACGGCCTAGAGATGATGACCGGCCGCTTTTTGCACTGGGCGGCAAAGCGGGGCCTCGACCGCCTCATCATCGTCAACAAGATCGACGCCGACAACGTCGACCTCGAGGGCCTGCTCGAGCGCATCCAGCAGGCGTTCGGCAAGGAATGCTTGCCGCTCAACCTGCCCGCCGGCAACCGCTCGAAGGTCTCGGACTGCTTCTTCGCGCCCTCGGGCGAAGCCGACTTCTCCTCGGTCGGAGAAGCGCACGGCAAGCTCGTCGACCAGGTGGTCGAGGTGGACGAGAAGCTGATGGAGCACTACCTCGAGAAGGGCGAAGTGAGCCCCGAGCAGCTGCACGAGCCGCTTGAGCGCGCGCTGCGCGAGGGCCATCTCGTCCCGGTAGTGTTCACCTCCGCGAAGACCGGCGTCGGCGTCGCGGAGCTGCTCGACGTTATCGTGAAGCTGCTGCCGAACCCGACCGAGGGCAACCCGCCTTCCTACGTCGTCACCAAAGCGGGCAATGGCCCGGGCAGCGACCTGCAGCCGGTGCCCGATCCGGGCAAGCACGCGCTAGCGCACGTGTTCAAGATCGAGATCGATCCGTACATCGGCCGCGTCGCGGTGTTCCGCGTGCACCAGGGCCGGCTCACCGCGGGCAGCCAGCTCTATATCGGCGAAGGCCGCAAGCCGATCAAGGCCGGGCACCTCTACCTGCTGCGCGGAAAGACGCAGGTCGAGGTTCACGAGGCGATCCCGGGAGACATCTGCGCGATTGCCAAGATCGACGAAATCCAGTTCGACCACATCCTGCACGACTCGGCCGAGGACGCAAACGTGCACGCCAAGCCGCTCGACCTGCCGACGCCGGTGTTCGGCCTGGCGGTGCAGCCGAAGAAGCGCGGCGACGAGCAGAAGGTGTCCGACGTGCTGCACAAGATCCTGGCCGAGGACCCGTGCTTCCGTATCGAGCACAACTCGCAGGCGAACGAGACCGTGATGCGCGGCCTGGGCGAGATGCACCTCAAGGCGGTGCTGGAGAAAATGTCCTCGCAATACAAGCTCGACCTCGATACGCGCCCGCCGTCGATCCCGTATCGCGAGACCATCGCCACCAGGGCCGAGGGCCATAGCCGGCACAAGAAGCAGACCGGCGGCGCGGGCCAGTTCGGCGAGGTGTTCCTTAAGGTGGAACCCCTGCCGCGCGGCAAGGGCTTCGAGTTCGTCGACAGCGTGAAGGGCGGCGCGATCCCGAACCAGTTCATCCCGTCGGTCGAGAAAGGCGTGCGCGCGGTGCTCGACTCGGGTTTCCTCGCCGGCTACCCGCTGCAGGACGTGCGCGTGATCGTGTACGACGGCAAGAGCCATCCGGTCGATTCCAAGGACGTTGCCTTCCAGTCCGCCGGCCGCAAGGCGTTCCTCGACGCGCTCGCCAAGGCGCGGCCCATCGTGCTCGAGCCGATCGTCAACGTGGAGATCGTCGCGCCGGAAGACCGCATGGGCGACATCGCGGGCGAGCTCTCCGG
>DATIGN010000094.1:0-8670 GCA_035454685.1 Burkholderiales bacterium | reverse complement strand
GACGAATTCGGGCTCTGACCCCGATTTCTGTGCTGCTCCTGGCTGCGCTGCGGCGCATGCCTCTGCGGGACATGCCGCTTCTGCTCGTGCCTCTGAGGGCGTGGCGCAGTTCCAGGCTCGAAGCCAGGGATCACACGGCTTTCGACCTTGCGGCTCATGAGCTTCTCGATCGCAGCGAGGAGCGGACGCTCCTCGTTGCTGACGAAGGACACGGCTTCGCCTTCGGCGCCGGCGCGGCCGGTGCGGCCGATGCGGTGCACGTAGTCCTCGGCGACATGCGGCAGGTCGAAGTTCACCACGTGCGGCAGCGCCTCGATGTCGAGTCCGCGGGCAGCGATGTCGGTGGCCACGAGGACGCGAAGCTCGTTGTCCTTGAAGCGCTTCAGCGTACGCGTGCGGTGGTTCTGGGCCTTGTTGCCGTGGATCGCGTCGGCCTCGATGCCGCCGCGGTCGAGCTGCTGCGCCAGGCGGTTCGCGCCGTGCTTGGTGCGGCAGAAGACGAGTACCTGGCGCCAGTCGTTAGTGGTGACGAGGTGCGCGAGCAGCTCGCGTTTGCGGCCGGCGTCGACCGGGTGGGCGACCTGCGCCACCAGCTCCGCCGGCGTATTGCGCCGCGCGACCTCGACGGTGACCGGGTTCTTCATGAACGATCCCGCGAGCTTGCGGATCTCGTCGGGGAAGGTGGCGGAGAACAGCAGGTTCTGGCGCGCCGCCGGAAGCAGCGCGAGGATCCTGCGGATGTCGTGGATGAAGCCCATGTCGAGCATGCGGTCGGCCTCGTCCAGCACCAAGATCTCGACCTGGCGCAGGTCGACCGTCTTCTGCTGCACGTGGTCGAGCAGCCGGCCGGGGGTGGCGACGAGGATATCGACGCCGCGGCGCAGCGCTTCGATCTGCGGCTGCATGCCGACCCCGCCGTAGACCAGGCTGCTTTTGAGGGAAACATGCTTGCCGTAGGTGCGGACGTCCTCCTCGACTTGAGCTGCGAGCTCGCGCGTCGGCGTGACGATCAGCGCACGCACCGGATGACGCGCCGGCGAATGGCTGGCATTCGCCCTGGTGGACAGCCGGTGAAGAATCGGCAGCGCGAAGCCCGCGGTCTTGCCCGTGCCGGTCTGGGCGGCGCCCAGCAGGTCTTTGCCGGCGAGGACGACGGGGATGGCTCTTGCCTGGATGGGGGTGGGAATGGCATAGCCCTGCTCGGCGACAGCGCGGAGCAGCTCGGCGCGAAGGCCGAGTGAATCGAACGACGTAATAATGGATTTCTCCTGCACTCGGCCTGGGAAGGGGCGTGCCCTTCGACCGGTTCAGGCTGATGCGTTCTTAGCTTGTTATTCGACGGCCCAGGATGGACCAGAACAAACGGACTGAGACGCTAACCGGAAGTACGCGTAACAGAGAGCTGGCGCGCAGTATACAGTGTTTCGAGACCGGAAACCGGGGCACGGCCGCCATGGTCAAGATCGCGTCCTTCAATGTCGCCCAGCAGTGGGAATACTCGCACGCCGTGAGCGCGATCCTCGACCTCGCCGCCCTGATCGGCGTCATCACTTCGGTTCTATCGGGGAGGAAGCCGTGATCGAAGATCTTGCCCGGCTCGTGAACCGGGATCCGTCGATCGTGCGCTGGGGCCGGGGGATGAACGAGACGTTCATGGTCGAAGTGGGCGAGCAGCAGTACCTGCTCAAGGTATCCGAGGGGAAAATTGCCGTGGAAAAAGGCCCGTTCGTCATGCGGCCCTGGAAGTTCGCGATCCGCGCAAGCCGTGAGTCGTGGGAGAAGTTCTGGCAAAAGACACCGACGCCCGGGTGGCACGATCTCTTCGCGCTGCTGCGGCGCGGGGATGTGAAGTTCGAGGGCGACCAGCGCTTGCTGATGGCCTATTTGCTCTACGTGAAGCTCGTCCTCGCGGCCCTGAGGAACGCATGAAGGTCGAGCCGATCATCGGGCGTTACGCCCACATCAATAACTGCCGTATTTATTTTGAGGAAGCGGGGAAGGGAATTCCGCTGCTGTGTCTGCACACTGCCGGTTCGGACGGCCGCCAGTGGCGCGCGGTGCTGAACGATGCAGAGATCACGCGGCATTACCGCGTGATCGCGTTCGACATGCCGCGGCACGGGAAGTCGTCGCCGCCTGCGGGCTGGCAGAACGAGGACTACCGGCTCACCACCGATTCCTACACGGGGCTCATCATGAGCGTGGCGCACGCGCTCGGGCTCGAGCGCCCGGTGGTGATGGGCTGCTCGATTGGCGGGCGCATCGTGCTCGACCTCGCGCTCAAGCATGCGCGCGAGCTGCGGGCGCTGATCGGGTTGCAGAGCGGCGCCCACGTGGAGCGCTACTACGACGCTTCATGGCTCGACCATCCCGAAGTGCATGGCGGCCGCGCCTGCGGCGCGGTAGCTTATGGGCTTATGTCGCCGCTCAGCCCGGAGAAAGAGCGGTGGGAGACCGTGTGGCACTACATGCAGGGCGGCCCCGGCGTGTTCACGGGGGACCTCTACTTCTACCAGATGGAAGGCGATATCCGTGGCCGCATCGGCGATATCGACACCAGCATCTGCCCGCTTTATCTGCTCACCGGCGAATACGACTACTCGGCTTCGCCGCGCGATACGGAAGCTGTCGTGGCGCGGGTGAAAGGGGCGAAGATGACGGTCATGAAAGGCCTCGGCCATTTCCCCATGAGCGAGAACCCCGACGCGTTCGTAGGTTACCTGCGACCGGTGCTTGACGAGATCCGCACATGAAGCGCCTGCTGGTCGCACTGGCAACGGCGGTCAGCCTCGGCCATGCGCAGGCCGACGAGGCGCTGTTGGAGGCGATGGCACAGCCATGGACGGGGGACCTCGACGGCATGATCGAGCGCCGGACGGTGCGCGCGCTGGTGGTGCCTTCCCGCATGCAGTACTGGATCGACCGCGGGCGCCAGAGCGGCGCAGAGTACGAGCTCCTGAAGAAGTTCGAGGAGGAGCTCAATGCGAAGTACAAGCTTAAGCGCAAGCACATCGGCATCCACGTGCACTTCATCCCGACCGCGCGGGACGAGCTCATGCCTGCGCTCGTGCAGGGCCGCGGCGACGTCGCCGCCGGCATCCTCACCATTACGCCCGAGCGGCTGCAGCAGGTCGACTTTGGCGCGCCGTTTTTCCGCAACGTCGCCGAAATCGTAGTGACCGGCCCCGCTTCGCCAACGCTTGCGTCGATCGAGGATCTCGCGGCGCAGAAGCTCTTCGTGCGCCGCTCGTCGAGCTACTGGACGCACCTCGAAGCGCTCAGCGAGCGCTTGCGCCAGCAGGGCCGCGCATCCCTCGAGCTGAAAGCGGCGCCCGAGGACTTGCAGGACGACGATCTGCTCGAGATGCTGAACGCGGGCCTGGTGGGTGTCGCGGTCGTCGACCGCTACAAGGCCGTCACCTGGGCGCGCGTTTTCAAGCGCATCAAGCCGCGCGAGGACCTGAAGGTCCACGAGGGCGGGGACATCGCATGGATGATCCGCAAAGACAGCCCGAACCTCAAAGCCGAGATCTCCGCGTTTGCGCAGAAGCACGGACAGGACAGCGCCTTCGGCAAGAACCTGGTGAAGAAGTACACCGGCAGCACGCGCTTCGTCCGCGCCGCGACGTCGAAAGAGGAGATGCGCAAGTTCGACCAGACGGCGGAGATCTTCCGCAAGTACAGCGGGCGCTACGACATGGACTACCTCCTGGTGATGGCGCAGGGCTACCAGGAGTCGCGCCTCGATCAGAACGCAAAGAGCCCGGTCGGCGCGATCGGCGTGATGCAGGTGATGCCGGCCACGGGCCGGGACATGAAGACGGGGGACATTACCCAGCTCGACCCGAACATCCACGCCGGGGTCAAATACATACGCTACGTGCAGGACACCTTCTTCGAGAACCAGCCCATGGATGCGGTCAATAAGACGCTCTTCTCGTTCGCTGCCTACAACGCCGGGCCCGGCCGGGTGCAGGAGCTGCGCGCGCGCGCCGAGAAGCGCGGGCTGAATCCGAACGTCTGGTTCAACAACGTCGAGCTGATCGCCGCCGAGAGGATCGGCGCGGAAACCGTGACCTACGTTTCAAACATCTACAAGTATTACGTTGCCTACAAGCTCGCGGTCGAGATCCGGGCCGAGCGCGACCGGGAGCGCGACGCACTGAAGAAGAAACCCTGAAAATCGCCGCGATCGCCGTCTTGCTGGGGGGCGCCGCCGCGATCGGTGCGGCGCCGGGCGCCGCACAAGCGCAAGCCACGGCGGTGCCGCGCAGCGGCTGGAGCTTCGAATTCACGCCTTACCTCTGGGGCGCGGCGATGGAAGGAAGCGTCGGGGCGGGAGAACTGCCGACGATGAATATCGACATGAGCTTCTCCGACGTCCTCGACCACCTGGACGCGGGGCTGATGGGGGCGTTCGAGGCGCGCAAGGGGCGCTGGGGGGTGCTGCTCGACGCGATCTACATGAAGATCGAAGACTCGGCGACGGCCACCCGCACCGGCGCCGGTCCCGTCGGCGCGACCGCGAGCGCGGGCGCGCTGCTGGAAGTGCGGCAGACGACCTACGCGGTGGCGCTCGCGTACCGGCTTAGGGAAGGCCACGCGCCGCTCGACCTGGTGGGCGGCGTGCGCTACCTCAGGATCGAAGCCGAGGCGCGTATCGACGGCAGCTTATTCGCCCAGTCCGGGAGCGTGCAGCGCAGCGCGAAGAAGAGCTGGGGCGATCCCTATGTCGGCCTGCGCTTGCAGCAGCCGCTTGCGGGGCGCTGGACGCTGGCCGCGTACGGGGATTTCGGCGGCTTCGGCGTGAGCTCGGATTTCACCTGGCAGGCGCTGCTCGGCGCTGAGTATGAGTTCTCGAATACGATCACCGCCAAGGCGGGTTACCGGTACATTGCAGTGGACTACGACCAGGACGGCTTCGCGTTCGACATGGCCTACAGCGGCCTGTATTTCGGCCTGGGTATCCGCTTCTAGAACTCGAGGACTAGAAGCGCGCCGTCAGGTAGATCTGCGGCCCCCAGTAGCCGTAGTCGAAGCCGCCTTTCCAGCTCCCCGAGCTCAGGTCGACGCTGACGTCGAAGCCGTCGAGCGCCGCGCCGATGGCGAAATTGCGGGCGAAGCGGTACTCGGCGTGCAGCCGCACGCTCCACAGGCGGCCTTCGAAGTTCCACGTGTCCTCGCCGAATTCCAGGGCGAACACGGCGCCGCTGGCGCCGGCGGACCACCGGTCGGAGAAGTGATGGTCGTAGCGCAGCCCGAGGAGCGGGAGCGGCACGTCCGCATCCGTGTTGGAGTCGCGCGAGAAATCCTGCGTACCGAGCGAGGCGGATCCCGCTGCGCTGAAGCGCAGGCTGCTCCAGTGCAGGCCGAGCGTCACCGCGAGCTCGTCGCGCTCGCGCTTGAGGAATGAGTACGAGTAGGTGATCGGAATGATCTCGAGGCGCAGCTGCGAGGACACCGTTGCGCCGGCGGGAAAGACCTCGTCGCCGATCTGCAAGTCGCGGGCTATGACGCGCTCGCCGTTCAGCGTGAAGCGGCTGTAGGTAAAGCCCAGCCGATGACGCGGCGCGAAGCGCCACTCGACGCCGAACCACCCGCCCGACTCGTCCTGGTCGACCCCGAGATCGTCGGCGAGGTTGACGTTGTCTCCGGACCCCAGCTGATCGTTGTCGACCTTCATCTCGGTCTGGAACGCGGGCAGGAAGGCGCCCAGCATGATCGTCCACTTCTCCTGCCCGGGACGCACTACTTCCTGTGCGGTTGCGTCGAAACTCGCGCCCGCAAGGAGCGCTGCTGCGCTAGCAAGTGCGAACTTGATCTTCATTAACAGCCCTCCCTATGGTCCGATACAAGCCGCTTCCGGCAGATGCGATCCACACCGCGGGGCCTGCGGTGATCGTGCCGCTCGAGCCGAGCAGCAGGGTGTAGCCGTCGGGCACCGGCTTCGCCACCGCGACTGCTCCGATTGAGCCTGCCGCGCCTGCGCGGTTCTCCACCACCACCAGGGCGGCGAGAGTCTTTTGCATCCTATTCAGCCTTCGCACCGGAAACCTTCACCACCTCGGCCCACTTGGCGACTTCCTCGCGCAGCAGCTTCGAGAACTCCTCGGGACTGTTGCCGACCGGCTCGGCGCCCTGCTCGACGAGCTTTTGGCTCAGGTCGGGCGAGCGCGCCGCGCGCACGGTGGCGTCGTTCAGGGTCTTCACGATGTCGCGCGGCAGCGCGGCGGGGCCGAGCAGGGCGTACCAGACCGGGACCTCGACGCCGGCAACCCCCGCTTCCTCCATCGTCGGCACGTCGGGCATCAGGTCGGAGCGCTTGGGCGCGAGGACCGCGAGCGCCTTCAGCCGGCCGCTTCGCACGTGGCCGAGGATGGCCGGGACGTTGGCAAAGCTGAAGTGCACTTCCCCGGCGATGACGGCGGTGAGTGAGGCCGCCGTCCCTTTGTAAGGGATGTGCACGATGTAGGTGCCGGTGCGGGCCTTGAACAGCTCGCCGGCAAGATGCTGGCTCGTGCCCGAGCCGGCGGAAGAGTAGTTCATCGAGCCCGGCTTGGACTTCGCCTGCGCGAGCAGTTCCTTCACGCTCGCGCCGGCGCTCGAGTGCGCTACGAGGAGGTTCGGGCTCTGAGCGAACACCGAGATCGGCGCGAAATCGCGCATGGCGTCGAAGGGGAGGTTTTTGTACAGCGACATGTTGATCGCAAGCGCCGAGGTGGTGAAGAGCAGCGTATGTCCGTCGGGCGCGCTCTTTGCCACGAGGTCGCTCGCGATGTTGGTGGTCGCGCCGGGCCGGTTTTCCACCACGAACGGCTGGCCCAGATACTCCGACAGGCGCGGCGAGAGCACGCGCGCGAGGATGTCGGTGCCGCCGCCGGGCGGGAACCCTACGACAACGCGCACCGGGCGGCTGGGATAGCTCTGCGGTGCCGCCGAGAACGAAACGAATGAAAGGCAGAGCACAAGCAGAAGCTTCATGGCCCCCGAATCTTATAATGCGCCGCGATGAGCGGGAATCCTCTCGATCTGCGGCCGTGGCTCGCTGAAGTCGAAAAGCTCGGTGAGCTCAAGCACGTCGACGGCGCGGACTGGAACCTCGAGCTCGGCGCGATCAGCGAGCTGAACGTCAAGAAGGACGCGCCGCCGGCGCTGCTCTTCGACCAGATCAAGGGCTACCCGAAGGGCTTTCGCGTGCTGACCTGCAGCACGAGCAGCCCGGTGCGCCTGTCGTCGATCCTCAGGTTACCGATTCAAAGAAATCATTCCGGATTGGTCGCCGTACTACGCGGTAAGCCGGCGCAGTGGCAGGCCGCGGCGAAGGATTTTCCTTTCGAAGTGGTGACATCCGGCCCGGTGCTGGAAAACAAGCAGGAGGGCGCTGACGTCGACGTGAACGCTTTCCCCTCCCCGCTCTGGCACGAGCTCGACGGCGGGCGCTACATCGGCACCGGCTGCTCAGTGGTGACGCGCGATCTCGACTCCGACTGGGTGAACGTCGGCACGTACAGGGTTCAGGTATTGGATGGAAAGCATGTCGCCCTGGATATGGTGCCGGGCAAGCATGGCCGAATCCAGTATGAAAAGTACAAGAGGGCGGGCCAGCGCTTCCCGGTGGCGATTGTCGTCGGCGGCGATCCGCTCGGGTATCTCATCTCCGGGATCGAGATCCCGTTCGGCATGTGCGAGTGGAACTACGTCGGGGCGATCCTGAATCAGCCGGTCTCGGCGGTCCTCGGCAAACTGACCGGTCTGCCTTTCCCCGCCGCGTCGGAGATCGTGCTCGAAGGCTTCGTCGAGCCGAACGACGAGCGCGCGGAAGGGCCGTTCGGCGAGTTCCACGGCTACTACCCGGGCAAGGCCGGGACGGCGCCAGCGGTAACAGTGGAAAGAATCTACTTTCGGGGAGAACCGATCATCGTCGGCAGTCCGCCAGCGAAGCCGCCGAATGACTATTCATATTCCAAGGCGGTGATGCGCTCGGCGCTTTTGCACGACGCACTTGTTGCGGCGGGACTTTCCGAGGTCGAGGCGGTGTGGGCGCACGAGATCGGCGGCGCACGCATGTTCAACGTGGTGGCGATCAAGCAGCGCTACGCAGGGCATGCGCGCCAGGCCGGTCACCTCCTCAGCCAGTGCGGGGTCGGCGCGTACATGTCGCGCTACTCGGTGGTGGTCGACGATGACATCGATCCCTCGAATCTGCAGGAGGTGATGTGGGCCGTCGCCACGCGCACCGATCCGGCGGTGGACATCGACATCATCCACCGCGGCGTGGGATCAAAGAACGATCCGATGTTCGTCGCCTATCCGTACGACGCGCCGCTTAGCTCCAAGGCCGTAATCGACGCGTGCCGCCCGTGGGATCATCTCGACGAATTCCCGATCGTCGCCGAGGCGTCCAAGGAGCTGCAGGACAAGACGCGCGCAAAATGGAAGGACCTCCTCTAGGCGAGCGCGGCGTCGACACCCGCGTTCTCGCTGGTCGTCCCGTCGGGCCACTTGCCGGCGTGGAGGCAAAGCTCCGCAGAGAGCGTCTCCGTCTCACGCAGCTTGAGGCGGAACACCTTGTCCTTCAGCTCCGCCTTGGTCCAGCTCCTGGGGTCCGCGAGATCGGTGGCATCGGATAGCCAGCGGTACTCCACCGCCGGCGCCTTGGCGCCGCCCTGG
>DATIGN010000093.1:0-23987 GCA_035454685.1 Burkholderiales bacterium | reverse complement strand
GGAGCGATCGAGGAGTTCTTCTTTCGCAAAAGCGGACCTTTCCAGGAGGAAATTTGCACGATCTACGTACTCCTGCGCGCAGCCCAAGAGCAAACTCGTGCCCCTCTCTTACCCATGACACTGATCGGCAATCGCTGGCTGAGGAGCACGGCTTAGCGTAGTGAAGACCTATCGATGTTCGTTTCCGCCACCTTGTGAAGTTAATTGCAGCAACATACTTCATGCGTGGGACACTTTTGGGACACTAGTTATTCGAGAACCAGAAGACTCACGAGCATTGGCGAACAATGGCGTGCGGCTAAATCTCTAATTCTTCTACTCTCAGTTGCTGTCGTTTTCGCTGGCGTACGGAAAGAACACAACTTTTAATCCGTTGGTCGGCGGTTCGAATCCGCCACGACCTACCAAGAATCAACGACTTACGCGAGATACCGAATAGCGGCCCAAGACGAGTAAGCGTCGAGTAAGCGCCGTGTCGACTCAGCCATCAGGACGCGCGCAGCCTCAGGGTGGTACCTACCTAGCACCCCGAGCCGTAGCGTTGAAATGGCGCCCGGAAACGCGCCGGGAGAAGCGAAAAGAAAGCCCGTCGAAGCGGGGCTCTTTTTCTGCTTGAGTGCCTTTAAATACCGCCTACGACCTCGACGCTCCGGCCTTCTCGATGATGATGCCGATAGCGTCGAAAAAGACATTTCGAGGCGGCGTGCCTATCTCGCCGATCCAGTAGTCGAGTTGCGGCTCCGGCACTTTCAGACGCGCTGCAAGTTCGGGGTATCCGCCGACCAAGGCCGCTGCACGCTTAAGCGTAGCTGCGTGATCCGGCAATCGGGGGGGCGGGGTACGTTCTTGAATCATGCCTGGAGCATTGCGCATTACGAGCGCTGTCGAAAAGTCGCGAAGCAACGATTCGCATGTAGTTTTAACCCTGAGAACAGCCCCCGGGTAAACCCCGAGTCTCCCATGCGAACTCGAGAAGAAATGCACGTGAACCGTGCCGTCAAAGCAGGGCTGTGGCGTTTGTCTCACTTCCCGGGACGTACGTACGAGCAAAGGGGAAGGCGCCAAGCTTTGTGCCTAGGCAAACACGCGCAGGAAAGCAACGCGGCCGGAGAGGCTAGATTGCCTCACCCTTGATCCTAATCAACCCGGCCGGTTGTGAAGCCGCGAGGATGGCGACTTACGCGAGCCTGTAATTCCCGGGATAGACATGCGCAACCCATACCGAGAAGATCGCCAGCCCCTTGTGCTGAAGCCAGAGAACCGTCTCGCCGAGGTAGTGCTCGGCTTGCTCGCCTTGTTCGCGCTCACGCTCGTTCTGCGCGACTAGCGCCAGTCCCCCCTTCCGCCTCGCTCAGGGAGGCAAGGCACCCGCGGCGCGCCCGTATAAAGACGCGCGCTCGCGGCTGCCTCTCAGAGGAAGATCAGCAGCACAACCGCCGGCGAGCGAAATAAAAAGCCCCGCCGAAGCGGGGCTGATTGCAAGCTGCAAGACTGCGCTACTGCTTCTTCGGTGCCTCCGGCGCCGTGGCGCCTGCGGCGGCGGCCTTGGCCGCTGCTTGCTCGTCTCGGGAGAGCTTACCGTCCTTGTTCTTATCCAGTTTGTCGAAATCCTTCTCTAACACTGTCCCCTTCGCCTCTTCGCGGGAAATCGAGTCAATGGGGTCGTCCTTGTCCATGGTGCTTCTCGGCGTCGCGCCGGAAGAACCGAAATGGCCGGTAAGCGTGCGCGCCTGTCAGGAAAAGTCAGGCGTTCCCGCCGTCCGATTCAGAGTGCTGAACCGCTGCTTACTTCAGCACTTCGTGTGGCCCTTGGCCCAGCCCTTGCCCTTGTTGTGCTTCCGACCACAATCGCCACTTACTTCGACACGTGCGGGTGTCGCGGCCACCGTCACCGCGACGGGTACGGTCCTGGCGGCCGCCTGCTGCGGCTTCTTGTCGGAGGTCACGCCGCAGCCGATTGCCGCCCCCGCAGCGCCGCCAGTCCCGCCGCCCACCACCGCGCCCGTCTTGCCACCAGCCGACTGACCGATCGCGGTGCCTGCAGCACCGCCCACAGCACCGCCGACCACGGCACCCGAGCCGCACTTCGACGCCGCTCCGCCGAGCGCGCCACCGACCGCGCCGCCGACCACCGCGCCGTTCTTCCCGCCGACTTCTTGGCCGACGGCCGCACCGGCGGCCCCGCCTATCCCGCCGCCGATCGCGCTCTTCACGACTGGATCAGCAGCAAGGCACACGCTCGAGAACCCGAGCGTGGTGATGACTACGACCGTTTTGAGATTTTTCATGAGCCCCTCCCTGGGCCCACCACAATACCGCGCAGTGGCGGGTGGCCGCCCCGATAAATGTCACAGAACCCGGCACCTCCTCTCGTGTGACGCGCGTCTCTCAGGAGGCATACACGGTTGCATAGAAAAGACGCTTGGTACTAATTCACGGGCTGCAACTTCGTCTCTGCGTACACTCTTCGTGCCTAGTAACCGCGGCCCGAAAAAGCGAACGGGATACCGCGCCCGGAGGAAAAGGAAGACGTGCCATGAGCGAACGCTGGACTTGGATCGTGCGTTACCTGGTCGTGATTGTTCTCGCGGTTATCCTTGCCGCTACGCTTGGCGAAATGGCGCTCTTCAAGATGACCAAGTTCGGCAAGACAGGCTTGAACGCAGGGCGGCTTGTGCAATTTCTTGGGTTCGGCGGAGCGCTCTTGGTGTTCTGGTTACTCGCTCAGAAAACTGCAGCGCTGCTGGACGAGAAGGATCCGCGTTGGACGCTAGTCAAGAACATCCTTCTACCGCTTGCGACTTTAATCGTCGTTGCTTCCATCCATGCGGTACTGCTTCTGCTGCTTGAACCACTAATGAGTAAGGCATGGCACGAAGCGTACAACTGGATATTCATCGGGGGCATCATTCTGAGTGCTGCTTGGCTTCTAGGCGCACTTCTAACGGGTTCCGCATCCCTAGCTCCGTTATTTGGCACGTCCGGCCGAGCCTTGCGGCGTCAATAGCCACCAAACCCCACGGAGTAGGCTTACCAAGAGGGGTTCCTCATGAAATCGGTTTACGCCTTTAAGCACACACCTAGCTTCGACACGAACGTGTACACGATCTTCGAGAGCTTGCCCAACGAGCAACGACAGCTCGCCAGCCGCTTGCCGTTGGTGAAGAACCAGCCCGAGACTGAAGTTGAAGTACTGAAGCTTGAGCAATTTGAGGAGCACGACGACACCGACGGCCTGGCTCCGGCCCGGGGCGTGATGGTAGCCGTGATGCTGTCGGCACCGTTCTGGGCGGCGGTCATCTGGTGGCTTATCTAGCGTCATCCAGAGCCGAGCTGCATTTTCAAACCAAAAGGCGGACTCTCCGCTTGCCGCGCGGGTTAGCGAGCGCGGCACGCCGCCTTTGCTTTTGCCATGACAGGCGACTTAGCAAAGCCCGTTCCCCTATTAGCGGTTCGCAAAGCATAAGCTGGCCGCTTTAGCCCGAAGCCGAGTATCCCCAGTTATCGGTCCGTGATGTATGTCACGCGCGGCATACGTCATTCGCGAATCTCAATCGCTTTGATAGAGTGGGCGCGCAAGTGCATGACTAACTATAAATAAGTAAGGGGACCGCAATGACCATAAGAACTCACCGGCTGATCACTGCGTTGCTCCTCGTTTCTGTTCTAGGGGTCAGTCTGCCCATACCGGCGCACGCAGCTTCCATCAGCACCGATGCTGCCCTCGCGTTATCGGAACGCGAGCGAATCCTGAGCGTCCTAGACCGCGCGGAAGTGCGCGCCCAACTCGCCGCGCGCGGCGTAAGCCCCAGCGATGTGAAAGCTCGTATAGCGGCCCTTACGGACGAAGAAGCAGCCGAACTCGCTTCGCGCATGGACGAGCTGCCCGCAGGCGGCATCCTCGGCGCAATTGTCCTTGTATTCCTCGTGCTGCTGCTAACGGACATTCTCGGATACACCAAGATCTTCCCGTTCACCAAGCCAATCAATAAGTAGCTCTGCGCAGGTGTCGGTGCTGCCACCGGCGCGCGCGGGAATCGACCAAGATCGGCAGCGGCTGAGCCCAATCAACATGGCGGAAGACCAGTACGCGGTCGTAGCGATTCGCCTAGTCGGCGGCCCCGCCGATGGCTTTGTCTTGAGAGTGCCCGTGAACGCCATTCCTGAGTTCTTCGGCGTCGGTTATCCGGTCTCGCGTTACGAATGGGAAGCGGGCGACGGGGGAGTGCGGATTTATCGCCACGTGGTGCTCCACTAGCCTGGCATGCGCGCTGCTGCTCGCGGGTCCGGCGCTCGCGGCGCCGGACACGCTTGCCGACGCCGCGCCCGGGCGCGTCGCGCAACTGCGCCTGGGCACTGCCGGTCAGGCGCCCAAGGCGCACTACGACGGCCGCCGCCTGCTGATGAGACAGGAGCGCGGCGAATGGATCGCGCTCGCCGGCATTCCCCTGAGCGTGAAAGCTGGCTCCACCGTGCCGGTCGAGATCGACTACGGCGGCGGCCGGCGCGAAGTGCGTGCGCTACCCGTCGTCCCCTGGAAGTACCAGGTCCAACGCTTGAGCCTGCCGACCGACCAGGCCGACCTGCCGCCCGAGCTGCTCGAGCGCTACGAAGAGGAGCGCTCGCACTTCGCGAAAGTGCTGCGCACCTTCACCGAGTCCGGCCCCGCCGACCTCGCGCTGCTGCAGCCCGTGCCCGGCCGCCGCTCCGGCTCGTTCGGGCTGCGCCGCGTCATCAACGGCGTCGCGCGCAGCCCGCACGGCGGGCTCGACATCGCCGCGCCCACCGGCACGCCCGTCGTCGCCGCGGCCGCTGGGTGCGTCCTCGACGCCGGCGAATACCTGTTCCTCGGGCGTACCATCGTCCTGGACCACGGTCAGGGACTGCTTACGCTGTACGCCCATCTCAGCGCCGTCCATGTGGGGCCCCGCGGCGTGGTCGCGGCCGGCGCGACGATCGGCGAGGTCGGCGCCACCGGCCGCGCCACCGGCCCTCACCTGCACTTCTCGGTCTACCTCAACGCGGCCGCGGTCGATCCCGCGATCTTCCTGCCGCGCCCCGAGACGAAGCCATGACCCGCAGCGCCTTGCGCCTCTGCGCCTTCGCCCTCGAGCGGCCGGTTCTTTCACCGCTATGAACTGGACGATCGGCGCCGGCTGTCCATCCCGCTCCCAGTGGCTGGAAGCGCCGCAGCCGTGGCGTCAAGAGCCCGGCTCCCCCCAATAACCCCCTGACAGGTTTCCTTCAAGGGCCCGCAGTCGCGGGGCACCGCCGCCGACATGGTCGCCAAGATCCTGCGCGGCTCGAAGGCGGGGGACATCCCGATGGAGCAGCCGACAACCTACGAGCTCGCCATCAACGCGGCGACAGCCAAGAAGCTAGGCATCCGGATTCCCGAATCGATCCGCATCCGGGTTGATCGGGTGATCGACCACTAGCCGGGCGCTCCTTTTCATTTCGATCGCGCTCTTGTTTTGCCCTCGCTTTCGTTCCATAGCTGATCGCTGCGGCCTCTAGCGCGTCACTAGCTCGTGGATGCTAAGCGAAGCACTCCTCTCGAAGCCGCCTCCGGCGCGCACCGTGTAGTTGAATTGCAGCCCTTCGTCCGAAGTTCTTATCGCGCCGCCGCCGGCTCTACGAGACGTTGGGAGCAGATACAAGCGAGAGCTGTTCGCCAGCGGCCCTAAGTATTGCGGCGTTGGCCGCTTCAACGGCCTTTCGCACCGGCTCAACGGACAGCCGCGCATAGATTGCCGTGGACGCCGGGCTCTTATGGTTGAGCGTCTTCCCGATAATCGGAAGGCTGGCTCCAGTTGCAGCTTGCCAACTGCAGGTGCTACGGAGATCATGGAGGCGCAGTCCAGAGATGTTGGCTCTTTTGAGTATTCGCCGCCAACCCGATTGTGGGTAGACCAGATGCCTGGGCTTACTCGAGGCCGCGAAAACGAATTCTTCCCAGACGGTCGCGCGTTCCCTTCGGCGGTCCAGGATGACGAGCGCCTCCATCGTCAGCGGCACCATGTGCGCCGTTCCGTTCTTCGTCTCGGGGATGAACCAAATACGGCTTGTGAAATCGATGTGAGACCACTTCATTGTCAGCACGTTTCCCTGTCGGGCTCCAGTAAAGAGCGAAATTAGCATGTAGTCCCTAATCGTTTCGTTTCTCTCTTCTGCTAGAGCGCGGAAGAATCGCGGCATTTCATCTCCCTGTAGAAACCTGTCCCGTGACCGCTCGCGGTTCCGTGGTATGGATGACGCCGGATTCCTTTCGTCCCATAGCCCGGCTTTGATTGCCCAGCCGAACACACTGGAAATCAACGCGAGGACCCGGTTAGCGGTTACCGGATGCGAGGTCGATATCTTGCTGTGGAGAAAAGCGATGTCGGCCCGCTTGATGGTCGAGATGCGGCGATCCGACAGCTTTACGCCGCCCCAGATCATTTCGATCGCAGTATTGTTTGAATTTTGATTCCGCCTCGCGCCACCGTTTCGTGTTCACCTTCGCATGGCGCTCTAGGTACTGATAGAACAGCTCGCCGAATGTCATCTCCGCTCGGGCGACCCTGCGGCCGTGCGCCGGATTGTCTCCATCAGCAATCTCGGCATTCAACTTGGTCGCTCGGTTTCGGGCCTCGTCTACGCTGATTTCCCCGAAGCGGGCGATGAAGATCTTTTCGGGTCTCCCGTGAACCTTTCGGTACAGCATGTACGACCTACTGCCGGATTCGGTGATAGAGAGAGTTAAGCCGCGTGTCTGAGTATCTCGGTAGTACGCACGCCGGCCTTTCTCTGGAGCGGGCAGGGTTTGAAGCGATGCCTTCGTGAAGTTCAGCTTCGCCATCCGACGTCTGGAGATATTCTGGAGCTACCTTGCAGAGGAAATTAGCTGGCGCAAAAAATAACACGCGAAAATATTCGCCAACAATTGTTCCCCGGGACGTCATATAGTTATCGACTACAAACAATGATGCGGAAAAAACATCAAAGAAGTACTTCGGTCGACTTTTAATCCGTTGGTCGGCGGTTCGAATCTGCCACGACCTACCAAATCCTCCAAAGCGATTCTGGTTAGGGAGGCGGTGGACCCAGCAGCAACGTTTCGAACGCCTAACGGGTCCGCCGATAAGGAGCTAAGAGCGCATCCCACTTCACCCTGAGCTGCGCCCGATTGGTCAACCCGGCGCGCGCCCTTTTGGCGCGCAGAGCGGACGGCGCATGGCCGCCGGCCATCTGCACCTGGACGGCCGCCTTCTGAATGGGATTGCGCGATTCGAACCAGCGGCTGATCTGCTCGATCGCCCTGGGAGAATCGCTCGCGTGCAGCACCGCGAACTCATCGGCGAGATCCTCGTTGTCGTATCCCGGCAGGTCCCACAGACGCAGGAGAGAGTGCGCGAGCTCGTGGTAGAGGACCACCCGGATCGCGTCGTGCCAACCCTCGCGGAACATCGTGTCCATCAGCTCGGTGCACAGGGTGATGTCGGGACTGGAGAACGCATTCACCACGCCGCAGGGCCGCACTCGCAGCGTAATGGTCGGGACGCGATAAACCGCTTCGATGCGATCGATGGATTCGCGCAGGAAACTGATCGTTGCCACACGCGATTCGTGAGAGCGCGTGCCGTGGCGCAGCACGCGCACGCGCAAGAGGGACGCGCCCTCCTGTTCGGGGCTCACCATCAGGATGGCATTACCCGGCAAACTGGGCAGCATTTCCAGCGTACCGCCCAGCGACGACCCAGCGAAGCGCACGAGCGCTCGTTTCCCGGTTGCCGCGACCTCGTCGCGCACCTCCACGTTGAGCCGCGCCGAGACGCGGCGGATGAGCACTGAGTAGCTGTCGTTGTTGACGATGCGCGGCAGGCCGGCCGTGTACGGCTTTTCGCGAGAAACCATGCGGCTCGCCTCGTGCTCGATCGCCACGTAGTTCTCGGAGATTTCGATGATGACGCGCGCGTGCGCGGTCGCGAAGAAGAGCCACCCAACGACGATGGCAGCGGCGTACCTTGCCCAGCAATTGGCATCTTTACCGATGCGAAATGGTCGGGCTTGTGCCTCATCTTCACAATGAGCAAACCGTACCAGCCTTTAATTGGGATGAACTACCAGCACATGACCGTGACGGACTAGTAGATGCTGTCGCTCATGGCATTTACGACGAGAGGCCAACGCTGATCTTCGATACCGACGTCCAGCTCGCGTCGTTTGTGTCCACTGAGAAGTGGGGGACGAACATTAGAAATCAATCGAGCAAACCGCCGGTCACTCGAGGTCTAACGTTCCAATCGGCGACAGGTGCGACAGCGCCGCGAAACGCGTCACCAGGCCGAGCGCGAGCAGCGGCGGAAGGAAGGGTTCAGTTGCCGTGCCGAGCCATGCCGCGACTTCCGGCGGCAGCCACGATACGCCAAACCCACGATTTCCGAGTACCCCCGGCTGGCTTATCATGATCCGCATGCCCCGCGGTCGGCCGGGGTCGAAGGCTCGGGCGGGCGGAGGGTCGATATGTCCCAGAAAGCCGTCGAAGTCATCCTGATGCGCCAGCTCGCGAGCTACCTCGCGATGCCGATCCTGTTGTTCGATCCGGCCGGCACCCTCCTGTTCTACAACGAGCCGATGGAAGCGATCTCCGGCATGCGCTTTGACGAAACCGGCGAGCTCAAGCTCGAGGAGTGGTCCTCGATGTTGCGTCTGACCGCCGAGGACGGGTCGCTGCTGCCATTGGAGGCGCGCCCCGCGGTGGTCGCTCTGCAGCAGAAGCGGGCCTCGCATCGTGTGTTTTGGATGGTGGGCGCCGACGGCGTTCGCAGAAAGCTGGAAGCGACCGGGTTCCCGCTAGAGGGGCAGGGCGGCCGGCATCTGGGAGCGGTCGTCATCCTGTGGGAGGCACAGGCATGAAAGTCACGCTTTGGGGAACGCGCGGCTCGCTGGCCACGCCCGGTCCGGAAACCGTTCGTTACGGCGGCAACACCTCCTGCGTCGAAGTGCGCGGCGCGGACAACACGCTCCTTGTGCTCGACGCGGGAACCGGCATCCGGCGCCTGGGCGGAAGGCTCGGGCCGGACGCAGGCCGCGTGGACGTGCTGTTGACGCACCTGCACATGGATCACATCCAGGGGCTGGGCTTCTTCCGACCGCTGGACCAGAGCGGCCAGGAAGTGCACATCTGGGGGCCGCCATCCACCACCCTTGACCTGCGCGCGCGCGTCAGCCGCTACCTGTCGCCGCCACTGTTCCCGGTCCGGCTGCGGGAACTGCCTTCCCGCCTGACGCTGCACGACGTGCCGCTCGCGCCCGAGGAGATTCGGATCGGCGGGCTGCGCATCTGCGCGGCGCTCGTTTGCCACCCGGGCCCGACCGTCGGCTACAGGATCAGCGAAGACGGTGCCACGATGACTTACATCCCCGACCACGAGCCGCTGCTTGGGGCCACGCGCTTGCCGTCCTCGGACTGGATCTCGGGTTTCGACCTCGCCGCGCACGCTGACCTGCTTATTCACGACTCCCAATACAGCGCGACGCAGTATCCGAAGCACGTCGGCTGGGGGCACAGCGCGATCCCGCATGTGCTCGAGTTCGCTGCCCGCACCGGCGTGAAGCGCCTGGTCACCTTCCACCACGATCCGCGGCACGACGACGCAGCGCTGGATCGGCTGGTGAACGAGGCGCGCAGCTCGGCCGACCTGCCGTTCGAAATTCTCCCCGGCGTAGAAGGTGCGTGTTTTGCGTGTTAGCGCACGCAAAGCGCAATCATGAGCGACGTGAGCGGCCGGGGAGGATCGCATGACGACCCGGCGGCAGGTCGTGTTCGGCGCTGCGACGCATCTGCCTACGCCGGCTCCATACCATAGCTTTGAGATCCAGCCCGTACTGAAACCGTAGCGACATGGATCCATCGCGCGCGCCGTACGGCGAAGCAACAACCGACGAATATCGAAGTCACTGAAGGCGCATGCACTTAAATGCAAGTTGATTTATTTTTTTTCTGTGTTATGGTCGGACCCATCATGGCGCGTATTCACAACATCGCATACTTCATGAACGTCACCGCGTTCGCGGTGCCGGCGCGCCCGCTCTTCACTCCAGGCACCCTCGTCTTTCTTGGCCGCGCCCGGTAGCGCGGTCGCTCGGCCCGCGTAGTAGCGGAGCTCGAGCCTAGCCGCTTACCGGGATCCCCGTCTCAAAGCAGCGAGCCTCGCGTTTTCGCGCGTCGGCTTGTCGCGACTCTTGTTTTGAACCATGGAGGCGATGATGGCCAAGTATCACGAATTGATTGTTTCAGCGAGCGACGCCGAAGTGCTCGCGCTAATGCTCGGCGAACGCCGCCGGGCGCCCGCGCTCGAAACGGCCGCTGCCGATGCGCTCGCGGACCTGCTGGTCGAGGCGCGCCTGGTGCCGCACGAGCGGTTGCCTGCAGATCGCATCGCGATGAACTCGAAGGTAACTTACGAAGAAGAGCCCGACGGCGAGCGCCGTTCGGTGATTCTCGTGCACCCGCTCGAGTCGGATCCCAGCGCCGGACGCATCTCGGTGCTATCCCCGGTCGGACTCGCCCTGCTGGGCCGCACGCCGGGGTCCCTCGTCGACGTCGCGCTACCTGCCGGCAAAGCTTTCACCATTCGCATCCTGGATGCCGCCAGGAAGCGCGAACTTCGTGCCGCCTAGGGGCTGCCATGAGAAGTCCTGAAGCTCGAATCGGAGCAGCGCTCGCCGGCAGCATGCTCTTCGCCCTTTCACTCATCAACGGGCTATGGAGCGCCCGCGCGCCCTCGGGAGCGGACGTTATTACCGCGATCATCGGCATCGCGCTGCTTGCTGCAAGCGCTGCCGGCGCTCGCCTGCGCTAGGAGAAGACCAATGCACCTGGAGCTGCCTTTGGAGCAGTTGGCGAAGCGCCGCGGCGCGGCGTTTCAATTTGCATTCGCCACCGAGGCGAAGGAGCTGATGCCAGAACCGGACGGTTTCGCGCTAACCGCATCGCACAAGGGATTGCACGTGCTCGCCGAAAACGAGGACGCGCTGGCCCGGCCGGTGGAGGCGCTGCGCGAGGTCTACGGCGCGAGCCTCGAGCTCGCGCCGCCGCGAGTGCGGCTGATCGAAGGTGTGCAGGTCAAGCAGCCCATCATGCACGTGCGCGTAAGCATGTACACAGATTTCCGCGAGGCGGTGAGAACACTGCTCAGTCGGCGCGGCGCGACGCTGTTGGAGGAATACGTGCGTTCCACGTATTGCGTCCTGCGGTGCGAAGCACCGCTTGCCGATTTGCTCGGTTTCCCGGCCGAGCTGCACCGGCTTACTGCCGGGACCGCGACGCATTGGATCGCGCTCAGTCACTACGCGATCGTGACGCGCGATCCGGGCGGGAGGGCTGCATGACCGATGCATTGATCGTCACGCAGGCTGATCACGCGCTGCTCGCGCTGTTACATCCGCACGCGGCGCTGCAGCATGAGCTGGAGCGCGCGATCGTGATCTCCTCCGAGGCCTTGCCGCCGGACGTCGTCACGATGAACTCCAGGGTTGTCTATAGCGATGAAACGGCGGGCGTGCAGCGCGTGGTAAGCATCGTCTACCCGCGCGAGGCCGACGCCTCCAAAGGAAAAGTCTCGGTGCTCTCGCCGATCGGCACGGCGCTACTAGGTTTGTCGGTCGGGCAGGTGATCGCATGGGATTTCCCAGACGGCAGCCGCCGAAGGCTCAGAGTGGATGAGCTCGTACATCAGCCTGAGCGCAGCCTGTCCACGCAACGGTAATTTTTGAACATGGAGACAGTCATGAACAAGCATCACGAACTGATCGAACGCTGGGGCGCGGCCCTCATGGGTACTGTCCTCGTCGCCTTGCCGGTGGCAGGATGGATTCATCGCGGATCGCTGGGCAGGATGGACATCGTCGTTGCGCTCATCGGAATGGCCGCCCTTGTGCTTGCGGTGGAGGACTTCCGGCGCCGCCGCCACCTGGCACGGATTCTAAAGGCGCCGCGAGCCGGCGGCCGTCACACGGTTTGCCCGCGATCGGGAGAACCGCTGATGGGGGAGGTGTAATGAAGCGAAGCGGCCTTTTATCCGAAAGCATCCTCGACGCGGCGATCGAGTGCAGCTTCCCGGCAAGCGACCCGATAGCGGTCCAAAGCGCGTTCGACGCCGCCTGCAAACGAGAACGCGACGCCGACGAGCGTGTCGCTAGCGCTCGCCCCGAGGTGCACGGCCGGTGATCTCGTGGAGCAGGCCCTCGAGTTGCGGGCCGATGCGCCGCAGTTCCTCGCGGTGCACTTCCGCGAGCTTCTCGAGGATCCGGTCGCCCTTCGCGGTGAGGCGCAGGTGCACCTTGCGTCCGTCCTCGGGCGAAGGCTCGCGCGCAACCAGGCCCTGATCGCTCAAGCGGTCGACCAGCCCGACCGCGCTGTTGTGTCGGATGAGCAGCTGCTGCGCCAGGTCGTTGATAGTGACGCGGCCGCCCGGAGTTGCGCATACGGCCAGCAGCGCTTGGTAGTGTTGCGCGGTCAGGCCGACCTTCTCGGCCGCCGCTTCGCTGAAGCGCAGGAATCTTCGCAGTGCGTAGCGGAACGACGCGAGCTGCTGGTACTCGCCAGCGTCGAGGTGCGCGGAGCGGCGGCGTTTCTGTTGGCCCATGGCGTGAGCTTGCAGGGCGTTTATAGGCGATCCAATCATGCTTGACAATATATCGTAAGACGATGTACATATATCGTACCACGACATAGTGCAGAAATGCCAATGCGAATCGAACTTCCGGATCTCCCTTACCCCCTCGATGCGCTCGAGCCGTTCATTTCGGCGCGCACGCTCTCGATCCATCACGGCAAGCACCACCGCGCTTACGTCGACAGAACGAACGCGCTGATCGGCGAAAACCCCGCTTCGCTCGAGGAGATCATCGCCCGCGCCGCCGGCAACCCGGCGAAGAAGGTGTTGTTCAACAACGCGGCGCAGGCCTGGAACCACGCGTTCTACTGGCGCTCCCTGCGGCCAAGAGGCGGGCCGGCGCCGCGTGAGTTCTCGAATTGGGCGGAAGCGCTAAAGACGGCCGCGAACGGTCACTTCGGAAGCGGCTGGGTTTGGCTGGTGCGCGACGGTGCGGATCTGAAGGTCGTGTCTACTTCCAATGCGGATACGCCGCTGGTCCATGGCCAAGTGCCGCTCCTCGTCATCGATATGTGGGAGCACGCCTACTACCTCGACCACCAGGAGCGCCGCGCCGCCTACGTGGCCGGCGTGGTGGACAACCTCCTTAACTGGGAGCTCGTCGAATGCCTGACGACCTGATTTTTCCCGTTCCCGAGAAGTTCCGGCAGCACGCCTGGGTGGACCCGTTGACCTACGGCCACGAATACGCACGCTCGCTCGCCGACCCGGAAGGGTTCTGGGCCGACCAGGCGGAGCGCCTCGAGTGGTTCAAGCGACCGGCGCGCGCGGGGTCGAGGATCATCGCTTCACTATTTGCGACATTCCGTTGACGACATGAGCGCCTCCCTGACAAGCGCCGACATGCCGGCACCGCGGGCACACCAGGCGTCCGATGCCGGGCCGATGCCGCGAGAGGAGCTCGGCCGCCTGCTGAACCTGCTGCTTGAGGCGGAACGCGCCGGCGCCAAGCTGCTCGCCGCCTATCTCCGCGAATTACCGCCCGGGACCGGGGACTGGGTTGGGCTGCACGCCGTGCAGCGCGACGAGGCGCGCAACTGCGCGGTGCTGATCCACTACCTGCTCGAGACGGAGGCCCAACCGAGCGTGGCGACCGGAGACTTCTACCGCAAGGGCCTCGAGATTGGTGGCTGGCGCGAGCGCCTCGAATTTCTCAATCGCGGCCAGCGCTGGGTGGCAAGGCGAATCGCAGAGGCCTTGCCTCGCATTGCCCCATCCGGGGCCAAGAGCGCGCTGCAGGAGATGCACGAATCGCATCTCGCGAACATCGCCCTCTGCGAACAACTGCTGGACTAGACATTCGGAGGAAAGCATGAAAGCTCAGGCTGCAATGAAAGAAACGGAACTCATCGCAAGAATCCTGTCGGGAGACATGCAGGCCCTGGAGACGCTGATGCGCCTGCATAACCGGACTCTTTACAGGACCGCGCGCGCCATACTACGCGACGACGCAGAGGCGGAAGACGCCGTCCAGGAAGCCTATATCCAAGCTTACCGGGCGCTAAGGATGTTCCGTGGCGAGTCGAAGCTCTCGACGTGGCTTGTCCGGATCACCGCGAACGAGGCTCTGACGCGCCGCCGCCGTAATGTCAGGGCCGCGATGGCGTCGCCCGGCGTGGAACCCGATAGCCTGGCGTCCGACGAAGCCGGACCGGAGGCCGACGCCGAGCGCGGCGAAGCGCGGCGGCTGCTCGAGGCGCGTATCGACGCGCTGCCCGACCCTTTTCGTGCGGTCTTCGTGCTGCGCGCAGTGGAAGAGCTCACCGTCGAGGAAACCGCTGCCGCGCTCGGGATTCCGGACGCTACGGTGCGCACGCGTTACTTCAGGGCGCGCGGCCTGCTGCGCGAGTGGATGGCGCGCGACTTCGACACGACGCGCCGCGATGCCTTTGCGTTCGCCGGCGCGCGCTGCGACCGCATCGTGCGCAAAGTTCTCGTGATATTGATTTCCGCCTTTGTCGGCGCGAGCCTCGCCGCTTGCAGCGAAAAGCCGGCGCGGGCCGTGCCCGAAGGCGAACAGGCCTACAACAGCGAAAAGGGTGACAGCCCGTTTCGCGAGCGGACGCTGAGGCAGGGCGAGTCCGGCCGCATGAGCTATTGACCGGTCAGCTTGCTGAACGCTGAATGACGATGCTTCCTGCCGACGGGTCCTGCGTTTCTGCGCCGGCGGGCCTAATCGCCTACCTTAAGCAGTGAACCGCCGCCGCGCACGTGGCAAATAGCTAATCTTCATGCGGGCGCAGCGCGCCCGGAATGCGCCGCTTTTGCAATCCGCCCTGCTGCAGCCAGTGGCGTGTTTGCACCGCGGCCCGGTCGATCAACTCGCTGGCGCGCGAGAAGTCGTAAGGCGAAACCGCGAGCGGGCACAGTGGCGGCACGGTCACGATCTCGACCTGCCCGCCGCAGCGCTCGAGATCCGCCACGAGCTGATGCGCGATGAGCAAGGTGATGGCGTGCAGCGCCATGGCGATTGCACCGCGCGGCGCGCTCTCCAGCGCGCAGGCATAGCCGCTCGGCAGCACGACGAGGCGGGTTGCGCCGAGTTCCATTGCGACCCGGATTGGCGTGTTGCTCGCCACGGCTCCGTCCACGAGATAGCGCTCGCCGATCCGCACTGGCGGGAACGCCCCCGGTATCGCGCAGCTCGCAAGCACCGCATCCACCGCGGATCCGCTGGAGAGCTTCACTAGGCTGCCGACGAGGAGATCGGTCGCTACTACGTGCAGGGGAATCGCGGCGCGCTCTAGCTCCTCGTACGGCAGATGCGCCTCGAGCAGCCGCCGCAAGCCGCCGGGGTCCACCAGGGAGCTGCGCCGCGTGATCGCGCCCATCATGCTGCGCCAGGTGATCGGAAACACTTGGCGCCGCTGCAGGTCACGCCAGATGGTTTCCAGCCGCTGCACGCCTTCCAAGCCGGGCGCGCCGGCGAGATAGGCACCGTTGATCGCGCCGACCGATGAGCCGACCACCAGATCGGGCGTGACCCCGTGCGCGAGCAGCTCGCGCAACATCCCCACCTGCACCGCCCCGATGCTGCCGCCACCGGCGAGCACGAAAGCCGTGCTCATCAGCCGGCCCTGCGTGGCAGGCTAATAGCCATAGAACTCTTCGCTGCGGATATCGTCCTCCGCAACGCCCATCCCGCGCAACGTCTCCTGCATCGCCACGACCATCGCGGGCGGCCCGACGACGTAATACACCGGCGCCCCGAGCTCGCCAGCGCAGCGCTTGATCAGATCCGCGTCGATGAGACCGGTCTCCCCGTCCCATTTGCGTGTAGAGCTGCTCATGTCCGTCATCGTGGCGAGCAGCCGGAAATTGCTGTTCTGTCGCTCGAGCTCCTGCAGCTCGCCAAGAAACGCTGCGTTCTCCGGGCGGCGGTTCGAATAGAGGAGCAGCAGGCGCTGAGGCGAGCGGTCTCTGGCCGCCTGCCGCAGCATGCTCACGAATGGCGTGATTCCGATGCCGCCCGCGATGAATACCGCGGGCCGCGTCGCATGGGCGAGCGTGAACTGGCCGATCGGACCGACGAGCTTCATGCTCGCACCGTCGGGCAGCGCTCTCAGCGCGCGCTTGAATGCCGTGTCTCGCATCCGGGTCGCTATGGCGAGCGCGCTCTCGAACGGAGCGCTGACGAGAGAGAAAGTGCGGCGGGTTTGCCCCTCGCCCGCCGGCGGATCGAGCAGCTCGAGCACGACGGCCTGTCCTGCCTTGAAGTTGAATCCCGTTGGTTTCTCGAAGCGAAAAGTGAAGGTGCCCTCGGCGAGCTGCTCGCGGCCTGAGAGCCTTACTTGATAGCTCGGCATGTGAGCAGGGCTACCAGTGAACCGCCGACGTGCCGGCGACGATCGCTTGGCGCCCCGTGAGCGCGAACTCGGAGAATGATCATGTCAGAAGGTACGGATCTCCGGGAATTCGTCCAGTACGTCGTGCCGCTGGCCGGCCTCGTCGTACCAGTAGAGCTTTCCTGGCTCCTCGCCGCGGGTCAGCTTGTGGGAGCCGTCGCAGAACGGCTGGTTGTTCGATAACCCGCATTTGCAGAGCCACTGCTCCTTGCCGTCGATGACGAAGGCGGTGGGTCCGGTTCCGGTGCGCTTCACGATCCGTGCCATGAGGATGTTCCTTTTGGTGTCGCGCATTGGATGAAGCAAACCGTCCGGGCGTTCCCGGGAACGCCCGGAGCGACCGCGTCATCCAATGCCCCGCTAAGAGCGCAAAGGACGGAGATGCCCGTTGTGATGCCTGTGCACCAGACCTCGATGCTCGCCGACGCCGGGGCGTTCGAGCAGCTCATGTGGCGCTACAACCAAGGCGGCGCCATTGAAGAGCACGAGCTCGAACAGGAGATCCGCATGCGCGACCAGTTCGGACCCGGGAATCTGACGGAACGTCGCGAGCTCCGGCGGTTGCTCGAAGCTAGGATCGATGCGCTGCCCGAAGCTTTCCGCATCGTGTTCGTGCTACGCGCACTGGAAGAGTTTTCGGTCGAGGAAACCGCGGCGGCGCTGGGCATCCCAGAGTCGACCGTCAGAACACGTTTTTTCCGGGCGCGTAGCGAGTTGCGCGAGGCGCTGTCTCGGGAGATCGACCTCGCTTTCGACGACGCCTTTGCAATCGCGGGCGAACGATGCGAGCGCATCGTGGCGCGCGTGATGGCCAGGCTCGCCGCGGGCGAAGACGATCTCTGTTAACCCTGCAACCTATGGAGGTTTTGATGTCATCTTTCCTAAGCATTGCCAGCCCAAACGCCGCGCGCCGCCTTTTCCTCGGGCGCTCGGGACTCGTCCTCTCCGGTTCAGCCGTGGCGCTGCTTGCCGGTCGCGATGTGCTGGCCGCAAAGAGCAAGGACGCTACGGCCGGCGACGTGCGCATTCTGAACACCGCGCTCGGCGCGGAGCTCGAGGCCATCGCCGCTTACCAGGCCGGAGCTGAAAGCGGCTTGCTGCAGAAGCCGGTGCTCGTTCTTGCGGTGCAGTTCCAGGGGCACCACAAGGACCACGCCGATCTCCTCGAAAAAACTGTGCAGAAGCTCGGCGGCAAGCCGGTCGCAGCGAAGAGTAAGTACAACTTTCCCGTCGAGGGCCTCAAGACTCAAGCCGACGTGTTGCGCTTTGCCGCGAGGCTCGAGCAGGGCGCGGTGAGCGCCTATCTCGGCGCCGTGCCGCTCTTCGGCAACCGCGACCTGTCGAAGGCCGCGGCGAGCATCCTCGGCGACGAGGCGATGCACTGGGCCATCCTGCGCAACGCGCTCGGCGAGAACCCGGTGCCGGTCGCTTTCGTTTCCTAAAAGTGCAGCGATTCGCTTTCGCCGCCGCCCTTGCGCTCGCCGCCGGAACGGCGGCAGGTGCGGACGCAGGGCGCGGCGAGCAGCTCTACGCCCGCTGCGCCGCCTGCCACGCGCTTGCCTACGACCGGGTCGGGCCGCGCCATTGCGGCCTGCTCGGGCGGCGCGCCGGCAGTGTGCCGGGCTTCGAGTATTCGCCGGCAATGAAGCGCTCCAAGCTGGTGTGGAACGAGAAAACCCTGAACCGGTTCCTCGCCGATCCGCCGAAGGCGGTGCCGGGCACGACGATGACCTACGCCGGCGTCGCCGATCCAGAAGAGCGCGCCGACCTCATTGCCTACCTCGGTTCGGTTACCTGCGGTGGCTAAGTCAACCAGTAAGGAGTTGGGGGCCTTATCAAGCAGGGCGACGCTGCGCTGGTCGACGGTACCCAGCCGTACGCCTTCGCGCAGGCGCCGCCCATCAGCAGGGCGCGCTCGCTCTCGCTCAGGTGGTCGGTCTTGAGGAACGGCTCTACAGCCTGCTCGTAATTCACCACCGCGAAGGCGCGCGTCCAGTCGGTACCCCACAGGCAGCGCTCGAAGCCCCAGGCATCGAACAGGCGCGAGAGCGGGTCCCAGATGTCGGGAAACGGGTAGGGCTCGCGGGAGAGCGTACAGGCGCCACTCACCTTGATCAGCGCGTTTGGGCGCTTCGCGAGCTCGAGCACCTTCGGCAGGTCGGCCCAGGGCTGCGGGGGGGCCGGCGGCGTGCGCGGCTGCATGATCGCCATGTGGTCGATGATGAACCGTGTGCCGGGATGGCGATCGATGAGCGCCGCGCCCGCGTCGAGGTTGCCCCAGAACAGCACATTGACCGGAAAGCTGCGCCGGGCCGCTTCGCGCGCGATGCGGTCGAGGCCGGGATCGTCGGGCTTGAGCCCCGCTTCGCGTGTCGTCATCATGATGCGCACGGCGACTGCGCCCGGCTGCCTTTTCCATTCGGCGATGACTTCATCGACCGCCGGATCCGCGGGGTTGACCGGCTTGATGATCGCGAACCGCCCGGGATGCTTGCGCTGCACCTCGACCGCGTAGCTCGCGTCGTACTGGTAGAGCGAAAAGGCCGAGATGAAGATCGCGCCGTCGACGCCGACCCTGTCCATCGCGGCGACCATCTCGTCACCGGTGACGTGGGGTGGCCAGTTGGGCACGCTGTGCCAGGGCCGCGTGCGCGTGTTCGCCTCGTATGCGTGGACTTGCGAGTCGATGATGGGCATGAGTGGTAATTTACCGCAGGGGAGTCGCATGTTCAGGGACGGGCCGCTTACCCGCAGGGCGCCCGAGACGATCCGCTACGGCACGGGCCGCTCCGCGCTCGGTGGGCTGCTCGTGGCTTTGAGCGAGCGGGGGATCGTCTCGATCATGCTGCGCGACACGCAGTCGCGGCTGATCCGCGACCTTGGTGCGCGATTTCCCAAGGCGAAGCTCGTTCGCGACGAAAGGCGCAGCAAGCCCACGGTTGCGAAAGTCGCCCGCTATATCGCCGCGCCGTTCCGCCCTTTCGCCCTGCCGCTGGATATCCGCGGTACCGAGTTGCAGCGGCGCGTCTGGAGCGAGGTGCGCAAGATCCCGTTCGGCGAGACCTCCACCTACTCGAGGATCGCGGAAGCGATCGGCAGGCCGCGGGCGATCCGCGCGGTCGCGAATGCCTGCTCACGGAGCTGGTTCGCCTTCGCCGTTCCCTGCCACAGAGTGCTCCACAAGGGCGGCGCGACGGCCCAGAACCGCCGCGACGGCCGCCAGTACCGCTGGGTCGACTACGAGGCGAAGCTCGCCGCGACGCGGCAAGGTTAGGCGGTGGAGGCGGGGGGAATCGATTTTTTGGCCTAGTTGCACGGCCCACGACGACATTGGACGGCGGCAGTGGTGTCACTTCTTGGATTTCCGCTTTGCCTTCCGCCGTTTCTTACGGACGCGCTCCGGTAGTTCTTTGCCGCCAGCCGCACGATTCCACCGTTCGTAGACCTCAGGCTTGATCTTCCCCTGAACCAGCAACTCGGCGAACTTGCGGCGTTGCGCCTTCGACTTGATACGGCCTTTCCGCCCTCGCTTCTTTGCCATCTGCGTCTCCTGATCGGATATTGATTCAGCAGGACGGGATTGGTCTACCGCGTCGAACTGGGGATCTTCATGGTGTCCGTCAACAATCGGCCGTTAGGCGACACGCTCACAATGCGGACAACTTGGCGAGCCGAGGGCGCGGTAGCGCAAGCGCAACTCCGGCAGCCTGCTAGCTTCCCAGGTTCTGACGCAATCTACCTCCTGCATCCGCGCAGCGTTTCGAGTCCCGCATTGAAGTAGCGCAGAGTGCGGTTCAGGTTGGCAGCGACGTCCACTTCCGAATTGGCGTCGCGGGCCCTGCGCGCATACGCAAGCGCCTCCTCGAATTCGCTCGCCGCTTCCGTGCAGTTGCAATCATTCGCGGCGGCCCAAACGTCCTCAAGGCCTTCGGTGGCGCTGCGCAAATGGCGCTTTGCGCTTTCAACGTCGGAAGCATCGCGAGCCCGGCGTAAGTCCATTCCCGCGACGTCGACGTTCCTTGCGAGGTTGAAGCAATTCTGTGCGTGGCCGCTGTCGGCGAATAGACACAACACGGCCGCCGACACACTCACAACAAACAGCCGCCGCCTTGCAGGACTGACCGCAAGTTCATGGCAAGGCGCGGGGTCACATGCACGAAGCACTGCTTGACCTGCCTTTTCCACATTACGGCGCATCCGACTTCTTCATCCTGTTGCGATACTCGCGCCTCTCCACTTACTGGCCGATCGCATCATTGAGTGACGACCGGAGCGCTGCCTCCCCCTTCGCTCATTGCGGCCGGTATCAGCCTTGCCAGCGTTGTGCCAAGCCGAGGCGTCATCTGACCGCTCAGGACGACTTTTCCGGCCAAATCAAAGCAGTGGCAAGCGTTACGAGCGGCCTTAGCTTCGACTTTGAGTCCGTTGATCGGGGTTCGAATCGCCAGGACCGACAATCCCTTAAGTTTCTCGGCTCTCGGTAGCCTGGTGCACGTCTCGCAAACTTCGAGGTGCAGCATGGTTATGCAAAATATAATGGCGCCGCCGCGATGCACGCGGAACCATCACTCTGTCGCGAGCGGGAGCGCATTAGCTCCTCTCGTACCCTAAGGAGGGGTCCTATGTACCGCACATTTGCCTTCTCGATGCTCATGCTGTTGGTCGCGTTGCTCACTGCCTGTGAGACCACTAAAAGGCAGATGACTGACCTGGGAGTGACGACGCCAGAGCTTACCAAGGATCTCGCCAAGAACTTCGGCGTCACGGAGGCCCAGGCTGCGGGCGGGGTCGGCGCGATGTTTCAGCACGCTGCCGAAAAACTGAATGCGGTCGACTTCGATTCCATCAGGAAGTCCACGCCCGGCGTCGACCAGTACTTGAAGGCGTCGCAAAGCGCCCTCGGGGGCGCCAAGCTGTCCGATATCGGCGGGCTGGAGGGTGCGTTCAAGAAGCTGGGCCTGACGCCGCAAATGGTTGCGCAGTTCAAGCCGCTGGTGCTGGACTACGTGGGCAAGTACAGCCCCAGCGCGAGGAGTACGCTCGCCTCCGTCCTGTAGCGCACGTTACAACCTGGGCCGCTTCCAGCGGGTCCGCCCGTAGGCGGTCCCCGGTCGCAGGCCCGGGGCGGTGCGGGGCACATGCGAGATGCACTGACGCCGGCTATGCGCCGCGTCAAACATTGCAAGCCGTTCAGCGTGCCGTGAACAGTGTTACCGCGCGCGGCCTGTGCTCCCGCTATGGTTACCCAAGGAAGGGGTCGCAGATGGGTTACCTGTACCAAGAAGACCGAGAAGACCGCGCGCCGCGCACCGACAACGCCTGCGGCTATGAGAATAGGCCAAAATTCCAGGCACCTCCGTTTGGGGAGTTGCCTCTCGACTGGCTCTCTCCTATCTATGCTTTTGACGTTAGACCGCCCTCGGAGCAGGCTTTCCCCAGCGAAGGTTCTGAGGCACCCGAAGGGGTCTAAAGAATAGACGCGGAGGGGCGGGCGCCCGGCTTTTTTTTACGCCCGCCGTCAAACAACCCGGCGAGTTGCCGTCAGCGCTGCTCCTGGAGCTCCTGCGCGAGGCCCTTGTCGATGAGCGTGATCTCGATGCGCCGGTTTTTCCTGCGCCCTTCGGCGTCGTCGTTCAAGGCCACGGGCGAGTGCTCGGCGCGGCCGGAGGCGACCAACCGCTCGGGCGGCACGCCCACCGACTCGAGATAGCGCACCACGGTCGTCGCGCGCGCCGCCGAGAGCTCCCAGTTTGACGGGAACTGCGCCTGCAGCGCCTTGGCGATCGGCACGTTGTCGGTGTGGCCGATCACGCGGATCAACTTGTCGTCGTAGCCTTTCAGCGCCTCGCCGACCTTCTTCAGCACGGCCTTGCCGGACTCCTTGAGCGTGGCGCGGCCGGAGTCGAAGAAAAGCTGCTCGGCCACCTCGACCGTGAGCATGTTCTTGTATTGGCGCACCTGGAGCTCGCCCTTCTTTACTTCCTCGGTCAGGTTGCGCACCAGCCCGTCGTACTGGGATTTGTCCTGGCGGCTCGCCGCCTCGAGCTGCACCCTTTGCTTTTCCAGCGTCACGATCTCATCGCGCAGCAAGGCCTGCTGTTTCTCCAGTGCCGTGCGCTGCGACTGCATTTCGCGGATCTGCTGCTGCAGGCTGTCGCGCTCCTTCGCGAGCGCGCCGCGCTCCGTCGCGAGCGCGGCGATCTGCTGGTCCTTCTCGGCCTGCATCTTCTCGTGCTCGCCCTTGCTCACGCAGCCGGCGGCGACGAGCGTCCCGGCGAGCACGGCGCCGGCGATGCGAAACATTTTCATCATGGTCATGGTCGTTTCTCCCAGTATGAAGCCGATACGCTAGCCCGGCGAGGGGCGGCTCGCCATCGGACCTTGGTCCAATTGGTTTCGCCTCGTTAGTCGGCGGTTCGAATGTGCCAAGAATGTGCCCAAAAGCTCGGCTTACGGTCCCTCAGTTGCCCACCTTGGTGAAGGACTCGAGATCAGCCCAGGGGTTGCTGACCGGGGATTCGTTGCTTGAGCCGATCGGGTCGCGATTGCTCGGGTTGGTTGTCCGATCCGCATGGATCGAAGACACAGATGCAACTCCGTGCCGAACGCCAGCGGCCATCGTGGCTGTCTTTTTTCAGGATTCGCGGACAGTCACTCTACAGAAGATAAGTCCTCCTGTTTGTGCGGCATCGGACATAGCGCGGCCCGTCAGGGCCCGCATGCAAGGTCTTGGGCGCGATGTGACCTTTGGACATCGTCTGCCTTCTGCGCTGAAGCGGTTCCGGGAATGCCAAAAGAAAAAGCCCCGCGGGCGGGGCTTTTTGCAGGCAGCAAGACTGCGCTACTGCTTCTTCGGCGCCTCACTTCCGCTGCCGGACGTGCTGCTGCTACCCGACGTGGACGGGCCGGTCGAAGGGGAAGGCGACGGGCTGGTCGGGGTGCTTCCGCCCGTGCCAGCGCGCGCATCACTCAGGCATTTCTCGCGGTCGGCGCCGGTAAGCGCGGCACACACTGCCGGCACGTCGGTTGTGGAAGAGCCGCTGGCGGTGCCGCTCGTGCCGCTGGATGGTTTATCACTCTGAGCCTGAGTCGAGAGAGGTACCGCAAAGGCTGCTGCTACTGCTACTGCAACTAGCGTGTTGAGTCTCATCGTGTCTCCTGGTTAGGATCTACATGACTGCTTCGCGAAGGAGGCCGGGCGGTATGTGCAGCCAACCTCTTCACAGTCCCCTACCAAAGGGTACGCAGAACGTACTACTACGGTTTCTCGTCGGACCGCTATATTTCTGCGAGTGGAAATATAAGTAAGAAACCCAACGCTTCGCTGCCGCTGAATCCTGCTGTCGGGTGTAGCTTCCTTTCTACAGTGCGCATCATCGTCGCGAAAGCCCGACACTCGTCTGTAGCGTTTCCATCACGCTGGCGAAGCTTGACGCCGGTCATCAGCATGAAGCGATATACGCGCATGCTCGCTAGAGGA
>DATIGN010000092.1:0-17290 GCA_035454685.1 Burkholderiales bacterium | reverse complement strand
ACGCGCGGCTCGTCGGCGTAGACGTCGAGCCCGGCACCGGCGATCTTCCCCTCCTGCAGGTAGCGCAGCAGGACCGGCTCGTCCACGACCGAACCGCGGGCGATATTTACGAGATAGCCCTTCGGGCCGAGCGCATCCAGTACCTTCGCGTTGATGATGCGATTGGTCTCGGCGCTCGCCGGCGTCACCACCATGAGGACGTCGCAGTTCTTCGCCAGCGTGACCGGGTCCGGATCGTAGGGATAGGGCACGTCCTTCTTGTTCCGGTTGTGGTAGCGGATCTTCATGCCGCAGGCAGATACGCGCTTGGCGATCGCCTCGCCTATACGCCCCAGACCCAGGATGCCGAGGGTCTTGCCGCCGAGCGAGGTGGTGAGCGGGTAAGGGCCGCGCGAAGCCCAGTGGCCCGCGCGCAGATATTTCTCCGACTGCGGAAACTTGCGCACCGTGTTGAGCACGAGCGCAAGCGCGGTGTCCGCGACGCACTCGTTCAGCACGTCGGGCGTGTTGGTGACGATGATCTTGCGCTTCTTTGCGTCGTCGAGGTTGATCGCGTCCACGCCGACGCCGAAGTTCGAGATGATCTCGAGCTTCGGCAGCGCGTCCATCAGCTTGCCATCGACCGGCATCGGGCCGAACGTTGCAAGGCCGCGCACCTTGGAAGAATGCTGTTTGAGAAAGGCGGTGCGGTCGGGCGCATCCGATAGCAGATGGGCATCGAACTCAGACTGCAGGGTGGCCATCGTGCCGGCGTGGCCCTTGGCGGTGATGATGATCGCGGGCTTCATGATCTCTTGAACTTGGCGGCGAGCGCCTCGGCCCCGCGCGCGAGGATGCCGACGTCCGCGCCGACCGCGACGAACAGCGCACCGCAGTCGAGCCAGTGACGCGCGTCGGCCTCGTTCGGGGTCAGGATGCCGGGCGCCTTGCCGGCTTTGCGGATGCGGCTGATGGCGTCGTCGATCATCGGCTTCACCTTCGGGTTGGCGATCTCGCCAGGGTGGCCGAGCGAGGCATGCAGGTCCGCCGGCCCGATGAACACGCCGTCGACGCCGTCTATTCCGCAGATCGCCTCGATGTTGTCGAGCGCTCCCTGCGTCTCGACCTGCACGAGGAGGCAGATCTGCTCGTGCGCGCGGCGCGCGTAGTCCGGGATGCGCCCGAAACGCGTGGCGCGCGTCGTGCCGGCGACGCCGCGCACACCGGCGGGCGGGTAGCGCGTGTACGACACCGCAGCCTTCGCTTCGTCCGCGGTCGACACGTAAGGCACTAACAAGGATTGCGCGCCGATGTCGAGCACGCGCTTGATCGTCACCATGTCGTTCCAGGGAATGCGCACCACCGGGTGCGTCGGGTAGGGCGCCGCTGCCTGCAGCTGGGTGAGCAGATTCTCGATATCGGCAGGCGAATGCTCGCTGTCGAGCAGAATCCAGTCGAACCCGGCGCCCGCGATTACCTCGACGGTGTAATTGGACGACAGGCTCGACCAGAGCCCGATCTGCGGCGTGCCCGCGCGCAGCGCGCGCTTGAACGCGTTTTCCGGCAAATTCATTCGAACTTCGCGCCCGACTCCTTGACGACCTTGGCCCACTTCGCCTGCTCGGTGGTCATCCACTTGCCGAGGCTCTCGGGCGTGTCGGTGCGCACCTCGGTGCCCTGTTTCGCGAACCTGTCCTTGATGTCTTGTGTGTTAAGGATTTTTCTAAGCTCTCCATTCAGCTTCGTCACCGTCTCGCGCGGAATGCCAACCGGGCCGACCACTCCCTGGTACGAGCCTGTCTCGAACCCCGGCAGGCCCTGCTCGGCGACGGTCGGCGTATCGGGGGCGCTCGGCACGCGCTGTGCGCTCGAGATCGCGAGCGCCTTGAGCCTGCCGCCGGTGACATGGGGCCATGTTGCCAGCATGCCGTTGAAGAGGACGTGCGCCTGGCCGCCGACCACGCCGGTGATGGCGTCGGCCCCGCCTTTGTACGGGATATAAGTCCAGTCGATGCCCATGCGCTGCGCAAACTCGATTCCGGCGAGATGCGGCGCGCCGCCGATGCCCGACATGGCGAAGTTGAGCTTGCCGGGGTACGCCTTCGCCATCGCGACGAGCTCCTTCACGTCCTTCACTTTCACCTCGGGATGGACGGCGAGCACGTGCGGCGAATACGACACCATCACGACCGGCGCGAAGTCCTTCGACGGATTGAACGGCAGCTTCGGGTAGACGCTCGCGCTGATCACCAGGCCGCCGAGGTCCGTGAGAAGGAGTGTGTAGCCGTCGGGCGCGCTCTTCGCGACGAAATCGGCGCCGACATTGCCGTTCGCCCCGGGCTTGTTCTCGACGACCACCGGCTGCCCCCAGGCTTTGTTGAGCTCAGGCCCGATCTGCCGCGCCAGAATGTCCGAAGTGCCGCCGGCCGCATAGGGCACAACGATGCGGATCGGCTTCGTGGGATAGCTCTGCGCGGATGCGCCCGCGGCGCAAAGCGCGAGCGTCAGAAAGGCGATGCGTTTCATCCTTGCCTCCTCAGTGGATTTCTGGTTCCGGGACCGGCGCCGTGCCTTCGAGGAAATCGAAGTCGCAGCCCTCGTCGGCCTGCTTCACGTGGCGCGAGAAAATCGCGCCGTAGCTTCGCTCGAACTTCTTCGCGGGTTGAAGCCATGCCGCGCGGCGTTTCTTCGTTTCTTCTTGCGAAATCCGCAGGTTCAGCTCGCGCTTCTCGACGTCGAGCTCGATTGGATCGCCATTTTTCACCAGCGCGAGCGGGCCGCCGACGAACGACTCGGGCGCGACGTGCAGCACGCAGCAGCCGTAGCTCGTGCCGCTCATACGCGCATCCGAGACGCGCACCATGTCGCGCACGCCCTGCTTGAGCAGCTTCTTCGGCACCGGCAGCATGCCCCACTCCGGCATCCCCGGGCCGCCGAGCGGGCCGGCGTTACGCAGCACGAGCACGCTGGAAGCGTCGACCTCGAGGTCGTCGCGGTCGATGCGCGCCGCCATGTCGTTGTAGTCGTCGAACACGACGGCCTTTCCCACGTGCTTCAGGATCTTCGTCGCAGAGGCCTTGATCACCGCGCCGTTCGGCGCCAGGTTGCCACGCAGCACGACGAGACCGCCGGAAGCCTTCAGGGGTTTTGAACGCGGCCGAATGACGTCGGGATCGAAAATCCTTGCACCTTGGAGGTTCTCGCCGAGCGTCTTGCCGTTGACGGTCCTGCAGTCGAGATTCAGCAGATCGCGCAGTTCGTTCAGCAGCGCACGCAGGCCGCCGGCGTAGTAGAAGTCTTCCATCAGATACTTGTCGCCGGACGGGCGCACGTTGGCGAGGAGCGGAGTCTTCGCCGAGAGCTCGTTGAAGCGCTCGAGCGCCAGCTTGATCCCGGCCCTGCCCGCCATGGCGATGAGGTGGATGAGGGCGTTCGTTGAGCCGCCCATCGCCATCAGCGTGACGATGGCGTTATCGAAAGACTCCTTTTTCAAGAAATCTCGGGGCTTCAGATCTTCCCAGACCATCTGCACGATGCGCTTGCCTGCGGCGGTAGCCATCTTTGAGTGGTTGGAGTCGGGCGCGGGAATCGAGGAGGCGCCGGGCAGGGTGAGGCCGAGCGCCTCGCCGAGCGCCATCATGGTCGCCGCGGTGCCCATAGTCATGCAGGTGCCCGGCGAGCGCGCGATGCCGTCCTCAATCTCCTGCCAGTCGCGCTCGCCGATATTGCCGGCGCGCAGCTCTGCCCAGTATTTCCAGCTGTCGGAACCCGAGCCCAGCGTTTCCTCGCGCCAGTGGCCTTTCAGCATCGGGCCCGCCGGCACGTAAATCGCCGGCAGGTTCATGCTGGTCGCTCCCATGACGAGGGCGGGCGTCGTTTTATCGCAGCCCGCCATCAGCACCGCGCCGTCGGCGGGGTAGGAGCGAAGGAGCTCCTCGCATTCCATGGCGAGGAAGTTGCGGTACATCATCGTGGTCGGCTTCTGCATCGGCTCGGAGAGCGACATCGCCGGCATCTCCACCGGGAATCCGCCCGCCTGCCACACTCCGCGCTTCACCTCTTCCACACGCTGGCGAAAATGCGTGTGGCAGGGATTGATGTCCGACCAGGTATTGATGATCGCGATCACCGGCTTGCCGGCGTAGTCGCTGCGCTCGTAGCCCATCTGCGCGGTGCGCGAGCGGTGGCCGAAGGAACGCAGGTCGTTGACGCCGTACCAGCGGTGCGAGCGCAGCTCTTCAGGCTTCTTGCGGGACGGCATGGGAGAGGGCGATTCTATCAAGTAGACTTCGCCAATGAACCGACTAGTTACTTTCCTCCTGTTGATCGCGGCGAGCGCAACGGCCGCCGCCCAATCGTTCCCGACGAAGCCCATCCGCGTGATCATTCCCTTCGTGCCCGGAGGCTCCTCCGACATCGTCGGCCGAGCGATCGCGTCGAAATTCCAGGAGTTTCTGGGCCAACCTGCCGTCGTGGAGAACCGCCCGGGCGCAAACGGCGCGATCGCGGCGGAGTTCGTCGCCAAGGCGGAGCCCGACGGCTACACGGTCCTCGTCGGCTCGATCGGCGTGTTCTCGATCAACGCCGCGCTCTACAAGGATCTGCGGTATCACCCGGTGCGCGACTTTGCGCCGATCACTCTTGCCGTGACCACGCCGAATGTGCTGATCACGAAGCCCACGCTTGCAGCCGGCTCGCTGAAGGAGCTGGTCGAGCAGATGAAGAAGAATCCAGGCAAGCTTTCCTACTGCTCGAGCGGCCCGGGTTCTTCAGACCACCTTACCGCAGAGCTGCTCAAGCAGGCCACCGGGACCGACGCGCTGCACATTCCCTACAAGGGCGGCGCCGCCTGCCAGACCGACATCATGGGCAACCAGGTCGACTTTTCGTTCCAGAACCTGGGCGCCGTGACCAACTACATCAAGGCCAACCGCATGAAGGCGCTCGCCGTCACCGCCAAGGCGCGCCATCCGCAGCTCCCCCAGGTGCCCTCGGTGGCTGAAGCGGGAGTCGCCGACCTCGTCGTCACCTCCTGGCAGGCCGCGGCCGCGCCGGCGAAGACGCCGAAGGACGCGGTGACCCGGCTGAACGGCGCGATGGTGAAAGCCCTGCGCTCGCCGGATATCGCCGAGCGCATGAACCAGATCGGCTTCGACGTCGTGGCGAGCTCGCCGGAGGAGTTCGGAGCTTTCATGAAAGGCGAGGTCGAGCGCTGGACGGGCGTCGTCGCCAAGGGAAATATCAAGCCCGAGTAATGGGCTTCGTTTTCAAGCAGCAGAGCCTGAAGAAGGCAATTGCCGCGATCGCCGCCGCAGGCGGCAGCGATTCCGCGGAAGCGGAGCTCGTCGCTGACAATCTGGTCAGCGCGAATCTGACCGGTCACGACTCGCACGGCATCGGCATGATGCCGCGCTACGTCGAAGCGCTGCTCGAGGGCGGGCTGCATCCGAACCGGAAGATCGAAGTGAGGCTCGACGGCGGCGCGCTGCTCGCCCTCGACGGCGGCGCGGGCTACGGCCAGTCGATCGGCCTGCAGGCGACGCACCTTGCCATCGAGCGGGCGAAGAAGCACGGCGTCTCGATCACCGCGCTCGGCAACTCGCACCACCTCGGCCGCATCGGTCACTGGGCCGAGATGGCGGTCGCCGGGGGCCTGGTGTCGATCCATTTCGTCAACGTGCAGTCTTTCGCGCGCGTCGCGCCGTTTGCGGGCGCCGACCGGCGCTTCGGCACCAACCCGGTGTGCATCGGCATCCCGCTTCCCGGCGAGCCGCCGTTCCTGCTCGACATGGCGACGAGCGCGGTGGCACAGGGCAAGCTTCGCGTCGCGCACAACAAGCGCGCGAAGATCCCGCTCGGCTGGCTGATCGATGACCAAGGGAATCCGACCGACGACCCGCGCTGGGGCGTGATCGCGCCGCTCGGCGCGATGGCGTGCTTCGGTGAGCATAAGGGCTACGGCCTCGCGGTCGCGTGCGAGCTTCTCGGCGGCGCGCTCACCGGAGGGGGCGTGACCGACTACGACAACAAGACCCAACGGCGGGTGCTGAACGGGATGCTCTCGATCCTCATTGACCCGACGCGCTTGAAGACCGAGGAGAAGTACATGAAAGATTCAAGAAGTTTTCTCGCGTGGCTGCGATCCTCCCGCGCCGCGCCGGGGCACGATCGCGTGCGCATCGCCGGCGAGCCCGAGCGCGAGTATCGGGCGAAGCGCGAGCGCGAAGGCGTCCCGGTCGACGACGAAACCTGGAACGAGATCCGCGCCGCGGCTGCGAAGCTCAAGCTCAGCGCGGAAAAGATCGACGCGCTCGCTCGCGGCGGCTAGAGCAACCCCAGCGCGCGGAGCCCGCGCTCGCATTGCCGGGCGTTTTCGAACCGTAGGGTCCTCATGCCGAGCTCGGCTGCGGCGTCGAGATTTTTCTGGACATCATCGATGAACAGCGTCTCGCTTGCCGCTAACGCATACGTCTGCAGCAAGTGCTCGTAGATCGCCGACTCCGGCTTGCACAGCTTCAGCCTGCAGGAAATCACGCAGCCGTCGAATACCTCCCAAAACGTTTGCTCGCTCTCGAGGTATTCGATCGACGCGAAGTGCATGTTTGACAGGCAGTAGAGCGGATAGCCCTGGCGCTTCAGCCGATACAGCAGGTCCACGGTGTCGGGAAACACCGTCAGCGACGGCGGCACGGCGTGCAGCAGCCGCCGGATCTCTTCCAAGGCCACCCCGGTGCGCTGCGCCGCGCGCGCAATCGCTTCTTCGCGCTCGAGCGTGCCGCGGTCGAGCGCGAGCCAGTCGGGGTGAGCGAACACGCCGGCTTTCACCGTCGAATGAATGCTCGAGTCCGAAAAAACCCCGGCGATGATGGCATCGGGGTCCCAGCGCACAACCACCCCGCCGAGGTCGAACACCAGGTTCAAAGCTTCGCGACTCCCAGCTCGCCCGCGAGTGCGTTCAGCTCGACGACGATATTTTCCGGAATCGGGATTCCTTCGCGGTTTCGCCGCTCGGCGGTGCGGCGCTCGGGATCGCCGGGCGCGAGCGCGCCCTCGGCGCGGATTTCCGCCACGAAGCCTGCAATCTGGGAAAAAAATTCCTTCCTGTCCCCAAAACGCTGAACATCGAGCGCGAGCATGAAATGGCCGAGGTTGCGCGGCTTGTCGAGCTCGGCGTACATCTTGGTGACGTGGCGGCCGAACGGCACGCCGGCGAGCTGCGCGCACAGGATCTCGACCATGGCGGCGAGCGCGTAGCCCTTGTGCGCGCCGGTGGGCGCGAGGCCGACGACGGCGTGCGGGTCGCTCGTCGGTCCGCCGTCCTTGTCGACGCCCCAGTCGGGCGGGATGCTTTTGCCTTCGTGGCGCGCGACCAGGATTTTTCCCCAGGCGACGTGCGTGGTCGACATGTCGATGACCACGGGCTCGCGCGCGCCGGGGGCGCCGAACGCGATCGGGTTGGAGCCGAGGAATATGCGCTTCATTCCCGGCGGCACCATGATGGAGTCGGTGTGCGTGAGCGCGACGCCGATCATGCCTTCCTTCACCGCCATCTCGACGAACCATGCGCACGCGCCGCAATGGGAGCTGTTGCGCGCGACCGCCGCGCCCACGCCGGTTTTTCTCGCAAGAGAAATCGCTTCCTGCATCGCGCGCGTCGCGACGAGCTGTCCCATGCCGGCGTCGCCTTCCACTACGGCGGTGGAGGGGCCGGTGCGCCGCGCGCTGATGCGAGGCCGCGCCTTCACGGAGCCGTTTCGCAGCCGCGTCGCGTAGTGTGGGAGACGAACGACGCCGTGGCTGTCGACGCCGCGCAGGTTCGCGGCGACGAGCGTCTCGGCGACCAGGCGCGCGTCGGCCGGCGCAAGGTCGAGCCGCGCCAGGCAGGCGCTGGCGAATTCGGTCAGCCGCGCGGCGGGAATCTGGGTTTCACGCACGTAGGGAATTCTAGACTTCTGCCGGACATCGCGATAAGAGTTGCCGCGCTTCCGCTGCCGGCGCGCATGCTGAACGAGTTTCAGTATTTGTCGGCGGCTCGCCTATCTGGGGATCGCCGGATTGTCCCTCGGCACTGTTCGGCTAGAATACCCCGTCTGGTTAACCAGGTGCAGAAGACATGGACAAGCTGAGCGTGTTCGAAGCGAAAGCGCGGTTTTCCGAGGTGGTGAGCCGAGCGGAAGAAGGAAAGCAGACGGTGATCACCAAGCGCGGCAAAGCGGTCGCGCGCGTCGTGCCGGAGAAGGCTGCGCGCGCGGAGCGATGGGACCGCTCCGGGGCGATCGACCGGATCGTCGAGTTCAGCAAGACTTGCCGTACCCGGCGCAAAGTCGACCTGCAGAGGTTGATCGAGGAAGGCCGGCTGTAGTGCCGCTGATCATCGACGCGAGCGTGGCGCTCGCCTGGTTCGTACGCAATCAGGCGACCGGCCATACCGATCGCGTCAGGCGGCAGGCACGCAGCGAGCGGCTGCACGTGCCGGCGGTCTGGCCGCTCGAGTTCGCGAATGCTCTCTGGCAGCTGCAACGCCGCAAGCTGCTGTCGGATCGCCAGGTCGACACGATCATCGATCTGGCCGAGCCTCTGGACATCGTTGTGCACAAAGACACGCCGGCGCCGCGCCGCCTGGTGGCGGTTGCACGGGATCACGACCTCACTGCTTACGACGCTTCGTATCTCGATCTTGCGCTGGCACTGCGTTACCCGGTGGCGTGCCGGGACGGCCCGCTCAGGAATGCGCTTCACGCGGCCGGCTTGAAGTTGGCTTAGTTGGGTCTCCGAAAGCAAAACGGCTACGACAGCGATTGCGCAGCGGCTGCATCGGCCTGTGAAGAAAATTAGACGCTAGAATCAGCCGCGCGAGGAGGCCGGATGACGAAAGGAAAGAAAGACCACAGGACGACGCACGTCCGTCCCGACGACATCGATCCGAAGCACCGCTGGGACCGGCCGCTGCAGGCGCCCGGGCGCACGCAGGTCGATTTCGAGGAGCGCGTCGATTTCCGCCGTCTGCACGACTACCGCCTCGCGCGCGTGCGCGCCGCACTCGCGCATTCCGGGCTTGGCGCGCTCCTTTCGTTCGACCAGCACAACATTCGCTACACCACGAGCACCGTGATCGGCGAGTGGGCGCGCGACAAGCTCACGCGCTACTCGCTCCTCACTGGCAACGGCGAGCCCTACATCTGGGATTTCGGCAGCGCCGCGCGCCATCACAAGCTCTACTCGCCGTGGCTGCGCGAGGACCATTGCCGCGCCGGACTGCTCGGCATGCGCGGGGCAACGGGCGCGGATCTGACATTGTTCAAGGACGCCGCCAGGGAGATCAAAGCCATCCTCGAAGAAGAAGGCGTGGCCGACATGCCGCTCGGCGTGGATGTGGTCGAGCCGCCGATGCTGTTCGCGCTGCAGAAGGCCGGCATCGAGGTGCGCGACGGCCAGCAGGTGATGCTGCAGGCGCGCGAAGTGAAGAACATCGACGAGCTCACGCTCCTCAACATGGCGGCGGCGATGGTCGACGGCGTATACCAGGATATCGCCGAAGCGTTGAAGCCCGGGGTGCAGGAGTCGCAGATCGTTGCGCTCGCCACCAAGCGGCTCTACGAGATGGGCTCCGACTGCGTGGAGGCGATCAACTCGATCTCGGGCGAGCGCTGCAGCCCTCACCCGCACAACTTCACCGATCGTTTGATCCGCCCCGGCGACCAGGCGTTCTTCGACATCATCCAGTCGTTCATGGGTTATCGCACCTGCTACTACCGGACTTTCAACGTCGGCCGCGCCACGCCCGCGCAGCGCACCGCCTACAAGAAGGCGCGCGAGTGGATGGACCGGGCGATCGAGCTGCTCCGGCCCGGCATGACAAGCGACAAGATCGCGCTCGCGCTGCCGGAGGCGAAGGAGATCGGCTTCGCGAGCGAGATGGACGCGTTCGGCCTCAACTTCTGCCACGGCCTCGGCCTCGGATTGCACGAGCGTCCGCTCATCTCGCGGCTCACGTCGCTGCGCGAGCCGATCGAGCTCAAGGCGGGCATGGTATTCGCCGTGGAAACCTATTGCCCCGCGACGGACGGTGTGTCCGCGGCGCGGATCGAAGAGGAAGTAATCCTTGCCCCGAAAGGCGCCAAGATCATCACCCTTTATCCCGCCGAGGAATTGCCCATTGCCAACCCCTACTGAGCTGAAGCTGGGCTGGATCGGCACCGGCCGCATGGGCTACGACATGGCCAGGCGCTTGGCTCAGGCCGGCTGCGACATCGCGGTCTGGAATCGCACCAAGGCGAAGGCCGAGCCCTTGGCGCAGTACGGGGCGAGGATCGTCGACGGACCGAACGAGCTCGCCGCCAGGGACATCGTCTTCTGCATGGTCTCTACCTGGGACGACGTGAAGGACGTGATGCAGAAAATGCTTTCAGGGGCCGCGAAGCCGCGCATGGTGATCGAGTGCTCGTCGATCTCGATCGAAGGCTCGGCCGAGCTTCGCAGCATGCTCTCCGCGAAGGGCATCCAGTACCTGGCTGCGCCGGTGAGCGGCAATGCGAAGGTCGTGAAAGCGGGGAAGCTGGTGTTCGTCGTGTCCGGCCCTCGGGCGGCATACGATGCGGCGCGGCCCTATCTGGATCTGGTCGGCCGCGGCTCGAGCTACGTGGGCGAGGGCGAGCTCTCGCGCATCGCCAAGATCTGCCACAACGTGTTCCTTGCCGTGGTCATCCAGTCGATGTGCGAGATCACCATCCTCGCGCAGAAGGCTGGCATGTCGCGGCATGCGTTTCTCGATTTTCTGAACAACAGCATCTTCGGGTGCATGTTCACCCGCTACAAGACCCCCGCGCTGGTCAACCTCGATTTCTCGGTCACTTTTACGCCGGAGCTGTTGCGGAAGGACGTCGATCTCGGCCTGGATTCCGGGCGCAAGCATGGCGTTCCCCTGCCCTTGGCATCGATCACCCGCGATCTTATCCAGCAGATGATCGGTCACGGCATCACGGACAAGGACTTCGCGGCGCTGCTTGTCATGCAGGCGAAGGCCTCGGGAATCGATCTCAAACCTGAGAACGTGCCGGTGGGAGACGGGCTCTCCGCCTGATGGGCTGATTCAGCGCCCGGCCGCGGTCCAAACCGCTCGCTCTTCGCGGCCTGGGAACGAAGGAATTTCCCGTGAAAATCCCGCCGGCGCGTGCAGGTTTCCCTACACCACCGCCGGTTTCCTGGCGTACAGTGGATTGGCGTGATGCCATGAGATTACTGCTCGCCGCCTTGATGATTTGTTCTCTCGCCGTCGCTGTGGGCTGCGCCGGCAATCCGAACAGCTCCCTGGCGAAGCAGTGCGAGAACGGCCTGAGCATCGCCTACAAGGAGCTCGACTTCGCCAAGGCCAACGGCTTTGGCGGCACCGTCGAGCAATCGAAGGCAGCGGGTTTGCTGACGGCGGCAAAGGTGCAGTTCGAGTTCGGCAAATACCCCAACTGCATCGAGAAGGTCGATCGGGCGCGGGCCTTTATCAACAGGTCGCGAACCAGCGGCTGATCCCGCATTTATTTGCCATACGACCCTTGCGTGGGGCGGGCTTCGCGCCCTTCCTGATCCGATCCCGAAGTAGGGTGAGCGGCGGGCTCTCGAGTTGATGGGACGCTTCCCCTAGCGGCTTCCTAAGGTAGCATCCGTCCCGAGGAGGAGGGTCGATGTACACCGCGACATCGGGCATCGTGCTGGCGACGACGATCATCGGCTCGCTGCCACGCCCGAGCTGGTATACGCAAAACCTCGGCCGGCGCGATTTTCGCGAGGCGATGGTCGACCGCACCTACCGCGAGCAATACCTCGACGCGGTCTCGACCTACCTGCGCGACCAGGAAGTTGCCGGCCTCGATATCGTTACCGACGGCGACTGCCGCTTCGACGCCGACGTCGCCGGCCACAACTGGTTCTCGTATGCGCCGCTGCGCATGAGCGGCTTCGACGGCGCGAGCTTTTACCGCGCCGGCGGCAAGGCCGGCTTTCCGCACAAGCCCGGCCACATCCTGCACGAGGTGCTCGAGACGCGCATGATGCCCGACCTGGTCGGCCCGGTCGGCCGCGGGCGGCTGCAGTACGCCGCGATCTGGAAGGCGGCGCAGCGCCAGACCACCAAGCCGGTCAAGTTCGGCACCATCATGCCGGAGCTCGTCGCCATGGCGGTGCGCGACCTGCACTACAAGGACCTGAGGAAGGCGATTCTCGCGATCAGCGATGCGCTCAACGAGGAGCTGCACGAGCTCGCCGACGCCGGCTGCAAGGTAATCCAGATGGAGGAGCCGCAAATCCACCTTCTTGCCGCCAAGGGCCTCGTCGACAAGGTGCTGAACCCGGATTTCATGGTCGACGTGTTCAACAACACGGTACGCGGACTGCGAAGGAAAACGGAAGTCTGGTGCCACACCTGCTGGGGCAATCCCGCGGCGCAGCGCTTGTTCCCGCAGACGCCCAGCTATGCCCCGGCGCTCGAGCCGCTCTCGCGCATCGACGCCGACGTCATCACGTTCGAGACCTGCAGCTCCGGCGGTGCCGACCTCGAGGCGATCGGCCGGCAGATCACGCAGCAGAAGGTCTGCATCGGGGTGGTCGACCATCACACGCTGCAGGTCGAGACGCCCGAGCAGGTCGCCGGGCTGGTGCGCAAGGCGCTCGAGCATATTCCCGCCGAGCGCCTGATTCTCGCCTCCGACTGCGGCATGGGGCGCGAGGGCATGAGCCGGCGCCACGCCTTCTACAAGATGGTGTCGATCGTGCGCGGAACGAATATCGTGCGCAGGGAACGCGGTTTGCCGGAATCGCCCTGTCTTGCGGCCGATGAACGCTTTTCCATGGTGGAGAGGGAGGCCTCATGAGAAAGACAATCGTTTTCGTGTTGTTTTGCGCGGCGGCTTGGGCCGTCCATGCCCGCGATTACAAGATGACCATCGGTTCGAGCCATCCGCCGGTGCTGCCGTGGACGATCCCGCTCAAGGAGCTCGTGGTTCCCGAGTCGAACAAGCGGCTGAAAGCGAAGGGGCTAGCGGACACTATTCAGTGGACCGAGGCCTACGCCGGGGCCCTGTACGACTTCAACAATACGCTGGAAGGAATCGGCGACGGCCTGGCCGACATCGGCTGGGTTGGCTCGCTCTGGGAGCCGGCGAAGCAGCCCCTGCAGAACGTGGCCTACTACTCGCCTTTCGTCACCGGCGACTTCCGAGCGCTCGTCGAAGTGCAGAACCAGCTCATGGGTAAGGTGCCGGCGTTCGCCGCCGAGTGGACCAAGCACAACACCGTGTTCCTCGGAGCACAGGTGGCGGACACGTATCACCTGGTCACCAAGTTCCCGGTGACCAAGCTTGAGGACCTGAAGGGCAAGAAGCTGCTTGCGCCCGGCGCCATTGCGAGCCGTGTGCAAGGCACCGGCGCGACCCCGGTCGATGCCGGGCTGCCGGTCTTCTACAACATGCTGCAGACCGGAGTGGCCGACGGTGCGGTGATCCTCATCACTGGCGTGCTGCCCTTCAAGCTGCACGAGGTGGCGCCTTACATCACGAAGGTCGATCTCGGCGCGGTGTTCTCCGGCGCCCTGGCGATGAACAAGAAGACCTGGGATGGGCTGCCGCCGCACATGAAAGAGCTCTTCCGCGAGCTCGGCCGCGACTACGCGAAGATGTGCGCCGACCTCGTGGCGCAACGCGAAGCCTCCACCTGGGAGGCGCTAGCCAAGAATCCCGCGGTGAAAGTCTCGGAGCTGCCGCAAGCCGAGCGCGAGAAGTGGGCGAAGGCGCTGCCGGACGTCGCCGGCGACTGGGCGCGCCGTAACGGGGATGCTGGCCGGCAGGTGCTCAAGATCTTCATGGAGGAAGCGCGCAAGCGCGGCGCCAAGCCGCTGCGCGACTGGGATAGGGGGCTCTGAACCCAAGCCCCCTGGCGCGCGGGTTCGGCGCCCTCACGCTGGGCATGAACAGCGCGGGGACGCTGTGGATCTTCGCGCTCATGTTCCTCATCTGCGCCGATGTCGCCGGGCGCTACCTTTTCAGCGCGCCGATCAAAGGCGCCGCCGAGATGGTCGGCTACTCCATCGTCGCGGCGGTGTTCCTGCAGATGGCGAGCACGCTGCGCGTTGGGCGCTTCACCCGTGTCGAGTTGCTTATCGAGCCGCTCGAGGCGCGACGCCCGGCCGCAGGCCACGCCTTCAACGCGGTGTACCACCTGACTGGCGCTGTGGTGTTCGCCGTGATCACATGGGGTACGTGGCCTAAGCTCGCCGACGCGTGGACGAACGACGAAATCACCGGCACCCCGGGCGTGTTCGTGTTCCTGATCTGGCCATTCCTCGCGGTGGTGGTGCTCGGCGCCGCGATCACGGCGGTCGAGTTTCTGATCCAGTTCTTCGGCGCCGCGACCCGCTCGGCGGGCGCGTGGCACGCGCGGCCGCAATGGCCCGTTGTCGGCACGGCCCTAGGGGCGCTCGCCGCTGTTTCCGCGTTTGCCTTGATAGTCGACTTGAGCAATCCGCAGATCGGCCTCTTCAGCGTGGCCTGCATGGTGCTTCTGCTTGTGGCCGGCCTGCCGATCGGCGTCACCATGATCGTGGTCGGCTTCACCGGTATCTGGCTCATCCGCGGCGATCCCGGGCTTGGCATGCGTACGCTCTCGCAAAGCTCGACCGAATACCTCAACAGCTATTTCTTCGGCGTAGTTCCGCTCTACGTGCTGATGGGGCTTCTCATCAGCACCTCCGACGTCGGGCGCGATACGTTCGCGGTGGCGCGCTGGATGCTGGCACGCGTGCGCGGAGGGCTTGGGGTCGCCACCGTGGCGGCCAACGCGGTGTTCGCCGCGGTTACCGGCTCGTCGATCGCCTCGGCGGCGGTGTTCACCAAGATCGCCGCGCCTGAGATGCTGCGTCACGGCTACACGGCGCAATTCTCCGTCGGGGTGGTGGCGGGATCCTCGGTGCTCGGCATGCTGATTCCGCCGAGCCTGCTCTTCATCGTCTACGGCTTCCTCGCCGAGCAGTCGGTGGGCGATCTCTTTCTTGCCGGCATCGTGCCGGGGCTGATCCTCGCGGCGGCGTTCTCCCTCATGATCGTCCTCATCGCCACTTTCTCGCCCGCGACGGTCGGCGGCGCGGCCACCGGTGCGCGCGAGGAGGGCGAGGACATCCGCAGCGCGACGCTCAAGCTTGCGCCGATCGTCGCGCTTATCGTCATCGTGCTTGGCGGGATCTATGGCGGCATCTTCACGCCAACCGAATCAGGCGCCGCCGGCGCGCTCGGCGCGCTGGTCATCGCGGCCGCACGCCGCAAGCTCGGCTGGCGACGGCTCTGGGAAACGATGGTCGAGACCGGGTACGTCACGGTATCCATTCTGTTTCTCATTCTCGGCGCGCGCATCTTCGGCCAGATGCTCGCGATGTCCGGCCTGCCGCAGAGCCTTTCGGCGCTCGCCGCCGGCGCCGGCTTCGGCCTCACGGGATTCGTATTCCTCTATATGGGCCTTGCCGTAGTGCTCGGCTGCATGCTCGACTCGGTGTCGATCATGGTGATCACGCTGCCTTTCGCCATCCCGGTGGTCAAGGCGCTCGGGGGCGATCTTGTCTGGTTCGGCGTGGTGGCCGTGGTCGCCGTGGAGATCGGCCTGCTTACGCCGCCGTTCGGGATTTCAGTCTACGTGGTCAAATCGACGCTCGACGACCCGCGCATCACGCTACGCGACATCTTTGCCGGTTCGTTTCCGTTCGTGATCTGCATGACGCTCGTGACCCTTCTCCTCGTCTTCCTGCCCCAGCTGAGCCTGATGTTCAAATAGCTGCCACGAGCAGATGCACATCCAGCAGCAGCAACACGGCCCCTGCGAACTGGAGCGCGAAGCCGGCGACGAGCGCAAGCTCGGGCTGCGGCACGCCGTAGGCGGTATGTCGAAGGCAAAGAAAGCGGCGCGCAGCGTGAAAAAATGCACGGACAGCGGTGCACATTGCAATTCAAAATCGGCAAAAATTCACGTATCGACAGTCAGATGTTCTCGCACACAAGAGGAGGTGCGTCATGAAATCGATCCTGGACTCGTCATTCAGATACACGCCTAGCGACCAAACCGACGTGCGCAAGACCTTCGCCAAAATTCGTCGCGAGCAGCTAGCGCAGACAGGACTCGAGGAAGAGCACGCGCAGATCCTTCGCCCCGCGCCAGTTACCACGCTGGTCGTGCGGCGCCCAGCGCAGCCCGCCAGCTAGGGGACCGCCCACTTCGGCGGGAGCTTTTCTTTTGCAGGGAGAAAAGAGGGATGTTCACTTTTGCGGACGACGAGCGCGCTTCCCTTGGCTGGATGCGCGGTATTACCCAGGATCCGCAAGGACGCGCGGTGCTGGTTGGCCTTACGTTCGAGGAGACGGACGAGATCGCCCGGCTAGAGCGGGTCGGCACGGAAATCCACCTACGTAACGAGAATCCGATCCGCCAGTAAAGCAGGGAGCTGTTCCTCCGCGATTCACGACCGCAAGAATTGCTGTCGCTGAATCGCAACGCGACGGCTTGCGTCTTGGTAGCTGCGAGCAAGCAGTGTCGCGACCATGATGCGCCGCTGTAGAAAGAAAGCTACACCCGACAGCAGGATTCAGCGGCAGCGCAGCGTTCTGGTCTCACTTATATTTTCACCCCGAAACATAACGGTCGAACCAGAGACCGGAGTGCGTGTGCGTACCGTTTTGGTAGGGGCTGTGAGGAGGTAGCACTTTCTAACCGGAGACCAGCAATGAGACTAAAGACGCTAGTTGCAGTAGCAGTAGCAGCCGCTTTTGCGGTACCGCTCTTGAGCCAGGCCCAGACCAAAGCGCCCAGCGGCACTTCAGGCGCGGCACCAGCGGCGCCAAGCGCTGGTGGTAGCGCCATGGACAAGAACAAAGACGGCTCCATTTCGCGCGACGAGGCGAAGGGGACGGCGTTGGAGAAGGATTTCAGCAAGCTGGATAAGGACGGTGACGGTAAGCTCTCCGCAAGCGAGCAAGCAGCGGCGAAGGAAGGCGCCGCGAGCGGAACCACGGCGCCGAAGAAGCCGTAGCGCAGTCTCGCTGCCTGCAAAAAGCCCCGCCCGCGCGGGGCTTTGTTTATCTGCTCGCGACTGGGGGCTCGTTTGAATCCTCGTACACGCTAAGCCGTGGTGTCGCCATCAAGCCGTCGGAGCAGCTCTTTCACAAGGGCTAACAACGCTGGACGAACAATGACTTACAGCGAACGTACAGAGAGCTTGGTAATGTGCCTCCTGAGGTCCTCCGCTGTTTTGATAGCCGATGCGCTACTGGATCATCACTCTGCTGCT
>DATIGN010000091.1:0-13187 GCA_035454685.1 Burkholderiales bacterium | reverse complement strand
ACCACATAGTCCGCTAGGGCGGGCTCCACGTGGACGAGTCGCCAGGATAGCCGGATGCCCCCGCCCTCGTTGCAAGCGCCCCATTGAGTGCGCGCATTCGAAAGCGCGACGCGCGGCGCCGGCCGCCCGACGCGGGCGGCGAAATGAGCGACACGTGGGCGCAACGCGCAAAGCGCCGTCGCTTTCAGCCATTGCACGAGCTGCGGCATGCTGCCAAAGCGCAGGGCGTCGTCCTCGCGGCGCGCCGGACCGCCGCAGCGCTCAAGGCGAACGCTCGTGCCGAAAAGCGGCAGACGCTCGCCGGTGGCGCCCCGCACGAGCGTCGGCCGCGGCGCACGCGCCCATTCGTCGAGCTTGGAGAGAATCCAGCGCTCCTTCTCCCGCACGAATCCCTCGATGTCGCGCCACGGCGCGCGCGGCGGCGCCGACACTTTGAGCCCCCCGGCGTCGACCGTGATGCCAAGTGTGCGCCGGCGCCGGCGCACGAACCGGTACTCCACCTCGCGCCCGCCCAGGCGGATCAGGTGAGAGCTTTTTGCTGTTCTTCGATCCATGTCTTCGCCAGCTTATTGACCGTCTCGGCGTCGCGGTTGGCAGCGTCGATCGGCGGTCCGATGCGCACGGTGACCGTGCCGGGCCGCTTCAGGAAGGCGTTGCGTGGCCAGAAGAGTCCCGCGTTGTGCGCCACGGGGACCACCGGCGCGCCTGCCGCGCACGCGAGCCAGGCGCCGCCGGGATGATAGGCGCGCGAAGCGCCGGGTGAGACCCGAGTTCCTTCGGGAAAGACCACCACCCAGAAACCCTGCCGCAGCCGCTCCCGACCGCGCCGGGCGATCGCGCGCAGCGCCGCCACGCCGCGCGAGCGGTCGATCGCGATCGGGCTCATCAGGGCGAGTCCCCAGCCGAAGAACGGGATCCAGAGGAGCTCGCGTTTGAGCACCAGCACCTGCGGCGGAAAGATGAGCTGGAACGCCATGGTCTCCCAAGCCGATTGGTGCTTGGCGAGGATCACGGAAGGGCGCGAGGGCAGATTTTCGCGCCCCTCGACCCGCCAGTCGATGCGCACGATCGTTCTCGCCATGAGCACAACCAGGCGCGACCAGCCGGAGATGATGCGATAGCGCGCCATGCGTGGCAGCGGAAAGGTGGCGAGCGCAATCAGCGCGTACGGCGGGGTGATGAGAACGAGTCCCAGCGCGAACAACACCGAGCGCACAAATCTCACGGAGCAAGGTGCGCGGCGAATGCCGCGAGATCGGGAAACACGCGGGTTCCGGCCGGCAGTTTCCCGGCGTCGCGCGCCTGCGCGCCCTTGCCGGTGAGCACGAGCACTGGCCGCGCTCCGGCCGCGGCCGCGGCCTCGAGGTCGCGCTGAGTATCGCCCACCATGTAGGCCTGGTCGAGCGGAACATTGAAGCGGCGCGCCACCTCGAGCAGCATGCCCGGCTGCGGCTTGCGGCAATGGCAGCCCGCTTCCGGCGCGTGCGGGCAGAAGAAAAACGCGTCGATGCGTCCGCCGTGCTGGGCGAGCGCACGCAGCATCGTGTCGTGGATCGCGAAGAGCGTGCGTGTGTCGAACAGCCCGCGCGCGATTCCCGACTGGTTGGTCGCGACGACGACCCGGTAGTCGGCCTGTGTGAGCCGCGCGATCGCTTCCAGGCTACCCTTGATCGGGCGCCACTCCTCGGGTGACTTGATATAGTCGTCGCTGTCTTCGTTGACCGTACCGTCGCGGTCCAGGATGACGAGCTTCATTGCGCTAGCTTGGAGATGTCGGCGACCCGATTCATCGCATCGCGCAGGTCGTTGAGCAGCGCGAGACGGCCTTGGCGAAGCCCGGCATCATCGACCATCACCATGACGGAGTCGAAGAAGGCGTCCACCGGCTTCTTCAGGACGGCGAAGCTCTTGAGATAGCCGGTGTAGTCGCCGCGCTCGAACATAGGCAGCGCATTGCCTCGGGTCATCTCGAGCGCGGTGAAGAGCGCGAGCTCGGCCGGCTCCTTCAGTGCCTTGCGCTCCACCGGCTTGAACGATTCTCCCTGGGCCGCCGCCTGTCGCAGGATGTTAGCGACGCGCTTGTTCGCTGCGGCGAGGCTTTCGGCTTCGGGCAGCTCCTGGAAAGCCCGTACCGCCTCAAGCTGCTGCGGCACGAGATCCAGGCGGACCGGATTCTGGCTCAGCACGGCGTCCACCTGAAGCGTCGAAAATCCTTGGTCCTTTAAGTAGCCGGCGAAGCGCTCGAGGACGAAAGCATGCATCTCCGCGCGGGCGTCCTTGACCTTGCTCGCATATGTGTTGAACGCCGAGTCGACCAGAGCGTGCCACGATAAGCCGAGCTTGCGCTCGACCAGGACTCGAACCACGCCGAGCGCGGCGCGACGCAGGCCGAAAGGGTCTTTCTCCCCAGTGGGCTGCTGGCCGATGCCGAACATGCCGGCGAGCGCGTCGAGCTTGTCGGCAAGCGCGACCGCGCAGGCCACTTCGTCGTCGGGAAGCCGATCGCCGGCGAAGCGCGGGCGGTAGTGCCCCTGGATCGCATCGGCGACCGGGCGCGGCTCGCCGTCATTGAGCGCGTAGTAGCGGCCCATCACGCCCTGCAGCTCCGGGAATTCGCCAACCATGCCGGTGAGAAGATCGGCCTTCGACAGCCATGCGGCGCGCTCCGCCGCGGCAACGTCGGCACTCAGGCTTCTCGCGATATGGCCCGAAAGCATCTGGATGCGCATGACGCGGTCGAGCTGGCTGCCGAGCTTGTTGTGGAAGATCACTTTGGCGAGCTCCGGCACGCGCGCTTCCAGCCTGACCTTGCGGTCCTGCTCGTAGAAGAAGCGTGCGTCCTCGAAGCGCGGGCGCACGACGCGCTCGTTGCCGGCGATGATGTGCTGCGGGTCGGCGAGCTTCATGTTGGATACGATGAGGAACCTGGGTACAAGCCTGCCGGCGCCATCGAAAAGCGGGAAGTACTTCTGGTTCTGCCGCATCGTGAGGATCAGGCATTCCTGCGGTACGGCGAGGAACGCGGCGTCGAAGCCGCCGCTATAGACGCTCGGATGCTCGACGAGCGCGGTCACTTCGTCGAGCAGATCTTCGTAGACACCGAGCGCTCCCCTTTCGCGTGCCGCCGCGGCCTTGAGCTGGCGCTCGATCTCATCGCGTCGGGCGGCGAAATCCGCGATCACCATGCCTTCCTCGCGCAGCGTCGTCTCGTACTTCGTGGCATCCGCGAGTGTAATCGTGCCTTTGCCCATGAAGCGGTGGCCCTGGGTGCGATTGGTGGACTCCAGGTCCAGCACGCGTCCGGGCACGACCTGCCGGCCGTGCATCATGACGAGGCCGTGCACCGGTCGGACGAACTGCGCATCGCCGCTCCCCCAGCGCATGAGCTTCGCGACCGGAAGCCGCTTCAGCGCCTCTTCGACCCGGAGCGCAAGATTCGCGGCGAGATGAGACCCTGCCGCAATTCTCCGGTATGCGAAAACCTCTCCTTTCGGCGTATCAAGCTTTGTCAAGTCGTCGACAGACACCCCGTTTTTCTTTGCGAACCCCGCGACCGCTTGCGGCGGCGCGTTTACCGAGGGGCCCGTCAGCTGAAGCTGCCGATCCGGAGATTTCTCATGCACATCCGTGATCGAAACCGCAAGCCGACGCGGAGTCGCGAACGCCGTGGCTGCGCTGTCGCCGCTGAGAAAGCCCTCTCCTTTCAGCGCCGCGACCAGCGCGCTCGAAAATGCATTCGCCAACGCGCGCAGCGACTTGGGCGGCAACTCCTCGGTCAGCAGCTCGACGAGCAGCGTGAGCGCCATCTATGTCGCCTTCGACAGCATGGGAAAGCCGAGGCGTTCGCGCGACTCGTAATACCCATGCGCGACTTCCTTCGCGAGCGTACGCACGCGACCGATATAGGCCTGGCGCTCGGTAACCGAGATGGCGCCGCGCGCATCGAGCAGGTTGAAGGTGTGGGAAGCCTTCATCACCATCTCATAGGCCGGCAGGACGCATCGCGCGGCGATCAGGCGTTTTGCCTCAGCCTCGAAGTCGCCGAAATGCCGGAACAACATATCGGCATTGGAGAGCTCGAAGTTGTACTTTGACTGCTCCACTTCGTTCTGGTGGTACACGTCGCGATAAGCGACACCCGGCGTCCAGATGAGGTCGAACACGCTGTCCTTGCCCTGCAGGTACATGGCGAGGCGCTCCAGGCCGTAGGTGATCTCACCGAGCACCGGCTTGCAGGCGAGGCCGCCGACTTCCTGGAAATAAGTGAACTGCGTGATTTCCATGCCGTCGAGCCACACTTCCCATCCGAGGCCCCAGGCGCCGAGAGTCGGCGATTCCCAGTCGTCCTCGACAAAGCGGATGTCGTGCTGCGCCGGGTCGATTCCCAAGGCCTTCAGCGAGCCAAGGTACTTGTCCTGGATTTCCACCGGCGAGGGCTTGAGCACAACCTGGTATTGGTAGTAATGCTGTAGACGGTTCGGGTTATCGCCATAGCGGCCGTCCTTGGGTCGGCGCGACGGCTGCACGTACGCGGCGCTCCACGGCTCGGGACCGATCGCGCGCAGGAAGGTGGCGGTGTGGAACGTGCCCGCGCCGACCTCCATGTCGTAGGGCTGCAGCAGTGCGCATCCTTGCCGGTCCCAGTATGCATTGAGCTGCCCGATGAGCTGCTGGAATGTCGGCACGCGCGGATTTTAACGGCTGCGCTTCGCCCTCACAGTGAACAACGCGAAAATCAGAAGGCAGGCGACGACCACCGGCCAGTCGCGCAGGCGAACGTACGGCGTGGCTCCCGCATATCCCTGCGCCGGGATCTCGAGCCGGCCCTCGGTGAACTGCTCCAGGCGAGCGAGCACGCGCCCGTCGCGGTCGATCGCCGCGGTGATTCCTGTATTCGTCGCAGTGAGATGCATACGGCCGGTCTCGATGGCGCGCAAGCGGGCGATTTGCAGGTGCTGTGCCGGAGCGAGGGAATCGCCGAACCACGCGACGTTCGACATATTCACGAGCAGGGTCGCCTCGGGCAGGCTACGCGCGATCTCAGCGCCGAAAACGTTCTCGTAGCAGATGTTGACCGCGACGCGTTGGCCCGCAACCTCGAGCGGCGGCTGATCGAAGGAGCCGCGGCTGAAGTCGGAGAGTGGGATGGAAAGCACGTCGAGCGTCCAGCGGAAGCCCGGGGGGACGAACTCGCCGAATGGTACGAGATGCACCTTGTGGTAGATCTGCCTTGGCGATACGCCGAGGCTGAGTGCGCTATTGTAGTAAGCGTCGCGCCCCGTTCGGTAGGGCACCCCAATTAGTAGGTCGCCCTCATTACGCTTGCCGACGGCATCAAGGCGCGCGAGATAGGCGGGAGCGATGCGGTCGAGGAACGCCGGCAGCGCGGTCTCGGGAAGGATCACGAGCCGCGCCTGGGTGCCTTCGGCGAGCCGCGCGTAGGTCTCTAGAATGCGGGGTGCTCGCTCGGGATGAAACTTCATCTCCTGTTCGATGTTTCCCTGCAGGAGCGCGGTTGGGACCGGCGCCCCGGCCGGCACCGTCCACGCGACGTGGCGCAGCGCCTCGCCGGTGCCGATCACGAGCAGGAGCACGACAAGGAATCGAGGTTTCTGTCCCGCGAGGAGCCAGAGCATTCCGGCGGCAGAAACAATGACGAACGAAACCATGTACACGCCGCCCAGCGGCGCGTATCCCTGCAGGGGCCATCCCGCCGCCGAATAGCCGAGCGCGAGCCAGGGAAAGCCGGTGAAGATCCACGAAAGCATCCATTCGCACAGCACCCAGGTCGCGGGGATAAGCAGGACGGCGCGCGCAGCGTCGGATGCGGGCACGCGCGCTTGAAGCCAGCCCGCCACCGCGGGAAAGAGCGCAAGCAACGCGCAGAATACAAGCGTCGCGAAGACGGCGAGCGGCGCCGCCATACCGCCGAACTGATGCAGGCTCACATACACCCACGACACGCCCGCGCCGAAGAGCCCCGCCCCGAAGGCAAACCCAAGCAAAGCGCAGCGCTGCGGGGGCGCGCGCATCCACAGATGGATAAGGAGCGCCAACGTGAGCAGCGCAAACGGGTGCAGCCCAAACGGCGCGAATGCGAGGACGGTCGCGGCGCCCGCGAGGACGGAATACAGCAAATGCGAGCCCGGGATCAGCTCTTGAGTCTGTCGACCAGTAGGGTGTAGACGCGGCGGCTGTCGGCGCGCAGCACCTGGAAGCGCAGGCCCTCCATCACTACGGACTCACCGCGCTTCGGCAGGCGGCCGAGGTGCTTGATGAGATAGCCGCCGATGGTGTCGGCCGCCTCGTCGGAGAGATGCGTGCCGAAGGCGGCGTTAAAGTCGGCGATCTGCGTGAGCGCCTTGACCCGGTGCCGGCCGCCTGGCTCGGGCAGGATGTTGTCGGAGGCCTCGTCGAAGTCGTATTCGTCCTCGATGTCGCCCACGATCTGCTCGAGCACGTCCTCGATCGTCACCAGGCCCGCGACGCCGCCGTACTCGTCGATCACGATCGCCATGTGGTTGCGGCTGGCGCGGAACTCGCGCAGCAGCACGTTGAGCCGCTTCGCCTCCGGAACGAACACCGCCGGGCGCAGCATCTCGCGCACGTTGAACTCCTCTTCGCCGGCATAAAAACGAAGAAGGTCTTTGGCCAGCAACACGCCTATGACGTCGTCGCGGTTCTGATCGATCACCGGGAAGCGCGAGTGCGCGGTGGCGATCACCTGCTTCACGAACTTCTCCACCGGCTCGTTGATGTCGATGAAGTCGACCTGGGCGCGCGGCACCATGATGTCGCGCACCGCCATCTCCGACACGGTGAGCGCTCCTTCGATGATCGAGAGCGCGTCCGCGTCGAGCAGGTTGCGCGAATAGGCTGACCGCAGAAGCTGCGTGAGCTCGCTGCGGTCGCCGGGCTCGCGCATCAGAAGCGCCGAAAGGCGCTCGAGCAGGCTTGGTCGGGACTGATCGTTCATGCCTGGCGCGTTCATTCTACTCCGTAGGGGTTGGCGATTCCGGCGCTGCGCAGAATGCGAATCTCGCGCGCTTCCATGCGCGCCGCATCCCTTTTCTTTTCATGCGCGTAGCCGTGCAGGTGCAGGCATCCGTGCACCACGAGGTGTGCATAGTGCGCCGCAACGGTCTTCCCCTGCGCGCGCGCCTCGCGCCGGATGACAGGGTGGCACAGCGCGATGTCGCCGGTGTTGAATGTCAGCACGTTCGTCGCGCGGTCTTTTCCCCTGAAGGCCTTGTTGAGCGCGCGGCCCTCGCGCTCGCCGACGACCCTCAAGGTCAGGGGAGACCGCGACGCGGCAAGCGCCCACTTGCGCAGAGATGCAGCACTCGGCACTCCGCGCCGCGGCACTGCGTATTGAACAAAGATCCTACTCTTCCTGCTGCCGCGAGTCGTAGGCATCGATGATGCGCGCGACCAGCGGGTGGCGCACCACGTCCTGCGCGCCGAACTGCGTGAAGGCGATGCCGCGCACGCCGGTGAGGATGCGGCGCGCCTCGATCAGCCCGCTCTTCTGACCGCGCGCCAGGTCTATCTGGGTGACGTCGCCGTTGACGACCGCTTTAGCGCCGAAGCCGATGCGCGTGAGAAACATTTTCATCTGCTCCGGCGTCGTGTTCTGCGCTTCGTCGAGGATGATGAAGGCGTGATTGAGCGTCCTGCCGCGCATGTAGGCGAGCGGCGCGAGCTCGATCGTGCCGCGTTCGAGCAGCTTGCCGGTCTTCTCGAAACCCATCAGGTCGAAGAGTGCGTCGTACAGAGGCCGCAGGTAGGGATCGACCTTCTGCGCGAGGTCGCCGGGGAGGAATCCGAGACGCTCGCCCGCCTCGACCGCGGGCCGCACGAGCACGATGCGCTTGACCTTGTCGCGCTCCAGCGCATCGACTGCGCATGCTACCGCGAGGTAGGTCTTGCCGGTGCCGGCCGGGCCGATGCCGAAAGTAAGATCGTGCGCGAGGATGCTTTCGATGTACTCCACCTGGTGCGGCGTGCGGCCGTGCAGGTCGGCGCGCCGGGTGAGCAGCTGCGGCCCTTCGTTCTCCAGTGAGATTTTCTTGGACAGCTCGGTGAGGCCGAGCTGGACGTCCTCGACTGTCAGATCGCCCGAGGCGCGGTCGTAGAAATGCTCGATGGCTTCCGCCGCGCGCTGTGCCTGCTCGCCCTTCACGGTGAACTTCGCGCCGCGGCGAGCGATCGTCACGTCGAGCGCGGACTCGATCTGGCGGATATTTTCGTCGAGCGCGCCGCACAGGCGTGCGAGGCGCTGGTTGTCGACCGGGTCCAGCTTGACTTCGACCGGTTTCGCCCTCAGACGAGCTCACCCCGCAGGCTGTGAGGGAGGGCGGCGGCTATGCGCAGGTGCACGTACTGGTTAATGAGCGATTCCGGCCCGGGAAAGTTCACCACACGGTTATTGCCTGTGCGCCCCTGCAGTTCGGTCTTCCGTTTCTTGGAATGGCCCTCCACCAGCACGCGCTGGGTCGTTCCGACCATCGCCGAGCTGATGGCGCGCGCCTGCGCTTCGAGCTGCGCCTGCAGGCGCAGCAGCCGTTCGATTTTTTCGGAATGAGAAACCGCACCGGGCAGCTCCGCCGCTGGGGTTCCCGGCCGCGGGCTGTAGACGAACGAGAACGACACGTCGAAATCGGCGTCGCGCGCGAGCTTGAGCGTCGCCTGGAAGTCGGCCTCGGTCTCCCCCGGGAAGCCGACGATGAAGTCCGATGACAGGCTGATACCGGGCCGCGCCTGGCGCAGGCGGCGCACGATCGAGCGGTACTCGAGCGCGGTATAGCCGCGCTTCATCGCCGCAAGCACGCGGTCCGAGCCGGACTGCACGGGAAGATGGACATGTGGCGCGAGCTTGTCGATGTCGCGGTGCGCGTCGATCAGCCGCTGGGTAAATTCGCGAGGATGCGAGGTGGTGTAGCGGATGCGCACCAGCTCCGGTATTTCGTCCAGGTAGTAGAGCAGCTCGGCGAAATCCGCCGGCGCCTCGGCGATGTCCCCGCGCCAGGCGTTCACGTTCTGTCCGAGCAGCGTCACTTCCTTGACGCCCTGCGCCGCGAGGCCGGCGAGCTCGGCGATCACGTCGTCGAACGGACGCGAAACCTCTTCACCGCGCGTGTAGGGAACGACGCAGAAGCTGCAGTACTTGCTGCACCCCTCCATGATCGATACGAACGCAGAGGCGCCTTCGACTTTCGCGGGCGGAAGGTGATCGAACTTCTCGATCTCCGGGAAGCTCACGTCGACCTGCGGCTGGCCGCTCGCGCGCCGGCGCTCGAGGAGCTCAGGCAGGCGGTGCAGCGTCTGCGGGCCGAACACCACGTCGACGTAGGGGGCGCGTTGCACGATCGCCGGCCCTTCCTGGCTCGCGACACAGCCGCCCACGGCGATCATGACGCTGGGACGCTGCCGCTTGAGGTGCTTGACCCGGCCGAGGTCGTTGAAGACCTTCTCCTGCGCTTTCTCCCGCACCGAGCAGGTATTGAAGATGATGACATCGGCCTGCGCAGGGTCGGGCGTGAGCTCGAGAGCCTCGGCCTCGCGCATCACGTCCGCGATCCGGTCCGAGTCGTACTCGTTCATCTGGCAGCCGAACGTGCGGAGGTAGAGCTTCTTCACTTTGGGAAGGGCGCGGGCGGCAGCGCCGCCTTTTCGGCGTCCGACAGAATCCAGACCCGGTGCACCATGCCGGTCGAGTCCACGAGGTAGCGGACCTGCGTCTTCTCCACGAGTGATACGGGCAGCACCAGCCGGTTGTCCGGGTCTCGGATCTGCACGCCCGGCGCAAGGCTGCGCGGCTTGCCGTCGATCTCGACCACCATGGCTTCGAGGTGGCGCAGCTGGCCGAGGACCGCCTCCTTAGGGATGGTTCGCAGCTGAGCCATGGCCAGAGCGGCGCAGCTTGCGAGAATGGCGAAAACGAGGACGCGCATCAGGTGTCCATGATCTCAAAATCGCGCGTCACTTCGGCGGTCTTCAGGAGCATGGCGGTGGCCGAGCAATATTTCTCATGCGACAGACGGATCGCCTGCTCGACGAGGTTGCGCTTGAGGGTGCGGCCGCGCACCACGAAGTGCATGTGTACCTTGGTGAACACCTTCGGGTCGGTCGCGGCGCGCTCAGCCGAGAGCTTCACCTCACATCCGGTCACGTCTTGCCCGCTTTTTTTCAGAATCACGACGACGTCGTAGGCAGTGCAGCCGCCGCTGCCGGCAAGAACCAGCTCCATAGGCCGCGGCGCAAGATTGCGCCCGCCGCCCTCCGGGGCGCCGTCCATGGCCACCAGGTGGTTACTTGCGGTTTCGGCAATGAAGCTCATCCCGTCTGCGGTCCAGCGCACGGTGCAATCCATGACACTAATCTAGCTTTTTTGTGTAAAATCCGCAGCTTTTCCGCTCTCGGCATGACTACCTTCAGCGCAAAAACAGGCGAGGTCCAGCACGGCTGGTACGTGGTCGACGCGCAGGACAAAGTCCTTGGGCGCCTCGCCTCACAAATCGCAGCGCGCCTGCGCGGGAAGCACAAGCCGCAATTCACACCTCACGTCGACACCGGTGACTACATCGTTGTGGTGAACGCCGCGAAGCTGCGTGTCACCGGCCGCAAGCCCGAGCGCAAGATCTATTACCGTCACAGCGGGCGGCCCGGCGAGCTGCATCAGATCAATTTCGCCAAGCTGCACGCCAAGCGCCCTGAGCGCGTGCTGCAGATTGCGGTCAAGGGAATGCTGCCGAAAGGGCCGCTCGGCTACGCGATGATGAAGAAGCTGAAAGTTTACGGCGGCGCGACCCATCCCCACTCGGCGCAACAGCCGAAGGCACTGGAGATCTAGCATGGTCGGCGACTATTACTACGGCACAGGGCGGCGCAAGAGCGCAGTGGCGCGCGTGTTTCTGAAGCCGGGCAAGGGCGAGTTCAAGGTGAACGGCAAGCCCGTCGACCAGTTTTTTGGCCGCGAGACCGGGCGCATGGTGGTGCGCCAGCCGCTCGAGCTTACCAAGAGCCTGTCGTCGTTTGACATCATGGTGAACGTGTACGGCGGCGGCGAAAGCGGGCAGGCGGGAGCGGTGCGCCACGGCATCGCCAGAGCGCTGATCGAGTATGATGCGGGACTGAAGAGCGCGCTGAGCACGGCCGGGCTGGTGACGCGCGACGCGCGAGAAGTCGAGCGAAAAAAGGTCGGCCTGCACAAGGCAAGGCGGCGCAAGCAGTACTCGAAACGCTGAATAAGCGGATTCCGCGAACCGAAAGCCGCCAATTGGCGGCTTTTGCTTTTTATGATTAGAGCAGGAATTGTCGGAGGAACGGGATATACGGGCGTCGAGCTCCTGCGCCTGCTCGCTCAGCATCCCGACGTTGAGCTGAAGGCGATCACCTCGCGCAAGGAGGCCGGCACACCGGTTGCGCGCATGTTTCCGAGCTTGCGGCGGCGCGTCGAGCTCGCTTTCAGCGAGCCGAGCGCGCGTGCGCTCGCCGGCTGCGACGTGGTGTTTTTTGCCACGCCCAACTGTGTCGCCATGAGCGAGGCACGCGCGGTGCTCGAGGGAGGCGCCCGCATCGTGGATCTCTCCGCCGATTTCCGCATTCACGACGTGGCGCAGTGGGAACGCTGGTACAAGACCAAGCACGCCGCGCCTGAGCTCATCCGCGAAGCGGTCTATGGACTCCCGGAAATGAACCGAGAACAGCTGCGGCGTGCGCGGCTCGTGGCGAACCCGGGCTGCTATCCAACGTCAATCCAGCTCGGCTTCCTGCCGCTCGTCGAGGCTGGCGTCGTCGACGTGGAGCACCTGATCGCGGACGCGAAGTCGGGCGCGAGCGGAGCCGGGCGCAAGACCGAGCTTAATCTCATGTTCTCCGAAGCCTCCGACAACTTCGCCGCTTACCACATCACGGGGCACCGGCACTGGCCGGAGATCCGGCAAGGCCTTGCACAGGCGGCGAAGCGCGATGTCGGGCTCGTGTTCACGCCGCATCTCACGCCCCTGATCCGTGGCATTCACGCGACTCTGTACGCCCGCATTACCCGGGAGGCGGATTTCCAGCAGCTTTTCGAAAAGCGCTACGCGGGAGAGCCGTTCGTCGACGTCATGCCCGCGGGCAGCCACCCCGATACGCGTTCGGTGCGCGCCGCCAATGTGTGCCGCCTCGCGGTGCATCGACCGCCGGAGAGCGCCGGCCGCTCCGACACCATCGTAGTGCTGTCAGTCATCGACAACCTGATGAAGGGGGCCTCCGGACAGGCGGTACAGAACATGAACCTCATGTTCAGCCTGCCGGAAACAGCCGGGCTCGAACACGTGGCCGTGGTGCCTTAGATGCCGTCGGGTCGCTGGAAAGTCATTCGCAGCCGCTTCGGCATCGCGGCCCCGCGCGTCGAGATTCATACCCAAATCCCGTGGTACTTGCGCTGGGTTGGCATTGCCGTCCTCCTCGGCCTTGCTGCCATAGCGGCGTCCTGGATCTACGATGCCGGCGGGCGCTTTGCCGGCTTTGATCGCAGCGAGGTGCTGCAGGAGCTGCAGCGAGCGCAAGGCGAGCTCGACAACGCGCGCGAGGAGCTTGAGCGCCTTCGAGCCATGGCGAATGCGGCCGACAGCCGCGTCTCCATCGAGCGCACGGCGCAGCAGAAGCTCGCCCAGCAGGTGCGCGCGCTGGAGCAAGAAAACGCTCGCGTGCGAGAAGAGCTTGCGATGGTCGAGCAGATGCTCACATCGGAAGAACGTCACACTCAGACCCTGGCCATCTACCAGTTCAAGGTCCAGCCGGACGTTCTGCCGGGCGAATACCGCTACCGGCTGCTTCTGCTAACGCCGACCGACCGGCGCGGCCGCGACTTCAGCGGGCGGCTCGAGCTCGTCGTCAACCTGCACGAAGGAGGGCAGAATGCTATGATGTCTTTCCCGGAGCCGGGCGACGCCGCAGCCGCGTCTTTCCGGTTGGCTTTCAAGTACTTCCGACGGGTCGAAGGGACTTTCCGGGTCAACCCGAGGGCAAAGGTAGAGAGCGTGCAGGTGCGCATCTACGAGGCGGGCTCCAACCAGCCGCGGGCGACGCACTCGGTGACTCTCTGAAGGGAGAATGAATGTTCAACAAAGCGAGTAAGCCGCAAAACAGGATCGACAGCCTGATCGGCGCGACCACGCGCATCGAGGGCAATGTGATCT
>DATIGN010000090.1:0-21061 GCA_035454685.1 Burkholderiales bacterium | reverse complement strand
CCTGCCTTCGTCAGCCCGGACTCGGCCAGCAGGCCGGCGTCCGGAGAATCGGTGGCGGTGCAGTGCGGGCACACCAGGCGCACCAGGCGCTGCGCGAGGATCGCGTTCAGCGCCGAGACGAAGCCGTAGAGGTCGACGTTCATGTGCATGAAGCGCCCGACCACGTCGAACACGTTGTTGGCGTGCACCGTGGTGAACACGAGATGCCCGGTGAGCGCCGACTGCACCGCGATGTTGGCGGTCTCCGGGTCGCGGATTTCGCCCACCATGATGCGGTCGGGATCGTGGCGCAGGATCGAGCGCAGGCCGCGCGCGAAGGTGAGGCCCTTCTTCTCGTTCACCGGGATCTGCAGCACGCCCGGCAGCTGGTACTCGACCGGATCCTCGATGGTGACGATCTTGTCCTGGCCCTTGTTGATCTCGGTGATCGCCGCGTAGAGCGTGGTGGTCTTGCCGCTGCCGGTCGGCCCGGTGACGAGCAGCATCCCATGCGGCTCGTGCGAAAGACGCCGCAGCGCCTTGATGTGGCCCTCCTCGAACCCGAGGCTGTCGAGCGAGAGCGTCTGGCGCGTGCTCTCGTAGAGCGACTGCTTGTCGAGCACGCGCAGCACCGCGTCCTCGCCGTGGATGCTCGGCATGATGGAGACGCGGAAATCGATGGCGCGGCCGCGATCGAGCGCCTTGAAGCGCCCGTCCTGGGGCACGCGGCGCTCGGTGACATCGAGCTCGGCGAGCACCTTGACGCGCGCGATCGCCTGCTCGGCGTGCGCGCGGTCGTCAATCTGCTTGATCGGAATCAGGATGCCGTCGATGCGGAACTTGATCACCAGGCCCGCCGCCACGGTCTCGAGATGGATATCGCTCGCGCCGATCTTGAGGGCGTCGCGCAGAGTCGATCGCACGAGCCGCACCACCTCGCTCTTCTCGTCGGCGATCGCCTTAAGCGAGAGGTCTTCCACGTCGCGGTTGTCGTCGCCCGCTGCGCCGGTCTCCGCGCTCAACGCGTCGAGCGCACGCAGCGTCTCCTCGTGGCTCGCGAGATAGGCGACGAGGTCGCCGCGGTGCACGAGGCGCCACGCGAACGGCGCGCGGATTCGTTCAGAGGCCCACGCCGCCTGCTCGGCGGAGAACGGATCGTCGGTTGCGAGCAGGAGCTCGCCGCCCTCCGTGCGCAGCAGCACGCACCCCTTGCGCGAGCATTCGCTCAGCGGCACGAGGTCGAATGCCGGCTCCAGACGCCGAAACTCCTCCATGCGCAGCACGCCGTAGTGGAATGTGGCCGCAAGGCGCTCGGCAAACTCGTCGGGCTCGAGCCCGAGCTTCTCCTCCAGCACGTCGACCAGGCGGCGAATGCCGGCGGCAGCGCGCGTCTCCGCGCGGGCTTCGGCGATCTGGCTTGCCTCGATCACCGCAGGTTCCCCGCCAGCTCGAAGATCGGCATGTACATGAGCAGCACGATCGCCCCGATCACGAGGCCGATCAGCGCCATCAGGAGCGGCTCGAACATGCGGGTGAACCAGTCCACCCAGCGCGCGAGCTCCTCGTCGTGGAAGCTGGCGGCGCGGTCCATCATCTCGCCCATGTTGCCGCTCGACTCGCCCACCACCAGCATTCGCATGGCAACCGGCGTCGCGAGCCCATTCGCCTCGAGCGATTCCGATACGCTGCGACCTTCGCTGATGGCGCGGCTCGCGGCCGCGAGGCGCGCGCGCAGAACCGGGTGCAGGAGCTCCGCGCTCATGCCGAGCGCGGAGACAAGCGGCATGCCCCCGCGCAGCAGCATCCCGGTGGTGCGGTAAAGGCGCGCCAGCTGGTATACCTTCAGCCGCTCGCCGATCGCCGGGATGCGCCACAGTACGTCGCCCAGCCTGGCGCGGATCCCTTTCTGTCTTAGGAAGAAAATCGCTATTAGCGGTATGCCGACGAGCACGGCGCCCGCGAGCAGCGCGTGTCCCTCGACGAGCTGCCCCCAGCCGATCAGCACCTGGGAGAAAAACGGCAGATCGGCGACGCGGTCCTCGTAGATCTTGCCGAAGCGCGGCACCACATACAGGAGCAGAAATAGCGTCACCAGCGCGCCCGCCGCGATCAGAATCATCGGGTAGATCGAGGCGTTGAGCGCTCGTTTACGGATCGCTTCGAGCTGCGCCTGGTATGCGACGTAGCGCGAGAGCGCCGGCGCGAGGTCGCTCGTCTTTTCCGCGGCGCGCACAGTGGCGGCGTAGAGCGGGGAGAACACCGCAGGCTGCTGCTCGAGCGCGGCGGAGAACGGCTGCCCCTCGCGCAGCACCGCCGCGATGCGCCCGAGAAGCGCCCGGAACTCGGCGCGCCGCTCCTTCTGCGCGAGCGTGTCGATCGCCTCCACGAGCGGGAGCCCCGCCTCGAGCAGAACGAGCAATTCCTGGCTGAAGAGCTGTACCGGGAAGCGCGCCTGGCCGATGAGCCGCAGGCCGCGCTGGCTCTTCACCTCGAGCACCGTGTAGCCCCGGCTCTCGGCCTGCTGGCGCGCCGCCTGCTCGTCGAGTGCCTGCGTGTCCAGCGACGCGATGCGTCCTTCGGGCGTGATGGCGCGGAGGTGAAAGCGCATGGCCGCTAGTGGTTGCCGATGTCCGCGTCTTCGCCGCTGCCGCCCGGCCGCCCGTCGCGGCCATAGGACAGGAGCTCGAAATCCCACTTTTGCCCCGGCAGCTTGTACACGTAGGGCTTCCCCCAGGGATCGAGCGGCACCGTCTTCTTAAGGTAGGGCCCGTTCCACTTCGGCTCGTCGGGCGGACGCTCGACCAACGCCTTGAGCCCGACCTCGTTCGACGGATAGCGTCCGGTGTCGAGGCGATACTGATCGAGCGCTTTCTCGAGCGCATCGATCTGCGCCTTGGCGGTTGCTACTTCCGACTTGCCCACCTGGCCGAAATAGCGTGGCGCGACAAATCCCGCTAGCAGCCCGATGATCACCACGACTACCAGCAGCTCGAGAAGCGTGAATCCTTTCGCGCGCGCGCGCTTGAGCGCGCGCTCGGCCTCGTTTAGCGAGCTTATGACTTTCTTCGCGTGCCGGTAAAGCTTGTCCGCACCCGCGGTAGGCGCGACCCTCCTATAGCGCCGCTCGAAGAGCGGAACGCCGAGAGCACCCTCCAGGTTGCGGATGCGCGCCGACACATTCGACTGCACCGTGCCAAGCTCTCGCGAAGCTCGCGAAAAGCCCTCGGCCTCATAGACTGCGACGAAATATCGCAGGTCCTTGACGTCCATGCCCCTCCTCCCGAGGTATCTCGTTCCCAGATGGGACGACTACGCCCAGAGAGTACTCCGAAAGCTGCGGCAAAAGTATCCCAAGCGCTCCACGCCCCTCGACGCGCGCAGCGAAAGCCGTGCCGCGGCAGACACTTATTCGGGATTGCTATCGCGATTTGTGATGCTAGCGAGTGCGCATCGAGATGAACATGCGTCCCGGCACACCGCCGATCCTCGACGTCAACCTGCGCAAACTGCGGAACGACATCGAGAACTCGCGCGACTTCCTTTTCGGGAAGGTCCTTAACAAGGAAAAGCCACACCTCTTCCGGCCGAGCTAGAAGTAAGTGTCACCTGCTGTCGCAGCATCGCGGGCGGCGGCGATTGACACATGGTCGCGAAAGCGCGAAGGTGCTTCGATGACCGAACCGGCCCGCTCGATCGGAAAGCTGGGCTTCCGCAAGTGGTATGAGCGCCGCCTGATCGAGAGCCATGCCTGGCTAATCACCTGCTTCCTTTGTGCGCTCGGCATCGCGGCGTCGCTGGAAGGCCTGAGCTTCACGCGCCCGGACGCGCTCTTCACCCTCCTCTTCGTCTTCGTCGCGGGGCTCGTGTGCTGGCATGCGCTCAAGCGCTACCGCGTGATCATGCAGGAGGCCGAACGCCTTGGCGCGCGCTCGGTGTGCGAGACGTGCAAGGCCTACGCCACGTTCAGCGTTATTGGCTCATACCCCAAGATGAACGTGCGCTGCCGCAAGTGCGGCAACGAGTGGTTATTGGACGACTAGCCTGTGACAAGACCTGCGGCAGTCGGTCACGCCCGCCTGCCTCTTCCACTGGGAGGTCTGGCGAAGCCGGGCGGGTGATATACGCCGCCCTGCGCGACGACTTTCACCGCAGCCACCATCCCGGGAATCCCCTGGCTTTTCGAGATGAAGCCGCTTGCCCCGACATCGAGGGCGTCGGCGATCAGTTCGGGGGTGTCCTGCGAAGAAACGATGACGACCTTGGCTTGCGGGAAGTCGGCTCGGAAGCAGAGCAGCCCATCAAGCCCCTCGCTATCGGGCAGCCCGAGATCCAGAAGCACCATGTCCAGGCTCGCCATTCTTCGGGCGGCGCTCAGCCCGCTCACCAAGTCGGCGGCAGACCAAACTGTGGCGCCTGGCGACGCAGCGCGAGCCACTGAAATCATCAGCTCCCGGGTTACCGCCTGATCTTCGACTACCAATATGTTCACTGTGCGCTACGGCGCAAGAAAGAATATGTCTTCTTAAATCATGGATGAGCGCCTAGGCTTGCCGCATTTCTTTGTTTTGCCCTCTCTTGCAGGATTTGACACTTGGATGCCAAAAACGCGCAGCCGCGCGTGCTTTCAGTGCAGCACGCCGACTGTTCCGCCGCTGGTCTATGCCTCGTTACTGTCAAGACGCGGAAGTTGTGCAGCTGCGCTTCGCCGCACGGAACGCTGGATGCGGGCGCGCGTGTCGTCTGCGGCGATTTTCACGCGATGGATGTGATCGGACAGGGTTTCCAAGGACTGTTGCAGTCCCATCTGTTCGAACTTGTACGCAGCGAACTGTGCCGCTTGCAGCAAGCCTCTGATTTCGTCAAGGGCCGCTAGGGCGCGAGCGGCCATGTCGGTATTCATGATGACATTCCCCCTCTTTGCGTTGTGATTCTTAAGTGGGGGATTGTTCCAAGCCTGTCGAAGCATTGCTTATCTTCGCGTCCGGAAATGCCCGAGGCGGACGGCCTGAAGCTGAGACTGAACTTCTAGTCAATCAGCTCGTAGGCGGGGAGAGTCAGGAACTCGACGTACTGATCGTCTGTGGTGATGCGCTCGAAGAGCTGGGCGGCCTCGTCCAGCTGGCCTTCGGCGCCGGCGTTCTTCACTTTGGCGAGCTCTTCTGCGAGGAGCTTCTTGAAAAGCTCCGCGGTGACCTTGCGACCGTCTTCCAGCACGCCTTTCGGCGAACGGATCCACTGCCAGATTTGCGAGCGCGAGATCTCCGCGGTGGCGGCGTCTTCCATGAGATTGTAGACCGGGACGCAGCCGTTGCCGGCGAGCCAGGCGCCGAGGTACTGGATTCCGACCGAAATGTTGTTGCGCAGCCCGGCCTCGGTGATCGGGCGCTCCGGCTGGAAGTCGAGCAGCTGTTTCGCGGTGACGTTCACGTCCGCGCGCTGACGCGTGTACTGATTGGGCTGCGGCATGTGCTGATCGAACACCTGCTTCGCCACGGGCACGAGGCCCGGGTGCGCGACCCAGGTACCGTCGCAGCCGTCGGTCACTTCGCGCAGCTTGTCTTGCCGCACCTTCTCGATCGCGGCTTCGTTCGCCGCGGGGTCGTTCTTGATCGGAATCTGCGCCGCCATGCCGCCCATGGCCGGCGCGCCGCGCCGGTGACAGGTTTTCACAAGGAGCAGCGCGTATGCGCGCATGAACGGCGCAGTCATCGTGACCTGCGCGCGGTCGGCGAGGCAGAAATCCTTGTTGGCACGGAATTTCTTGATGCACGAGAAGATGTAGTCCCAACGCCCGATGTTGAGGCCGGCGGAGTGGTTGCGCAGCTCGTAGAGGATCTCGTCCATCTCGAACGCGGCAACCACGGTTTCGATGAGCGCCGTGGCGCGCACCGTGCCCTCGGGAATGCCCAGTTCGCTTTGCGAGAAGACGAAGATGTCGTTCCACAGCCTCGCCTCGGTGTGCGACTCCATCTTCGGGAGGTAGAAGTACGGTCCCGAGCCGCGCTTGATTAGCTCTTTCGCGTTATGGAAGAAGAAGAGCGCGAAGTCGAAGATGCCACCCGAAACCGGCTTGCCGTCCACGCTGACGTGCTTCTCGTCGAGGTGCCAGCCGCGCGGCCGCGGGATGATGACCGCGGTCTTGTCGTTCAGCCGGTACTGCTTGCCATTCTGCTCGAACGTGATCGTGCGCCGCACCGCGTCGCGCAGATTGATCTGCCCGTCGATCATGTTGTGCCACGTCGGGCAGTTGGCGTCCTCGAAGTCCGCCATGAACGTGGAGGCGCCCGAGTTCAGCGCGTTGATCACCATCTTGCGGTCGGTCGGGCCAGTGATCTCGACGCGCCGGTCGAGCATGTCTTTCGGCTGTGACGCCACGCTCCATTCGGAGTCCCGAATGGACTGTGTTTCTTTCAGCAAGTCGGGCTTGGCCCCGGCGTCGAATTCTTTCTGCCGCTGCGCGCGACGCGCCAGCAGCTCCTGGCGGCGCGATTCGAACTTTCGATGGAGCTTGGCAACAAAGCCCATGGCTTGCGGACTCAGGATCTGAGCGAACTCCTTGCCGATTGGGCCGGAGATACCGATTCCTTGTGGAAGCGGGCCTGACATGTGCATTGCAGCATTCTATTAAGTGAAATGTGGCAGTGCAACATGAATTCATGCGCCGAACGGAGTAGCCTGATCTTTCAAGTACCGACGGCGGATTTCACATCATGAAACCGTACAACATTCTGATCCTGGGAGCCTCGTACGGCTCCCTGCTCGCGACGAAGCTCCTTCTTGCCGGACACACTGTCAAGCTCATCTGCCTGGCCGCCGAGGCCGACGCGATCAACAGCGGTGGCACGCGGGTGCGCATGCCGGTCAAAGGGCATCAAGGTCTGGTGGAGGTGCACTCGTGGAAACTCCCCGGGAAGCTCTCGGCCGAAGGACCGGGAACGATCAAGCCCTCGGAATACGACCTTGTCGTGCTCGCGATGCAGGAGCCGCAGTATCGCTCGGCCGGCGTGCGCGAGCTGCTCGACGCCGTCGCCAAGGCCAAAGTGCCCTGCATGTCGATCATGAACATGCCGCCGCTTCCCTACCTCGCGCGGATACCTGGCATTTCGACCAAAGAGCTCAGGCCCTGCTATACCGATGCGAGCGTCTGGGACAGCTTCGATCCGGCGCTGATGACGCTTTGCAGCCCCGATCCGCAGGCGTTCCGCCCGCCGGAAGAGCCGGTCAACGTGCTGCAGGTCAGGCTGCCGACCAACTTCAAGTCGGCGCGCTTTCCCTCCGAAGCGCATACCGCAATCCTGAAAAAGCTCGAAGCCGACATCGAAGCGTCGCGTTTCGACAAGATGGAGCTGCCGGTCAAGCTCAAGGTGCACGAATCGGTTTTCGTGCCGCTCGCGAAGTGGGCCATGCTAATCGCCGGCAACTACCGCTGCGTCACGAAGGAAGGCCCGCGCGCGATCAAGGACGCCGTCCACTCCGACATCAACGCTTCGCGCGCCACGTATGCCTGGGTGGTGAACCTCTGCTTGCTGCTCGGCGCGAAGGAAAGCGACCTCGTCCCGTTCGACAAGTACGCCGCCGCGGCGCAGACCCTCGGCAGCCCGTCGTCAGCCGCGCGCGCGCTCTACGGCGGCGCGCCTTACATCGAGCGCGTCGACCGCCTGGTACAGGCCATCGCCGCGCAAAAGGACCTCCGCCTCCCTGCGCTTGATGAACTCGTCGGCCTGGTCGACGCGAAACTCGAGGCGAACCGGAAGAAAGCCGCTTAAGAATCGGGGTCAGAGCCCGATTCCGGTATCACCGCTCCTGCCCTGGGAAATCGGGCTCTGACCCCGATTTTTCGTCCTCGATGCCGAGTTCCTGGATTTTGCGCGTAATCGTATTTCTGCCCATGCCCAACAGATTCGCGGCGTCGATGCGGCGGCCGCCGGTGCGCGCAAGGGCCTTGATGATGAGCGCCCGCTCGAACTGACGGCCAAGGACATCGAGGATGCCGGTGTCGCCGCGCGCGAGGCGACGCTCGGCTTCCTGCTCGAGCGACGCAATCCAGTCGCCGGCACCGGCCGCGGCGTCGCCAGGCACCTGGGTGCGGAACTCGGGCGGCAGGTTGGCGAGATCGATCACCTGCCCCGGCGCCATCACGGTAAGCCAGTGGCAAAGGTTCTCGAGCTGGCGCACGTTGCCCGGAAACTCGAGGCGCGAGATATGCGCCAGCGCTTCGTCGGCGATGCGCTTGGGCTCGACGCCGAGCTGCTGCGCGCTGCGCGCGAGGAAATGCTTCGCCAATAGCGGGATGTCCTCGGCGCGCTCACGCAGGCTCGGCAGCCGCAGGCGGATGACGTTGAGGCGGTGGTAGAGGTCCTCGCGGAACGTTCCTTCGCGCACGCGCTGCTCGAGGTTCTGGTGCGTGGCCGCGATCACGCGAACGTTGACCTTGATCTGCTGGTGGCCGCCGACCCGATAGAACGTACCATCGGAAAGCACACGCAAAAGCCGCGTCTGCAGCTCGGCAGGCATGTCGCCGATTTCGTCGAGGAAAAGCGTCCCGCCCTCGGCCTGCTCGAAGCGGCCGCGGCGCTGCTGCTGAGCTCCGGTGAACGAGCCGCGTTCGTGGCCGAAGAGCTCGGACTCGAGGAGATCCTTCGGCATCGCGGCGGTGTTGATGGCGATGAACGGCTGCTGTGCACGCGCACTATGGCGGTGCAGGGCGCGCGCGACGAGCTCCTTCCCGGTTCCCGACTCGCCGGTAATGAGGACGGTCGCACTCGATTGCGAAAGCCGGCCGATGGCCCGGAAGACTTCCTGCATGGCGGGCGCCTGGCCAAGAATTTCCGTTTCCGGAAGAGGTTCATTTACTTGGGTGTCGCGTCTTCTCTCCTCGAGCGCGCGCCGGATGAGGTCGACCGCCTGGTCGACGTCGAAAGGCTTGGGCAGATACTCGTATGCGCCGCCTTGGAACGCTGCGACGGCACTGTCGAGGTCGGAGTACGCCGTCATCACGATGACAGGCACCGCGGGATAGCGCTGCTTTACCGCTTGCAGAAGCTCGAGACCCGAGCGCCCCGGCATACGGATGTCGGAGACGAGCACCTCGGGCATCGCGCCCGCGAGCGCGTCGAGCGCCTCCTGGGCGGACGAGAATGAGTTGTAGGCGATGCCTTCCCGGCTGAGCGCCTTCTCGATCACCCAGCGGATGGAACGGTCGTCGTCGACGATCCAGACCGGCTTCATCTTATCGGCAGCAGGATCCTGAATATCGTTCGGCCCGGCCGCGACTCGAACTCGATGACGCCGTGGTGGTAGTGCACGAACGTCTGAGCGAGCGAGAGTCCTAGGCCGGAGCCGCCTTCCCTGCCCGAAACAAGCGGATTGAAGATCCGATCCTGGATCTCCTCCGGCACGCCCGGGCCGTCGTCGATCACTTGCAATTCTAATGCCAGCTTGTAGCGCTGCTTGAGGATGGTGACTTGCCGGAGGACTCGCGTCCTGAACGTTACGTTCTTGCTGCCGGCCTGCGCGGCGTTGCGCGTGACGTTGAGGACCGCCTGGATGAGCTGCTCGCGGTCGCCCATGATGTCGGGCAGGCTCGGGTCGTAGTCGCGCACGATCTCAACGCCGAATTCGGCTCGCAGGAGGCTGCGCACGCGCTCGAGCACCTCGTGCATCCCGAGCGGTTCGAGCCGAGGGGCGCGGTGCGGCGTGAGCATGCGGTCCATCAGCGTTTGCAGCCGGTCGGCCTCCTTGATAATGACCTGCGTGTATTCGCGCAGCTCCGGACGTTCGAGCTCACGCTCGAGAAGCTGTGCCGAGCCGCGCAGCCCGCCAAGAGGATTCTTGATCTCGTGCGCGAGGTTGCGGATGAGCTCGCGGTTCGCTTGCTGCTCCGATTCGATGCGCGCCTCGCGCTCGATGCGAAGCTGCTCGCTGATCGGGCGCAGCTCCGCGAGCAGTGCCATGCCGAAAGCGTCGATTCGCGTTACGGTGCAAGAGAGCGGCACCGGCTGGCGGCCGGTGCGCACGTAGGTGACGTTGCGCGCCGAGTAATCCCAATGGATGACGCGCGCCTCCTCAAGCGAGCGCTCGAGCTCCGCGCGCTCCGCGAAGAAACCGAGGAAGGGCTGCCCGATCAGGCTGCGCGCGCCCGTAGTCAGCAGGTTCTCGGCCGCCGGGTTGGCGAAGCGCACCGTGAATTCGTCGTCGAGCACCACCACTGCCGTTGCCAGCAAGTCGAGGCCGGCGAACGAGGCGGCCACTTAGTTCTTCAGGTTCGCGAGCTCGCGCTGAAGCGCTTGGATGTTCTTCTCGTGATTCTGGACCGTGTCCTTGTACGGTTGCAGCCGCTCAAGGACACGCGCGTAGTTGCGCTCGTCGCCGAAGCGCACGGCTTCCTGCTCGGCAAGCGCCTGCTGTGCCTGCCTCAGCGCCTCCTGCTCGGCGGCGAGTTCGCTTTCAAGCACCTTGCGCTGGCGCTCGCGCGCGCTCGCGCTCGCTTGCGGCGTCTCGCGCGGAAATTCCGGGGTGCGGGCGGCTGGCGGCCGCGACGGCGCGACGTTGATCTGCCTCGTGACCAACTCGCACTTCTGCTTTTCCGCCTGGCGCCGGTCGTTGGTATACGTGATCTGCCCCTGCTCGTTGCGGCATTTGAAGACCTCGCTGACGCCTTGCTGGGCGTGCGCGTTCATGGCCGGCAGGCCAAGCAGCACGACCCCAAACGCCCAAGCGCGGTGCATGCGTCAAGTCTATCAAGGCAAAAAGAAACTCGCTCCGCCGGCCGTTCGGGGTCAGGGTGAGAACTGCTCAAGACGAGTAGTACATGTCGAACTCGACCGGGTGCGTCGTCATGCGGAAGCGGGTGAGCTCCTGCTCCTTCAGCTCGACATACGACTCGAGGAAGTCGTCCGAGAACACGCCGCCGCGTGTGAGGAACGCGTGGTCGTCGCGCAGGCAGTTGAGCGCCTCCTCGAGCGAAGCGCATACATGCGGCACCCTCGCGGCCTCTTCCGGCGGCAGGTGGTACATGTCCTTGTCGATCGGGTCGCCGGGATGGATCTTGTTCTGCACCCCGTCCAGTCCCGCCATCAGCATCGCGGCGAACGCGAGATAGGCGTTCGCGGTCGGGTCGGGGAAGCGCACCTCCACGCGGCGGCCGTTGGGGCTCGATACATACGGGATTCGGCAGGCGGCAGAGCGATTGCGCGCCGAGTAGGCGAGATTGATCGGCGCCTCGAAGCCCGGCACCAGGCGTTTGTAGCTGTTTGTCCCCGGGTTGGTGATCGCGTTCAGCGCCTTGGCATGCTTGATGATGCCGCCGATGTAGTGCAGCGCGAGATCGGAGAGCCCGGCATAGCCGTTGCCGGCGAAGAGGTTTTTGCCGCCCTTCCAGATCGACTGGTGGCAGTGCATGCCCGAGCCGTTGTCGCCGACCACGGGCTTGGGCATGAAGGTCGCCGTCTTGCCGTAAGACGCGGCGGTGTTCCATACCGTGTACTTGAGGATCTGCATCCAGTCGGCGCGCTGCACGAGCGGCGCGAAGCGCGTGCCAATCTCGTTCTGGCCCATCGCGCCTACCTCATGGTGGTGCACCTCGCACTCGACGCCCTGCTGCTCCAGCGCGAGCACCATCGCGTTGCGGATGTCGGCGAGCGTGTCGGTCGGCGGCACCGGGAAGTAGCCGCCTTTCACCGGGGCGCGATGTCCCATGTTGCCCGACTCGTAGTCGATGCCGGAGGACCACGGCGCTTCCTCGGACTTGATCTTGACGAAGCAGCCCGACATGTCGACGCTCCAGGTGACGCCGTCGAAGATGAAGAACTCGGGCTCCGGACCGAAGTACGCGACCTCGCCGAGGCCGGTCTGCTTGAGGTACGCCTCGGCCTTTTTTGCGATAGAGCGCGGGTCACGGTCGTAAGGCTTTCCGTCGGTCGGCTCGTAGACATCGCAGGTGATGTTGAGCACCGGCTCGTCGGTAAATGGGTCCATGCGCGCCGAGGACGCATCCGGCATGAGCAGCATGTCGGAGGCCTGGATCCCCTTCCAGCCGGCGATCGACGACCCGTCGAAAGCGTGGCCGGACTCGAACTTGTCCTTGCCAAAGTACTTGACGGGCACCGTGACGTGCTGTTCCTTGCCGCGGGTGTCGGTGAACCGGAGGTCGACGAACTTCACCTCCTTGTCCTTGATCAACTTCAATACGTCATCGGGCGTCATCGCCATCTTTGAGGTCTCCCGGTCTAGAGTGTGTTCGTAGGTAGCGCGGCGGTTCAGCACGTTCCATGCCAAACCCCGCTGCTGATTCCTGGGGCATTTTACTCATCCCGGGCGCACTGAATAGGGGCATCCGAGCACCGGATGCACAATGCGAGGGCATCATGGAAGAGATCAAAAAGGCAGCTCGCGAGCGGGGAAAGAACATGGGGCTGACGTACTCGGGAGCCCTTCTTCCGGCTGAAGCACATGAGCTCATGAAGGCCGGCGCATCCCTGGTCGACGTGCGTACCAAGCCGGAGCTCTTGTATGTCGGCCGCGTTCCGGGCGCGCTCGCCGTGGAGTGGCAGACCTATCCCGGCAACCGTCCCAACCCCGAATTCCTTGCCGAGCTCGCCGCAGCCGTTCCCAAGGACCAGCCCGTCATGTTCATGTGCCGCTCCGGCGCTCGCTCTCACTCGGCCGCCGAAGCCGCTACTCGCGCCGGCTGGAAAGAGGCCTACAACGTGCTCGAAGGCTTCGAGGGCGACAAAGACGCCGAGCAGCATCGCAGCACCGTCGGGGGCTGGCGCAAGGCGGGATTGCCCTGGATCCAGGGCTAACCAATTCAGGTCGCGCGCCAATTCACGGCGCCGGTCGCCGCGGTAAGCAAGACGGCGATCCCGAACGCGATCCGATACCACGCGAACCAGCGAAAGTCGTGCGTGGCGACGTAGCGGATGAGCCAACGGATCACCAGGAAGGCCGAAATGAAGGACACGATGAGGCCGACCGCCCACATGCCGGCGTCCTCGACGGTGAACAGATGCCGGTTTTTCCATGAGTCGTACATGCCGGCGGCGATCAGCGTCGGCACCGCAAGGAAAAACGAGAACTCAGTCGCGGCCTTGCGCGATAGGCCAAAGAGCATTCCGCCGATGATGGTCGCGCCCGAGCGCGAGGTGCCCGGGATGAGAGCAAAGCATTGGGCGATTCCCACCTTGAGGGCATCGAGCGCGCTCATCGCCTGGGTGGAGTCAACCCTCGACACCCCCTGTCCGCGATCCACCCAGAGGATGATGAGACCGCCGACAATGAAGGCGAGCGCGACCGGAACGGGCTTGAAGAGGTACGCCTTTATCACGCCTCCCACAAGCAAGCCGACAACCGCCGCAGGCACAAAAGCGATGATCAAGTTGCGCCAGAGCTGCGGATCGACCCGGAAGAAGCGCGCGCGGTATTCCCAGACCACGGCGAGCATCGCGCCGGTCTGGATCGCGATGTAGAACACTTCGCGGCTGGGATGATCGAAGTCGAGCAGATCGCCGGCGAGAATCAGGTGGCCGGTGCTCGAGATCGGCAGGAACTCGGTGAGTCCCTCGACGACGCCCAGGATCAGGGCGTCAAGAAGATTTTTCACTGAGGAACTTCAAGATGCTCGGCCAGTAGTTGGCGGCGTTGTCGGTGCTGTTGTGCCCGGCGCCCTCGAGTCCCACCCAGCGCTTCTCCCCGCCCCAGGCCTCGTACAGGCGCTTCGAGTGCTCCGCCGGGATGATTTCGTCGGCACTGGCAACGATACAAAGAAGCGGCGACTTGATCGCGGGCGCGAGACTCACGGAATCGAAGCGGTGCTTGAGCATCCAGCCTACGGGCAGGAACGGGTAATAGCGCTTGCCTAATTCCACCATGCTGTCGAAGGGCGAGACCAGGATCACGCCCGCTATCGGCCGCTGCGCGGCGAGCTGAACCGCCACGCCGCTGCCGAGGCTGCGCCCGAAAGCATAGATGGTCGTGTATTGCTTCTTCATCTCGTCGTACCAGCCGATCGCATCAGCCACGAGCGCCGCCTCGGAGGGCGAGCCGCCGCTCGAGCCATAGCCGCGGTAATCGACGAGGAGCCAGCCGATGCCCGGCGCCCGCCCCGCGGCATCGTTCAGCATCCACGACACTTCCTCGGCGTTGCCGCCAAAGTACATGATGAGCGGCTCGCCCTTCACGTGCCAGGCGTGCAGCCGCGTGCCGTCGGGCGAATCGATGAAAAGGCTTTCGACTGAGCGGCGCTGGGCGAGCGCAACGCGATGCGATTCGGGCAACCGCTGCGGGTGGAAGATCAGGCTGTCCTGCGCGAGATACATGAGCAGCGGAAAGCCGATGACGATCACCGCGATGATCGTCACTGCCGACTCAAACACATTTCGCAGAGCAGATCTACTGCTTTTGGTAGATCTCTCCGCCCTGCTTCACGAACTCGACCGCCTTCTCCTTCAACCCTTTCTCGACGTAGTTGCGCACGTCCTGCGTGATCCTCATCGAGCAGAAGTGCGGCCCGCACATCGAGCAGAAGTGCGCCACCTTGGCGCCTTCCTGGGGCAGGGTTTCGTCGTGAAACTCCTTCGCGGTGTCGGGATCGAGCCCAAGGTTGAACTGGTCCTGCCAACGGAACTCGAAGCGCGCTTTCGAGAGCGCGTTGTCGCGCAGCTGCGCGCCGGGATGGCCCTTGGCGAGATCCGCGGCGTGCGCCGCGATCTTGTACGCCATGATGCCGTCCTTCACGTCCTTCTTGTTCGGCAGCCCGAGGTGCTCCTTCGGCGTCACGTAGCAGAGCATCGCGGTGCCGTACCAGCCGATCATCGCCGCGCCGATCGCGCTCGTGATGTGGTCGTACCCGGGCGCGATGTCGGTGGTGAGCGGCCCCAGCGTGTAGAACGGGGCCTCGTCGCAGTACTTGAGCTGCAGCTCCATGTTCTCCTTGATGAGCTGCATCGGCACATGTCCGGGGCCTTCGATCATTACCTGGCAGTCGTGCTTCCACGCTGTTTTTGTCAGTTCCCCCAATGTGCGCAATTCAGCGATCTGCGCTTCATCGTTCGCGTCGTGGATCGAGCCGGGCCGCAAGCCGTCGCCGAGCGAGAACGACACGTCGTACGCGGCCATGATCTCGCAGATCTCATCGAAATGCGTGTAGAGGAAGCTTTCCTCGTGGTGCGCGAGGCACCACTTCGCCATGATCGAGCCGCCGCGCGACACGATTCCCGTCATGCGGTTCGCAGTGAGCGGGATGAACGGCAGGCGCACCCCGGCGTGGATGGTGAAGTAGTCGACGCCTTGCTCCGCCTGCTCGATGAGGGTATCCCTGAAAATCTCCCAAGTGAGCTCTTCGGCCTTTCCGTTCACCTTCTCGAGAGCCTGGTAGATCGGCACCGTGCCGATGGGAACGGGGCTGTTGCGAATGATCCATTCGCGCGTCTCGTGGATGTGCTTGCCGGTCGAGAGATCCATCACCGTGTCTGCGCCCCAGCGAATCGCCCACGTCATCTTGTCCACCTCCTCGCCGATCGAGGAGGTGAGCGCGCTGTTACCGATGTTGCAGTTGATCTTCACCAGGAAATTGCGGCCGATGATCATCGGCTCGGTTTCCGGGTGGTTGATGTTTGCCGGGATGATGGCGCGGCCGCGGGCCACTTCGCTTCTTACAAATTCAGCATCGATGAAACGAGGAATTCTGGCGCCGAACGCTTCGCCCGGATGCTGCGTTTGCAAACCGGAAACCATCCTCTGGTTCTCGCGCACGGCGATGAACTCCATCTCGGGCGTGATGATCCCTTTGCGCGCGTAGTGCATTTGGGTGACGCATTTGCCGCGGCGAGGCTTGCGCTTCAAGTCGAAGCGCAGCTCGGCGAGCTTGGGATCCTCCAATCTCCTTCTTCCATAGAGAGAAGTGGGGCCCTCGAGCAGCTCAGTGTCGCCGCGGGCTTCGATCCAGGCCTGCCGGAACGCAAGCAGGCCTTTGCGGATGTCGATCGAAGCGGCCGGATCGGTGTAGGGCCCGGAGGTGTCGTAGACCGCGATCGGCGGGTTGCCGCCGCTTTGCGAGATCTCGCGCATCGGCACGCATAGCGGCCCGACATAGATCTTGCGCGAATTCGGTAACGGCTGAACCGCAGCGTTATCGACGTGAGCGGTGGCCGCGAGAAACTTGAGATTGGCGTTCATGGCGCTTCCTTCGGCGGCATTACCCGCATCAGGTTCAAAGGGTTTCTCTCACCCGGCGAGGGAAGCAACGCCACCCTGCGCAGGACCCCTGCGACTCTGGATGGTAGCGCGAAATACAGGGTAAACTCCACTGCCCATAAGCGTTCGCCGGCACATGAACGTCGAACAAGCCCGCGCCAACATGGTTGAGCAGCAGATCCGGCCCTGGGAGGTGCTCGACCAGGACGTGCTCGATCTTCTGTACTTCGTGCCGCGCGAGGAGTTCGTGCCGGCGAAGCACCGCAGCCTCGCGTTCTCCGACCTGGAGATTCCGATCGGCGAGGGCGAAAGGATGTGGGCGCCAAAGATCGAAGCGCGCGTCCTCCAGGAATTGAACGTCAGGAAGTCCGACCGGGTGCTCGAGGTCGGAACCGGAAGCGGCTATCTCACCGCGCTCCTTTCGCACCGCGCCGCGCACGTGTTCTCGGTCGAGATCAAGCCCAAGCTCGCCGCCTTCGGCCGTGCCAACCTCGAGCGCCACGGCGCCGAGAACGTGACGCTCGAAATCGGCGATGCGGCGCGCGGCTGGCCGAGCCATGCGCCCTACGAGGTCATCGTGCTCACCGGCTCGACGCCGATCCTGCCGGGCGCGTTCGTGGAACAGCTCTCGCCCGGCGGCCGGCTCTTCGCCGTGGTGGGCGAGCCGCCGGTCATGACCGCGCGGATCGTAGCGGCGGCGGCCCCGGGTGCATGGCGCAGCACCGACCTCTTCGAGACCGTAATCGCGCCGCTCGTCAACGCCGAACGCCCGTCCCGCTTCCGCTTCTGAATGAACCAGATCACCGCGGGTCAGCTTGCCGCGTGGCTCGCCGACGCTGGGCGCGACAAGCCGGTTCTTCTGGACGTGCGCGAGCCGTGGGAGTGGGAGACCGCCCGTATCGAGGGCTCGCAACACATGCCGATGCGCGAGGTGCCGGCGCGCTTCGGCGAGATCGATTCGGACCGCGAAGTGGTCGCGATCTGCCATCATGGCGGCCGCAGTCAGCAGGTGGCGATATTTCTCGAGAAGAACGGATTTTCCAAAGTGCACAATCTGCAGGGGGGAGTCGATGCCTGGTCCCGCACCGTTGACCCGGCCGTTCCGCTTTACTAGCGTCCTGTTGATAACCGCTTTGCCGCTGCCGGCGGTGGCGCAAGACCTGCTTCAGGTCTACCGGGAGGCGCAGCGCAGCGACGCCGTGTTCGCGGCCGCGCGCCATGCGCTCGAGGCCGGCCGGGAGCGGCTGCCGCAAGGGCTCGCGCTGCTCCTGCCCACGCTCAACCTAACGGGTAGCGCGGCGCGCACGCGCGCCGAGCTCGACTCGCGCGACCCGCTGATTCTGCCGAGCTCCACGCGCTATCCCGAGACGGCGAGCTATACGCTCACCCTGACCCAGCCGATCTTTCGCCAGCAGAACTGGATCCAGTACCAGCAGGGAGGCCACCAGGTGCGCCAAGCGGAGGCGACCTTCGGCCAGGCTTACCAGGATCTGATCATCCGCGTCGCCCAGGCATACTTCGACGTCCTCGCGGCGCACGACACCCTCGCCCTGGTGCGCGCGCAGAAGACCGCGACTGCCGAGCAGCTCGCGCAGGCGAAGCGCAACTTCGAGGTGGGCACAGCGACCATCACCGACACGCACGAGGCGCAGGCGCGCTACGACCTCATCGCCGCGCAGGAGATCGCGGCGCAGAACGACCTTGAAAGCAAGCGCCGCGCGCTGCAGCTCATCACCGGCCGCGAGCCGGGCGAGCTCGCAACGCTGCGCACCGACGTCAAGCTCGCGCCGCCGAACCCGCCCGACATGCAGACCTGGGTGGAACTCGCCGAGAAGCAGGGCTACCCGGTGCAGATCGCCGAGGCTGCGGCCGAAGTGGCCACGCTCGAAGCGCGGCGCGCCAGGGCTGCGCACCTGCCGACGCTCGATTTCGTCGCCACCCACGGTCAGTCGGGGCAAAGCGCCACGAGCGAAAGCAGCGCCGGGCGCGATCTCACGACCACGGTGATCGGGCTGCAGCTCGCCATGCCGCTCTACCAGGGTGGTGCGCTCAACTCGCGTGAGCGCGAAGCCGCCGCGCTCAGCATGCGCTCGAGAGAAGATCTCGACAACGCCCGGCGTAACGCAGCGCTCGCCGCGCGCCAGAACTACCTCCTCGTCATCAACGGCATCGCCGTCGTGGACGCGCTCCAGCAGGCGCTCGTCTCGTCGCAAAGCGCGCTCGACTCGAACAAGCTCGGGTACGAGGTGGGTGTGCGCATCAACATCGACGTGCTGAACGCCCAGCAGCAGCTCTTTCTCACGCGGCGCGACCTCGCGGTGCAGCGCTACAACTTGATCACCAACAACCTGCGGCTGAAAGCCGCCGCCGGTACGCTGCGCGAGGAAGACCTTGAGCAGGTCAACCGCGCACTAGTTCAGTAACCACGTCGAGGTGCCTGCGGGTCGCGCCGCGGTGTGCCTCGCAGAGCCTTAGGCCGGCATTGCCCATTGCCGTGCGCTTCTCGGGGCTGGAAAGCAACTTGACGGCTTCCTGAATCGCGGCCTTCGCATCCGTTACCTGCACCGCCGCGCCGGCCTCGAGCGCGAGACGAGTGGCCTCGGCGAAGTTGAACATGCTCGGGCCGAGGACTACGGGCGCCCCCACCGCCAGCGCTTCGATCAGGTTCTGGCCGCCGAACGGCATGAAGCTGCCGCCCATCACCGCAACGTCACACGCCGCGTAATAGAACGCCATTTCCCCCATCGTGTCGCCGAGGTAGACGCGGTCCTTTTCCCCGGGCATTGCGGCGACCGTGCGACGCGCGTCGGCGGATTCGGCAACTTCGTCGAAACGCCGGGGATGGCGCGGCACGACCACGGTGAGAAACCGCGCCGACGCGGGTACTTCATCAAGAAGAAGCTCCTCTTCTCCCTCGCGCGTGCTCGCGAGAAGCAGGACCTGTCGTCCGAGCTCTCTCTTCCATTCGCGACCCGCCGCGAGCTGCGCCTCGTCGAACGTGACGTCGAACTTCAGGTTGCCGGTTACCACCACGCGCGGCGCGCCAAGCGCGCGCAAGCGCTCGGCGTCCGCTTCGCTCTGCGCGCACACCGCCGCGAGGCTGCGGATGCCCGGCCCCACGAGCGCTCGCCAGCGGCGATAGCCGCGCGCGGATTGCTCCGACATGCGCGCGTTGGCGAGCACGACCGGAACGCCTTGGCGTGCGCATCCAGCAAGCAAGTTCGGCCAGAGCTCGGTCTCCATGAGGACGGCGAGCCGGGGCCGGAAGCTGTCGAGGAACCCTTGCACCGCTTCGGGGTAGTCATACGGGAGAAAGACGATGATCACGCTTTCGCCGTAGACCTGCTTCAGCGTGTCGCGGCCGGCCGCGGTGGTGCAGGTCATGACGGTGGCATGGTCGGGCAACAGGCGCTGCAGCTCCCGCACGAGGGGCGCGGCCGCGCGCGCCTCGCCCACCGACACCGCGTGCACCCATAGCGCCCTTTCGGGCTTCTCGAGCGTAAAGATGCCGAAGCGCTCGTGCACGTGCTCGCGGTAGCCGGGTTCGCGCCGACCGCGCCACCACAACCGCAAAAGAAGGAGCGGCAGCGCGAGCCGCAGGACGATCGTGTAGAGCCGCCTCACGGCAGTAGCTGCAGCACTTCGGCAACGCCCGGCGGCCGCCCGGGTCCCCCGGCATTTCTGGCAAGCGGGGCACCGTAGAGGCCGGTGAGCGCCGGGTCCGAGCCGCAATAGATACCGACCGCGGGAACGCCGAGCGCAGCGGCGAGGTGCGTGAGGCCGGTGTCCAAGCCGACCACCGCGCGGGCGTTAACGAACAGGCGCGCCAGGTCGGCAAGGCTTTTTCTGGGCAACACCGTTCCCCCAATTGGGGCTGCAATCCGTTGCGCTCGCGCACGCTCCTCCTCGCTGCCCCAGGGAAGGATAGCCGGCGCGCCGAGCTCGCGCCCTAGCTCGACCCAGCGCTCCTCGGGCCAGAGCTTGTCCGCGCGGCTCGTCATGGTGAGGAGCACGACATAGCGAGACTCGCTGGTTTCCGGCACCCGCAGGCCGTAGTCCGGAGACTCGCTTACTTCGTATCCGAGCGTTGATGCGGTCAATAACCTGTTTCTTTCGACCGCATGCAGGTTGCGAGGCACGGAGTGGCGCACATCGTAGAACGAGGGAGCGAGCCATTCCCGCGCGCTCGCGCGGTCCATGCCGTGGCGCTTGCCTGACGCGAGCGTGCAGATGAGCGCGCTTTTCACAAGCGATTGCGTGTCGAGCACCGTGTCGTAGCGCTCGCCGCGCAGCTCCCTGCGCAACGCGCCGATCTCCGACCACACCGAGCGTTTCCAGAGCGCCGAGCGCCAGCGCCGCACCGCGACCGGGATCACGCGGCGCACCGCGCGGTGCATCACCACGATGCCGGCGAACGGCTCTTCCACGACCCAATCGATCGCTGCGCCCGGCAACGCGCGCGCCGCATCGCTCACTGCGGGACAGTTATGGACCACATCGCCAAGGGAAGAGGTCTTGACGAAGAGTATTGTTGTCATTGGCTAGAATACGGCACGCTGATTCTAAGGGAATACCCAAGTTGAGCAGCCGCGCGCCAAGAGCGCCACTCTCGGCCGTCCTCATCACGCGCAACGCCGCAGCCGTCCTCGAGCCATGCCTCGACAGCCTCGCGTTCGTCGACGAGGTCGTGGTCGTCGATTCGTCGTCGAGCGATGGCACTGCGGAGCTCGCGCAACGCAAGGGCGCGCGCGTGGTGCAAAGGGAGTGGCTCGGCTTCGGCCGCCAGAAGCAGTTCGCGGTCGAGCAAGCGCGCCACGACTGGGTGCTGTGCCTCGACGCCGATGAGCGCGTCTCGCCCGAGCTCGCGCAATCGATCGAGAGCGCGCTCGCC
>DATIGN010000089.1:0-36802 GCA_035454685.1 Burkholderiales bacterium | reverse complement strand
GACGACCTTGATCCGCGTGTCGGGGCCGTGCTTGACCACCCGCCGGGCCACCTTGCGGGAGATGCGCGCCAGCTGCCGCTCGAGGTCGCGCACCCCCGACTCGCGCGTGAACTCGCGCGTGATGTCGAGGAGCGCCTTGTTGCTCACCTGGAGGTTGTCCTCGGTGATGCCGTTCAGCTCCATCTGGCGCGGCAGCAGGTAGCGCCGGGCGATCGCCACCTTCTCCTGCTCGGTGTAGCCGGAGAGCTCGATGATCTCGAGCCGGTCCTGCAGCGGCAGCGGGATGCCCTGGAGCGTGTTGGCGGTGCAGATGAAGGTGACCTTCGACAGGTCGAAGTCGATGTCGAGGTAGTGGTCCTGGAACTGGCTGTTCTGCTCGGGGTCGAGCACCTCGAGGAGGGCCGCCGACGGGTCGCCGCGGAAGTCGGCGCTCATCTTGTCGACCTCGTCGAGGAGGATGACGGGGTCGACCTTCTCGGCCCGCTTCATCGCGTGGAGCACCTTGCCGGGCATCGCGCCGATGTAGGTGCGCCGGTGGCCGCGGATCTCGGCCTCGTCGTACACGCCGCCGAGCGCCACACGCTGGAATTTGCGTCCGGTCGCGCGCGCAATCGACTGGCCGAGCGAGGTCTTGCCCACTCCCGGCGGGCCGACGAAGCACAGGATCGGGCTCTTGCCCTCGGGGTTGAGCTTGCGCACCGCGAGGTGCTCGAGGATGCGGCGCTTGATCTTGTCGAGGCCGAAGTGGTCCTCGTCGAGCACCTTCCTCGCCTGCGCAATATCGATTTCCTTTGTGTCCGAAATCCTCCACGGGAGCTCGGCCAGCCACTCGAGGTAGGTGCGCAGCATCGAGCCCTCGGCGCTGCCCTCGCCCATGCGCTGCAGGCGCTTGAGCTCCTTCACGGCGTGCTTGTGCACGTCCTCGGGCATGCCGGCTTCCTCGATCGCTTTCGCGAGCTCTTCGAGCTCGGCCGCGTTGTCGCCGCCCTCGCCCAGCTCCTTCTGGATCTGGCGCATCTGCTCGCGCAGCACATGCTCGCGCTGGCGCTCGTCGAACTCCTTCTTGGTTTTCTCGCCGATCTCCTTGGAGATGCGCAGCACGCCGACGCGCTCGGAAAGGTGCTCGAGCACCTTGTCGAGACGGCGCTTGAGGTCGAAGGTCTCGAGCAGGTCCTGCTTGTCCTCGTTCTTGATGTCGAGCAGGTTGGCCACCATGTCGGCGAGCAGCGCGGGCGAGCTCATGCCCTGCACGACGACCGTGAGCTCCTCGGGCGCGCTCGGCAGGAGCGAGATCGCCTCGACCGCCTGCGATTTGAGCTGAAGGAAGCGCGCCTCGAGCTCGGGGTTCATTTCCTCCTTTTGCGGGACGAGCTCGACCCGGGCCACAAGGAACGGCCAGCCCTGCAGGAATTCGAGCGCACGGAAGCGGCTCTGGCCCTGCACCACGAGATGATGCGTGCCCTCGGCGCCGGTGATGTAGCGCACCACCTGGCCGGCCGTGCCGACCCAGTAGAGGTCCTCGGGTTTGACGTCGTTCTTCTGCGGGTCGCGCTGGAGCAGGAAGCCCACCTTCTTCTCGCTGCGCACCGCTTCCTGCGCGGCCGCGACCGACGTGGCGCGGCCCACGGTGACGGGCGAGATCACGCCCGGGAACAGCACCGTGTTCCGCATCGGGATGACGATCAGCGCGTCCTCGGGCAGCGGTTTCACCGCCTGGGGCTTCGTGGGGGCAGCGGCAACAGCCTTGTCGTTCATGGACTCTCCTTCCGCTGGAAGGTGAGGGTGAGGATGCCGTCTTGCAACGACTTCGCCACGAGCTCGAGCGGCGAGTACGGGTCGCCGAGCGGAAGGCCGATGAAGCGCTCGAAGCGGCCGTAAGGGATCTCCAGGCGATGGATCTGGCTGTCTTCGCCGCGGCAGGGGAAAGCGCGCAGCGCCGAGATGGTGATCCCTGCGGAATCGAGCGCGACGGTGATGGCGTCGGCGCTCACGCCGGGAAGCGCGATGTGCATCTGCAGCGTGTCGCCGGTCTCGACGATGTCGACGGGCGGCTCCCACGCCACCTCGGCGTGGGTGAAAAACTGGCGTTGCAGGCGCTGCGCCCGGTCGAGCATCGACAGGGCTTCGCCCCACATCCAGCTTGAGAAGTCGCGCGATCTCACCGCGGTTAGATGGCGGCGAATCCCCTCGGGTTCAAGGGGAGTTTTTAGCCTGCTCCAATAACCACTTGCGAAAGGCGGCGACCGCCGGCCGGTCTGCGATGACCTCTGGGCACACGAGGTAATAGGCCGACCCCGGCTTCACTTCGATCTCGAACGGCGCGACGAGCCTGCCGGAGGCGATGTCGGCGTTCACGAGCGGGCGCAACGCAAGCGCCACGCCGAGCTTCTGCGACGCCGCCTCGAGCGAGAGGATGTTGGACGAGAAGTGCGGCCCGCGGTCGGCGTCGACCCGATCGGCGACGCCGGCCGCCTGGAGCCACTTCCGCCAGGCGTTGCCGCCGGCCACGATCTCCATCGCCTCGTCGTGCAGCAGAGTGTGCTTTTCCAGATCCTCGGGGGCTTCCAGTCCCGGCTCGAGGTCGGGGCTCGCGACCGCGACGATGGCGACGCCGAAGAGCCGGTCGGCGCGATGGCCGGGATAGTTGCCCGCGCCGAGGTGGATCTGCACCGCGGCGGATTCCATCCTGAGGTCGAGGTCGCCCACGAGCGCGGTGGAGTCGAGCGCTCCCGCATCGACCATCTTGCTCGAGGCGAACACGTGCAGCTCGATTTTCGGCTCGCGCTTCGAGAACTCGGCAAGCCGCGGCATGAGCCAGCGCGCGGTGAACACCGGGGGCGCCGTGATCACGAGCTCCGCTTCCTCGCCGCGCTCGCGAATCGTCTCCACCGCGGCCGCGAGCGCGTCGAAGCCTTCGCGCAGCTTCGGCAGGCAGGCGCGCGCCGCGTCGGTGAGCTGCACGCCGCGCGCCGAGCGGCGGAAGAGCTGCACGCCGAGGTATTCCTCGAGGCTTTTTACCTGATGGCTCACCGCCGCCTGCGTGATGTGCAGCTCCGCCGCCGCTTCCTTGAACGACAGGTGGCGCGCGGCGGCCTCGAATACCCGCAGAGCATTCAGGGGCGGCAGGCGATAGATCACGCAATGAGCAAGTTTTTCTTATGCAAGGGGTGAGTTTTCATCGTTTGTGCGAGCGCGGCCGCATCCCTATATTGCATGCATGAAAAACCGCAACCTGCACTACCCGACGATCGAGGAATTGTACGCGTTCGAGCGCGAGGCTCGCCGCCTGCGCGCCGAAGAGATGGCGCGGCTCCTGCGCGCCGGCACCGATGCGGTGCGTTCGCTATTCAAAACAAAAGTGAAGAGGTTTCAGCATGCGTAAACAATTCGTAACCGCCTTCTGGCAGCGCGCCTACGAGAAGCTGCCCGAGCATGTGCGCGGGCAATACCTTACGCAACTGCAGGCCGCCGAGCGCTGGGAACTTTTCATCGGCGATCTGATCGAATTCGGGTCGCGCGCAAAGAACGCGGCTGTGAAACTGTTCCACTCGCCGCGCGCAAAACGCGCCTAGCATTCGACTGCTTCGCCGTCCGAGCAAATCCGAAGCCTCCTCCTCCTCCTCTGGCTAGGGCCCGCTCGGGCGGCGAGCATCTATAAGATGGCGGGGTGAAACCCGCCCCCCGCGCCGCAGGCGCGGTCGTCTTCCGGCGCAGCGAACGCGGCATCCAGCTCCTCCTGCTGCGCGCCTACAAGAACTGGGACTTCCCCAAAGGCCTTGTCGAGCCCGGCGAGAACGAGCTCGACGCGGCCAAGCGCGAAGTGCGCGAAGAAACCGGCCTCGCCGAGCTCGATTACCCGTACGGCGAAGAGTTCAAGGAAACGCTGCCCTACGCCGGAGCCAAGGTCGCGCGCTATTACCTTGCCCAGACCGACGCCGAGAAGATCGATCTTCCGGTGTCGCCCGAGCTCGGCCGGCCCGAGCACCACGAACATCGCTGGGTGAGCTTCGACGAGGCCGAGGGCCTATTGCCGCCGCGCCTCGCGATCGTGCTCGACTGGGCCAAGAAAACCATTTCCTAAAGGAGCGTCATGGAAAAGCTCATCATCGAAGACCTCGTCGTCGGCACCGGCGAATCCGCCGCCTCCGGGCAGAAGGTGACCGTGCATTACACCGGTTGGCTAATGGAACGAGGAAAAGCGGGAACCAAATTCGACTCGAGCAAGGACCGCCGCGACCCATTCGTCTTCTCGCTCGGCAAGGGCCAGGTCATCAAGGGCTGGGACGAAGGCGTGCAAGGCATGAAAGTCGGCGGCAAGCGCAAGCTCACCATCCCGCCCGCCATGGGCTACGGCTCGCACGGCGCCGGCAGCGTCATCCCGCCGAATTCGACCCTGATCTTCGAAGTCGAGCTGCTCGGCGTGGGATAAGCCGTTGCGGATTGGCGGGCGAGCTGTCAGATGCAGCGCCCTCCGTCCACTTCGATCGTCGAGCCGGTAATCATCGCGGCGTCGTCGGATGCGAGGAATACCGCCGCGTTCGCAATATCCTCGGGCTTATTCAGGCGCCCAAGGGGTACGGTCGCTTCATAACGCGCAAGGCTTTCAGCGTCGACTTCTTTCTTCCCCATGAAAGTCGGCAGCATTGGAGTATGGGTGGCGACCGGGCAGATCGCGACGACGCGCACGCCATGCGGCGCGACCTCGAGCGCGAGCGCCTTCGCCAGCGTGATCACGGCGCCCTTGGACATTGCGTAAGTCTGGCCGCCCGGCCGGGGCCGGATGCCGGCGCTCGACGCGGTGATGAGGAATACGCCGCGCTTCGCGCGCTTCATGACCGGAAGCGCGAATTTCGCGCCGAGCCACACGCCTTTCACGTTGACATCCATGATGCGGTCGTAGACCGCATCCTCGACCGCCTCGAGGTCCATCTTCCATTGCGGCACGCCGGCGTTCGCGTAGAACACGTCGAGCCGTCCCCACGCCGAGACGGCACGCTCGACGAGCGTCTCGTTGTCGAGCGCGCGCGTCACGTCAGCACGAATCGCGAGCGCTTGCCCTCCGATGCGCTGGATGCGCTCGCGAACGACCTCCGCGGCCGCTTCGTTCACGTCCCCGATGACGATGCGCGCGCCTTCTGCTGCCATGGCAATCGCGGAGGCGGCGCCGATGCCCGATGCGCCCCCCGTCACTACCGCGACCCGGTCCTTCAGCTTCATACGATCCTCCTTCTCTAGCCGCTGTTTCTCAGACCCGCCGCAAGCCCGTTGATAGTCAGGTGAATCATCCGCAAGAGCCGTTCGTCTCTCTCGCCGGAGCGGTAGCGGCGCAGGAGCTCGACCTGCACGTGGTTGAGCGGATCGAGGTAGGGAAAGCGGTTGCGGATCGAGCGCGCGAGGGTCGGGTTGTCGGCGAGCAACTCTTGGTTTCCGGTGATCGCGGTGAGCCACTTTCGCGCGCGATGCCATTCTTCCGAAATTCTTGCGAAGACCGCCTGGCGCAGCTTCCGGTCCGAAACGAGCTCTGCATAACGCGAAGCGATCGCGAGGTCGGTCTTGGCGAGCACCATGTCCAGGTTGGAGAGCACGCTGCGGAAGAAGGGCCACTCGCGGTACATCTTCTGCAGCCTCTCGAGCGGCCCACCCCACGCCTCGACTGCCGTGCCGAAGCCGTACCACCCCGGCAGCATCAGCCGGCACTGGCTCCAGCTGAACACCCAAGGAATCGCGCGCAGGTCTTCAATGCGGTCGCTCGAACTGCCGCTTTTCAACCGGCTCGCCGGGCGGCTGCCGATGTTGAGCTCGGCGATCTCGGCGATCGGCGTCGAGGCGCGAAAGTACTCGACGAAGCCCGGCGCCTGCACGAGCTCGCGGTAGGCCTGGAACGCAGCCGCGGAGAGCTGCTCGGCGATCTTCTCGTGGTGTGAATGATGCTTCCCGTCTGTATGCAGCAGGCTCGCCTCCAGCGTGGCCGCGGCGAGCGTCTCCAGATTGCGCCGGCCGGCCTCGGGATCGGCGTATTTGCTCGCGATCACTTCTCCCTGCTCGGTGAGCCGCAACGCGCCATCGACCGAGCCTGCGGGCTGCGCGAGCACGGCCTCGTAGCTCGGTCCGCCGCCGCGGCCGATGGTGCCGCCGCGGCCGTGAAAGAGGCGAAGCCGCACGCTGCGGCGGCGGCACACGCGCACGAGCGTAGTCGACGCCTTGTAGAGCGACCAGTTGGACGTGAAGTAGCCGCCATCCTTGTTGCTGTCTGAGTAGCCGAGCATCACCTCCTGCTCGCCGCCGCGCGCCGCCACCCAGTCGCGGTAGAAAGCCAGATCGAGCGCGGCGCCGAGCACTTCGCCGCAGCGCGCGAGATCCGCGATCGATTCGAAGAGCGGGATGATGTCGAGCGAGCGCGCGAGCCCCGCCTCGCGCAGGAGCACGGCCGCTTCCAGAATGTCCGACACCGCCGAGCAATGCGAGATCACGTAGTGCGGCACCGCGCGCGCGCCGTAGCGCCGCCGCCCCTCGGCCGCCGCGCCGAGGATCGCAAGCTCGCTTTCGACGAATTGCGAGTACTGGAAGTGCGGGATGCGAAGCGGCCTCGGCCCCGACAATTCCTTCGTCAGGACGGCCACGCGCCCTTTCTCGTCCAGCGCCCTGTAGTCCGCTTCGACTCCCGCGCGCGCAAGAAGCTCGGCCAACGCGGCTTCGTGCTCGCCCGAGCTCTGGCGCAGGTCGATCGGCGCGAGGTGGAAGCCGAAAAGGCTCACCTTGCGCTCGAGCGCCGCAAGCCGCCCGCGCGCTAGAGGTCTTGCACCTTGGGCTTCCAGCGACCGACCGACGATCTTTAGATCGCTCAAAAACTCCTCTGCATTCGCATAGGCAGGCCGGGCGACGGTGGCCGGCGGATTCGCCTTCACGCCGGCAAGCGCTTCCGCGGCTGCCGCGAGCCGGGCGTAGATGCCCGACATCGCGCGCCGATAGGGCTCGTCGTGCCGGTACGCGGAGCTTTCGCCCGAAGCGGCGGCGAGCGCTTCGATCTCGGCCGGCACGGCGCGGATGCGCGCGGAGAGCGCGAGCTCCTTGTAGAGACGTCCGGCCTCCTCGAGGTAATGGGTGAGGATGAGCGCCGCCTGCTGCGCGAGCGCGCTGCGCATCACCGCCGCATCGACATAGGGATTGCCATCGCGGTCGCCGCCGATCCACGTGCCTACGGTGAGGAAAGGCGGCAGGTGCGGCTCGGCGGGCAGAGCGAAACGTTGTTCCAGCGCGCGCTCGAGCTCGGCGTAGAGCCGCGGCAGCTCGTTCAGAAACGTAAGCCGGAAATAGGCAAGCCCGTTCGCCACTTCGTCCGCGACTTCGAGCCGCGTGGTGCGCAGCATCGCCGTGAGCCAGAGCCGCAGAATTTCGGCATGCAGCGCCTGGTTGCGTTCAGGAGAATCATTTCTTGAGAGAAGCCTTGCTATCTCGCGCTGGCAATCGAGAATGCTCTGGCGCTGCACCTCGGTCGGGTGCGCGGTCAGCACCGGCGCGACGCGGGCGCGCGCGAACCAGCCGAGGAGCGAGCGCGCGTCCACGCCCGCCTCGCGCGCGCGCTCGAGCGCGTACGAAAAGCTGCCGGGACGGGGCGGCGAACCCGCGTCGGCGTGCGCGCGGCGCCGGCGGTGCTGCTGCTCGTCCTCGGCGATGTTGAGAAGATGCGAGAAGTAGCTGAACGCGCGCACGAGGTGCAGCGTCTGTTCGGGATCGAGGGAATTCAGCTCGCGCTCGAGCTCGCCGCGGCTGGCGCCTTCGTGCGCTTCGTCTTCCTTGCGGAAGCGCACCGCCGTCTGCCGGATGCGCTCGATGCGCTCGAGAGCCGTATCGCCCGCCTGGCTGCGGATCACTTCGCCCAGCAGCCGCCCGAGGAGGCGGCGGTCCTCGCGCAGCAGTAGTTCCTTCTCTTGCACGAGGCCCAGCGTATCATCGGCTCATGGGTAAGCTGATCATCGCCATCGCCATCGTCGGCGCCGTGCTCTACGGGCTCCACAAGGGCTGGATCCAGGACTGGCTCGGCCGCGCGGTCGACAGCAGCATCGACAGCGTCAAGAGCACGCAGCGCGACGCGACCCGGGTCCGCCCCGTGGACGCACCGGGGGAGAAAAAGTAGTAGCATCGGCCGGGGGAGCACGAAGAGGAGGCTCGGCTGGAGATCCGCGATCGGCTGCGCGCCCTTCCCGCGGGTGCGCTGAAAGCGCTGCGACGCGGGATCGAGAAGGAGAGCCTGCGCGTGCAGGCCGACGGCTCGCTCGCGCTCACGCCGCATTCTCCGAGCCTCGGCTCGGCGCTCACCCACCCGCACATCACCACCGATTTCAGCGAGAGCCAGCTCGAGCTCATCACCGGCGTGCATCTGGACGCCGACGCCTGCCTGCGCGAGCTGACCGAGATTCACCAGGTCGTCACGCGCGCGATCGGCGACGAGCTCCTCTGGGCTTCGAGCATGCCGTGCAACCTCCCCGGCGACGAGGCCATCCCGCTCGGGCGCTATGGCACCTCCAACGTCGGGCGCGCGAAGACCGTCTACCGCATGGGCCTTGCGTATCGCTACGGCCGGCGCATGCAGACGATCTCGGGCATCCATTACAACTTCTCGCTCGCCGGGGTCGGCAGCGATGGCTATTTCGCGCTGATCCGGAACTTCCGCCGCCTTTCGTGGCTGCCGCTCTATCTCTTCGGCGCTTCGCCCGCGGTGTGCACTTCCTTCGTCGAAGGACGCGTGCACGAGCTGAAGGAGCTCGCGCCTGGGACGCTTTACTTGCCGTTCGCGACGTCGCTGCGCATGGGACGGCTCGGCTACCAGAGCGACGCGCAGGCGAGTCTGTCGGTGAGCTACAACAGCCTTGCGAGCTACGCCGCGTCGCTGCAGGAAGCGCTCACCGTGCCCTACCCGCCGTACCAGAAGATCGGCATCCGCGACAACGACTCGTATCGACAGCTCTCGACGAGCCTGCTTCAGATCGAGAACGAGTTCTACAGCCCGATCCGGCCCAAGCGCCGCATCCGCTCGGGCGAGCGGCCGCTGCATGCGCTGCGCGAGCGCGGCGTCGAATACGTCGAAGTGCGCCTGATGGATCTCGACCCCTTCAACCCGGTCGGCATCAACGCGCAGACCATGCGCTTCCTCGACATCCTGCTCCTCTACTGCGTGGTTGCCGAGAGCCCGCCCGACAATCCGCAGGAGCTCGCTGCGATCGCGCGCAACAAGCGGCGCGCGGCGCAGGAGGGGCGCAAGCCCGGGCTCAAGCTCGAGCGCCGCGACGGGCAGGTTTTGCTCCTCGACTGGGGCAAGCAAGTCGTCTCTGCGTGCGAGCCGATCGCCGAGGCCCTCGACCATGCGCGCGGGGGCGCGGCGTACAGAGATGCATTGCTGTTAGCGATTAATCATCTGAAGAACCCGGACGAAGTTCCTTCCGCCCGCGTCCTGCACGCCATGGCGCGCAACCACGGCAGCTCGCACGTCCGCTTCACTTTGGCCGAGTCGCTCTCGCACCGCGGCACGCTCCTCGGCATCCCGCTCAAGGCTGAAGTGGAAGAGCGCTTCGCGCGCCTCGCGGAGGAATCGATCGCGAAGCAGAAAAAGATCGAAGCCTCCGACCGCGTCGACTTCGAGACCTACCGGCAGCGCTACCTCAACCCGGTGTTGCTGCAGGCTGAAGCCCTGGAGAAGTAAAAAAAATCGGGGTCTGACCCCGATTTTTTCCCAGCCACTACTTCCCGCTGCCGGCGTAGATGGCGCCCTTGCCGTCGGGCGCCCAAACTACTTCGGCGTCGACCGCGTAGAGCGAGCACGGCTCGGTCGCCTTGGTGCGGCACTCGCGCACCGCGATGTTGGCGGCGTCGGGCAGGCCGCCGGCGAAGCCGCAGCGGCCGTCGGCGCTGACGGCGTAGGCGCGCGGCGTTGGCGCCTCGAGGAACGCGCGGTAGAGGCCGCGGCAGGCGTCGGTGCGCACGTGCGGCAGTCGATCCATCGCGACGATCGGCTGCGCGGCGTCGAGGCGCTCGAACGGGATGCCGTGTCTGGCGAGGAATTGCTCGACCGCCGGCAGCCAGTAGCGCACGCCGAGCACTTCGCTGAAGATGTAGTGGCCGTCGCGGCCGAACGGCGGCTGCAGCACGTACTCGGCGCGCGCGCCGGAAGCGGCGAAGCGCTCGTACCAGAGGCGCGAGGTCTGTGCGTTGAAGTAGAGATCGTTCTCCGCGTAGTGGAAGAGCACCGGCGCCTTCACATTCCTGCCAACCGACTCGAGCAGCCTCGCGACCGGCTCGATCGCGCACGGCACGCCGGGGCGGAAGTCGGGGTTGCCGCCGCGCCCCGCGGCGAAGCTCAGCACCGCGAGAAGGCCCTGCGGGTTGCGCGTCCCGGCGGTGTACATCGACACGATGCCGCCCGCCGACTGTCCGGCGAGGATCATGCGGTTGCTGTCGACGTAGGGCAGCGCGCGCGCGTATTCGTAGGCGGCCATGACGTCGTCCGCGGCGGCCTGCTCGCCCTTGCGGTAATCGGGATTGGCGCAGGTTCCCGGGTCCTCGGCGAACTCTCCGCCCGTGGCGCCGAAGCCGCGTCGCAGCGGCATCACCACCACATAGCCCCTGCGGGCGAAGACGGAGGCGGCGCTGATGAGGAGGTCGGCCGATTCGCGCGCCCGCCCGCTTGCCGACCCGGGCGTGCCATGGTTCAGCACGATCGCCCCGTAGCGCCCGACGGCTTGGGGCCTGAGAATCGTCGCAGCGAGGGAATAGGCGCCCGCGGGGATGCGAACTTCTTCTTGTATCAGCCTTGGACCGAGGGGAGGGTCATCCGCAAAGGCTGCTGCACAGGCGAGCGCCAAACAAAGCCAGACCAGTCCCCTGAAACCAGCCACTGTCGCTTCTCCCACACTGGTTATTTCAACTACACAGTGTAGCGGCTAGAAACGACATTGAGTAGCGAATATTTCTATTTGTTCGGTAAGGCGAAACTTGATTCTTTTGGGGCAGTGTCGCCTCTGCGCGACACCTACAGATAGAGCGCAATGAAAAACTTGCACAGGCTTCTCGGCCACGGCGGCACGCTCATCGCGCCCGGCGCAGCCGACGCGCTCTCCGCGCGTCTCATCGAGGCGCACGGCTACGAATGCGTCTACATCGGGAGCTACGCCACCGCCGCGAGCCGCTTCGCGCTTCCGGACGCCGGGCTGCTATCGCTCGACGAGCTCGCCGCCCAGGCGAGGACGATCGCCCGCGCGGTGCGCATTCCCGTCATCGCAGACGCGGAGGCGGGTTTCAGGCCCGAAGAAACCATGCGTGCATTCGAGGCCGCCGGTGTCGCGGCGATCCACATCGAAGACCACACCGGGGAAGGCAAGCACACCGACTTGCCGCAGAAGCTTCATCCAATCGAGGAGGCAGCCGAGCGCATCCGCGCGGCGGTCGCGGCGCGCACCAATCCGGAGCTCCTCATCGTGGCACGCTCGGATGCTTTCTGGGTGCATCGCGACCTCGAAGACTGCATCGCGCGCCTGGAGCGCTATGCCGCGGCCGGCGCGGACATGGTGTTCCCCACCCTCGTCGGCCCCGCCGAGCTTGCCGAGGTACGCCGTCGCATCGCCAAGCCGGTGATGATCGTCGATATGCCGGGACGCTCGCTCGCCGAGCACGCCGGCGCCGCGATCGTCCTCTATTACGCCTTCTCCATCGCCCGCCAGTTCGCGGCTTTGCGGCAAGCGCTCGCAACTGGCGGGCTCGGGAGCGACAGTGCGCCGCTCGAGGAATTTCTCGGCTATAAAAGCGGCCACGGGAGCAAACAATGAAGAAGCTGCTGTTCGGATTGATCTTCGCGATCTCCTCCGGGTTCGCGTGCGCGCAATACCCCTCCAAGCCGATTCGCTTCATCGTCGGCTTCCCGCCGGGCGGCTCGGCCGATCCGACCACGCGCATCGTCGGCGCGGCGCTCCAGGAGCAGCTCGGGCAGCCGGTGGTGGTGGAAAACCGCCCCGGCGCCGACAGCGCGATCGCGGCCGAGCAGGTGTCGCGTATGGCGCCCGACGGCTACACCATCATGTTCGCCTCCAACAGCGCGATGACCGCCGCGGTCGCGCTGCGAAAGAACCCCGCCTACGACCCGCTCAAGGACTTCACTCCAATCTCGATGGTCGGTCGCGCGACCGTGTTCTTCTACGTGCATCCTTCCGTGCCCGCGAAGACGCTGAAGGAGTTCGTCGAGCACGTGCGCGCCAACCCGGGCAAGCTGGTCTACGGCACCGGCAACCCGCTCTCCATCCTGTACGGGCAGCAGCTCATGAGCGCGACCGGCATGCAGATGCTGCACGTCCCGTACAAGGGCGAGGGCCCGCTCAACCCCGACATCCTGGCCGGCCGCGTACACTCTTCGTTCCTCAGCACCGCTTCGGCGATCGCCCATGCGAAGGACGGGCGACTGCGCCCGCTCGCGGTGCTCCTCGAGCGCCGCAGCCCGCTGCTTCCGGACGTGCCGACGATCGACGAAGCGGGCGTGCCGCAGGTCACCGTGCGTCAATGGGCCGGCGTGTTCGGCCCGCCGAAAATGCCGCGCGAGATCGTCGAGCGCCTCAACAAGGAAGTGAACGCGGCGCTCAAGCGCCAGGACGTGCTCGACAAGCTGCAGAGCTACGGCTACGCCGCCGAGGGCTCCACGCCCGAGCGCCTGCTCGAGATCAACCGCGCCGACCTCGAGCTGTGGCGCCGGCTCGTCAAGGAAGCCGGCATCCCGCTCGAATGAAAACCGGGGTCAGACCCTGATTCTGTCCGGGAGGGTCTGACCCCGGTTTTTCCAAACGGTGGGTTTCAGCGTAGCCGGGAGGTAGAGCGGATGGGCGGGATGGCCTACGCCGTTCAAACGAAGGACATGCAGCGCAATCCTTTCTCGCTCGAGCTTTTCCAGGACGCTCGCTGCACGCCCGAGATGCTCGCCGTGATTTCCCCAAGCGCAGATCACGAGCTGCGCCGCTTTCGCGGCCGCAACGATCGCGCGGTCATTGCCCCGCCCCACCGGGTCCTTCACGGCTTTCATTTCCTCCGGGTCGGTCGCGCGCCAGCCGAAGATATTCGTGATGACGACAGCGCCGAAGCCCCAGCGCTCCGCGTAGTTGCGCGCGCGCGTGCACGACGGGTCGAGCTTGCGCTCGTCGGCGGTGCTCGGGTTGAGCATCAGAAAATTCGCGGCCGGCTTCGACTCTTCCCAGCAGCGCCACAGGAGATAGCGCCAGCGCCGGCAGCGCGAGAACACCGCCCCGGCCGGGGTCATTGCTTCTTCTTCAGCAGACCACCCAGTCCCGCGAACGGGCGGTGAGTTCCTGCCGGCTCGCGGAAATCGGGCTCTGACCCCGATTTCGAGTCTTCGTAGCGGGCGTGCTCGTTCTCGTGGCAGTAGATGCACAGCAGCTCCCAGTTCGAGCCGTCGGGCGGGTTGTTGTCGTGGTCGCCGTCCTTGTGGTGCACCGTGAGCTCGCGCAGGCGCTTACCTTCGAACTCGCGCGCGCAGCGCGCGCAGATGTGAGGCAGGAGCTTGAGCGCCTGCTCGCGATAGGACATAGCCCGATTATCCGCTCCGTAGCTTAAGACCACATCCCGCGCAGGCGCGCGGCCACGTCCACGCACGCCCGCGGCGCGGCAATCGCCTCGTGCGACGAGGTCTCCCCGAAAACCCCGGCTTCCATGCACGCGAGCACGGCCTGCGTCATGAACCGGCTCTTCGCGCCGTACACGTGCCGGTCGCCCATGCGCGACTGGCTCGTAACGTAGTACCTGAGCGGCGCGATGAGGTGGAGCTCGCTTTTCGCGCGCGTCATCGCGACGTAGAGGAGCCGGCGCTCCTCCTCGACGAGCTCGGGCCGCCCGGTGGAGAACTCGGAGGGGAAGTTGCCGTCCGCGACGTTCAGGATATGCACCGCTTCCCACTCCTGCCCCTTCGCCGAGTGCACGGTCGAGAGCACGAGATAGTCCTCGTCGAGGTGCGGCTCGCCCGGAAGGTCGCTCGTCGCGCTCGGCGGATCGAGGGCTATTTCAGTCAAGAACAATTCGCGCGTTTCGTAGGAAGCACTCATTCTTTCCAACTGCAAAAGATCGCCCGCCCTCACCTGCGCCGCATCGTAGATACGCTCGAGGTGCGGCTGATACCACTCGCGCACGCGCTGCACCTGCCCCGGCCACGGCATTTCGGCGAGGGCGAGCATCAGCTCGTCCATTTCAGGAGAGCTTGTTTTCAATGACTTCCACGAAAAGCCCTCGGCCTCGAAACGCGTGAAGACGCGCGCCGCGCCCGCGGGCCCGACCCCGGGCAGGAGCTGAAGCGCACGAAACGCGGCGACGCGATTGCGCGGGTTGTCGGCCCAGCGCAGCACCGCGAGCAGGTCCTTGACGTGCGCCGCCTCGAGAAACTTGAGGCCGCCGTACTTCACGTACGGGATGTTGCGCCTCACGAGCTCGAGCTCGAGCATGTCGGAATGGTGCGAGGCGCGGAAAAGCACCGCCTGGTTCCTGAGCAGCATGCCGCGCTCACGCGCTTCGAGCACGCGCGTCACCACGTACTGCGCCTGCCCTTCGTCGTCGGCCACCGTCACGTAGTGCGGCTTCGCGCCGAGCTTCTTCTTCGAGTACAGGTTCTTGCCGATGAGGGCATTGGCCGCATCGAGGATCTGTTGCGTCGACCGGTAGTTCTCTTCAAGAGGAACAATTGAAGAATTGAACTGCTTCTGAAACCCGCGAATGTTCTCAATGGTGGCGGCGCGGAAGGAATAGATCGCCTGCGCGTCGTCGCCCACCACCGTGACTCCTTCGCCGGTCGGCTTGAGGCGCTGCAGGATCTCGGCCTGCAGCACGTTGGTGTCCTGGTACTCGTCGACCAGCACGTGGTCGAAGCGCGTGCCGATTTCGGCGGCGAGCTCCGCGTCCTGCATCATCGCGTGCCAGTAGAGGAGGAGATCGTCATAGTCGAGCGCCTGATTGCCGATTTTTCTTTCCACGTAAGAAGCGAACAACCTCTTTAGTTCCGCTTCCCACTCCGCGCACCACGGGAACATGAGCGCGAGCGTGTCGGCAAGCGGGCGCTGGGTGTTTACGCGGTGCGAGTAGATGGCGAGGCAGGTGTCCTTGCGCGGGAAGCGCCGCTCGGCTTTCGAGAGCCCCTGCTCGTGGCGCACGACATCCATGAGGTCGGCGGCGTCGCCGCGGTCGAGGACGCTGAAGCTCTCTGCGAGGCCGAGCCGCTTGCAGTATTTGCGGATCAGCCGGTTCGCGACCGAGTGGAAGGTGCCCGACCAGGGCAGTCGTACGGCGCAAGCAAGGGTTTCCTTCACCATCTCGGCGACGATCCGGTTCGCCCGGCGCGTCATCTCGAGCGCCGCGCGGCGGGTGAAGGTGAGGAGAAGGATCCGCTCGGGCGAAGCGCCCTGCAGTACGAGATGCGCGACCCGGTGCGCGAGCGTGTTGGTCTTGCCGGTGCCCGCGCCGGCGATGATGAGGAGCGGCGCAGAGCCGGCGCTGGCCGCTTCGCGCTGCCGGGGATTGAGCTTTTCGAATGCCGCTGCCGTGGCCACGGCAGCGGACTATAGGCGGATACTGTATATTTTGCCAGTAGCGGGGCGCGAAAAAGCCCGGGCGCCGAAGCGCCCGGGCTCGTACGCGTGCCGCTCGCGGCTTAGTAGCGGGTGCTGCCGGAGCTTTCCGGGTTATCCCAGCCCTTGTGCCAGCCCTTGTTGGTGTGCTGGCGGCTGCGATTTTCGCGCTTGTCGCGGTCCTCATCGGCGCTCGCGCCGGCGGACGCGCTGCCTCGCTGGCGGTTCTGCTCGTTCGCCTGCGACCAGGTCGAATCCTGGCTCGACTGATGGCCGCTTCCGGACTGCTGGCTTTGCTGGTTGCCGGTGCCGACCGCGTTCTGGTTCTGCGTGCCCTGCTGCGTGGTCGTCGCGCTCGTATTATCGGAGCCTTGCTGCTGGGTCTGGGTCGCCGCGTTGCTTTCGCCGGACTGCTGGTTCACCTGATTGCCGCTGCCATACACCTGCGAGCTCTGGTTACCCGAGCCGTACTGGCTGGTGTTCTGATCGCCGCGCTGGTGGATGTTGTAGTGCACGTTGTCCCTGGTCTTGTCCGCGTCCTGCGCGAGCGTGGAGAACGAAACGGCCATTGCGCCGGTAAGAACCACCGGTAAGAGCTTTCGCACCGAATACCTCCTTGTGTTGACAAGCCCCTGTCTGGGGCGGTACCGCGGTGCCGCAAGGCCCATGCCTCGGGGTCGCTAGGGCTTTTCAACCATGCGAAACGAGCGGGAATGAAACGCGGGCACAAAAAAAGAAGCCGTCCGAAGACGGCCTCTCAGGGGTGAGCCACTATCCAAGGGAGGGAGGATGAATGGCTCGGGGGGAGACCTCACTCTACGGATTCACCGCGCCCTTGTCTGTCACCCGGCACGGCTTTTTGTTGTAGGCGGAACGCTACAAGCGCCCGGCCCTATATAGTGCGGCCGTGGCTGCCGCCGTCTATGACGCGATTGTGATCGGCACCGGCCAGGCCGGCCCCGCGCTCGCCGCGCGGCTCGCCGGCGCCGGCCGCAAGGTGGCGGTCATCGAGCGGCACAAGTTCGGCGGCACGTGCGTGAACGACGGCTGCACGCCTACCAAGACCATGGTGGCGAGCGCCTACGCCGCGCACCTCGCCTCGCGTGCGCTCGACTACGGCGTGGAGATCGCCGGCAGCCTCCGCGTCGACATGAAGCGCGTCAAGGCGCGCAAGGACGCGGTCGTCTCGAGCTCGAGCGCCGGAGTCGAGAAGTGGATGCGCGGGCTCAAGGGCGGGACGATTTACCAGGGACACGCCAGGTTCACGGGCCCGCGGACGTTGCAGGTCGGAGAACAGACCCTCGTCTCCGAGCAGATCTTCATCGACGTCGGCGGCCGGCCGCTCGTGCCGAAGATGCCGGGCCTCGACACCGTACCCTATCTCACCAACGTTTCGATGATGGACGTGGACTTCGTGCCCGAGCACCTGATCGTGGTCGGCGGAAGCTACATCGGCCTGGAATTCGGCCAGGCGTTCCGCCGCTTCGGCTCGCGCGTCACCGTGGTCGAGATGGCGCCGCGGCTGATTGCGCGCGAGGACGAGGACGTGTCGGCCGGGGTGAAGGAGTTCCTCGAGGCCGAAGGCGTCGAGGTGCGGCTCGATGCCGAATGTCTTACCGCGAAAAAGACCGAGAACGCTGTGGAGATCGGCCTCGGTTGCAGCGAAGGGGCGCCGGTTGCGCGCGGCTCGCATCTCCTGCTCGCTGTCGGGCGCGTGCCGAACACCGACGATCTGGGCCTGGACGCCGCCGGCATCCGCACCGACGAGCGCGGCTACATCGAGGTGGACGAGGAGCTGCGCACCACGAACCCGAACGTCTGGGCGCTCGGCGACTGCAACGGCAAGGGCGCTTTCACGCATACCGCGTACAACGACTACGAGATCGTCGCCGACAACCTGCTTGCGAACGCGGGCCGCAAGTGGACCGACCGCATCCCGGTGTACGCGCTCTACACCGACCCGCCGCTTGGCCGGATCGGCCTTTCGGAGAAAGAGATAAAAGAGAAGGGCATCAAGGCCCTGGTCGGCAAGCGTCCCATGACCCGCGTCTCGCGCGCGGTGGAGAAAGGCGAGACGCGCGGCTTCCTCAAGATCCACGTAGAGGAAAGCTCCAAGCGCATCCTCGGCGCGGCGCTCCTGGGCACGAGCGCCGACGAATCCGTGCACTCGCTCATCGACGCGGTTTACTCCAAGCTCCCCTACCCCGAATTCCAGCGCCGTGTTCGCATCCATCCGAACGTAAGCGAGCTCCTTCCCTTCGTCCTCGAGGACCTGAAACCGCTATGACCGCTATCCCCAATCACGCACTGCGCCAACTCCGCGCCGGCAAGCTCGCCATCGGCATGGGCGTCAACCAGGCGCGCACCGTCGGCATCGCGACCATGGCGAAGACCGCCGGCTTCGACTAGCTCTTCATCGACAGCGAGCACGGCTCGCTCGACGGCGACACCGTGGCGCAGATCGCCACCGCTTCGCTCGCCGCCGGCGTGACGCCGATCGTGCGCGTCGCGGGCTTCGAGCACTGGCACGCCTCGCGCATGCTCGACAACGGCGCCCAGGGCATCGTCTTTCCTCATGTCGATTCGAGCCAGGACGCGCAGCGCGTGGCAAACGCCTGCCGCTATCCGCCCATCGGCAAGCGCTCCATGGGCGGCGCGCTCGCGCAACTGGGCTTCGCCTCGATGCCGGTGGGCGAGGCGGCGCGGCTCGTGAACGAAGAGACGCTCGTCGTGGTGATGATCGAGTCGCCGCAGGGCGTGGCGAACTGCGAAGAGATCGCCGCGGTGAAAGGCGTGGACGCGCTCCTCATCGGCACCAACGACCTGTGCTTCGAGATGGGCATCCCGGGCCAGTTCAACGACCCGCGCGTCGCCGAGGCCTACAGGAAGGTAATCGCCGCCTGCCGCAAGCACGGCAAGTTCCCCGGCATGGGCGGCATGTATACGCCCGAGCTCCTCGAGCGCCACATCGCGATGGGCGTGCAGCTCATCCTGAGCGGCTCGGACTTCTCGCTCCTGATGCAGGCGGCGACGGCCCGAGCGGCCCTCGTGCGAGGCTTCGAGAAAAAAATCGGGGTCTGACCCCGATTTTCCCGTTGGGGTCTGACCCCGGAATTACGAAGCGTGCTTGATCAGTGCCGCTGCGCAGGCGGCGGCGACCTCGCGGCTGGGAGCGGCGTTGTCGCCGGGCATCGTCGCCCAGCCGCCTTTACTCACGTAGTCGGCCTGCTCCCAGCTCTGGATCCCCTTCAGCGCCGCGAGGCTGGCAGGCGCCCTGGAGCTCGCCTGGAACTGTGTCACGCAAATCGGGGTGAGCGCGGCGACCGTCGCCGCATCCGCGCGGGCGCCGGCAAGGCGCTCGACCGTGGTGCTGGTCACCCAACCGCCCCAGGTGAATCCGACGATGGCGAGCGTAATCGCGCCCGCTACCGCGCCCCACAAGAAAGGTTTGGTTTCGATTGGCAGCTTGGGAAGGTTCATGGCGTTTCCTCTATCTGTTTACGGCAGGCCAGTCATGCGCGCGACGGCCGGTTGATTACGCGGATCGCATTGCGCACCGCGCTTACTCCCTCGATGCGGCGCGCGAGCGCCGCGGCCCGGTCGATCTGGGCCGTCGAGTCGACGAAGCCAGTGAGATGGACCACCCCGTCACGGGTGTCCACGGCGATGTGCATTTGCCTCAGGACTGGATCGGCGTCGAGCGCGCCGTTCACGCGCTGCGTGATGACCGCGTCGTCGAAGCGCGCGCCTTTGTCTTGCGCGCTCGCGCCGGCGAAGGCGCCGAGCGCGGCGAGCATCGAGACCAGGATCCACGCGTAGCGCAGGCGCCTGCGGGCGCTGTCGATCCTGCTGCGGTCCATGCCGCTTCCTTCGCGTGGCGTTAGCCTGCGGATCCCGCCAGGGCGGGTTGCTGCGTAGCGGGAGAGATCTGCTGAGAATCGCCGGCGGGCGGCGGTGGACGACAGGTGACTTCCGGGACGTAGACCACCATACGCGGTCGGCATCATCCGCGTCAAGGAAAATCGGGGTCAGGTAGTGCCTCAGTTTGATTTGTAAATAGAGTTAAGTGCGGCACCGCACGGACGCTGCATATCCCAAACTCCTATAGTTGTGGACCTCGGTTGCCGCACGTCTCTTCTCTTCGGGGGATGGGGCGCATGGGCGATAGGATGTAGATGGTCTCGCGGCAACCGACCATGATTTCTCTCTTCCAGCGTCCAGACGTGATCGCCGACGCCAGCCTGCATCGCAGGCGTGACGCGCAGGGACTTATGGATGCGGGGGATGCGGGCGAAGTTGTGCCCGTAACCACGCCCTGGAGCGCGCCGAGGCATTTGCCGGGGCTGTGTCGGTGCTCTGACTCTTTCTTGTCGCCCTGATTGCCTCCGTACAGCTTGACCAGCATCGCGTAGTCCACGTCGATCCCAAACGCGCCTTCCACGGCGCTCAGGTAGCCTTTGTGACCGTCCGTAGTTAGTTGCACTTGGGGTCTGACCCCGATTTTGGGGACCGATTTTTCTCAGCCGATCACCACGGCTGTAACCGAATGTTTACTTCGGGAGGAGCGTCGCCAGCTCTTCTCCGTCTACCAGCTTGATCGCTTTCTTGGCAGCGAACGCACGCGCGGCATCGCTAACTTCGCCCACCGCCACGTACAGGCGCTTGTGCGCGCCCTGCTCGCTCGTCGCGGCATCGAACTCGCGCAGCGGCTCGATGCCCGTGCGCGCGGCCTTCCAGCGCCTGCAGCCCACCAGGGTCACGATTCCGCGCTGCGTGATCACGAGATCGGCCGCACCGTCGCCGCGCTTCGCCGAGTAGCCCTGGCGCCTGTAGCCTTCTTCGAGAGCGGCGCGGAACGCGTCTGCCGACAGCCCGCGCGCGCGCTCGAGTGTGGTGGCGATGCGCTTTGCGCCGGGCCGCTTGAACTGCCGCCAGCCCGCCACGCACGCAATCACCACGAACGGCAGCCCGCCGAAAATGGCGAACTCGAGCGGCAGAAAGATCCGCAGCGCCGCCGCGATCGCGATCGCGATCGCGAGGCTCACCCACCACGGCGAGCGCAACAGCACCGCGAACAGCGAGTTCTCGTGCATCTCCCACTTCATGAGCGATGCATTCTAGAGTCGCTCCCCTGATAAGGGCGAGCGAAGCGAGCGGGGGTCTTAGGCCACTATCCCTCGGTGTAGGTGACCCTGCCAGGCTCTTCCACCCGGTGCGACGCATCGAGGACTTCAATGGAGACGATGTTGCCGGCGGCGTCGTAGTCCAGAATGACGCCGGGCTTTTCTTCGTCGCTCTCTGCGACGGGAACATCGCGGAAGATCACGGTAAGCGTGTCAGTCTTCGCGTCGTAGTTCACCTTCATTCATCTCTCCAATATTTGCGGAGCTTGCTGGTTCGGTACGCGGTCACCACGGTGTCCTCGCCTGCCCCGAGTTCCACGACTACCCGCACGAGTTGCAGTTTACCGCTTGCCGCGTCGATGATACGTGACTGCCTTATCTCGCGATCGGATCGGACTTGTATACGCTGCTCCGGAGTAGTGGCGACCTGCAGTAGCGTCGTCTCACTAATACCCCGACGGCTCGCCTCGGCGATAGCGTGCGGCGTAACAATCACCCGAATGGTCCCCTCCCGAGGAAGGGAACGTTCAGTAGCTGGCGCGGTTGACGCCAGTATTCGGGCTCTGACCCCGATTTTCCGGCGCCGATTTCCGGCGCCCGATTTCCGCTCCGGGGTCTGACCCCGATTTCAAGTATGGTGGTGCCGTGAAATCTCTCGGTGCCAGATCGCAGGGCCTGCGCCTCGAGCGCATGAAGGCGTCGCCGCGGTGGGCGGGCGAGGGCTTCCACAACGTGCACCCCATCCTGCCGGGACTGCGCAACCCGAATGTGCCCATGCCGACGCTGACGGAGTTCCTGTGCGGCGGCGAACGACGCGTGCCGGCGCGCCCTTTGCCTTCGGTGAGTCCGCTCGAAGAATGGCGCCGCAGGCCGGGCAGCGGCTTGCGCGCGACCTGGCTCGGCCATTCGACGGTGCTCATCGAGATCGACGGCGTTCGTGTCCTCACCGACCCGGTGTGGGGACCGCGCGCTTCCCCGTTGCTGCTCGCCGGTCCGAAGCGCTTTCAGCCGGTGCCGGTCCCCCTGAGCGCCATGCCGCGGGTCGACGTAGTGATCATCTCGCACGATCACTACGACCACCTCGATTACCCCACCATCCGCGCGCTCGCCAAGGCAAACGTGCCGTTTGTCGCTTCGCTCGGCGTGGGCGCGCACCTCGAAGCCTGGGGTGTAGCACGCGAGCGCATCGTCGAGCTCGACTGGTGGGAATCGCATGCTCTGCCGAAGGGCGGGCTCACGGTGAGCGCAGCGCCATCGCAGCACTTCTCCGGCCGCACCCCGCGGAGCCGGAACGCGACGCTCTGGTCATCGTTCGTGATCCGCGGCGAGCGTCACGCCGTCTTCTTCAGCGGCGATACCGGCCTTACCGCCGAATATCAGGCGATCCGCGAGCGCATGGGGCCGTTCGACCTCGTGATGCTCGAAGTGGGCGGGCTGCATCCTTCGTGGGGCGACATGCATCTGGGACCCGAGAACGCGCTCAAGGCGCTTGCACTCCTCGGCGGCGGGGCTTTCCTGCCCGTGCACTGGGGGACCTTCAGCCTCGCGATGCACGCGTGGGATCAGCCGGCGGAAGCGCTCCTCGAGCTCGCACCAAAGGCGGACGCAAGGCTCGTCATGCCGCGGCTCGGTCAGCCGGTCGAGCCGGACCGCGCTGACCGGATAGAGCCCTGGTGGCGCGAGGTAGATACGCTCGTCGAACCGGCGCGCGCAGACACGACGATTAAGCTTCCCACCACGATGCCTTTCCCGATCGACTAAGGTTTCACGTCTAGCCTGCGTCGGCAGATTTCAGGGCTCTGACCCCGATTTTCCGCAGCGTCCGCGCCCGCCAGGCCGCCGCTCCCGCAAGCGCTCCGCACGCCGCCGCGATCATGAAAGGAATCGCGTAGCTGGCGGTCAGGTCGTACAGCCGCCCGGCCATCCACGGCCCGATCGCGCTCCCCGCCGCGGTGCCCATGAGGCCCACGCCTACAATCGCGCCGAAGTGCGGCCCGCTGAAGCGATCGCTCACGATGACGGGCGTGATCGCGGCCGTGACCGAGTAGCCGATGCCGAGGAGCACCGCGTAGCCGTACGCCGCCCACGCAGAAGATCCTGTTTTCAGGGAAAGCAATACGAACGCGCTCGCGACGAGAATCGCGATGCCCGCGACGTACACCACCTCGCGCTCCACGCGGTCGGAGAGCCACCCTCCGCCCGTCTTCCCCACGATGCTCGCGAGCCCCACCACGCCCACCACCGACGCCGCCGCGATCGCGGCAAGTCCCTGATCGACGAGGTACGCCACCTGGTGCACGTGCAGCGTCTGCGACGCCACGTTGCCGAAGAAGAACATCGCCATCAGCAGCCAGAACGGCTCCGTGCGCATCGCTTGTCTCAGGGTGGGGTCAGACCCTGATCTTCCTGTTGGGGTCTGACCCCGATTTCTTGCCGGGGTCTGACCCCGATTTTCCGGAATCTGACTCAGCATCAAGTGCCGCAGCCACAGCGAAGACGGCACGATCCACACCACCGCTATCAACCCCAGCACCTGAAAAGCCACCCGCCACCCGAACGCATCGATGAGAAGCTGCGTGAGCGGCACGATGAGCAGCATGCCGACGCCGACGCCCGAGCTGATGATGCCGACCGAGAGCCCGAGCCGCTCCTGGAAGTTCCTCTGCACGAAGACGAGCGAGGGCACCCAGCCGGCGAGCGCGACCGCGATCGCGGTCGCGACGCCGAAGGCGAGGTAGAGGCCGAGCGGCGAGGAGATGAAGCTGTCGAGGAAGAGCGTGGCGCCCATCGCCGCCCCGCCCACGGCGATCACGCGCAGCGGCCTGAAGCGCGCGCAGAGCGCGCCGATGAGCGGGTTCACTCCCCCGTGCACCAGCGTGAACACCGAGAACGCGCCCGCGAGCACCGAGCGGCTCCAACCGAACTCGGCGAGCAGCGCCACCAGGATCACGCTGTACGAGTACCAGATGCCGTAGGCGAGCGCGAGCGTGAGCGCGATTACGCCCAAGGCGATAGAGCGGCTGGAAATCGGGGTCAGAGCCCGAATTATCGCCGCTGGGGTCAGACCCTGATTTTTCCTGGGAGGGTCTGACCCCGATTTCCGACCTTTACTTTCGCGGCGCCTCGCGCGCGAGCGCCTGGGCGAGCAGGTCGAAGAACTTGGCGTACACCTCGGGCTCGGCGAGCTCTTCGGCCCACACGAGGATCGGCTCGCCGGTCGGCCGGCTGACGAAGCGGTGCAAGCTCACGCGCACCTCGCTTCCGGTGGCCGCTGGCGTAATCGACACCGCGGCGCTCACGCCCGCCGGCCCGAACATCTTTTCCGGATTCGGCCCCCGGCTGTGCCACTGGAAGGTGAAGGTGTTGCGCATCGTCTGCCAGTAGCCCTGCCAGAATTCGTAGTGGTATTCACCGAAGGTCCGCTTGTAACCGCGCTGCGCGACGATCACTCCGACCGCCGTGTCGGACTTCACCACCTGGAAGCCGAAGTCCTGCAGTGCGGCGACCGCGGCGGGCAGCACATCTTCCGGCCGCGCGCCGTCGTAGCGGCGCGTCTGGAGCTCGGACTGAGCGCGCGCGGCCGGCGTCAGCATCTCGGGAGCCGAGGGTGGGCCGACGCACCCCGCCAGCACGAGGCACGCCGAAATGAGCACACGCATCAGTCCGCCTTGTTGGCGACGAGGAAGATCGAGCGCCCGAGCGCGTTGAAGAAGTTCTGGTACGCCGCCGGGTCTTCGACCGGCTTGTTGTTGAACTCGGCGTTCGCGCGGACGAGCATCTGGCGCTCGTCGCGCGGCCGCACCGTAACGGTCACGCGCAGCTCGTACACCTGGCCGGTAGCATCGGCGGTGAACTTGCGCCCGCTCACCGTGCCGAGCGCGGCGTCGGCGCCGGTCACCATGAAGCCGAGATCCTGCAGCGTCGCGACCACTCCGCGCATCACCCGGTTGCGGTCCGTGGTCTCGAAGGTGCGCGTCTGCGCCGAGCGCAGCTTCAGCATGCTCTCGCCGCCCGCGAGCACGTCGCCGGGGCCCGGCTTCGCGCATGCCGCGAGGAAGGCAACAAGAAGCACCGCCAGGGCACGCGTCATAGTCGCAGTCATAACTTGTGTGCCTGAAGGAAGAGCGCCTTGGAGAGGAGCTCGAAGAACGACTGGTAGAGCACCGGGTCGCGGAGCGGGCCCGCGGTGCGCATGAGCGGCTGGCGCACGTGATTGTGGAATGTCACCAGGACGATGTGGCTGCCCATGTCGCCCTCGCGCGCCTGGCGCACGGTGAGAAGCACGCTGATCGTCTGGTCCTGGCGCATCTGCCCGGCGGGGAGAGTGCTGCCCTGGCTCGCCGCAAGCGCGGCCACGATCAGGATGACGAGCGTCTGATCGGGAGCCTTCGCCTCGCGCTCCTTGGCCCCCTGGACGAAGCCGAGCTCGGCGCTCGTGATGTCGACCGTGAAGCCCAAGTCCTGCAGCACGCCGACCGCGGCGTCGAGCAACTCCTTCTCGCCGATACCGTCGAAGCGCCGCCCCTGCAGCTCGCGCTGGGCCGCGTCTCCCGGCTTGACTGCAATGTATTCGGGCGGCATTTCCGCGCAGCCCGCAAATGCCAACGCGGCGACGAGCAGCGCCCTCTCAGAATTGCGACGCATGGTAGGAGAAATCGCGCACGCGGCTCTCCTTGTCGTACTTCACGATCACGGTCAGCGTACGCTGCGTGGTCGAGCGCGCGCCCGCGCCGGCCGAATAGACCGGTGCTGCGGCGCCGGCGGCGCTTCCGCTGGTTGCGAGCACGAGGGCGGCGACGCCGCCGCGGCTCTCGGAGTACACCGTCTCGGTCGAGATGCGGTCGTAAACCCACACCTCGCGCCGCTCCTCGTCGGTGGTGACGATATTCGGCGAGCCGAGCACGCGTGCGACCTCCGCGCTCGGCATCCCGACCCTGATCTCCCGCTGCACCTTGCCGACGGTAAGGCGCTCGCCTTCGCCCTGCACCGCATCGCGGTGCTCGCCCGCGGACATGCAGCCTGAGAGGAGGATCGCAACCGCGAGCGCTGCCATTTGCGTTTTCATGGACGGTTCTCCGCGAATTCCACAGTAGGCGACCCCGGCGGGCGCTATCTTGATCTAGCGCAAAAGCGCAGCCTCCCTCTGCAAAGCTGCCACTTCTGCCTTTGGGCCGGTATCCCCTGATCGTGGGGGTCAGACCCCGAATTTGTTGCTGCCTTAGGATTGGGCGCATGAATACCCGCCTCGCTTCGGCCATCGAACGCCGCTACGGCTCCTCATTGCGCCTGTCCGCCGACCTTCCTGGCCTCGACGCACTCGCCGCGCTCAACGAGCGCTCGGTGTGCCGGCGCTATCGCCCGGATGCGGTCCCCGAGGATGTGGTGCGCCTTCTATGCGCCACCGCACTCGCCGCGCCCACCAAGAGCGACCTGCAGCAGGCGACGATCCTGCGTCTCGCCGACCCCGCGAAGCGCGCGGCGGTATGCGCGCTCCTTCCCGGCTCGCCGTGGCTCGCGCGCGCGCCGGAGTTATTCATCTTCTGCGCCGACGGCTGGCGCCTGCGGCGGCTCTTCGCGAAGCGCGGCACGCAATTCCCGAACGAGCACCTCGACGCCTTCTTCAACGCCGCGGTCGATGCCGCGATCGCGCTCGGCGCTTTCGTCTCCGCCGCAGAACTCGCCGGCCTCGGCACCTGCCCCATCAGCCAAGTGCGCGACCACGTGGCGCGCATCGACGAGCTCCTCGCGCTCCCCGACTGGGTCGTGCCGGTCGCCGGCCTCGCGCTCGGCTACCCGGAAGCAAAGGAACCTCTGAGCGCCCGCCTCGCGCTCTCCGCCACCGTGCACACCGACCGCTACGACACCGCCGCGGTCGAGCGTGAGCTCGATGCCTACGACTCGCGCCGCGGCCGCGACTGGAGCGGCGACAAAGTGCGCCAGTACACCACCGTGTGGCGCTCCGACTTTGGCGCGCACGTCAGGCGCAAGAAATACCGCTTGGAATAGAGCTCAGACCCCGAGTTTGGTCTTGGGGTCTGACCCCGAGTTCTTAAGTCCGCGCCCGCCTGCCACGGAAGAAGTTGACGATGGCGAGCAGGATGATCGCGCCCAGGAACGACACGAAGAGCGACCCGATGCTGAAGTCGCTCTGGTTGATCGTGCCGGTGCCGAAGAGAGGCGCGAGCAAGAGGCCGCCGAGGAACGCGCCGACAATTCCCACGATCACGTTCAGGATGATCCCCTGCTGGTCATTCGTCTTCATGACGATGCTGGCAAGCCAGCCCAGAATGCCGCCGATAACGAGCCACAGAATAAAGGTCATACGCCCTCCTGTAGGTAGGGTTCGCCCGGGTGGCGGGATGCCGGCCGGCCGATGGCCCTCGATTGACCGCAACTGTCGTGCCGCGATCCCGGAAGAGGGGTCGTCGGGAGAATGATTTTCATGACAACCCGAAACGACCCCCGGTAGGCGCTGGAAACCATCCGGAAACCTCGCGGCAACGGGAAAGACAAACTGCGCCGGCTCACGCGCCGGATACTGCTCGCACGATGCGACACCATGCAAGAGCTGTCTGCCTCGCCGCGGCAGTAGTCACCACCTTCCTCGCGGTGGTCGACTCGAACATCCGCGCGAACGAGGTCGTTCTGGCAGACATTACGCGACCGGCGCCGCCCCCCGCCTGGGCCTGCCGCGGGGCCGATGCAGAGGGGCGCCTTGCCGCTCGACCGTGTACCTGGCCGCGGCTTCTCTCACCTCCGGCGTGAACGGGCTGCGCGCGGTCGCGGCGCCGAAGACGGCACCGTCCTGAAGGTCTTCGGTGAGGAGCAGCGCGCACTCCTGAAGCTGCGCAGCAGCGACGATCATGCTGTCCCACCACGAGAGCTTGTAGCGAAGCTCGATTTCGCGCGCGCGGCGCAGCAGCGCCTGGTCCACGGGTTGAGGACTCCAAACGAAATACCGCTCGACGTACTGCCAGGCGAGTCCGGGTGCCATCCCAAACTTTCGGCGTTAGCGTCGACGAAACACGGGCCGGTCATACAGCTCCTCGCGCTTCGGGTGGCGCACCGGCGGCCCCTTCAGAGGCCAGGGCTTCCTGTCCTGGCGCCAGGCCCGGTACGCCGCCGCGTACGCGTCGTCGTGGCGCAGCTCCTTGCGCAGCACCTCGCCGATGTAGCGCGACAAGCTCATGCTGCGCTCCGCCGCCTTGACGCGCGCCCGCGCCGCGGTTTTCTCGTCGAGCCTGACTGTCAGCTTCTTCATCTGAGGTCAGACCCGCAATCTCACGAGCTGCGGATGTTGGTTACCTTGCCGCGTTTAGCTTCAGGTATCGCCTCCAACACCTTGCGCATCAACGGTTGTAGCGCCGCGATGTCATTGCTCGGTGCGTGCATCACTATCACCGCGACGGCGGCACCGAGGAAATTCTGCTGGTACTCAAGATTGCGGTCGACTGTGAGGAGGACATCGAAACGCTCGGCAGCCAGGCGCAGGAGATCTCCGTTCGTCACGCCCGCCCATTCGCTCTCTGCGACGGTTCTGACTTCGTGGCCTGGAAGCTGTTCGCGCAGCGCTCGTGGAACGCACTCGTCAAGCAGCACGCGCATCGGCGATCAGGTGCCGCTTCGCCTGCTCGAGCGCTGCGATGGCGAGTTCCCTCGGGACTGAGGGGAAGTCGTCGAGAAACTTCTCCAGCGTGTGGCCGCCTTCGATATAGTCGATAAGCGCCTGAAGCGGCACGCGGGTACCGACGAACACGGGCGTACCGCCGAGGATCTCGGGATCGGAATGAACGACCGAAGAACGTTCCACAGGCGACAGTCTACTCCCATGAGCAGGAGGACATCTGTCCACGATTCGGCCGTCGGTTTGGCGTGTTTACTCTGGTAGTCCACGTACACATGCATGCACCGATCGTCGTGCGTTCTCTGAATATGCAACGCGCGAGTCGAAATAGCGTGCACCCGACATGACCCTGCTCGACCTCTCCCCCCTCGCCCTCGCCTACTGCATCGCGGTCCTGCTCCTCAACTTCACCCTGCGCGGCAGCCTCGGCTTCGGCGGCGCGCTCGGACTTCCGCTCCTCGCGCTCGCGCTTCCCGTGAAGGTGATCGCGCCCGCGTGGAGCCTCGTCGGCATCGTCTCCTCCATTGCGATCGTCGGCCACGGCCGCCGGCACGTCGACTGGCGCGAGTTCAAGAGCCTGCTGCCCGGCTGCATGCTCGGCATCCTCGCGGGCCTCTTCGTCTTCAAGGCGCTCGACGCCACGCTTCTCGGGCGCGCGCTCGGCGCCTTCATCATCGTCTACGCCGCGTACTCCTGGTGGCTCTCGACCCGGCCCGCGGGCACCAGGCCACCCATTCGAGAGAACGTTCTTCGACCTGGCGCAGCCGTGCTCTCCGGCATCGTCGGCACCGTGTTCGGCTCCATGGCGACCATCTTCTTCGCGATCTACATGGACGCGGGCAAGATGGGCAAGGACGCCTTCCGCGCCACCATGTCCGCGATGATCCTCACCATCAGCGTCGCCCGCAGCGCCGGCTACGCCGCGGTGGGCGAGCTCACGCTCGACTCCGTCATCCTGTGCGCCGCCTCGATTCCGGCGATGGGCGTCGGCCTCCTCGTCGGCGACAAGCTCCACAGCGGCCTCTCACCGACCGCTTTCCAGCGCCTGGTGTGCGTGCTTCTTGCCCTGTGCGGCATTGCGCTCCTCCTGTCCAGCTAGGAAATACCGATATCGGGCTCTGACCCCGATTTTCCGATTTTCGCTTTTAGAATGTCGTCATGACCCAATACGACCCCCAAGCCCGCTTCGACGTCTCCGTCTTCGAAGAATCCTTCCGCCGCACGGCGAAAGGCCGCCAGCTCATGGCGCGCATCTATCAGCCGAAAGCCGAGGGAAAAAATGCGGGTCCATTTCCGGTGCTCCTCGATCTCCACGGCGGCGCCTGGAACAACAAGGATCGCTTCGCCAACGAGACCATGGCGCGCGCGGTCGCCGCGAGCGGCGTGCTCGTCGTGTCGATCGACATGACCCTCGCCCCGGAGGCGCCCTATCCCGCCTCGGTCCAGGACGCGAACTACGGCGTGCGGTGGCTCAAGTGGAAAGCGCCCGGCTGGCGCGGCGATCCTTCCACCCTCGGCATCCTCGGCAGCTCCACCGGCGGCCACATGGGGGAGCTCGTCGGCATGAAGCCGCGCGACCCGAAGTACAGCGCGATCCCGCTCCCGGAGGCGCCGAACATCGACGCGTCCGTCGCCTACGTCGCCGCGCGCTCGCCGATCAGCGACCCGTACGCGCGCTACCAGCAGGCCGAGAAGATGAAGCGCGCCGAGATGGTGAAGAACACCAAGACCTACTGGGTGCCGTGGGAGACGATCTACGAGGGCAATCCGCAGCAGATCCTCGAGCGGCGCGAAAAAGTCTCCCTGCCGCCGCTCCTCATCATGCAGGGCGCGCTCGATGACAACGTGTTGCCGTCGCTACAGGAGAAGTTCGCCGCGTCCTACCGTGCCGCCGGCGGCGAGTGTCAGCTGGAAGTCTTCGAGGGCTGCGAGCATCTCTGGGTGGACAAGCCCGGGCCGATGACCGACAAGGCACACGAGATGGTGAAGGCCTTCATCGCCCGGAACATGGGCAGGCTGCGTCAGGCTGCCTGACGCGCCTGCTCACTTACGGCTGCCGCTCGAGATCCGCGTAGTACGTCGCAAGCGACGTGGGGTTGATCCCCGGCTGCGCCGGCATTTCGGCGGGTGCCGCGAAAGTGATGAGAACGCTGGTGGCCAAAGCCGCCGTGGGAACCAGGAGCGCCCCGAGCAATCCGTATTCACCGAATTTCATACAGCCTCCCTATATCTCGACGGTTCCCAGAGTAGAGAGTCCCGTCAAGAAACACAGCGACGGGAAGCGCATGTTTCTTGTGTGAAATTCACCTGGGGCGGCAGGCGGCAGCCCCCGCCGCGAGACGCCCGGAATACTGTAAGCCGTTGATTTCATGCAGAACACGTCTGCCGAGCCAGCAGATCGGTACTTCCCCCTTCGTTCTCCCAGCGCTGCTCCGCCTCCGACTTGGAGCGGCGCAGCCCGAAGCGGCGCAGCCCGCGCGCCTGGCTGGGGCGCAATCTGCGCCAGCGCGTGCCCTGCTCGAGAAATACGCTGACCACGTAGTCGCGGAACGCCCCGCTGTGTCTGGCGTCCATCAGTAGTGCGAAGGCCGGACCGCGACGCAGATCTCGTTGCGGACGCCGGTTACGCCGCGCACGCGCGACGCGAGCCTGCCCGCAGTGGCGATGTCTGCCATCGTGGCGGCGAAGCCGCTCAGGGTGATGTAGCCGTCGCGGCTGCGCACCGTGATGTCGGCGCCGGCGAGTGAACGCGCGCTGAGCGCATCCTCCACCGCGAGGAAGATGGTCTCGTCGTCGGGGCCCTGCGCGGCGACGCCGCCGCAGAGGCTTGCCGCGAGGAGGAGAACTGCAAGAGTGCGATAAAAATTCATCGCGCACCCTACTCCGATTGCGCCGCTGCGCGGGCTCGTATTTATTTTTTTCTGCGGAACTTAAATACAGGCGCAGGGGCGCGGATCAGCGTAGAGTTCGCCCTCGCCGTTTGCAGCTCGCCTGCCTCGCAATCCCGTCGAAAATTTCCTTCGGTCCCGGCATCGCGGTTTTCGGCCGGCGCCGACAAAAGGAAATCCATGAGCGCGCCAAACGCTTCGCCGTTCTCGCTGCTCGGCCTCGATTCGTCTCTGCTCGATAACCTCGCCCGCCTCGGCTATGCCGAGCCGACGCCGGTGCAGCGCGCAGCGATCCCCGCGGTGCTTGCGGGCGGCGATCTCCTCGTCTCCTCGCAGACCGGCAGCGGCAAGACCGCCGCGTTCGTCCTTCCCGGGTTGCAGCGCCTGCGCGCGCCTGCCGCGCTCCCGGGCATGGGCCCGCGCATGCTGGTGCTCACGCCCACGCGCGAGCTCGCGATGCAGGTGCAGGCGGCGACGCGCGGCTACGGCAGCGGCCAGCGCCTGCTCACCGCGTGCCTCGTGGGCGGCGTGTCCTTCGGAAAACAGCTCGGCGACGTGCGCAAGAACGTCGACATCGTCATCGCCACCCCCGGCCGCCTCAAGGACCACCTGGAGCGCGGCAGCGTCGATCTGCACCGCGTCGAGCTGCTGGTGCTCGACGAGGCCGACCGCATGCTCGACATGGGCTTCCAGGAAGAGATCGACTTCATCCTCGCGCGCGCACCGGAGAACCGGCAGACCCTGCTCTTCTCCGCCACCCTCGCCGGCGTCGTCGGCCGCCTCGCCGAGCGCGTCACGCGCGACGCGAAGCGCATCGAGATCGCGCGCCGCGAAGAAACCCGGCTCGACATTACCCAGCGTGCCCTCGTCGCCGACAACGACGAGCACAAGAACCGCATGCTCGATTGCCTGCTGCGCCAGACCGGCGTCGAGCAGGCGCTCGTCTTCACCGGCATGAAGCGCACCGCGGCGGAGCTCGCGAGCTCGCTCGTCATCAAGGGCTTCACCGCCGGCGCGCTGCACGGCGACATGCAGCAGAGCGAGCGCACCCGCACGCTGAACCAGGTGCGCGACGGCGCGATGCGCGTGCTGGTGGCCACCGACGTCGCCGCACGCGGCATCGACGTGCCCGGCATCAACCTGGTGGTGAATTACGACGCCCCGCGCGAGGCCGAAGACTACGTCCACCGCATCGGCCGCACCGGCCGCGCCGGGCGCGCCGGCTTCGCCGTGACGTTCCTGGGTCACGCGGACCGCCACCTCGTGCGCCAGATCGAGCGCTTTACCGGCCAGCGGGTGAGCGTGATGGAGATCCCGGGGCTCGAGCCGCGCGCGCGGCGCGCGGGGAGTTTCCTCTAACCCTTCTGCGCGGTTACTCGGTTAAGGCAGGTTCCAGCTGCTCCACGCGCGACGCGGGGCGCTGCAAGACCGCGCAGCCAGCGCGCCCGCCTTGCGCGCAGCGAGCGCCGGCGCGCGGAATGCTCGGCGAACACACCGCGCACGTAATCGTGGAAGGCGGCGCTGAAAGCGCGGCCGGGGGCGCTGGTGATCGGGCGTTGTTCCATTGGAGGCTCCTGTCACCCACCATACGCCGATCAGCGAGCTGCGCCGGCCTTTATTTGTTTTTTGAAGGTCCGATTTTCTATCAAGCGACGACGCCGGCGACGAACTTGACCAGCTCTTCCTCGACGCGCTGCCGGTCGATTTTCTCAAGCGGATAGGTGCCTTTCGCGCCCTCGAGCGGCTTGCCGGCGTTGATCCACACCGTCTTGTTGTAGTGCCGGGTGCTGATCGAGAGCGAGCGCGCGTTCTCTTCCTTCGTTCCCGCAGGCACGATGCGCAGCGCGATCCAGGCTTCGTTCACCTTGCTGCCTTCGGCGACGGAGAATTCCTGCTCCGTGATGCTCGCCAGGTGGCCGCGCTCCGCCAGCAGGGTCGCGGCGGCCTCGAACGCCGGCCTGATCACGCTGCGCCGCAGCTCCGCGAACTGCGTAACGAAGAGCGCATCGTCGTCCTTGACCTTCTGCTCGCGCGCCAGCACCGCGCGGCGCCGCTCGTCGTAGTCGTCGAGCAGCTTGCCGAGCTCGTTGCGCAGGTAGTCGGCCATCGCGCATTATTCTAGGCCCCTTCCAGGCGCATTCTGCAGTTAGTATCAGCAATGCCGCCGAGAAACCTGCTCGTCGCAATCGCCCTCGGCGCGCTCGCCACGCTCGCGCATCCCTTCGCCTTCATCCGGCGATTCGTCGGCGCGCGCTACTCCTTCGCGCGCTCGGAGGTCGACACCGGCCGCTGGACCCCGGAGCTCCTCAAGCGGCTGGAGTGGCGGCGCTTGGAGGAGCTTTGCGCCGCCTATTTCGAGGCGCTGGGATTCAGGGCCGACCTCGCCGGCGCCGGCGCCGACGGCGGCGCCGCCATCAACCTGTACGAGGAGGGCTCCGCGAGCGCCTCCATTCTCGTGCAATGCAGACCATGGAACGCGTATCGCGTCGGCATCAAGCCGGTGCGCGAACTGCGCCGCGCGATGATGTCGGCGAACGTCGGCGAGGGCGTGCTGGTGACTTCCGGCAAGTTCACGCTGGAAGCGCGCGATTTCGCCGACGCGCAGCGGGTCAGCCTGATCGACGGCGACGAGCTCCTCGGCAAGATCAACGCCCTCGTGCCGGAACAAGCGCTCGCGCTGCTGAAGCTCGCGACCCAGGGCGACTTCCTCACGCCCACCTGCCCATCGTGCGGCATCAAGATGATCCCGCGCAAGAGCACCGCGCACGGCAGGACGTACTGGGGCTGCCGCAACTATCCCGGCTGCAAGCACACCTTCTACGAGGCTTCCTAGCACCGTGCGTTAGCGCACAGACCCCCCGCGCGCGGGAGCGCATCCTGCGGCATGAACACGAAGCTCTCGCTCAAGGCGCGCCGGCATGCCATCAGCGCCATCATTGAGGCGCGCTTCAGCGTCAGCGCCTTCGAGGACGTGCGGCGCAAGAACCCGCAGTACTGGAGCTCGCCGCGCAACGACATGGCGCGCGGCATCTACGGCCAAGCGATGCGCGAGAAGCAACGGCTGCTCGGCGCGAGCGACGAGCTGCTCGAGGCCGAGCGCCTGGCGATCCGCATCGCGCGCTAGCGGATCCCGCCCCGCTTCGCTCCGCCGGGGTCAGACCCCGAATTTTCTATTGCAGGGGCAGCCCCAGTCGCAGTTGCACGCAGTGAAGTAGTCGCCTTCGAAACTCCATTTCGTGCTTGCCACGGTTCCTCCGCTCGTTTGCCGAACTACCTTGCCAGCGGATCCGGCCTGAGCTGCAGCTTGATCGCCTTCGGGCGCTGCTTCCCGCCCTCGAGGTGGTAGGGCGTGCGCGTCCCCGTGGTGGTCCAGAGGCCGCGGCCCTTCCATCCCACGCGCTCGTCGTCGATGCGTCCGTCGACGTTCTTCGGGAAGAGGCCCGAGGGATAAGGCAGCCGCAGCACCACGAACTTGCCATCGACGAACGGCATGATCGAGTCCGAGCCGTTCCCCATCGCGATCGGCACGTTCTCGCCCAGGCCGAGCACGTTGAACCAGTCGACCCACACGTAGTAGCTCGTCTCCGCGCTCCCCGGATCCTTCACGTCTCGCAGCTGCGGCCCGGGGAACTGGTGCAGCGTCCAGCCTTCGGGGCAGTGCTTCCCGGTCGCGCTCGGGCCGTTCGTCACTTTGCATTTCCTGCGGTCGAACGAGGCGAGGTGCCCACTCGAGAGCGAGAGCCAGAACACGCCGTCCGCTCCGATGTCGCCGCCGCGCGGTCCGTAGCCCGGCAGCGGCGGCTCGTACACCTCGGTGAGCGCGGTGTTGGTCGGATCGGGTCCCGGCACCACGCGGATGACCGCGCCCGGATAGCCGAGCACCGTCGCCCAGATCGAGCCGTCGGCCGGACTGATGGCCACCGAGTAGTGATTGAGCATCACCTGCTTGTCCATCTTCGGGTCCAGCGGTCGATCATGCGCAACGTAGTCGCCCCGCTTTCCATCCCCATTTGTGTCGAGAATGAACGGCGTCCAGCCCTGGGCGCGGCGCTCGTCCCCTGTTTGTTCATAAATCTTTCTATCAAGCCAACCAATCACACCGGGCCCGACGACCCCCGGGCTCGTCCAGAGCACGTTGTTCTTGTCGAAGTTCAGGTGGTGCGTCGGGAAGCAGGTGCGGATGAGCGTCCAGGACTGCTTCCACGGATCGTAGAACGAGAGATGGCGGTTCGCGCCGCCGTTGAGCGGATACGCTTTCGCCGACGGATGGTCCGAGCCCGTCTTGCACCAGTCGGGATTCGGATCCGGGCTGATGCGCGAGGTGAACCAGGTGCGCGCGCGCTCGTCCATCATCGGGTTGTGGTTGAGCGTGCGGCCCTCCCAGTAGGGCTTGTCGCCGAAGTACGCGGAGGCGCCGTACGGATTGCCCTTGACCGAAGGCGTCTTCTCGTCTCGCACCGGGTGCGCCAGCTCGATCGCGCTGTGCGTGCGCGGGTCGAGCACCGCGACGATGTCGGTCGAGTCCTCGGGCGAGGCATACACCGCGCCGCCCTGGTTGACGCGCGGATTCCTGCGGTCGGTCGACACCACGTCGTGCAGGTAGAACTTCGGGTCGAGGTAGTCCCACATCGTGATGACCAGATTCCTCTCGATGCCCTGCGGCCGAGCGGGCTTGTCGAACGGCAGTTGGCCCTTCGCGACGCGATCCGTCCAGTCGGCGAAGTTCGCAATGGCTTTTTCAGCATCCAGCCTGCCGATGTCCCTCGCCATCAGGTTCTGCGCGCTGCCCGCGCGCAGGCGGTGGCGCCAGGCCTCGTGCGACGAGCCCTTCCCCATCTGCATGAAGAGGTCCGGCACCTTCCGCATCCCCGGGGTACCGAGCGCGTGGCACGACTGGCACGCGCCGCTCTTGATCGTATTGAGCCACTGCTGCTGGCTCTGCACCGGCCCCAGCGGAAACTCGCTCGCCGCCGGCACCTTTAGCATCGAGAACCAGTACATCCCCGGGTAGATCTCGGCGGCCTCCCTGGGCGTCGCCTCGCGCCCTGCCTGGAGGGCGAGCGTGCTCCCCGGCGTCGCGCGCGCCGGCCGGCTGTCCACCAGCCCGTAGCCGCGCACCCATACCGAGTACTGCGCGAAGGGCAGATCCGGAATCGCGTAGCGCCCCTCGTCGTCGGTGACGACGACCTTGTAGAACCTGGTCGGCAGGTCGTCCGTCTCCGCGATGACCCACACCCCGGCCTCCGGCTTGCCGCTCGGCCCGGTCACCACGCCTACGATGTCGTCGCCTTCGGTGGTTGGTACGGATTGGATGCCGCTCGTCTGGCAGCCGGATTGTGCGAGCGCCAGCACCGCGGTCGCGGCGACCAGGAATGCCTTGACCTTCATATGCCCTCCCCGATGTTCGAAGCATCCTACTCCCGGGAAAAGCGCCTGCGGCGCTCTCGTTTCGCGCACAGCGCCGGCAATCGACGGTCCGTTGAGGCAGGTCAAAGCGTGAAGCAGGCGATGGCCTACGCTTGGTTTCTTCCATCCACACTCCATAGCCGAGGAAGCCATGAGCAAAGGCCA
>DATIGN010000088.1:0-18517 GCA_035454685.1 Burkholderiales bacterium | reverse complement strand
AGGCGGCGACCACCGGGCTCGTGATCGGCGTCGCCACCATCCCGGGAAGCGCGCTCGCCGCCTGGCTCGTCACGCGCCTGAAGGCGCACCTGCATATCCTCGCGATGGAGGCGCTGATACTCTTCGGCGGTACGTTCCTGCTCTGGAACGCATGGAGGAGCGGATGAAGGAGCTGAAAGGAAAGACCGCGGCCATCACCGGCGCGGCGAGCGGGCTGGGGCGCGCCATGGCGCTCGCCTTCGCCGGCGAGGGCATGAACGTCGCGCTCGCCGACGTTTCCGATCTCTCGGAGGTCGAAGCGGCCGTGCGGGCGAAGGGCGTGAAGGCGTCGTCCATGAAGGTCGACGTCTCCCGCGCGGAGGACGTGCAGCGCTTCTGCGATTCGCTGAAGGACGTGCACCTCGTGTGCAACAACGCCGGCGTGGCCGTCTCCGGCGCGGCCTGGGAGAACAGCGTCGACGACTGGCGCTGGATCCTCGGCGTCAACCTGTGGGGCGTGATCCACGGCGTGCGCAGCTTCGCGCCGCGGCTCATCGCCCAGGACGAGGGCCACTTCGTCAACACCGCCTCGGTGTCCGGGCTCATCTCGCCGCCCGCCTCCGGCGCCTACAACGTCACCAAGCACGCGGTCGTGACGCTCTCGGAGTCGCTCTACCACGACCTGCGCGAGCGCAACTCGCGCGTCGGCGTCTCGGTGCTCTGTCCGGCGTACGTCCCGACCGGCATCTCCGATTCAGAGCGGAACCGCCCAGCCGGTTTTTCGCCTGGATCTCTTTCTAACGAAACCCGCGCGAAGCAAGCGATGCTGAAGAAGGCCGTGGCCTCGGGCCGGCTCTCCGCCGACGACGTCGCGCGCGCGGTGCTCGCCGCCGTGAAGGAGGAGCGCTTCTACATCCTCACCCATCCCAAGATCAAGGGCGCGATCCGCGCGCGCATGGAGGACATCCTGGAAGAACGCGCGCCGCGCAACCCGATGGCGCTGTGAGTCGCACGCTCGTCCTGCTGCACGGCGTGGCGAGCAACTCGACGCGCTGGGCGGAGTTCCGCGAGAGCACGCGGCTCAACGACTGGGAGATTCTCGCACCCGACCTGCGCGGCAACGCCTCCGCCGCGGCGCCGCGCACGCCGCTCGGCATGAAGCTCTGGTGCGCCGACATCGCGGCGCTGCTCGACGCGCACGGCGCCGCACGGGCCGTGATCGTGGGTCACTGCCTCGGAGCGGGCATTGCGTTGCAGTTCGCCCGGCGCTATCCGGCGCGGGTCGGGGGGCTTGTGCTGGTCGAGCCGATGCCGCCCGAGGCGCTGATCGGCATGATGCGCACGCTCGCACGCCTGAAACCGCTGCTCTGCGCGCTCTATGGCGCGGCGCGCATGGCTAATGCGATCGGCATCTATCGCCGGCGCCTGGACACCCTGGATCTGCGCGCATGGGACCGGGCCATCCGCAGCGGCAAGGTCCGGCTGTCGGCGTTCGCTTCGCTCGCGGTCGATCTAAGGTCGACGCCGCTCGCCGCCTATGTGCGCATGCTCGCCGCCACCGTGGAGCCGTGGCCCGAGGCGGGGAAGATCGCCGTGCCGGTGCTCGCACTGCTTTCCACGCAAAGCAGCTTCACCGATCTGGTACTCACGCGCCGTGCGCTCGGCGCATTGCCCGACTGCGAGGTGGTCGAACTGGACGCGGTGCACTGGATCCCCACCGAGCAACCCGACGCGATGCGCGCCGCGATCGAAGATTGGCTCGCTAGGCGAGCCCCGGGAAAAGCACCCTGAGGCCTTCCGCCATCGTCTGGATCGCGATGGCGGCGAGCAGAAGCCCGAGCAGCCGCGTCGCGATGTTGAGGCCCGTGGTGCCCATGCGCCCCGCGATAGCGTGCGCGAGGCGCAGCACCACCCAGAGCAGCGCGCAGACGAACGCGACGCATAGCGCGAGCACCGCGCCGTGCAGGAAGCCGCCCGCCTGCGCGGCGATGATGGTGGTGCTGATCGCGCCCGGCCCGGCGAGGAGCGGCACCGCGAGCGGCACCACGCCCGAATACTCGCGCGACCTGAGCTCGCGCGCCTCGGCGCGTGTCTGGCGGATCTCGCCCGCCTGCGCGTTCAGCATCGCGAGCGCCATGAGGAGCAGCACCAGGCCTCCGCCGACCTGGAACGCGGGCAGGCTCGCGCCGATCAGGCGCAGCAGCCGCTCGCCGAACAACGCCGATCCGGCCAGGACCAGGAACACTGTCAGCGTGACGACATTGGTGAGCCGCTGCTTGGCAGCCGAACGCTCGCCGGTGGTGACGCTCACGAAGATCGGCACCGCGAGAAATGGATCCAGCACCGCGGTCAGCGTGACGACGAAGCGCAGGTATTCCTGCCAGGAGCTCACTTCTTGGCGAGCGCGGCTTGCGCGGTCTTGCGGTCCTCGTTGACCCTGCGGAACGCAGGGCGCTCGCCGAGCATCTTGAGATAGGGCTTGAGCGGCGCAAGGTCCTCGAGAATGTCGCGCCCGTAGGCGAGCTTGGTTGTCAGCGAAACGAGGGGCAGGTGCACGAACGCCGCGCAATCGGCGATGGTCACCTCGCCGCCCGCGATGTAGGGGTCGAACTTCACCAGCGTTCTCAGCGCGCGCACGCCCTTGGCCAGGTCCTTCTCGACCGCGCGAATGACTTCTTCGGATGCGGGTTTCTTGAAGAACACATGGCCATAGAGCCGGCGCGTCGGCAGCTCCAGGTGAAGCTCCGTGACGGTGACGAGCTCGCGCACCTTGGCGCGCTCGAACGGGTCCTTGGGCAGGAGCGGCTTCTGCGGGTACGCATCCTCGAGATACTCGAGGATCACTTCGGACTCGGCGAGCCGCCGGCCGCCGTCGAGCTCGAGGAACGGCACCTTGCCCATCGGCGAGCGCGCCACGAACCCGTCCTTCTGCGAGGGCGTGCAGGTCGGATCCTCCTCGAACGGAACGTCCTTCTCAAGTAGCGCAATACGGACCTTGTTGTGATAGTTGCTGACGTGGAAACCGCAGAGTCGTAGCATCAAAGCATTATAGGCATCGCACTGTCACGACGCTTTTCGGAGCAGCAACTCCAGTCTCGGCCACAGGTCGACGCCTTTCTGTCTGACTAAGTCGTCGTAGCCGTTCGGAGCGTAGGCTTCGAACGCCGCCTTGAAGCTGGGGCGGCCGCGAAGGCGGGCAAACCAGCTGGTCACATGCGGTCTAGCGTGTTCCCATAGGCCGCCGAGCCCAAGGCGGTGCAGCCGCTCCATGTAAGGCGCCAGCGCGACTTCCGCCAAGGTGAACCGCGTGCCTACGAGAAAGAGGGCATCGGGCTTCTGCAGCGCAAGGTTCATCTCGTCGAGCGCGCGCTCATACACGCCGACGGCTTGGCGCAGGATCGGCGCGTTGAACCCCTCCCTTATGAGGGTCCGTTGCCGATCTGCCCGCTCCGGATCGGGTATTTTCGACAGGCGGCGCTCGAGGTCGTCCCCGTCGACTCCCCTTGCCAGTTGCTGAGCGAACGCGGCCGCGAAGCTTATCGTCCCACATGCGGCATGCAGGCCGTCGTCCGGCAATTTTTGCCATACCCTCATCTGTGCGCGCAGTGCCGGGTCTGACGGACGCAGTGCGGGCTCCGGAAACACGTCCTCGATGTATTCGAGGATGACCATGGATTCGATGATCACCGCCTGGTCGTGCACGAGCGCTGGCACCAGCCCGCGCGGGTTGAGCCGCAGGAACTGCCTCTTCAGATGATCTCCTCGGAGCAGGTCGACATGCTCTCCGCGCCAGGGAATCTTCTTTTCTTCCAGCTGCAGTCGCACCTTCTGCGAGCAGACCGAAACGTTATGGTGGTAAAGGGTAAGCAGATCGAGCCCTTATTGATCTGCCGTTATGCCATTTCGGCGGATGAACGCGGCCCACCGCTTGCGCTCGCGCTTGACGCTCGCGGCAAATTGCGCCGGCGTTTCGAACACCGGGGTCCATCCTTGCGCTTCCAGCTTTGCGGCGAGCGTCGGCGAGCGCATTGCGCTGCCGATCGCGGCGTTCAGGCGATCGATGATGGACGTCGGCGTGCCCGCCGGCGCGTATACGCTGAAGAAGTTGTCTGCCCTAACATCTTTGAAACCGGCGTCGCCCAACGTCGGGGCTTGCGGAATCAGTTTCGTCTTTGCGGTGACCGCCAGGGGATGCATCCTTCCCGCCTGAATGTGCGGCAAAGCCAAGCCGAGATCGCTATATACGAAATCGAGCTGGCCGCCGAGCAGATCCTGGTACGCCTGGCCCAGCCCCTTGTATGGAACGTGCAGGAAGCTCACGCCCGCCTCCTCCTCGAGCATCCGCACCGCAAGATAGCTGACGCTGCCCACACCCGCCGACCCGAAAGAGATCTGGCCCGGCTTACTGCGCGCGAGGGCAACCAGCTCGTTGAGATTCTTGGCGACGAACGCCGGATGCGAGACGAATGCGAAGGGCCCAGTCACCCCGCGCGCCACCGGAGTGAAATTGCGCTCGACGTCGAAGGGCAGCTCGCGGTACAGGCTTGGATTGACCACCATGGTCCCGGTGGCCGAAACAAGAAAGGTGTATCCGTCCGGCGCGGCCCTAGCCACCGCATCTGCGCCGATATTGCCGCCGGCTCCGGGGCGATTCTCTACGATCGCCGGCTGCTTCAGCTGCTCGCTCAGCGCCGGTGCGAGCGCGCGCGCGTAGAGGTCGGTGCCACCGCCGGGCGGTGTGGGCACGACGAACTTGATTGGCCGGTTTGGCCAGTCCTCCTGCGCCACCGCTGGCATGGCAAAGCCGAAGACAGCCATACCGAACAGGAGACGAACAATTCTTATGAACATGGCGCATTCCTCCTTTCGACGCCCAACGGATCGGGTTCGCCGAGCGTAGTTCGGAAGAAGCGGTCGGTCGACGCCGCGCCGTCGCTACATGTTATTGACGGGATCAATAGAACGCGTGCGGGTCTGCATTCAGGAACAGTTTCGCGACCGACTTACGTAGCCACTCGTTGCCTGGATCCTTGTGGAAGCGATGGTGCCACTGCTGGCTGATCTCGAACCTGGGCGCCTTGAACGGCGTGGGCAGCACGCGAAGCTTGGCGCCCCTCGCAATACGCGCGGCAAGACCGCCCGGGAGAGTGAAGATCAGGTCTGAAGATTCGATGATCGGGCCGAGTCCGATGGTGTATGCAAGGCGTACGGCTACACGGCGTTCCCGCCGATGCGCAAGGAATACGGCCTCGACCGCACGGTTGATGAATGCATGGCTCGCAGCGGCCGGCCGGTAAGCCCCGTGCACGCCGCCGAGGTAAGCGTCCAGCGTCAGGGTGTCGCGGATGCTTGAGTGCTGCGCCGAAACGACACAAACCAACGTGTCGTTGAACAGGCGCCACCGGTGATATTGGGGACCGAAGTCGTGCAGCGGTCCTATGGCCAGATCTATTGCGCCTTCGGCCAGGGAATGCTTCACGAGCTCTGGATCGATATCCACCGTCTCGAGCGTAATGCCCGGAGCGACCTCGCGCGCATGCGCGATCAACTTGGGCATGAAGCGCAGCTGGCCGAGATCGTTCATCGCTATACGAAATGTCCTGTCCGACCGACGGGGATCGAAGGCGCGTGCCCCTTGCAGGGCGTCAGCGACGCTGTTCAACGCGTCCTGAATTGGATGCGCGATCGCCGCGGCAAACGGCGTCGGGATCATCCGGTTGCCGCAGCGAATGAAAAGCGGATCGCCGAGCGCATGCCTGAGCCGGTGCAGCGCATTGCTCGTCGAAGACTGGCTCAGCCCGACCAGATCAGCGGCTCGTGTCACGCTGCCGGTACGAAGGACGGCATCGAAGATGGCAAGCAGATTAAGGTCGAGCTTCACGGCCCCTCCCTGGAATCCGAAGCACATCGTATCCGGGGCGGATCGCGATGCGTGTTCCGCGCCCTTTGGCACTGCAAATGCGCCCTAAAACCTCTCGGCGCGATACGGTCGCGGGTCGACGAAGGGCGGCTCGCCGCACACGAGCTCGGCCACCAGGCGCCCGGTGACCGGGCCGAGGGTGAAGCCGTGATGCGCGTGGCCGAAGGCGAACCAGAGCTTTTCGTGCCGGGGCGCGCGCCCGATGACCGGCATCATGTCCGGGGTGCACGGGCGCGAGCCCATCCAGGGGTCTGGGTCGAGCCGCTCGGCGAGCGGGAAGAGCTCGCGCGCGATCGGCTCGGCGCGGTTGAGCTGCACCGGGGTCTTCATGCCGTCGCGCAACGCGAACTCCGCGCCCGTGGTGAGGCGGATGCCGCGCCGCATCGGCGCGAGGAAGTAGCCGCGCTCGGTGTCGAGCATCGGGTGGTTGAGCACCGCGCGGCCCGCGGTACGGTAGTGCATGTGGTAGCCGCGCTTCACCGCAAGCGGCAGCTCGTAGCCAAGCCGCCGCGTCACGGCGTCGGCCCACGGCCCGAGCGCGATGACTGCGTCGCGCGCCGTGACCGGCCCGTCCGCCGTGACAACGCGCCACCCGGGCTCCAAGGTTGCGGCGTTGCCCTGCACGAAACGTCCGCCGAGCTTCTCGAATAGCTGCAGGTAGGCAAGCGCCACGGCCTGCGGATCGACCGCCGCGATCGGATCGGTCCAGTGGACCGCGCCCACGAGCACCGGCGCCAGATGCGGTTCCTTCTCTTGAATCTGCTTCTGATTCAAGAGCACCGAGTTGATGCCGAACTCGCCCCGCCAGCGCTCGGCTTCGGCGAAGCGCAGGTCGCGCTCACGCTCGGTGCGGAAGATCTTCATCCATCCCGTGCGCCGGAAAAGCTCCATGGCGCCGGCCTCGCCGGCCAGCGCCTCGTGCTCGGCGATGCAGTGCTCGATCAGCTTCGCGTAAAGGCGCGCGATCGCGCGGTGCCGCGCGGGCCGCGAATGCTTCCAGTAGAGCCACAGGAACGGCGCGATGCGCGGGATCGCGGAAGGATGGTAGTGAGCGTCGATCGTGCGGTTGAAGCTGTAGCGCAGGAGCGCGCCAAAGTCGTGTGGGAAGCCGTATGGGTAGACGCCTTCGCGCTGCACGAGGCCCGCGTTGCCGAACGACGTTTCCTCGGCCGTGCCACGCCGGTCGACGAGCACGGTGGCGCGGCCGCGCTTCTGCAGGTGCAGAGCGACGCAGACGCCGACGATGCCGGCGCCAAGGACGAGCGCGTCAGCCGAGGAGCTGTTCTGCAGGGAAATACGACGCCTTCACTGCGGCGGCGACTTCGTGGTGGGTCACCTTGCCGCGCGCGACGTTGAGACCGTTCCTGAGATGCGGATCGTCGGCGAGCGCGTGCCTCCACCCCTTGTCGGCGAGCGCGAGCACGAAAGGCAGCGTGGCGTTGTTGAGCGCATAGGTCGATGTGCGCGGCACCGCGCCCGGCATGTTGGCCACGCAGTAATGCACTACGCCGTCGACCATGTAGGTCGGATCGGCGTGCGTCGTCGGGCGCGAGGTGTCGAAGCAACCGCCCTGATCGATGGCGATGTCCACCACGACCGCGCCCTGCTTCATCTGCTTCACCATCGCACCGCTCACGAGCTTCGGCGCGGCCGCGCCGGGAACGAGCACCGCGCCGATCACAAGGTCGGCCGAAAGAACGTGGCTCTCGACCGTGTCCCGGCTCGAATGCACCGTGACCACGCGCGCCCCGAATTCCTTTTCTATGTTACGCAGAACCTCTAGCGAGCGGTCCAGCGCATAAACCCGCGCGCCCGTGCCCACCGCCATGCGGATCGCGCTCGTTCCGGCGACGCCCGCGCCGAGCACGGTAACCTTCGCCGGCGGCACGCCCGGAACGCCGCCGAGCAGGATCCCCATGCCGCCGCGCTCCTTCTCCAGGCAGCTTGCGCCGACTTGTACCGACATGCGGCCCGCGACCTCCGACATCGGCGCGAGTAGCGGCAGCCCGCCTCGCGGGCTGGTGACCGTTTCGTACGCGATGCAGACTGCACCGCTTCGCAGCAGGTCCTGCGTCTGCTCCGGATCCGGCGCGAGATGCAGATAGGCGAAGAGCACCTGCCGCTCCTGCAATCTCGCGCGCTCCGCGCCCTGGGGCTCCTTCACCTTGACGATGAGCTCCGCCTTCCAGGGGTCGCCGATCCGCGCGCCGGCTTTCTCGTAAACGGCATCCGTGGCGCCGATCCCCGTGCCGGCGCCTTCTTCCACGATGACCTGATGGCGATGAGATACCAGCTCACGCACCGACGTGGGCGTGAGGCCGACGCGGTACTCGTGCGTCTTGATCTCGGTCGGGACGCCGATGATCACAAGCGCTTCACCTTGCCCAGGGCCTCGGGGATCGAGGTCTGCTCCCCGAGCTCGATTTTCGCGATCTGATTGCGGTGCACTTCGTCCGGGCCGTCGGCGAAGCGCAGCGTTCGCGCGTGCGCGTACGCTTCGGCGAGGCCGAAGTCGTCCGAAACGCCGCCGCCGCCGTGCACCTGGATCGCCCAGTCGATCACCTGCAAGGCGACGTTCGGTGCGAACACCTTGATCATGGCGATCTCCTTCTTCGCCGCCTTGTTGCCCACGGTGTCCATCTTCCAGGCCGCGTTCAGCACCATGTGGCGCGCCGCGTCGATCATGATCCGCGACTCGGCGATGCGCTCGCGCGTCACGCCCTGGTCGGCGACCGGCCTGCCGAAGGCGACGCGCTCGGAAGCCCGCCGGCACATCTTCTCGAGCGCACGCTCCGCCTGGCCGATGAGCCGCATGCAGTGATGGATGCGGCCCGGCCCGAGGCGCCCCTGCGCGATCTCGAAGCCGCGTCCCTCGCCAAGCAGGACGTTGGACCCCGGCACGCGCACGTCCTTGAGCTCGATCTCCATGTGGCCGTGCGGTGCGTCGTCGTAGCCGAACACCGCGAGGTGGCGCAGGATCTTCACGCCCGGCGTGTCGGTCGGCACGAGCACCATCGACTGCTGGCTGTGGCGCGACGGATTGTCGGGATCGGTCTTGCCCATCACGATGTAGATCTTGCAGCGCGGGTCGCCGGCGCCGCTCGACCACCACTTCACGCCGTTGATGACATAGTCATTGTGCTGACGAGTGATTCTGGTCTGGATGTTCGTGGCATCCGAGGAGGCGACGTTCGGCTCGGTCATGAGGAAAGCCGAGCGGATCCTTCCTTCGAGCAGCGGCTCGCACCACTGCTTGATTTGCTCGGGCGTGCCGTACTTGAGCAGCGTCTCCATATTGCCGGTGTCCGGCGCCGAGCAGTTGAAGACTTCCGGCGCCCAGCTCAGGCGCCCCATGATCTCGCAGAGCGGCGCGTACTCTAGGTTCGTGAGGGTGCCGCCATGGGTCTTGGGCCGCCACAGGTTCCACAGGCCCGCGGCGCGCGCCTTGGGCTTGAGCTCTTCGATGATCGGCACCACTTCCCAACGGTTCTTGCTTCTGACATGGGCATGCCATTTGTGCTCGTTCGGATAGATATGCTCGGCCATGAAGCGAGCGAGCTTCTCCCGCAGCTCCTGCACCTTGGGCGAATAGTCGAAGTTCATGCTGCCCTCCTCAAAATTTTCTCGACCTGCTGCCAGCCGAGCTGCGCCATGGGCTTCGCGCGCATGCCGGCGTCGCGCGCGTGCGCGCTCGCCGCGGTGCCATCGACCACGCGCTTCATGATTCCCTGCAGGATCGCGGCGATGCGAAAAAGGTTATAGGCCAGATAAAAGTCCCAGTGCGTGGGATTGATCTCGCGCCGCCCGGTTCTCTCGCAGTACTGCCTGACGTAATCCGCCTCGCTCGGAATCCCGAGCGCGGGCAGATCCAGGCCCGCGATCCCGCGAAACTGCCCCGGCGGGATATGCCAGCTCATGCAGTGGTAGGCGAAGTCGGCGAGCGGATCGCCGAGCGTGGAGAGCTCCCAGTCGAGCACCGCGAGGATGCGCGGCTCGGTTGCGTGGAAGATCGCGTTGTCCAGGCGATAGTCGCCGTGCACGACGGTAGTCGCCGCGCTCGGCGGGATGTTCTTCGGCAGCCACGCGATCAGGTTGTCCATGGCCTCGATGCGCTCGGTTTCGGAGGCCTGGTACTGCTTGCTCCAGCGCGCGATCTGTCGCTCGATGTAGCTTCCGGGCTTGCCAAAATCCTCGAGACCAATTTCGCGGTAATCCAGCGAATGAAGTCTTGCGATGACCTTATTGAGCTCGTCCCAGATGGCGCCGCGTTCGGCCTTCGTCATCCCGGGCAGCGACTGGTCCCACAGCACGCGTCCCTCGACATAGTCCATCACGTAGAACGCCGTGCCGATTACCGAGTCGTCCTCGCACAGCACATGCGGGCGCGCCACAGGGAAATCGACTTTGTGGAGCGCTGCGATCACGCGGTATTCGCGGTCCACCGCATGCGCTGACGGAAGCAATTTGCCCGGCGGCTTGCGTCTCAATACGAAACCACGGCCGTCCGCCGCCGTGAGCCTGTAGGTTGGATTGGACTGGCCGCCCTTGAACTGCTCGAGCGTGCTTATCTTGAAGCCGAGGAATTTCTCGAGCCGCCCAACATCGATGCGGTGTCGTTCCTCGACGGGCTTGGTGCCGATGAACTGCTCGAACATGCCGGCAAAAGCTTACCTCAGGACTTGTGCTTCGGAGCGATGCGCAGCCACAAGGTGACCGGGCCGTCGTTCACGAGGCTCACCTGCATGTCGGCGCCGAAGCTCCCGGTTTGCACGCGCGGCGACCAGTCGTGCAGTGTCTCGACGAAGCGCTCGAAGAGCCGCTCGGCTTGCGCCGGCGTCGCCGCGCTCGAGAAGCTCGGACGCAGGCCGCTCGTGGTGTCGGCGGCGAGGGTGAACTGCGGCACGGCGAGGATCTGACCGCGCACGTCCTTGAGCGACAGGTTCATCTTGCCCGCGTCGTCGGCGAACACGCGATAGCTCGCAACGCGCTCGGCAAGCAGGCGCGCTTCGAGCTCGGTGTCGCCGCGCTCGACGCCGACGAGCGCAACGATGCCGGCGCCTATGACGCCGACGGGCTCGCCCGCCACCTTCACGTCGGCGCCGGTAACGCGCTGGATCAGCGCGATCAAGCGATGATGTCGGGAATCAGGCGCGCGCGCAGGCGCTGGATCTGGTCCTTGAGGAGAAGCTTGCGCTTCTTCAGGCGGCGCAGCTGAAGCTGATCCTGCGCCGGATCGACAACAAGGCGTCCGATGACGTCGTCGAGGTCGTGGTGCTCGACCTCGAGCGCCTGCAGGCGCTGGCGGATTTGGGCTTTTTCCTCTTCGGTCGGGTGAGTCTCGATCACGCCGTGAATGACATCATGCCGATGGCGGGCATCCTATCCCTATAGCCCCCGCTGCGAAAGCCCTCCCCCTGGCGTCGTAGCGACTACGACGCGGCCAGCCGAGTCCCGACTACCGTCGAGTCCCCGACCCTAGTAAGTCTTGGACGGACGGAAGTACTCGATACGGTCGATCGATCGCACCGTCACGTCCCTTACCCGCGTTCCCTGCAGCACTTTGAGCGGCACGGCGGTTCCCGCCGCGCCCCGCCCCCATACCTTGCGGTAGAAGTCGGCGAGGGTCGTCACCTCCTCGGCGCCGACTGCGAGCACGATGTCGCCGCTCTTGAGACCCGCGCGCGCCGCCGGCCCGTCCGGCGAGACGCGCCCGACGAACAGCCGCCCCCTCACCTCGTCGGCATTGACTCCAAGCCACGGGCGCGCAGGGCCGTTGCGCCTGCCCTTCGCGATCAAGTCCTCGAGGATCGGCTTCAACAGGTCGATCGGCACGAACATGTTGCCCGGGGACTGGGTGCCCGGGCCGCCCGCGTCGGGAACGATGAGCGAGCCTATGCCGAGCAGCTCGCCTTTCGCGCCGATGAGCGGCGCGCCCGACCATTCCATCACCGGCGGGTAAGTGAAGATCGCCGAGTCGAGCAGGTATTCCCAGCTTCCCGAGAACGCTCGCCGCGACACGACATACACAAGCGTCGGGCTGTCGCGCCCGCCCGCCGTGACCGCCATCGCCGGATCGCGCTCTCCAAGCGCCGCCGAATCGCCTAGCGGGAGCGGCTTCGCAGGCATTGCGCCGACGATCTTCAGCAAGGCGAAGCCCGACGCATGGTCGTACGCCGCCACCGTCGCTGGCAGCGTGCGCCCGTCGGCGCCAGTCACCTGCACTGACTCCGCTTCGATCACGAGGTAACCGATGGTCAGCGCGTAGCCGCTGCGCACCAGTACGCCGGTTCCCTGGCGCTGCAGGCCGAGCGTCTCGGCGCTGCGCGCGTTCGCCTGGATCTTCGCGCTCACGCCCACGACGGCGTTCAGCATTTCGTCAGGCTTGTCTTGTGCGAATGCCGGCGCTGCCGACAAGCTGAAAATGAGCAGTAATCCACGAATCATCGGCACTGAACGCATGGGCGCCCCCTCTGCGGCCATCATGCGCCTGCTCCGGCAGAACGCGCAATGCTCGGGAGAGAAGTACTATTCGCCCCATGTTCCTGACGGTGCTCTGCGGCACGTTGGCTTTCGGCGCAGGTTTGCTGGCCGCAGTGAGCTATGGCGACGGAGCGCTGGTGGCGGCGAGAACCGCGGCGCTCACGATCGGTTGGCTTCTCCTCCTTGCCACCCTGATCGGCGTGCACGGCATGCGGCGCGCGAGGCCGCCTGAGCTCGGCGCGACCGCGGTAGTTCTTGCATCCTCAATCGCAGTGCTTTACCTCTCCTACTTTAGCTGGATCGAGCTGCCGAAGGCTGCGATGCCGCACGCAGTGGTCGAGGTGCTGATCGAGATCGATACGGACGTAAAGCTCATCCGTACCGAAGCGCTTTCCGCAAGCGCGATGCGCGCCAATTTCCCGGTGGTGACGAGGGCCGCCATGTCGCAGCCTGCAAAGGACTCGCCTCCAGCGCTGATGCACAAGCCGCCGCGGCCCAGGGAGGAACTGGCGGACTCATGCTCCTCGCTTGGCGGCGTCGAGGCGCTGCAGTGCAGGCGCTGCGGTGGCAAGCGTGGACTGTCGTGGGTCGCGTGCCAGGAAAGCGCGCGGCTGGAGTATTGCCAGGGCCGGTATGCGGACGAAGCAGCCTGCCCTTCGCCGATACCGGCGTCTTATCCCGGATAAGCAGCGGCAGGCTGCGCGAGCGGGTGCTCCATGGCGTGGAGGACCAACTCGATCCGCTTATTGATTCCGAGCTTGCCGTAGATCGAGCTTAGGTGGTTGCGCAGCGTGTGTTCGCTGAGGTGCAGCGCTTCCGCAATGACTTTGTTCGGCGCGCTCTTTTGACGCACAACCGCCGCCACTACTTTGCGCTCGGCGGCGGTGAGGCTCGCGTGAGCCGGCTGTTCGCTTTCTCTTTGCCGGCGGGAAAGAGTCTGCAGGACTCTACCGATCACGGCCCTGTCGAGCCACGGCTCGCCCGCATGCACCCGTGCAATGGCTTTGAGAATCATCTCGGCTGGCTCCGATTTGTGGATGACGCCGCGCGCGCCCGCAACAACGGCACGTTCGTGCGCACCGCGGTCGCGAACACCGGTAAGAATGAGAACTGCCGCCTCGCTCGTTAGCTGGGGCAGAAGATCGAACCCGTTCTCGCTGCCGAGGTCGAGGTCGAGCAGGACGACATGCGGTCGGTGTTTTTCCATGGCGGCAAGCGCTTCGCTCTGGCAGGTCGCTATATCTGCCAGCTCGAGCTCAGGACGCGCAGATTCAATGAGCTTTGCTAATCCCCAGAGAACGCAACGGTGGTGGTCAACAACTAGTACCCTGATCGGCTGAGCAGCGAAAATGGACACAAGTCTCCCCGGACAGTTGTGGTAATGGGCCGTCGCGATTTCTCGGTCGTGTGCTTATCGACGGCAGGCATGAACGCTACCAGCCCTTAGCCACTTCGCGGCTGCGGTTGGCAACTTCTTTCAAACCCAGGTTCCAGCTTTCGATACGTCAGCGTTGATTTGGGTCAGTCATTGTGAGCGCCGCTAATAAATGGGCACGGCGCGACAGGTTCTGACACCCGCTGGCGCGTAGCTAGTTCATAAGGGCGGTAATAGGCCGGCCGCAAGGACCAGGCTGATCATGCCAGCCGCGCAAAGCGTTCTAGCGAACCACCGCCTGCCATGCCGGCTGCGGGTCCCATGCCGAGAACGCCACGTAGCTCTTGACGAGAGGTTGACGGTGACGCTCCGAGATCGCCAGCGCATCAATACACGTACCGAACGGGGGCGGACGTGTGCCATCCAACCATGCCTTTAGCTCGGTAAGGTCTATCTCGAGAAGGGCCGCGAGCTCTTCTTCTCCGCCGGTCGCGCTGGCCGCCGTCCGCAGAACTTCTCTGGGGGAAATAGCTTCGTCGTTCATGGCTATCCGCCGCCGAGTTTGTTTGTGGACCCGAAGCGTGGCTCACTTCCCGTTCTTCGTCTGTCGCCGGCGAGCGCCGGGCGTTGTCACTGAACGCTCGACGGGAAGGTCGCCGAGCAACTTCGCAGCCGTTCCTAATTTCGCCTTCGTCCTCCGGAAGCCGGGTCCAGATCGGCCTGCGTGATTCGATTGCCGTTTACGAACAGCCGCCCGTGGGTGCGGCCGTAGCGATCTTTGCCGCCGCGCTGGATCACGACTTCACCGGACTGAATCCGACGCTGCAGGCGCTGGCGCGCCAGCTCGTCTACTGCCGGTGTGTTGAGACCTTCGATGCGGACGCGTTCGCTTCCGCATTGCAGTGTGGCGCCGTCGATGGCTACACACCGCTCTCTCGCCCAGGCATTGGCACCCAACAGCAGCATGACGGCGGCGAGTGACACGGCGCGAGCGAACATGGCGAGATGGTGCGCGGTGGAGCGCCGGGCTGGAAGGCAATATTGCGCAGCCCGCGCGCTTTGCGGAGGGAGCTAGCCGAAGCACGGACAAGGGCGGAAAATGGGATTGCACGTGCCATTCGGCCGCACATGATGAAGACCACCTCGAAGGGCCGCCACTGGAAGCCGCTGGTCGCTGTCCATGGTTCTACTTAGCTGGAATGTGCAGTGGTGCCGCGGCATGGACGGCCGCGTCGCCCCGAAGCGCATCGCCGCCGAGGTAAGGCGGCTCGCCGACCCGGACGTGATCTGCCTGCAGGAGGTTGCGCGCAACTTCCCCGAGATGGAGGGCAGCGCGGGCGAGGATCAGGTCCTGGAACTGATGCGAAACCTGGCAGGCTACGAAGGGTTTTTCGCTCCGGCGGTCGATGTTCCCGGGAAAAGAGGGCGGCGCCGCTTCGGCAACGTCGTGCTCACGCGGCTTCCGGCGGGACGAGTCATGCGTCATCAGCTTCCGTGGCCCGCGGCGCCCGACGTGCAAAGCATGCCGCGCACCGTAGTCGAGGTGGTGGTCGGGTCGGAGTTTGGGCCGCTGCGCGTGATGACCACGCACCTCGAGTACTACTCGGCGCAGCACCGCAGCGCACAGATAGAACGTCTGCAGGAGATCCATCTGGAAGCATGTGCTCCGCATCTGCACGTCGACGAGGCCGGGAGCTACCAGTCGTACGAGAGGGGAAAAGGCGCGATCGTGTGCGGCGACTTCAATCTCAAGCCCGAGGACCCGCTTCATCGCAAGATGCTCGATGGCGGCTTCGTGGACGCCTGGCAGGCGCTCAACCCCGGCAAGCCGCACCCGCACAGCTTCAGGCTCTTCGAGAAAGAGGAGACGCCATACTGCTGCGACTTCGTGTTCGTGACCCCGGACCTCGTGCCTCGGCTGCGCTCCATTCGCATCGACGCCGAGACGAAAGCATCGGACCACCAGCCGGTAATCGTGGAAATCCATTAATGCAAGTCGAAAAACTCGCCCCAGCTCTCGGCGCCGAAGTCAGCGGCGTCGATCTCTCGCAGCCGATTGCGGCGCAGCTCTGCGCGCAGATCCGTGCCGCGTGGCTCGAGCACATGGTGCTGCGCTTCCGCGGCCAGAAGCTCACCGATCCGCAGCTCCTCGCCTTCAGCCGCAACTTCGGCGAGCTTGATGCGCCGGGGCCCAACCCGCTCGGGCGCCCGTTCCTTCCCGATCATCCCGAGATGAACGTGATCTCGAACATCAAGGAGGGGGGCGTGCCGATCGGCGGGCTAGGCGACGGCGAAGCAATCTGGCACGCCGACATGACCTACGTCGAGCGCCCGCCGATGGCCGCCATCCTGTACGCGATCGAGATTCCGCCGGCGGGCGGCGACACCTACTGGGCGAACATGGTGCTTGCCTACGAAGCGCTTCCGGCGGCGCTCAAGCGCCGCGTCGAAGGCCTCGAAGCCGTGCACGACGCGACCTACAACAGCGCCGGCGCCATGCGCAAGGGCTACAACGAAGTCACCGATCCGCGCACCGCGCCTGGCGCACGCCATCGGCTCGTGCGCACGCACCCGCAGACCGGACGCCGCAGCCTGTTCCTGGGCCGGCGGCGCAACAGCTACATCGTCGGCCTCGAGCTCGAGGAGAGCGAGCGGCTCCTCGACGAGCTGTGGCGGCACGCCACGCAGCCGCAGTTCACCTTCCGACAGCAGTGGCGCGTCGGCGACGTCATGGTCTGGGACAACCGCTGCACGCTGCACCGGCGCGACGCCTTCGACCCGGGCGCGCGGCGGCTCCTGCACCGCACGCAGATCAGGGCTTCCCGGTAACCCTCCGGCGCAGTTCCTCGATGCGCGCGCGGTTTACGCCGAAATCGCGCCGACCCAGGCGCGAGGCCGAGCGCACCTGGACCGCGGTGCCGTCGAAAAAAAATTCAACGTCGTCTACGAAGCCCAGCAGGTGGCTGCGAAACTCCGCGTACAGATAGTTCGGACGCGCGACCACGATGCGCGTCCGAGGAAGCGCTTCCACCGCTTTCCGCACCTCGTCGAGGCCTGCCTTGAGCGGCAGAATGTAGTGCTCGCGGTCGGAAGGATCGGCCTGCGAGCAAACGCAGTTCGGCGTTCGCCGGCACGGCGCGAGCCGACCGTCCTTTACTCCCAGGTTGGTCGGACGACGCCAATCGAACATCGACTAGAAGTCCTTGGGCGCCGGCGGGAAGCCCGGGGTTCTCCTCTCGCGCAGAGAAGCGAGTCCCTCCCGTACCTCGGGGCCGGTGAACCCCAGCACTTCGAGCGCGAGCGAAGCATCGAACGCCGGCCCCGCCATGCGCAGCCAGTTGTTGAGCGAGTACTTCGTCCAGCGCAACGCGGTCTGCGGGCCGGCGGCCAGCTTGCGGGCCACTTCTAACGCCTTCTCGCGCAGCTCGCTCTCTTCACAAGCGAGCGACACCAGCCCCAGGCGTTCGGCTTCCTCGCCGCTGATCGTGTCGCAGGTGAGGAGGTAGTACTTCGCTTTCGCCATGCCGCAAAGAAGCGGCCAGATGATCGCCGCGTGGTCGCCCGCTGCGACGCCGAGGCGTGTATGGCCGTCGATCAGCCTTGCAGTCTTCGCCGCAATTGAGATATCGGCCATGAGGCCGGCGGCGAGACCGGCGCCCACCGCCGGCCCGTGCATCGCCGAGACGATGAGCTTGGAGCAGTTCAGCATGTTGTAGACGAGGTCGCGCGCCTCGCGCCAGACGCGCGCGCGCACGGCGAAGTCGCGCGTCATCTCCTCGACCATCGCCATGTCGCCGCCGGCCGAAAACCCCTTGCCGGCGCCGCGCAGGATCGCGACGCGCGTCTCGGGGTCCCGGTCGACGTCGAGCCAGACGCCGGCCATCTCGGCGTGCGCACGCGCGGTCGCGACCGCGAGCTTGCCCTCCTCGCCCATCACGATCTCGAGGATTCCGCTTTCCGGCCGGCCGATCTTCAATTCGCGGTATTGGGAGTAATCCATGCGGGGCATTCTACAATTCGCGCATGCGCACCCCGGACGCGCGTTTCGCCGGTCTCCCGGGCTTTCCCTGGCAGCCGCACTACCTCGAGTGGCGAGGCATGCGCGCGCATTACCTCGACGAGGGATCCGGCGAGGCGACGTGTCTCTGCCTGCACGGCGAGCCGACCTGGTCTTACCTCTACCGGCGCATGATCCCGTCCTTCGTTGCCTCCGGCGCGCGCGTGGTCGCGCCGGACTTCATCGGCTTTGGCCGCTCCGACAAGCCCGAGGACGAGGCGCTGTACACGTTCGAGTTCCACCGCAACTACTTGCTTGCTTTGATCGAAGCTCTGGATCTCGGGAACATCACCCTCGTCGTGCAGGACTGGGGCGGGCTGCTGGGCCTGACGCTTCCCATGGAAATGCCCGAGCGCTTCTCGCGCCTCCTCATCATGAATACCACGCTGGCGACGGGGGATGTGCCGCTCAGCGAGGGCTTTCTCGCCTGGCGCACGTACGTGGCAAGAAACCCCGACCTCGCATGCGGCAGGCTGCTCGCGCGCACCTGCCCTCACTTGCGCGCGGACGAGGCGGCGGCTTACGACGCACCATTCCCGGACACGCGCTACAAGGCGGGCGTCAGGCGCTTCCCGCAGCTCGTGCCGGAGCGCGAGAATGATCCCGGCGCCGCGCTCTCGCGGAAAGCCCGCGATTGGCTGAAAAGCAGCTGGAACGGCGAAAGCCGGATGGCGATCGGCGCGAAGGATCCGGTGCTTGGCGTGCC
>DATIGN010000087.1:0-11918 GCA_035454685.1 Burkholderiales bacterium | reverse complement strand
AACAGCCCCCGGCGATCCGACACCGCCCCGGTAAACGAGCCCTTCTTGTGCCCGAAGAGCTCCGACTCCAGCAGCCCCTCCGGGATCGCCCCGCAGTTCACCGCCACGAACGGCGCCCCCGAGCGCGGGCTCGCGCGGTGGATCGCCCGCGCCAGCAGCTCCTTGCCCGTCCCGCTCGCCCCGTACAGGCACACGCTCGCGTCCGAGACCGCCACGCGCCGCGCCTGCGCGAGCAGATCCTCCATGCCGGAGCAGCGCGTGATGATCTCCCCGCGCCAGGACTGCGGCTCCCCGGAGGCCGCCGGGGGGCTTGAGAGCCGCATCGCATCGGCCACCGTGTCCAGCAGCACCTTGGGCTCGAAGGGCTTGGTCAGAAACGAGAACACCCCACGGCGAGTCGCCGTCACCGCCTCCGGTATCGTGCCGTGCGCCGTCAGTATCACCACCGGCAGCGACGGACTGTCGCGGTGAATCGCGTCAAACAGCGCCATCCCGTCCATGCCGTGCATGCGCAGGTCCGTCACCACCACCTGCGGGCGCGCCACCGCCAGCGACGCCAACGCCGCCTCCCCTGACTCCACCGCCGTCACCGCGTACCCCGACGCCGTCAGCCGCATCGCAATCAGCTGCAGCAGGTCCTTGTCATCGTCCACCAGTAGAACGCGCGGGGTCTCGTTCGCCATTACGCTTTCCTCTTCTTTCTTGCAGGCACAGATTGTTGCGAAACCATCTTTACGCCGCGTCGGCCAGCACACGCGCCGAACGGCGCGGCAGCGTTACACGAAAATGTCCGCCTGCCTCTCCGCCGAGCACAGCGATGCGCCCACCATGCGCCTCGACCAGCTCGCGCGCGATGGCGAGGCCAAGCCCGGTGCCCTTCACACGCCCCCCGGAGGCCGTGGCGCTCTCGGACCTGCGGCCGCGAAAGAACAGATTGAAGATCGACTCGCGCTCCTCCTGCGGCACCCCGGGCCCGGTATCCAGAACTTCAATGATGGCTTCTCCTGCGACCGCGCGAGCCGATACCGTTACGGTCCCGCCGGGCGGCGTGAACTTCACCGCGTTGGACACCAGGTTGTCGACGATCGAGCGCAGCTTCTCCGGATCGGCCTCGACCGTTGCGGGCTCGGCCTCGATCGCAAGCCGCAGGCTTTTCGCTCGCGCCGCGAGCTCGTGCGGTTTGACCGCTTCCTCCACCAGCGACTCGAGCGCGATGGATTTCACTTCGAGCGAGGCGGCGGCATGCAGCGCGCGCTGGTAGTCGAGCAGCTCCTCGATCAGGCGCTGAAGCTTCACGCTGTTGTCGCGCATGATCCCCACCACCTGGCGCTGCGGCGGCGCGAGCGGGCCGGCGACCTGGTCGTTCAGGAGTTCGGCGCCCTCGCGCAGCGCCGTGAGCGGCGTCTTCAGCTCGTGCGACACGTGGCGCAGAAAGCGATTCTTCTGCGTCTCGAACTCCTCCAGCCGCCGGCGCAGCCAGTCGAGGCGACGGCCGAGGTAGCGCAGGTCCTCGGGCCCGCGCACCGTAATCGGCTGGGAAAAGTCCGCGCCCCCGAGCTGGCGGATGGCGCCGTCGATCTCGGCGATCGGGCGCGCGATGTAGCGGGTCAATGCGAGAGCAATGGCGAGCGCGACTGCGGTGCTGAAGATGAGGAGCAGGATGATGTTGCGCTGGACGTTCTCGGCGGAGACGCGCAGGCGCTCGACCTCCCGGTCGACGACGCGGTTGTTGATCGCGAGCACGTCGCGCGCGCTGTCGATCAGCGCATCGACCCGGTTTCCCACGGCCTGGGATTCAAGGCGCCGGCGCGGCGACGCGGTGAGCAAATCGTACAGGCCCTGCTCGCGCTCGACCGTCACGTTGAGCGCGTGCGCCTGCGCTTCATCGATCGGCAGCTGCGCGATCTCGGCCGCGAGCTGCTTGAAGCTGCGGTGTACTCGCGCGTAGTCGATCTCGAGCGCCGGGTCGTCGAGCAGCGCGATCTGCTGCGCGACGCGCTCAATCGCGGCGATGCGGTCCACGAGCGAGCGGCTGGCCCGCGCCGCCTGCGAGGCGTTGAACACCGCGGTGCGGCTCTTGCTCGCGAGGCGCTCGGTGTTCCAGGCGGAATACGCCAGTGCGCCCACGAGCGGCAGGATCACGAGTGTGAAGCCGCCCAGCAACAGGGCGAGAAACGAGCGCGGGTAAAAAACCACTATTTGAGTTTTCCACGACATTGGACTAGAGCCAATGTCACGCGTTCACGACGCTCCTGTGATTTTGGCGTCGTTTTTCCACGACGACGGTGTCGTGTGAGGACACATCCTCGGTGACCACCGCATTCGGACCGATGGTCGCTCCGCGGCCGATGCGCACCGGCCCGACCACCTTCGCCCCCGGCCAGATAGTCACGTTGTCCTCGATCACCGGAGCGCCGAGCAGGCTGACCTGATGCATCAGCGTCACGCGGCTGCCGATGCGCGTCCCGGGCTCGATCACGATACCGAACGGATAGGGCATCAATACCGGCGATCCGAGCCGGCAACCGATGGAGCAGTTCATGAAGAACTGCACGAGAGGGAGGCGGTGGCGCACGGCGTACTGCAATATGCGCGCCGCGACCGGGTTCTCACCCACAAGCGCGTCGGGGTAGCGGCGCTCGACGCGGCATTCCAGCCAGCGCAGGATCGCTCGCTCCGCTTCCACCACCGTTGCAGCGAGACCGCGCGCGCTGTTCACCACCACCACGTCCTGGTGTTTCGAGTCGTCAGCGCCGTCGAAGACCACCTGCAGGGCGCCGCGCGGAGAATGAACCCCGGCCTCGAACAACGTGAGCTCGAGCGGCGCCAGGTCGAGCGCCACATGGCGCATGACTTCGCTGCGCACCGGGCTCTCGCGCCCCAGAAAGGCGACCGACGCGCGCTGCCGGTGGACGAGGTTGCGCGCCACGACATGAAAGCGCGCCACGATGTCGGCGGGTGTAGGCCACACCGCGCGGTGCAGGCTGCGGCGCAAAGCGCCGAGACTGGCCCGCACCGGGTCCCACTCCTCGTGGTTCGCGGCTTGGGCGAGGAGGCGGACCGTGACGCTCGAGGGCCAGAAGCTCGAGATGCGCTCGGCCGCCCCGCGCGGGTCCTCGTTCCAGAGGCTTGAGAGCCAGGTCGCCGTCTCGGGCGTGAGCTCGCCGTTTTCGACGGCGTCGATCAGCGCATGGGCAAAGAGCGTTTCGGGCGCTCCGGCAACGAGCTCCCCGGCGCGCAGATAGCAGCGCATGCCGCGGCAATAGTGGCTGCAAAGCCGCACGCTCATGAAGCGTGGCCGGCCAACCTCGTCGCTCCACGCGAGCACGCACCGCCACGCGCGGCTGTCCTCGGGCGCAAGGCGCACGAGCTGCAGGTCGAGCTCCTGGCAGAAGCGAGCGACCAGGCGCGGCATGGCATCGAGCGCATCGGGCTCGAGGGCGAGGTGCACCTCCGCGGGCGCGCGCTCCGGATAGCCGCTGCTGTCCCCGAGGATGCGGAAGCGCGAGCCTTCGCGGCTCAAGCGGTCGAAGAGCGCCTGGGCGACGTAGCCGCGGTCGTCCATCACGCCGGGCTGAGAACGGTACCGACGACGCGCGCCTTGCTGAAGCTGAGCAGCTCGCGCAGGCGCGCCAGCGCGGATTTCCTCGTCGAAAAGGTCGCGACGACGAGCGCTCCGCCGGCGAAGGCGGCGGAGAGCTGCAGGTCGGGGCCGCGCGCGGCCGCCGGCGTGTCGATCAGCACCACGCGATAGCGCTTCGCCGCCGCGGCCAGCAGCTCCTGCATGCGTGGCCTGCTGAGCAGCTCGAGCGGATCGCCGCGCGTTTGCCCGGCGACCATCACCGAAAGGTTTTTCTCGCTGTGATGCAGCCGGGTGCGTCCGCCCTCGAGGAAGTCGGCCAGGCCGGCGCGGTTACGCAGCCCCAGGGCGCGGTGGAGGCTCGGAGCGCGGAGGTTGGCGTCGATAAGGAGAGTGGGCACGCCATCGCACGCGAAGGCGCGCGCGAGCTCCGCTGCAACGCGCGTGTGCTCTTTTCCGGTTTCGGCGCTCACGACCGCCAGCACACCGCGGCCGCGGCCGAACCAGTGCTCGAGCAGGAGCCGCGAGAGTTCCCGGGGCTCAAGTGGCCGCGCTGCCAGCAGCGGCTCGCCAAGCTCGGCGACGAGCTCGGCCTCGCAGCGCGCAACCGGCGCGCGGCGCCGCCACAGCGCGAACAGGCCCAGAACGAGCGCTCCGGCTGCGGCGAGCGCCAGATGCGTCTCTTCCGCGGGGCGCGAAGGCAAGACCACCGGCGGATCGACAAGCAGCGCATTCGCATGCATCTCGATGAAAGAGCGCACCAGCGCCGCGGCGGCGTAAGGATCGGGCGCCGCGAAATCGACCTTCAACATGCCCTCCGGCAGCAACACGCCGCCGGTCGCAACATACTGGGGCGGCGCGACAAGCGCCGCCGCGCATGCGAGCACCATCGCCATCGCGACGACGAGCGCCCCGATACGCCAGCGCATCCGGATCATTGGGGCCTCTCACTTGCAATGCTCGTGCCAATGTAGTAGTACTTTGGAATCAAGGGTCTTCGCACGGTACCGCCTCTTGATCCGTCGCCGGAAAGCGACAGTCTCTTAGTAGCTTCGGTGCAGCAGACAGTGCCTAGAGGCGGGACGTAGAATCGGCGGCCACCCGTTCAAACACAGGAAGAAAGAAGAGGAAGAACCGCTGCATGCTTCCACGCTGGATACCCGCATCCCTGCTGCTTGCGCTGGCGCCCGTTGCGGCGCTCGCGTTCGAAACCGTTGACCGCCTGCCCTACCCGTCGGACGGCCGCTTTCCTGCCTGGCCCGCCGACCCGGCGGGTCCGTGGACGATCTTCGCCTACGGCGGCGCGATGTACGACAGCAACCTTTTCCGTGTCCAGACTGGCGGGGAGTCCGACACGGTGGCGCGCGTGGGCTTCGGCGGGCGCACCCTCAACCGCATCGTCGGCCGCCAGCGCCTGCTGCTCGACGGCTACGGGGAGTACAACGACTACAACGACTTCAATGAGATCGACCACTTCGCGTACGGCCTGCGCGCCGACTGGCTCTGGGAACTCGGCAACCAGTTGGACGGCACGGTTCGCTACGCGCGCAGGAAAAGGCTCGGCGATTTTGGCGAACTGCGAACCCCGGAACGAACCATGGTTTCCGAGGAAGCCGTGATCGTGGACGGCAACTACCGCTTCTCGCCGAACTGGCGCATCTTCGCCGGTGCCGAGCACGCCCGCGACAAGCGCGACAACGACGAGCTGGAATGGCTAAACAGGACATCGCTGCGGGGTGGCCTGAGGTATCGCACGCCGCTCGCGAACGAAATCGGCATAGAGGTGGTGGGAACACGCGGCGAAGCGCGCGTCGACGTACCGGCCGTCGGCGGCGGCGAAGTGTCGTTTGTTGACGACTACGATCAGACCGAAGTCGCAGCCACTCTGGCCTACGTGCTCGGCGCGCAATTGAGGATCAACGGCCGCGTCGGCCAACTCGAACGCAGCTATGACAACCTTCCGGCCCGCGATTTCAGCGGCGTGAGCTACCGCGCCTTGGTGGAGTGGCTGCCCACGACCAGATTGATCTTTAGCCTCGAAGGCTACCGTGTGCCCCGGAGCCTCGCCGACGTCACCGCTACCCACGTGATAACCGAGGGCGGCGCTCTCGGCGTGAGCTGGGCCGCAACTTTCAAGCTGGTGTTCAGCGCGCGCTACATCTACGAGGACCTGGTCTACAAAGGCGACCCCGACGCAATCCGGCTCGGGCTCGGCGACCGCGAGGACACGGTGCAAACTTGGCGCTTCGGCGCGGGCTGGGAGATCCAACGCCATCTGCAGATCGGCCTGGGATACGACTACGGCGAGCGCACCTCCAACTTGCCCGGAAGCGGCTACGACTACGAGCTAGTGATGCTTAACGTGCGCTGGGAGTTCTGAAGAAGGGTAAGGCACCTTTTACGCGCGCCCGTAGGCATCGTCGAACCTGACGATGTCGTCTTCGCCAAGGTACGTGCCGGACTGCACCTCGATGATCTCTGCGCGATAAGGAGCGCGTTGCGCGTGTCGGCGGCGTGGACGTCGCCGTGGATCACGTTGCCGTCGGCATCCTTCGCCTCCATGCCCCAGAGGGCATCCCGGGCGCCGACGTCGCACCAGCCGGCGTCGAGGCGCACGACCATCGCGTCGGCGATTCTTTCCATCACTGCGTAGTCGATCGAGTCGGCCGGACACTCGGCGAACGCCGCGCCATCCACGCGCACGAACGCGCCGTCGCGCCTGCCCTGTCGGTACGCGCGCTCGCACGCCCGCAGAATTTCCGGACGGAAGCTTCCGATCGCGTCGATCCAGAGCGAGGCACGCACCGCGAAAATGCCGGCATTCCACAGGTACTCGCCGGAAGCGAAATACTCCTTCGCCTTTCGGGTGTCGGGTTTTTCTACGAAAGCTTCGATGTAATCGGCTTTGGCGCGGATGTACCCATACCCGGTCTCAGCCGCCGCCGGAGGTACGCCGAAGGCGACGATGCTGCCTTTGGCGGCGAGCGCCGCACCGCGCTCCATCGCGCGCCGAAAGGCTTCGCGCTGGGCGATGAAATGATCCGAAGGCATCGCGAGCAGCACCGGGTCGTCGGCGGTGACGGCGTGCACCGCCGCGAGCGTCAGCGCCGGCGCGGTGCCGCGGCCGCCTGCTCCTGAACGAGAAAGCGATGCGTCTCGTTGCACACGACGAGCGGCTGGCCGTCGCAGCGCAGCGCCGTCTCCTGTAGCAGGGTGCGCTCGCCGTTCACTGCATGCAAGGGTTTCGGATGATGCTCGCGCGACAGTGGCCACAGGCGCGTGCCCGAGCCGCCGCACAGGATCACGGGTTGCATGGCGTTGGCTGTCTGGAATTGGAGATCGGCTACGTGCGCGCCGCTTTGCGCCGCTCGCCGAAGAGCCTTTGATAGCTCCAGTGTGCGTAAAAGCGCGCGATGTAGTCCGCCTTCGCGCACTCCCCCATCTGGCGCATCCTTTCCGGAAACGCTTCGGCCCACGCGAGCCGGCGCGCGAGCTCGCGCGTCGATCCCGGCTCGAAGAGAAGCCCGTTGCGGCCGGGCTCGACCATCTCGGCGAGCCGCTCGACCCGGCTCGCGATCGCGGGCAAGCCGTGCGCGAACGCCTCTACGAGCGGCCGCGGCAGTTGCTCATAGGAGAGGCCGGGAAGCAGGAGGTAGGCGGCTCGGCGCATCCGGTCCTGCATTTCCTCCGACCCGACCCGCCCGAGCAGCCGCACGCGCGCATGGCCGGCGATGATCCCCTTGTCGGAGCCGGTGCCGACCACGTCGACGTGCGCCCCGGGGAAAAGGTCGAGGGCCTCGGCTAGCGTCGCGATCCCCGACTCGGTGTCGAGGCGCCCGACGAAGAGGCCGCCCGACCGCGCGCTCATTCCGCCGTCCAGCGCTTGCGCGTACGGTATTCGATCTTCGGTGCCTTCTTGGGCGCCGGCGCGGCGGCTTGGCGCGGCTGCTCCCGCTCCGGCAGCACGGCGACGCGGATTTCCTTACGCGCGGGCTTCTTTTCCGGCAATTGCCGTTCGTGCTGCTGCTCTTCCTGCTCGCGCGCGCCGCGGCCACGCAGGCGGCCGGACGCATAGAGGTAACCGGCCGCGGTTGCTGCTGCAGACATCTCTCAATTCTCCTTCACGATCATCCCGGCATCCATGCCGAGCGCTTTTCCAAAAGCTTCCAGTAGGCGTCCACCACCGGGTCGGTGCGGTCCGCCTTGCGCTTCAGCACCACACCGAGGAGGTAGACCAGCGTGAGCGCACCGATCACCTGCGCACGCCACGACCATTCGGGGTAGGCGGCGAGCGCGAACTCGCGCGCCCTGCTCATCGCGCGGCACAGCAGCATTACCGTCTTCATCCGGCGCTGGATCATCAGGTAGTGCAGCACGTCGTCCAGCGGGCTCGCATCGGCGCGCGCGTCGCCCCAGTCGAATACGAAAAGCTGCGAGCCGAAAGTGCGGATGTTCCAGGGCGCGAAGTCGCCCTGCGAGAGCACGTAGGGCCCTGTCCAGTAAACGAGCGCCTTCTCGCAATCCTCATATGCTTCCTTCAACAGAGGCATCCCGTCTGGCAGCGAGCGCTGAATCCACTGGCACTTGGCGGCGTGCTCGAATTCGGTGGAGCGAAAGCGCGCCTTGCCCAGCGCGGCGAGGAAGCGCTCGTGCTTCGGCGTAAAAGCGCGCGTCTCGCCGGTTCCCGGCGGAATGCTGATCACGAGGTAGGGCCGGCCGGCGCGGTCGGTGCCCTGCTCGATCAGCCGCGGCAGCTGGCCTTCGAGGCTGCGCTCGCGCTCGAGCTCGCGCAGCCAGCGCGCCTCGCGCGCAAGGCGCCGCCCCATCCGGGAGTCGGTCGCGGTCTTCACCAGGTGTAGCTCCAATGCCATTTATCTGCGCACCTGCAATATCCGCAGGCCCTGGGCGTATTCCTCGCGGTCGAGCTTGCCGTCCTTGTTGCGGTCGGCGCGCTCGAAGTTGGCCGAGAGCCCCGGCACCACGCCGGCTTCGGACTTGTCCACGATGCCGTCCTTGTTGCGGTCGGCGCGCTCGAAATCAGGCGCGTCCGTGGACGCACCGGCGGCTGCGGATGGAGCCTCCTTCTTCGCCGCGTCCTGCTGCACCTGTGCGCTGACCAGAGGAAGCGCGCTCATAAGCGCAACGAAGCAAGCGCCGAGAAAGAGCAGGAAAGCGCTCCGCCGTGGGGCATGTCTCTGGTTCATGGGAAGTACCCTTGCACGCCGTGTTGTGTCGACGCAGTTGCAAGCCGCGTGCCAAAGCTCGCGAAGCTAATGGAACAAGGGCTTAGCGCCGCCACGGCCAAGCCCCTGCGTCGGGCACCAAGCACCGCGCGGCTTGCTTAGCGGCAAGCGCCTTGTTTTCAGGCGCTTTTCGGTGTCTCCGGCGCGCGACGTCGTCGCGTTACTAAACGTGTAACGATTTCTTCTTGAGTCGCGCGTCCAGCCGCGGGTAAACCCGCTTCGCGTTGCCTTCGAAAATCTTGCGTCGGTCCTGTTCGCTCAACCCTTTCACCTGTTCAAAGTAGCGCTTGGTGTCGTCATAGTTGTGGCCGGTCTCGGGGTCGATGCCCTTCACTGCGCCGAGCATCTCCGAGGCGAACAGGATGTTGTCCACCGGGATCACCTTGAGCATCAACTCGATCCCGGGCAGGTGATACACGCACGTGTCGAAGAAAACGTTGCCGAGAAGATGGTCCTTGAGAAGCGGCTTTTTCATCTCCTGTGCGAGGCCGCGGTATCTCCCCCAGTGAAACGGCACCGCGCCGCCGCCGTGCGGGATGACGAAGCGCAGCGTCGGGAAATCCTTGAACAGATCGCCCTGAATGAGCTGCATGAACGCGGTGGTGTCGCCGTTGATGTAATGCGCGCCGGTGTAGTGGAACGCCGGATTGCACGACGAGGTGACGTGAATCATCGCCGTCATGTCGAGCTCCGCGAGCTTCTCGTACAGCGGGTACCACCATTTGTCGGGGAGCGGGGGATCGGTCCAGTAGCCGCCGGCGGGATCGGGATTGAGGTTCACGCCGACGAACCCAAGCTTCGCCAGGCGTTCGAGCTCGGGAATGCAGTTCTCGGGCGGCACGCCCGGGTGCTGCGGCAGCTGACCCACCGGCGCGAAGTTGTCCGGCAGCAGCGTGCAAATGCGGTGGATCAGGTCGTTCGACATGCGCGACCACTGGATCCCGGTCGCTTCCGTGCCGACGTGGTGCGCCATGCCGGCGGCGCGCGGGGAAAAGATCGTCAGGTCCGAGCCGCGCTCTTTCTGCAGCTTCATTTGCGGCTGGACACTGCGCACAAGCTCCTCATCCGAAATATTGAGCTCGGTAGTCGCCGGCTTGCGCATCGGATCGGCGAGGCCGGCGAGCTGCTTGTCGCGGAACCCGAGCAGCGCCGCCGGCTCGGTCGTGTAGTGGCCGTGGATGTCTATCACCATGGAAGCGAAATGCTAGCATTTCGCGTGCTCGGCATTCCCGAACTGCAGCGGATGAAGCGCGAGGGCCGCAAGATCGTGGGCGTCGTCGCCTGGGACACCCGCATCGCCGAGATCGCCGACGGCGCCGGCGTCGACATCGTGTCGGTAGGCGACAGCGTCGGCGTCAACCTGTGGGGCCAGGCGCCCGAGGAAGTCAGCCTCGAGGAGATGATGCTCTTGTGCAAAGCGGTGCGCCGCGGCGTCAGGCGTGCGCTCGTCAGCGCCGACCTTCCCGCGCACGGGCAAAACGTCGAGGCGGCGCTGCGCCTGCAGGAGTGCGGCGCCCAGATGGTGAAGATCCTCGGCTCGGCCGATCTGGTGCGCACCGTGGTGCGCGCCGGCGTCCCGGTGTTCGCAGAGTTCCACGGCGGCCAAGACAATACCGCGATGCTCGTCGAGCACGCGAAGCGCCTCGAGGACGCCGGCGCCTCGCTGCTCGACTTTCGCCACTCGGGCCCAGTCGCGGGCGAAGCGGTGGCGCGCGCGGTCGGCATCCCGGTGCTCGGCGGCCTCGGCGGCGGCCCTTGGCTCGACGGCCGCATGCGCCTGGCGCTCGCCGCGATCGGGTATATCGATTCACCGGTCGAGCAGTACGCGAACGTCGCCAAGATTGCGCGCGATGCGCTGAGCGCGTACGCCGAAGACGTGCGCGCCGGCCGCCAGATCAAGGGCCAGCATGCCTAGCGCGCTCGTCGATGGTATCGCCACTCGGTACGAGGCGCTCGGGGACGGCCCGCCGCTCCTCATGTACGCGCCCGGCGGGTTCGACGCGACAATCGAGAAGTGGCGCGTCGCGGGCGTCTACGAGCGCATCCGGCTGCTCGAGCACCTGCCGCAGAAGTTCCGCTGCATTGCGTTCGACCGGCGGGAATGCGGCGAGTCGGGAGGGCGCGTCGAGCCGGTCGCCTGGCGCGACTATGCCGCGCATGGCAAGGCGCTTCTCGAGCACCTCGGCATCGGCGCCGCGCACGTGATCGGCGGCTGTATGGGCTGCTCCTGCGCACTCGCCTTCGCGGTCGCCTATCCCGCGTCGACGCGCAGCCTCCTCCTGTGGTGGCCGGTCGGCGGCGCGAAGTACCGCATCCGCGCGCACCAGCGCTTCTCGGAGCATCTCGCTTTTGTCGAGCGCCACGGACTCGCGGAAGTGATCTCGGTGGTGATGAAGGAAGGCAAGCCGTTCAACGCCGACGCGCGCGGCGGGCCGTGGGCGTCGGTGATCCGGCGCGACGGCGCGTTCGCCGCCGCCTACGTCACCCTCGACCCGGAGAAGTACAAGGCCATCGTTCGCAACATGCGCGACGGCCTTTTCGACCGCGATACCTCTCCGGGCGCGGCACCGGAGGAGTTGCTCACGCTCAACATTGCAGCCTGCATCGTCCCCGGACGCGACGAGTCGCACGCGACCTCGGCCGCGCGCTACCTGGAGGAATGCCTTCCGAAATCGCAGTACTGGGACGCGCGCCCCGAGGAGCAGACCGAAAAAGCCGCCGTGCCGCGCATCCTTCAGTTCCTCGAGGCGGTGCGATGACGGTCGATCCAGTAGCCCCAGGCGACGAGTAGCCCCATTGCCTGCGCGGTCCACGCGACCGCAGCGACGCTCGGAGGCGGCGGGCCGAAAATGCTCGCGAGATAAACCACGACCAAGAACGCAACCAGCGCGACGAGCCACCAGCGCCCGGCTGCATCGGCCGGGCGGGTCGCGCGCACGTAGATCCACAGGCATGCGGCGAAGAACAGGCCTTCCACCGCGAGCGTCGCAATGCGCGAATGCCACAGCCCGAGCCCGAAGCGCTCCGCGCCGGTAAGAGTAAGCGGAAGGTCCGGGCGATGACTCACGAAGTCGAGCAGCCAGTGGGTTAGCACG
>DATIGN010000086.1:0-4192 GCA_035454685.1 Burkholderiales bacterium | reverse complement strand
TCCTCTCCCCGCACCGTGACGCGCGTGCCGGCACCTGGCTGGTAGTCGAGCAGGACTACATCGCCCTTTTTCACCGCCTTCACCGCAGTGAAGATGCCATCGAGTTGCTTCACCTGCGGCTCGAGCCGCGCGAGCTGATCGGGCGCGTGGTTCTTCTTCAGCCCGTCGTTGAACGCCGATAGCAGTTGCTCGGCCTCGAGGTCGCGCAGCATGTGCATGGCGACGCGCTTCGCGCCGGCATCGCCCAGCACCGCGTCGGTGCTGCCCGCTTTCTTCTGCAGGTAGAGCGCGCCGACATAGACCCTGAAGAACACGCGCGTGCGCACCCCAGCGCCGTTCAGGATCAGCTCAGAGCCGGCGAGCTGCACCCTGTCGGCGAGCTTGACGCCCTCCACTTCCGCGGCGGACACGATGCCCGCGGACAGCGCTAGCCCCAGCGCCAGCGCGGTCAAGACGGATTTCATGTCCTAGAGCGCCTCGAAGATGCCGGCGGCGCCCATGCCGGTGCCGATGCACATGGTGACCATGCCGTACTTCTTGCGGTGCCGGCGCAGCCCGTGCATCAGCGTCGCGACGCGGATCGCGCCGGTCGCCCCGAGGGGGTGCCCGAGCGCAATCGCGCCGCCCAGGGGATTCACCCGCGCGTGATCGAGCCCGAGGTCCTTCATCACGGCCAGCGTCTGCGCCGCGAACGCCTCGTTGAGTTCGATCCACTCGATATCATCCTGCTTGAGCCCGGCTTGCGTCAGCGCCTTCGGGATCGCCTTTACCGGGCCGATGCCCATTATGTCCGGCGGCACTCCCGCAACCGAGTAGCCCACGAAGCGCCCGAGTGGCTTCAGGCCCGAGCGCACGAGCGCGGCCTCGCTCATCAGCACAACTGCTCCCGCGCCATCGGAAGTCTGGGAGCTGTTGCCGGCCGTGATGCTTCCCTTGGCTGCGAACGCGGGTTTGAGCTTCGCCAGCGCCTCGGGAGAAGTGTCGCGGCGTGGGCCTTCGTCGTGCACGGCCTCGCGGGCCCTGATCCGGACCTCGCGCGTCGCCAGGTCGGGGATGCGATCGCTGATCGGATACGGCACGACCTCATCCTTGAACTCGCCGCTGTCGGTCGCGCGGACGGCACGGCGATGACTTTCCGCGGCATACAGATCCTGCTCTTCACGACTCACTTTCCACCGCGCCGCCACTTTCTCTGCCGTGATGCCCATGCCGTAGCCGATCGCGATGTTTTCATTCTTCTCGAAGATCGCCGGGCTGAAGGACGGCTTGATGCCGCCCATCGGCACCATGCTCATGCTCTCGGTGCCTGCAGCAACCATCACTTCCGCCTCGCCCAGACGGATGCGGTCGGCGGCGAGCGCGACCGCCTGCACGCCCGAGGAGCAGAAGCGGTTGATGGTCATGCCCGACACGGTGTCGGGGAACCCCGCCAGCAGTAACCCGATACGCGCCACGTTCATGCCCTGCTCCGCCTCCGGCATTGCGCAGCCGACGATCACGTCCTCGACGATGGCAGGGTCGAGACCGGGGCAGCGGGCAAGCGCGCTCTTCAGCGCGTGCGCGAGCATGTCGTCGGGGCGCACGTGGCGGAACATCCCGCGCGGGGCCTTGCCCACTGGCGTCCTGACCGCAGCAACGATATATGCATCCTGAACCTGCTCACTCATGGCTAGTTCCTCAGCGGCTTGCCGGTCTTCAGCGTGTGCTCGATTCTCGCCTGGGTCTTCTCGGTCGCAATCAATTCCATGAAGTGCTTGCGCTCGAGGTCGAGAAACCACTGCTCGTCCACGAGGCTGCCGCCTTCGACCTCGCCGCCGCACATCACGATCGCGATCTTGTGGCCGACGAGGTAGTCGTGCTCGGAGATGTGCCCGCCGGCGAGGAGATTCTCCATGAAGGCACGGATCGTCGCGATGGCACTTCTGCCTGCCACCGGGACGGCGACCTGGTGGAGCGGCGGGCGGTAGCCGGAGGCCGCTAGCGCGCGCAATTCGGCCTTGGCGATTTCCAGCAGCTCGAAGCGGTTCATGACGATGCGATCCGTCGCGCGCAGGTAGCCGATCTCGCGGGCGTGCTCCGCGCTGCGCCCGACTTCCGCCATCGCCAGCGCCTTGAAGTACTTCTGCAGGAACGGCGACAGTTCGCCGCCCTTGGCGTCGGCCGCCGCGCGCAGCGCGAGCTCCTTGCAGCCGCCGCCCCCCGGGAGCAATCCCAGGCCCGCCTCCGGCTGCCCGATGTAGCTCTCGAGAGTTGCCACGGCACGATCGCAGTGCATGAGCAATTCACAACCGCCGCCCAGCGCAAGCCCGTCCACCGCCGCGACCGTGGGCACCATCGAGAACTTGAGCGCCTGCGTCGTGTCCTGGAACTGCTCGACCAGCTTTTCCACTTCGGCGAGCTTGCCGGCCATCAGTTGATCGGCAACGCCGACGCTGCGCGCGGCCTTCAGTGCAAGCGATTCCGCCTCGCGCCGGACCTGCCGGATGAACCTTCCGAGCGCGGAGGGCTTCGCACGAGCGCCGCCGGCCGGTGTCTTCTTGAGGTTCGCCCCGAGCGAGAACGGCGGCTCGGTCTGCCATATCACGAGGCCCATGTAGTTGCGCTCGGCCTCCTCCAGCGCCTGCACGACGCCATCCAGCACGTCGTCGCCGATGACGTGCATGCGGCTCTTGAAGCTCACGATCGCGATGTCGTCGCCGGTGTGCCAGCAGCGCACCGCATCAGTCTCGAAAATGGTCGAGCCGTATTTCGCTTCTTCCCCCAGCACCCGGTCGGGGAACGGCTGCCGCCGGTAAACGGCCAGCTTCGAGCGCGGCTTGTAGGTCCTGTCCGATGGCGAGTACGAGCCCTGTGCGCCGTGCACGCCGGAGCGGTCCTTCTCCATCACCCACGCGGGCAACGGCGCTCCGCTCATGGCCTTCCCCGTCTGGATGTCCTCCGCGATCCAACCCGCGATCCGGCTCCATCCGGCAGCCTGCCAGATTTCGCACGGCCCCTGGTTCCAGCCGAAGCCCCAGCGGATTGCAAGATCGAGGTCGCGCGCGTTGTCGGCGATGCCCGCCAGGTTCACCGCGCAATAATGAAATGTATCGCGGTGGATGGACCACAGGAATTGCGCCTGCGGATGGCTGGAGCCATGCAGTTGCTCGAATCGCGCCGCGGCGTCCCTGTTCTTGACGATCTCCACGACGCCATCGTCCGCTTTTCCGTCGGACAGCCGGTAGTTCCGCGTCTTGAGGTCCAGCACGTGGATGTCGTTGCCGATCTTCTGGTAGACGCCCTTCCGCGTCTTCTGGCCGAGCGCACCCTCGGAGATGAGCTGCTTCAGCCACGCCGGCACGTCGTAGTAGCGGTGCCACGGATCCTGCGGCAGCGTCTCCTTCATCGTGTTGACCACGTGCGCGAAGGTGTCGAGCCCGACCACGTCGGCGGTGCGGAAGGTGGCGCTGCGGGGGCGGCCGATCAGCGTCCCGGTGAGCGCGTCGACCACGTCGAAGCCGATGCCGAGCCGCTCGGCGTGGTGCAAGCCCGCCAGCATGGAGAATACGCCGACGCGGTTGGCGATGAAGTTCGGAGTGTCCTTGGCGCGGATGACACCCTTGCCGAGCGTCGTGACGAGGAACCGTTCCAGGTCGTCGAGAATCGCTGCATCGGTGGACGCGGCGGGAATCAGCTCGACGAGGTGCATGTAGCGCGGCGGATTGAAGAAGTGCACGCCGCAGAATCGCTTCCTGAGCTGCTCCGGAAACGATTCTGCCAGTTTATTGATGCTGAGACCGGAAGTATTGCTGGCGAAGATCGCGTGCCCGGCGAGATGCGGCGCCACCTTGCGATAAAGATCGGCCTTCCAGTCCATGCGCTCGGATATCGCCTCGATCACGAGGTCGCATTCCGTCAACCGTTCGAGATGTTGCTCGTAATTCGCGGGCTGAATCAGATCGGCCTTCGACCGGGTTGAAAGCGGGCTCGGCTCGAGCCGCTTCAGATTCTCGACCGCCTTCAGCACGTTGCCGTTGGGATCGCCCTCCTTCGCCGGAAGCTCGAACAGGACCGCGGCGACGTTGGCGTTGACGAGGTGGGCCGCGATCTGCGCGCCCATGACGCCGGCGCCGAGCACTGCAGCCTTGCGAACGATGAAGGGGGGAGCGGAAGGCATGGATAGCCCCGGCGGGAGCGCTGATTCTAGCACGCT
>DATIGN010000085.1:0-153729 GCA_035454685.1 Burkholderiales bacterium | reverse complement strand
AATCCCCTTTCGTGCATCAGAAGGAGCGCGTAGCCGAACGTCTCGTCGGGAGCGACGGTGGTCGGGTCGCGCGTCATCACGCCGCGCAACTCGGTCTTGGCCGGGTCAAGGCCCGGCGCGATGACGCGGAACAGGGCGTCGCGCTCGGTGAAAATGCCGACGAGGCGCCCTTCTTCCACGACCAGCACGGCGCCGACCTTGCCTTCCTTCATCAGGCGCGCGGCCTCCGTGACCGTCGTGTGCGGCGCGGCAACGACCAGCTTGCGCGGTTCGAGAACGCTCTTGATCGGTAGTCCCAGCATGCCTGAAAAGGCTACCCGGGCGCGGCGCCGCCGCTTTGACGACGATCAAACATCGTGACGAGCGACAAGGAAACCAGGACAAAAAGCACGATCGCCGCGGCGTTGCCCCACGCGCCCAGCGGCATCGACACGAGCACACGTACCGCTAGCGAGGCGTGAAGAAGTGCAAAGGGCAGGTAGAGCACGGGATGGTACGGAAACCGCACTCTGAGAACCGCGGGCAGGATGACCGGCGCGTGGCCGAATACCATAGAGAAAACGAAGCCGACGAAAAACGCGTGCAGCGCGGCGTCGTAGCCGGTGGCAAGCGCAATCAGCGCCCCGGCCATTCCCAGCCAGAAATACCCCGCAAGCAGGCAGGCGGCGACGTAGCGCGGCAGGCGGTCCTGGCGGATGGTCACGCGCGCAAGATCGAAGGCGACGAGCCACACCGCAAGCAGCAGTAGCACGACTCCCAGCGCCCTCGGAGCCATGGGCGACAACACCAGCAAGCCCACGAGAACTGCAAAAGCCCGCCGCACCCACGGCGCTCGCTTGAGGTAGCGCGAGAGTTCCAGGCGCTCGCCGCCGATAGTGAGCGCAAAGAACGCGATCCACCAGGGCACCGCGGCCCGGCCCTCGAACAGCATCACGTTGCCCGCGAGCCAGGCTGCCGCCCCGGCGAGCAGCGTCGCGGTTTCGAGCGAAGGCTGGCGCTGCACGACCACGACGCCACACCCTACGAACACCGCGGCGGCGAGAATCACCAGTAAGAAGCCCGCGGCAACGAAGCCGCAGAGCAATGCAATTCCGCCCAGGCCGGCGGCGAGCGGCGCGGCGTACGCCCAGAGCCGGTCGATCGCAACGGCGCGCTCGAGGGAGATCACGGTGCCGAAGAACGCAGAGACCATCAGCGGCCCGTGCAGTGCGATCGCTGTTTCGCCGACTTCGAAGGAAGACAAGCGGGCAAGTCCGCCCGCGATGCCGAACGCGAGCGAAACGAAGCCGAGGGCGAGCAGCGGGACGCGAAACCTCGGGCTCACTTCCACCCGAAGCGCTGCTGCGCGTCCTCGCTCATGCGCTCGGGGCTCCAGGGCGGCTCCCAGACGAGTCGCACCTCGACCTCGGTGCCTTCGGGCGCGACGGCGCGGATCGCCGCTGCGGCTTCGTCGACGATGTATTCCGACGCCGGGCAGGCCGGCGAAGTCATGGTCATGTCGACGCGCACTTTACCCGGCTCCAGCGCGATCCCGTACACGAGGCCGAGGTCGAGCACGCTCATCCCCGCCTCCGGGTCCTCGACCGTTCTCAGCGCCGCCTTGACGTCTTCTTCGTCCATCAAATCAGTCTCATTCCATAAATGGGCCGGAAACCTTGATATGCCTCAAAGAAAGCGCCGGGCGTGCTCTATCCTGCCCGCACTTTGCGGCTCCTTCTAGTTAATCCGGCGCTGCCCGAGAGCTTCTGGAGCTTCTGCTGAAGGAGAGCCCCCGCGCAGGCTGCGCTGATTGCGCTGCCGCGCTATGCCGAGCGCAATTTGACCTAAGCGCAAGCTTTGCGGCACGCTCGCGCGCATGCAGCGAGCTTGTGCATGAAGCGGCGCGCCCCTCAGATCAAGATCCGGGCGTTCCTCGCCAACCTGCCGATATTTTCGGAGATGGGGCCAGCCGAGCTCGAGCGCATTGCGGCTGCCACCGTTCCGCTGTACTTCGACAAGGGTCAGTCGATCGTGCAATGCGGCGATCCGTGCACCGGCTTCCATGTCGTGGTCTACGGGCAGGTCAAGCTCGCGTTCACCTCGCCGCAAGGTGTGGAGAAGGTGGTCGAGATCGTGCGTCCGGGACAGAGCTTCGGCGAGGCGCTGATGCTCCTCGACAAGCCCTACATCGTGTTCGCCCAGGCGCTTGCGGATTGCATGCTGCTGCACGTCGCGAAACACGCGGTGCTCGATGAGCTGGGACCGAACCCCTTCGCGCGGCGCATGCTCGCCGGCCTCGCGAGCCGGCTGCACGGCCTCGTGCGCGATGTCGAGGCCTATACGCTGCGCTCCGGCCAGGACCGCGTGATCGGCTACCTGCTCGCCGAGCTGCCCGAAGGGGCGGTCAGCGGGCCGGCCGAAGTGCAACTCACGCCCGGCAAGAGCGTGCTCGCCTCTCGCCTGAACATGACGCCGGAGCACTTTTCCCGCATCCTGCACGACCTCACCGCCGGCGGGCTGATCGAGGTGAGCGGCCGCTCGATCCGCGTTCCCGATGTCGTGCGCCTGCGCGGCGGCTAGAAACCTAGGCGCGGAGCCATTGACGCAGCTCGATCCCGTTGCCGTCGGGGTCGCGGATCTCCGCGCGCGCATAGCTCGGCCGCTTCACCGGCCCCCAGCTCGACTCGACGCCCTTGCTCTTCAGAAGCGTGAGCGCACGGTCCATGTCCTCGACCTCGAGCGCCATCATGCGATAGCCCAGCCGTTCTCCCAGGGCCCTCTGCTCTATCGTCGCTTCGGGGTAGCACATCAGCTCGACGGTCGTGCCGCCGAGCTCGAGGTACACGAGATCGAGCGGCCCCATCGGCGTCTGCGGCACGCGGTCGCGGGAGCGCACCTTGAAGCCCAGTACGCCGGTGTAGAACTCGACCGCCCGCTCGGGCTGGGAAGTGAGCAGCTCGATATGGTCGATACGCTTGAACATGGTGGCCTCCGCCAGCGAGCGTATACCAGAACCCGCCTCAGCCGGGCTGGCCGTCGAGGCGCGGGCGCGACAGGATCGGGACGTACACGGCCGTGAAGATTGCGAACGCCGCGCTCCAGAGAAGAGCTGAGACCACGGTGAGCACGACGTAGCTTTCGGGTAGGAGCAAGGGCACAAAGACGCGCACCACTGCCGCGGCATGCACGAGCATGTAGGCCGCGGTTTCCCAGGAGCCAACATGGAGCGGCCGCGCAGTGTGTCCACGCGCGGTGCGCGTCATCATGCCGAGCGTCAGGCCGCCGATCGCTCCGACGGCAAGCGCGTGCGTGGCGAGCCCGGCGGGAACGAGCTGGAACTCCGCGAGGCCGCGCAGAAGCAGGTGCACCGCAACCCAGGCGTAAGAGAGGTGCAGGATCCAGAGGATCGGCCGCGCGCGCGTTGCCATTGGGGCCCAAAGCGCTAGGCGCGCTGCGTGAAATGCGGCGGCCGCAAGCGCGATCGGCCAGATGGGTAACCGTAGCAAATCGAAAAACAAGAGCACGAGCACGGACCCGAGCGCGCCGTATTCGATCCACGTGCCGCGCCGCGCGCCCGCACCGGGGATAGCGTTATTGGTGAATGAAGGGATCACGCGCCCGCCCATGATCGCGATCACGAGCAGGACCACGTCGAGGCCGGCGGCGAGCGCGATCTGCGGATACGCCTGGAATACGATGCTCGCCGCCCCGAGCGCGAGCACGAAGGCGATGAAATACCAGTTGCGGTTGCGGCTGGCGAGAATCGGGCGGCCGATACCCCAGGCGACCGCGACGGCGAACAGCAGGTCGGCGAACGACGAAGCGGCGAGCGAAAAGAATCCGAGGATTCTCGCCGCCAGCCAAAGGCTGGCGATGCCGGCGAGCGTGACGCCCGAGGGCGTGGACCGAGAGGTCCAGGCGCGCACCGCGGTGAGGAGAAAGCCCGCGATCACCGCGAAGGCGTAGCCGAAGAGCATCTCGTGTGCGTGCCACAGCGGGTTCGCCTCGGGGAGCCAGGCCGCGTACTGCAGCGCCCAGAGCGGCACGCTGAGCGCGGCATAAAGCCCCGCGAGCAGATAGAACGGACGAAAGCCGAGCGCGAACAAGGCAAAGCCGGCCGGCTGCGCCGCGCCAGGCTCGGCGGGCTTATGGATAGCCATCCGTCAATTTTGCGCGCGCTCGATCAGGACTTCGAACCCGCCGTCCGGGCGCGGCGCCCCGGCGTACGAATAGCCGCGCTCGCGCAGCAGTCCGTACAGCGGCACCGGCTCGTGCGGCAGGATAACGCGCAGCGGCGCGCCTGGGCCGCGCTCGAGAGCCTGGAAGATTCGTACGATCGGCTCGGGCGGCTGCAGCCCGCGCAGGTCCATGGGCGGAGCATCGTCCAGCCGAAGCGGTGCGATGCGACGGCTGGCGTATTGCGGGTCAAGCGCCAACTCCGCGCCATGATGAGAACGCATCAGCTCGCCGAGCTCATCGAGCTCGGCGAGGCAGCCCGCGGGGTCCTGCTCCGGAGCCGCCGCGCTGAGCGTCTCCAGAAAGCGGCGGATTTCCGCGTGCTCCTCTCGCAGCGCCCGCACCGCCGCCGCTCCGCGCTCCTCCAGCAGCGGGAACAGTGCCTCCTCCTCGAACGCCATGTGCTGTATCAGCCCCTCGCGCAGGAGCGCGAGCCCCCGCCGGTACTCCGGCCAGCGGGCGCCGCGCCCCGCCGCCAGCAGCGCCCGCAGCCTTTGCTCCAGCTGCTGGTGCTGGGCGTTCAGTGCGTCGTCCAGTTCATGCATGAGCGGCACGTTGGCAGCCCGCGCGACGCATTCCCTTGATATGAGTCAAGCAGACGCGTGCACGGTGCGCATCGCTGGCCAGGTCCCCGCCGAGTGCGCGTTCCACACGGCGGCGGCGAGGAGCACGACCGCGCCGCTCTGGTGTGCCACCGCGAGCGGCAGCGGCACGCCGTGGAGGAGCGTCGAAATCCCGAGCGCGGCCTGCGCGGCGAATGCGAGCAGTAGCACGTTGCTCGCTATTCTGCGGCGCGCGTGCCACCAGGCGAGCACGACCACCAACGCGATAAGCCAAAAGAAAGCCCGGTGCACGAACTGCACGGTGGCCATGTTGTAGAGGAAGTTGTGCCACCAGGGGTCGAGCAGCAAGAGCTCGGGTGGCACAAGCTCGCCGTTCATGAGCGGGAAAGTGTTGTACGCATAGCCAGCGCGCAGGCCGGCTACCATGCCGCCCGAAAGCGCCATGGCGAGAATCAGATACGGCAGGGCGAGCGGCAGCTTCTCGAACGGACTCACCCGGGGGGAAAGGAGCTGCAGCGCGATCCATAGCTCGGCGGTGAAAATGACCAGCGCAAGCCCGAGGTGAGCGGTGAGGCGCACCGGGCTCACTTTCGGGTCGTCGACCAGCCCGGACTTCACCATATACCAGCCAAGCACACCCTGTAGAGCGCCGAGGAGAAAGATCGCCCAAAGCTTCGCCGCCAGCGAAGTGTCGAGCATCTTGCGCCATTGGAACAAAAGAAGCGGCGCCACGTAGACAAGGCCAATCGCCCGCGCGAGCAGGCGGTGCGTGTATTCCCACCAAAAAATCCCCTTGAAGCCCTCGAGCGTCATGTTGGAGTTCACCTGACGGAATTCCGGGGTTTCGCGGTACTTGGCAAAGAGCGCTTCCCACGCCTCTTGCGAAAGCGGCGGCAGGATGCCGATGAGCGGCTGCCACTCGACGATGGAAAGCCCCGAGCGCGTAAGTCGGGTGACTCCCCCAACCAGGATGACACTGAAGGCGAGCGCGGCGCACAGGAATAGCCAGGCGGCGACGATGTAGCGATCGCGATCCCTCATGCGCACATGATGCCCCGATTGGTATATGTTTGCCGCGTAGGCGCTGCGCTCAGGGAGCATCGCCACTCGAACTAACATCGTCGGGAGGAATCGTCATGAGAATGTTCAGCAAGTCCTTGATGGCCGCCGGAGCCATTGTTTCGCTGGGCGCGTCGGCACCGGTCGCGGCGCAGGCCGTCCAGACCGACGCCTACGCCACCAGCGGCCCCGCGAACCAGATCTGGAAGAACCCCTTCGGCATGTGCTGGCGAACGATCATGTGGTCGCCGGAGAAGGCAATCGCCGAGTGCGATCCGGATCTCGTGAAAAAGCCTGAGCCGAAGCCGATGGCCGCGGCGCCCGCGCCGCAGCTGGTTCCCGCTCCGCCCCCGCCGCCCGCGCCTGTGGCTGCGCCAGTAGCTGCCGCGCCGATCGCGGTGGCGCCGGTGGCCGCGCCGCCGCCTCCGCCCCCAGTGCCTGACGTTGTCGTGCTGAAAGGCGTGAACTTCGCGAACGATTCGGCGCGCCTCACGCCGGAGTCGATGGTCATCCTGGACGACGTCGCCCAGAGACTCAACAAGCGCGGCGACATCCGCGCTGAAGTCGCGGGCCACACCGACGATCGCGGTACGGCAGACTATAACCGGTCGCTGTCGCAGAAGCGTGCCGAGAGCGTGAGGGGCTACCTCGTGTCGAAGGGGGTCGACGCATCGCGCCTGACAGCGCGGGGCTACGGCGAGGACAGCCCGATCGCCGACAACAAGACCAGCCAAGGCCGCGCCGAGAACCGCCGCGTCGAACTGCGCGCGCTGAAGTAGCGCCGCGCGCCATTCAGGCGCGTAGGACGTCGAGCGGCGCGAACTGGCCGCCGAGCGCTCGAGCGCTGGAGAGACCCCACCAGCGCTCGAGCGCGGTGGCGTACAGGCTGCGAAAGTCCACTCCGTGGCGCAGGTTGCCGCCCTCGAGCTCGGCGAGACGCGGCGCCTCGCCGTAGAGCCCGCCCTTCACGCGGCCGCCGGCGATGAAGTGCGCGGCCGCGGTGCCGTGATCGGTGCCGTTCGAGTTGTTCTCCTGCGGCCGGCGGCCGAACTCGGCGTAAGTCATGACGAGCGTCGAGTCCCAGCGCTTGGCTTCCTGGAGCGCGCTCTTGAGCGCGGCGAGGCCGGCGGCGAGCTCGCCCAGCAGCCGCTGGTGCAAGCCGGGCTGGTTCTGGTGCGTATCGAAACCGGCTAGCGAGACCCGAACCGCTGCGACACCGGAAGGATTGGCCGCGAGCTGGGCCGCGACGCGCACTGCGTTGCCGAACTGGCCGCGCGGAAACTCGGTCGCGAACTGCACGCCCGCGTCGAGCCGCGCCGCCGCCTCCACGATGCCGGCCTCGACCTTGAGGATGTGGTCTAGCGCGCTGTTTCGTCCGGCGCCCATCGGTCGCGCGAGCCGTGCCTGGCGAAGAAACACTTCGGGTTGCGTGAGGGCGATCGCGCGCGCGGCTCCGGCGAGCGGCCCCATTTCCGCTCCGCCCACCGCAACGCCGCCCGCCGCGAACTGCGAGGGCACCGGGTGCGCGGCGAAGGCACGCGCGAGCCAACCTTCACCCAGGTACTGGTCGCTTCTCGAGGCCGTGTCCCAGATCTCGATCGAGCGGAAATGCGAGAGGTTCGGACTTGGATAGCCGACGCCCTGCACGATGGCGAGCTCGCCTTCCTGCCAGAGCGGCATCAGCGGCTTGAGCGCCGGGTGCAATCCGGTGCGGCTGTCGAGCTGCAGCACGTTGTCCGGACGGATCGCGATCCGCGGACGCAGCCCGTAGTACGCGTCGTCGGCGTACGGCACGATCGTGTTCAGACCGTCGTTGCCGCCCTTCAACTCGACGAGCACTAGCACGCGCCGGTATCCCGAAGCCTGTGCGAGCGCTAAGCCGGGGACGAAGAGCGCGACGATGCTGGCTGCAAGAAAGTCGCGACGGGTCGTCACTTGAGCTGGTAGACCGGATCGGCGACGAGCGCGCGCAGGTAATCCATGCCGCCCCCCGACGGGTTGCCTGCGGGCGCGCCTGCGAGCAGCACGAGCGGAACCATGCTTTCGCGTCCTTCAAACGGCGCGAGCCAGTCGCGCGCCGAGAAGTTGAGATCTGCGATCGCCTGCATCACGCGCCGCGCGCCGGGCTTTAGATTATCGACCTTCTCGCGCATCGCAGGCTGCTGCATGATCATGCGCGACTCCTCGACGCGCAGCAGCCGCTCGAGGAACTGCTTGCGCGCGAGGAGCGTGGTCGAGTTGATCCATGCTTCGCCGCCTGGCCAGCCTTTTACGTTCGGCGGCGAAAGCAGGTCCTGGCCGAGAGCGCGCATCAGGAACACGAACGGCAGCGGGTCGTTCACGCTGATGGCGAGCTGGCGCAGGGTGCCGACGACGAGATCGGAAGGCGACTTTATAAGCGCGGCGCGGTTCTGCGGCGACCAGAACGCGGGCGTGAGCAGGAGCGCACGCAGCGTCGCGCGCATTTCGTAGCCGCTCTCGCGGAACACGGCCGCGACCCGGGCAAGCTCCTCGGGCTGCGGCTGCGGCGAGACGAATTCGCGCCAAAGCCTTGCAGCGACGTATTCCGCCGTCGCCGGCTGCGCGAGCAGCACGTCGAGCACCTCGTCGCCGGTCCTTACCGTGCGCTCGAGAACCGTTTTTACGCCGTCGTCGTGCTGACGCGGCCGGAAGCGGAACTCGCCGGTATCGAGGTCGATGCTCCAGCCGGTAAAGGCGCGTGCCGCCTCCTTGATGTCCTGCTCCGCGTATTTCCCTTCGCCGAGCGTGAAGAGCTCCATCAGCTCGCGCGCGAAGTTCTCGTTCGGCTGACCGCGCCGGTTGGTCGCGGAGTCAAGATAGACGAGCATCGCCGGGTCCCTGGACACCGCATGCAGCAGCCCGCCGAAATTGCCGAGCGCATGCTTGCGCAGCAGGACGTTCTGCCGGTACATCAGGGCGGGCGAGCGCACCTTCTGCAAGCTGGAAGTGAAATGGTTGTGCCAGAAAAGCGTCATGTGCTCGGTAAGCGGCGACGGCGTGGCGAGCATCTCGGCGAGCCACCAGCTCTTCAGCTCCAGCGCGCGCTCGATCTGCAGGCGCACGAACGCCCGGCGCTCATCTTCGTTCATGGCACGCACGGTCCGCGGGTCTGTCCACTCCTTTACCCACGCCGGCGGCGGGATGCGCGCCTCGGTGTGCACCCCGGCGAGCAGCCGCTCAACCCCTTCGCGCCGCGTCAGCTTTGCGAACTGGTCGACCTCGCGCAGCTGGGCGTCGAACCCGGTGCGGTTGAGAAGATGGCGCGCCTCTTCCACGCCCATGCCCTGCGAGCGAGCCGCGACGGCAAAAACGCTTGCCGCGATGGCAACAGGAAGAAGCGCGCTCAACATGGCCCAATAACGCATTGCCCCGGAGTCGCGATGACCAAGCTGTGCCGCGAAGCGAAGCAGCACCTCGGTGAGCGCCCCGCCCGACAACAGCTCGGCCGCCAGGATGAAGAACGGTATCGCGAGCAGCGGAAAGCTGTCGATAGCCGCGAACATGGTCTGCACCGCGACCATAGGGTCGATCGTGCCCTGCACTATGATCGCCGCGATGCCGGCGATCACCATCGCGAACACGAGCACAGCCATCGCCGCCATCAGCGCGATGACCAGCCAGCGGTTCGCGGACACCAGCCTTGCTTCGACGACGCCGAGCGCCTGCAGTCGTTTCATCATGCCTCCCCCGAGTCTCGGCTATATTTTCTTCGATGGCGACTGCTGCCGGAACCTCCCATCCCGGAGCCGAGCACCGGCGATACCTGCTGGTGCTCGGCGTGCTGTTCGGCATCCTCTTTACCGCCCTCGCCATCGACCCCTGGCATCGCGCTGACTGGGCGCTCGAGAATGTCCTGGTGCTCGCATTCGTGCTGTTCGTAGCCTTCAGCTACAGCCGGCTCATCCTGTCTCGCGTCTCGTATACGACGATCTTTCTATTTCTCTGCCTGCACGAGATCGGGTCGCACTACACCTATGCCGAAGTGCCGTACGACGAGTGGTTCAAGGCGCTGACCGGACAAACCCTCAACAGCGTACTCGGCTGGGAGCGCAACAACTTCGACCGGGTGGTGCATTTCGGCTACGGCCTGCTCCTCGCCTACCCGATTCGCGAGATCTTCCTTCGCGTAGCCAATGTGCGCGGGTTCTGGGGCTACTTCCTGCCGCTCGACCTCACCATGTCGACTTCGATGATCTTCGAGCTGTTCGAGTGGGCGGCCGCCGAGATATTCGGCGGCGACCTGGGGGAGGCCTATCTCGGCACTCAAGGCGATCCGTGGGACGCACACAAGGACATGGCGCTCGCTAGCCTCGGCGCCCTCATCGCGATGCTCGGCACGTATGCCATCAATCGCGCCCTGCAGCGCGACTTCGCCGCCGAGTGGGCAGAGAGCCTGCGCGTGAAGATGCCGCAGCCTCTGGGCGAGGACGCCATCGCACGCATGCTCGAGAACCGCGGTCCCGGGCAGTAGATCAGGCCTGCCGCTCCAGCAGCCGTACGAAGCTCGCGAACGCACGCTCGGCGAGCGCCCGGCGCCGCCATTCCTCCAGCGTGACCGCAGCGCTCTCGGCGAGATCGGCTGCGAAATCGGCTTCCAGCCTTGCGGCGAGCGCCTTTTGCAGGATCGCGACGTTGACCTCGTCGTTCAGGCCGAACGAGCGATTGTCGAAGTTGGTTGAGCCCACGACGCTCCAGACGTGGTCCACGATCAGGATCTTGGCGTGCATCATCGCCGGCTGGTACTCATGGATCGCGACGCCGCCCTCGAGCAGCTGGCCGTAGCGCCGGCGGCTGGCGAGACGCGTGAGCGGATGATTATTCCAGCGCCCCGGCACCAGCACGGTGACGCAGACGCCGCGCCGCACGGCCCCGACGAGCTCCTCGCAAAGCCTGCGGTCGGGGATAAAGTACGGCGAGGCAATGCAGATCGATTCGCGCGCCGACGCCACGAGGATCTGGAAGAGCGTGCGTGCGCGCGTGGAGCGGCCTTCGGAGGGAGCGCTGTTCACCACCAGCGCGACCTCCGGTCCAGGCGGCTCGAGATCCCTCTCGTGCGCGCCGGCTTCGAACTCGGTATCCGGGAGGATCTCGCCCGCGGCTTCGAGCCAGTTCTCCGCGAAGGAGGTCTGCAGCCCCATGGCGAGCGCGCCGGATACCTGGATCATGGTGTCGCGCCAGGGGCGCCCGCGCTGGCGCGGCCCGACCCAGTAGTCGGCCACGCCGATACCGCCGACAAAGGCCACCGCGCCGTCCACGACCAGCAGGTCGCGGTGCGTGCGGTTGTTGAGGCGCTTCAGCGTGTACCAGGCGATGGGCTGGTACCAGCGTACCTCGCCTCCCGCGGCGAGCAGCGTGTCGAAGTAGCGCTTCGGGGTGAGAAGGCTGCCGTAGCGGTCAATAATCAGCCGCACGCGCACGCCGTTGCGCGCGCGCTCCTCGAGCGCCGCGAGCATTTCATCGGCAACCCGGCCACGCACAAGAAGATAGACCTCGAGGTGAATGCTGCGCCTCGCTTCGCGGATGGCGCGCAGCTCGGCGGCGAAGACCTGCTCGCCGTCGTTCAGCACCCGTACTTCGGCCGGAGGTAACGGCCGCGCGTTGACGATCGCGCTCACGTAGTTCACGAACTCGCACGAATCGATGCGCGCGGCCGGCCGGCGGGCGCGATAGGCGACCGTCGGCTCGAACAGCACGAGAAAGATCAGCACCGCCACGATCACAACCGCGGCCAGCGAAACGAACCCGCTCATGGCGTCATGCAGCGCCTACCATCGTGCCGGCCGCTTCTCGCGGAACGAGGCCAGCCCTTCTGCGGCTTCGCGGCTCCGGCGCTTGGCCGCGTGCTGGACGACGAGCCGCTCGAGCGCCGCCTCGTCGATCGCTCCCCAGGCAAACTCGAGCGCGACTGCCTTGGTCTGCGCGTTCGCCTCGGGCGCGTTCTGCAGTAGCTGGCCCACAAGCCTCTCTCCAGCATTTTGAAGTTCCCCAGCGGGCACGACTTCATGGACGAGGCCGATGCGCCGCGCTTCCTGCGCGCCGAAGCGCTCGCCCGAGAGCGCGTAGCGGCGCACTTGGCGCGTGCCGATCGCGTCGACGAGCTGCGGCAGGATAATGCCGGCCATCAGCCCCCAGCGCGTCTCGGCGATCGAGAACATCGCGTCCTCGGCCGCGATCACGATGTCGCACGCGGCGACGATGCCGGTTCCGCCGCCAAAGCAGCCGCCCTGCACCAGCGCCACGGTGGGCACAGGCAGCGTGTTCAGCCTGTGCACCGCCAGCGCGGTAGCGCGCGAGGCGCGCTCGTTCTCGTCGGTCGATTGCGCGGCGACCCGCGCGATCCACTTGAGGTCTGCCCCGGCCTGGAAATGCCGGCCCGCGCCGCGTACCACCACTGCGCGTACCCCGGCCTGCGCACCGAGCGCATCCATCGCGTGGTGCAGCCCCTGGATGAGCGCCTCATCGTAGGCGTTGTTGACCTCGGGCCGGCTCAGCGTCACCGTCGCCACGCCGCGCGAATCCACGTTCCACAAGACGCTCTGGTTCGTCATTTCTCCTCCTTCGAATACCTATAATCGCGCGGTGAACGACGCCGCGCACACGCCCATGATGCAGCAGTCCTTTCCCCCTACGAAAAATCGGCGGGAAAAGGACAACCTACACCACGACCTATACTGCCTCGTCACCCGCTCCGTCCTCCGCGTCACGCCCATGGCGCGAAACGGTTGCAGCCGGTGACGAAGGACGCTCGCTACCCACTCGAGCCGCTGTTTGGGCGCATTCTTTCGCCTTTCGAGCAGTTCCTTCGCCGCACGACTGCGGGTGGCATCGTCCTCATCGCAACGACGATCGTCGCGCTCGCCCTAGCGATGATCCTGGGCGCTGATGCTATTCATCGATTCACCGAACAGCCGGTGGGGCTTGCGGCAGGTGGCCGCTTCAGACTCGAGCTTTCCTTGCACCGGTGGGTAAACGACGGGTTGATGGCGTTTTTCTTCCTCCTGGTGGGTCTGGAGCTCAAGCGCGAGATCCTGGTCGGCGAGCTCTCGTCCCTCAAGGACGCGGCGCTGCCCGTCATCGCAGGTCTTGGCGGCATGGTGCTACCGGCGCTGATCTACTTGGCACTCAACGCGGGGACGCCAGCAGCCTCCGGCTGGGGTATCCCCATGGCGACCGATATTGCCTTCGCGGTCGGCATTCTCGTTCTCCTTGCCCGGCGCGTTCCCAAGAACCTGATCATCTTCCTCACGGCGCTCGCGATCGCCGACGACCTCGGCGCGGTGCTGGTCATCGCCGTCTTCTACACGGCCGATCTCAACCTCCGGGCGCTCGGCACCGCCGCCGGGCTGTTCGCGATCCTGGTGCTGTTCAACCGCGGCGGCGTGCGCCATCCGCTGCCCTATGCGATGGCAGGCGTGCTTCTCTGGCTCGCGGTGCACGAATCCGGCGTGCACGCCACGCTCACCGGCATCCTGCTCGCCATGGCGATCCCGGCACGGCCGGCGCATACGCCCGCGCACTTCGAGCGCCGCGTCGCAGAGCTCCAGGACGCCTTCCGCGCCGACCGCCGGGACGATGAAACAACCGACGATCCGCTCAGCAACCAGCGCATGGCCTCGATCGCGGAGGCGATGGAGCATTCGGCCGCGGCAGTGCAAAGCCCGTTGCAGCGCATCGAGCACGGCCTTACGCCCTGGGTGACCTTTGCCGTCATTCCGGTATTCGCGCTTTCCAACGCCGGCATCGACCTGCTCCAGGTAGCGTGGCGCGAGGCCTTGACGCACCACGTGACCTTGGGGGTCATCGGCGGCCTGGTCATCGGCAAGTTCGTCGGCATCGGCCTGTTCAGCTGGGCGGCCGTCCGCTGCGGAATCGCGCGCCTGCCCTCCGGCGTGCGCTGGCGGCATCTGCTCGGGGCGGCATGGCTCGCGGGCATCGGCTTCACCATGTCGCTCTTCATCTCGCAACTGGCCTTCAGCGCTCCGGAGCTCGCCGAGGAAGCGAAGCTCGGCATCCTCCTAGGCTCGGCTCTGTCGGCGGTAATCGGCCTGGTCTGGCTTTATATGGCCGGGTCGCGTTCGCATTGACGCGTGGCGGGCTAGGCTTTGGCTAGTGCTTGTTGACCCTGCGTACGCGACCACCTGCCCCGCGCAGCACGGCGAAGTCGCCGGGATTGGTACGGAGAGGCGGAGTTGACGAGGTCTAACGCGCTAACTCTGGTTGAGCGCGTTGTTCGGCGTCACGATCCCACCTTTGTTGGCACAATATTGCGCAATCTTCCGGCTGCAATTCCTTACTGCTTCTCCGCGTGCGCTTGGCACACGACGAAACGTCGTTCTCGCAGGTTGCGGATGTTGTTCTCGAACTTCGTCCTTGCCGTATCACCCATCAGCAGGTGAAGTCCCAGCGGCGGCGGGCCAGACACCTTCAGCTTCTCGATAGCTGATACAAACCATTGGAGAGAAGGTTCGCTCTTGTCCACCCAGTCGCGGATGAGAAAGCCGAGGGCCTCCAGAGTCTTCCTCACTTCGTCGGGTGCGGCCAGGAAACTGATGGATGACTCTTCTGCCCAGGGCACTGGGTAATGCAGAGGGCCGCCTGTGCCTTGGAATATGTCGTGGAAGAGCAGCGCTCCCCTGGGCCGTGTCACTCGACTGATCTCGCGGTAGAAGGCGTGCTTGTCTGCGATGTTCATCTGAACGTGCTCGGTCCAGACGACATCGAAGGCGCCATCATCGAAGGGCATCTCCAATGCGCTAGCTTGTCGGAACGCGACTTTATCGCTCAACCCCACCATCCCTGCGAGGGCGTTGGCGCCATCCACGTATTCCTGGGTGAGGTCAATTCCCGTGACCTGGCACTGGTGCTCCGCGGCCAGGTAGCGTGCAGAGCCCCCAAGGCCACATCCCACGTCCAAGACGTGCGAGCCGGGCTTAAGCGAGGCGCGGCGTGCGAGTTCGACCGTGGCCTCGCGCCCGCGGATGTGAAACTCATCGACCGGTGCGAGGTCCTCGGGTCTCAGCCGAGCGAGATCCTTTCCTGTCTCCCGCAGCGCGGCGATGACCGAATCGAGGACCCGCCCTCGACCATAATGTTTCTCGACGTGCTCTCGCACATTGTTCATCATCCTCCTCCTGGCTGAGACTACCCTTGCTCTCGTGACGCCGAACTATTATTAGTTGACTCACCATAAGAACATTAGACACCTATTAGACGATCCCGAAGCTAAGCTCTTGAACGACAGATACTTAGACCATACGCCGATGATGCAGCAGTACCTGCGCATCAAGGGCGAGCATCCGGACATCCTGGTCTTCTACCGGATGGGCGATTTCTATGAGCTCTTTTACGACGACGCCGAAAAAGGCGCGCGGCTGCTGGATCTCACGCTCACCTCGCGCGGCGCCTCGGCCGGAGCGCCGGTGAAGATGGCGGGCGTGCCGGTGCACTCGGTCGAGCAGTACCTGGCGAAGCTGGTGAAGCTCGGGGAGTCGGTCGCGATCTGCGAGCAGATCGGCGATCCGGCGACCTCCAAGGGGCCGGTCGACCGCAAGGTCACGCGCATCGTAACTCCCGGGACGCTCACCGATTCGGAGCTTCTCGACGACAAGGCCGACAACATTCTTTTGTCTCTTCATAGAGACAACAGTACCGTGGGCCTTGCCTGGCTATCGCTCGCGAGCGGAGCGCTGCGCGTTGCCGAAATTGCGCCCCAGGCCGTGGAGAACGAGCTTCGGCGAATTGGCCCGGCAGAGATCCTTGCCACCTCCGACGTGAATGGCTTCTTCGTCACCAAAGTTCCCGAGTGGCATTTCGATATCGAGAGCGGCAAGAAAAAGCTCCTCAAGCAACTCGGCACCGCAACGCTCGCCGGCTACGGGTGCGATGACATGACGCTTGCGATCGGCGCCTGCGGCGCGCTGCTCGACTACGCGGCGAAGACCCAGGGCCAGGCCCTCGCGCACGTCACCGCAGTCAGCGCCGAGCGCGCCGGCGAATACGTGCGCCTCGACGCAGCGACGCGGCGCAACCTGGAGCTCACCGAGACGCTGCGCGGCGAGCCAGCGCCGACGCTCTTTTCGCTGCTCGATGAATGCGCGACCGGCATGGGCAGCCGGATGCTGCGGCACTGGTTGCATCATCCGCTGCGCGACCAGCAAGCCGTGGCAAGGCGCCACGACGCGGTCGAAGCGTTGAAAGACGGAAACATCCAGAAGACGTTGAAGCGTTTCTCGGACGTCGAGCGCATTACCGCCCGGCTAGCCCTGAAGAGCGTGCGGCCGCGGGAGCTTGCGGGTTTGCGCGACAGCCTCAAGCTGCTTCCCGAGTTGCGCCAGGCGCTGCCGGACGCAACGACGCTTCTCAAGGAGCTGATCGGTCATCTTTCCACGCCCGAAGAAGCGCTTTTCATCCTTCAGCATGCGGTTCACCCCGAACCCGCAACTCGCGTGGTAGACGGCGGCGTGATCGCCGACGGTTACAACGCCGATCTGGACGAGCTTCGGCAGCTTCAATCCAATGCCGGTGCGTTTCTGGTCGAGTTCGAGAAACGCGAAAAAGAAAGAACCGGTATTCCGAACCTGCGTGTGGCGTACAACCACGTGCACGGCTACTACATCGAAGTGACAAACTCGCACGCCGGGAAAGTCCCGTTTGACTACCGGCGGCGCCAGACGCTCAAGAACGCCGAGCGCTACATCACGCCGGAATTGAAGCAGTTCGAAGACAAGGCGCTCTCCGCTCGCGACCGCGCGCTCGCCCTCGAGAAGTCCCTATACGAGGAAGTTCTCGCGCAACTGCAGGCGCATTTGTTGTCCTTCCAGAAGATCGCCAAAGCGCTCGCCCAGGCTGATGTACTGTCGACGTTCGCCTCCGTCGCCGTGAACCGCAATTACGCCAGGCCGCAGTTCACCCAGGAGCTCTGCATCGAGATCGAGGCCGGTCGGCACGCGGTAGTCGAGGGCCAGATCGAGAGCTTTATCGCGAACGACACGCGCCTATCGCCGACGCGGCGCTTCCTGCTCATCACCGGCCCGAACATGGGCGGCAAGTCAACCTACATGCGCCAGGTGGCGCTCATCGTGCTGCTCGCGCACATCGGCTCGTTCGTACCGGCGCGCGCGGCGCGCATCGGTCCGATCGATCAGATCTTCACGCGTATCGGCGCGGCCGACGACCTCGCCGGCGGGCGCTCGACCTTCATGGTGGAGATGACCGAGAGCGCGGCGATCCTGCACAACGCCTCAGAGAGGAGCCTGGTGTTGATGGACGAGGTCGGGCGCGGCACTTCGACCTTCGACGGCCTGGCGCTGGCGTGGGCAATCGCCCGCCATCTCGTGGAAAAGAACAAGTCCCTCAGCCTGTTCGCCACTCACTACTTCGAGATGACGCGCCTTGCCCTCGAGTACAAGGAAGTCGCGAACGTGCACCTCGACGCCGTGGAGCACAAGGACACCGTGGTGTTCCTGCATGCGGTCGAGGAAGGCCCGGCGAGCCGTAGCTACGGCCTCCAGGTCGCAGGCCTCGCCGGCGTGCCGCGGCCGGTGATCCGGCAGGCGAAGAAGTACCTTCAGCTCCTCGAGGACGCGAGCCTCGCTCGCGGCAACCAGGAGGATCTGTTCTCGACCAAGGTTCAAGAGGAACCCGAACCCGCGGTCGATCCGCTGCGCGAGGAGCTGCAGAAAGTCAGCCCCGATGAGCTCTCGCCGCGCGAAGCACTCGAGCTCCTGTATCGCCTCAAGCGCCTGTGAAGCCGCTCGAAGGCCTGCGCATCCTCACGGTCGAGCACTTCGGTGCCGGGCCGTACGGCACGATGTTCCTCGCCGGCATGGGGGCCGAGGTGATCAAGATCGAGAATGCAGCGACGGGTGGCGATCCGGCGCGGCGCGTCGGGCCGCATCTTCTGGGCGACGACGACAGCCAGTACTTCCAAAGCTGGAACCTGGGCAAGAAGAGCATTTCCCTGGATCTGAAGAACGACAGGAAGAAGTTCGAAGCCTTGGTCGCGGACGCCGATGCAGTCGTCAACAACTTGCGCGGCGATGTTCCCGGGAAGCTGGGCCTGGACTACAAAAGCCTGGCCAGGGTGAACCCCGCACTGGTATGTCTGCATGTATCGGCCTATGGAAGGGACAACGAGCGCGCCTCCTGGCCCGGCTACGACTTCGCGATGCAGGCCGAAACGGGCCTCATGGACCTCACCGGCGAGCCGGGTGGCGCGCCGTGCCGCTTCGGCACCTCGATCATCGACTGCATGACCGGGATGACCGGCGCGGCGGCGCTCCTCGCCTGCGTGCTGCGCGCGAAGCGCACCGGCAAGGGCTGCGATGTCGACGCGAGCCTGTTCGACGTCGCGCTGCACCAGCTCACCTACATGGGGACCTGGTACCTGAACGAGGGCGAGGCGCCCACGCGCCAGCCGCGCAGCGCGCACTACTCGCTTACGCCGGTGCAGACGTTCAAGACCGCCGACGGCTGGATGTTCGTCATGTGCATGACCGAGCGCTTCTGGAGCGAGTTGCTGGAAGGGCTCGCGCGCCGGGATCTGGCGAGCGATGAGAGGTTTGCGACGCAGGCGGCGCGGCTCGAACACCGCGCCGCGCTCACCGAGGTGCTCGATAACGAGTTCCGCCGCCGCCGCACCGCCGAATGGCTCGAGGCGCTGTCGGGCCGCGTTCCGGTCGCGCCGATCAACGATGTGCGCGAGGCGCTCGACAGCTCCTTTGCTGCTTCGACCGGGATGGTGTGTGAAACACCCCATCCCGCCCGTCCAGGGTTCCGGGTGTTGGCCATGCCGGTGAAAATCGACGGCGAGCGCCCGAGGCCCACAGTGTGCGAGCCGCTGAAAAAATGAAGCTCGAGGGAATCCGGGTCATCGACCTGTCGCTCTTCCTCCCGGGCCCCTACCTCACGCTCATGCTCGCCGACCACGGCGCGGAGGTGATCAAGGTCGAGCCACCGGGGGAAGGGGATCCGACGCGCCATCTCGGGCCGCGCGAGGACGGCGAGACGGTGTACTTCCGCAATCTGAACCGCGGGAAGAAAAGCGTCGTCGTCGATCTCAAGAATCCGCAGGAGCGCGAAGCACTGCTCAAGCTTTGCGACACTGCGGACGTCTTCGTCGAGTCCTTCCGCCCGGGTGTGGTCGATCGGCTCGGCGTCGGCTACAAGCAACTCCGCGCGCGCAACCCAGGCATCGTGTACTGCTCGATCAGCGCGTTCGGCCAGCAGGGCCCGCTCCGCGAACGGCCGGCGCACGACCTCGCGGTCGAGGGGCTGAGCGGCGTTCTCAGCATCACGCTCGGCCAGGATGGCAAGCCGGCGATTCCCGGGCTGCCGCTCGCCGATCTCCTCGCCTCGCTGCACGGTCTCGCTGGCGTGCTGATGGCGCTGCTGCGCCGCGAAAACACCGGCAAGGGCGACTTCGTCGACATCGCGATGCACGACTCGATGCTCGCCGGCATGCCGAACGTGCTCGGCCCGACCTTTGCCGAGAACCGCCAGCCGGTGCCGACGCACGAGCGCTCGACCGGCGGCTCGGCCTTCTACCGCCTCTACGAGACCGCCGACGGCCGCCACCTCGCGCTCGGCGGGCAGGAGCCGAAGTTCGTGCGCAACCTGCTCGGCGCGCTCGGGCGCCTGGACCTTGCGCCGCTGTGCGAGAAGCCCGGGCCGCACCAGCAGCCCGTCATGCAGTTCTTAGAGGGTTTTTTCCGTGGGAAGACGCTGGAGGAAGGCCTCGATTTTCTGTCCAAACTGGATGTGTGCTACGCGCCGGTGAACACGCTGCCCGAGGCCTTCGACGCGGCGGACGACAAGCTGCTCAAGGACGAGCTAGGACGCCGCCACCTCGCGCCGCCGATCCGCTTCCGCGAAGAGCCCGCCCGCCCCCGCCTGCGCGCGCCGCGGCTTGGCGAGCACGACTCGCTCAAGAAGCGCTGACGGAATCTGCTCGCGACGCAGGCCGATGTCGCGCAGCATGTGATCGCTGAGCGAGTAGAGCTCGTGCCGAGTGCGGCGCAGCGCCCAGGCCCTAAGGAAGTACCCGAACCGCCGTTTCATCTGCTTCCGCCTCCACCAGCACAAGGCCGTCTCCGTCGATACGGTAGCGTCCGCCGGCGGCGAGAAAACTGTCGGCGGCGCACCCGGGCTCGGTGATCCAGACGCGGCCGCCGAGCACCTCGATCGCCACGCCGCGCGCGCTACGGAGCCGGAGAAAATCCCTGTCCTTGAGCTGCAGCACCATGGAGGCAGCGTAGGCTGCGGCGGCGGTTCGCAACAGCGTCACCTCCCCTGAACTGTACCGGCAACAGTTGCGCTTATGACAAACTGTTATGGCCGAGGCCGCCAGCAACTGTGTCTGGCTGCAGTACAGCGACCTTGCGAGGATTGCTCCATGCTGGAAACCACAATGCCGCTCTATCACCAGCTCGCCGAACAGATCCACGAGCTGGTCCGTGCCGGCACGCTGCGTGCCGGTGATCGCGTCCCCTCCGTACGCCGGCTCTCGAACCAACAGCGCGTCAGCGTTTCCACCGTGCTGCAGGCCTACCAGCGCCTCGAGGACATCGGCGTGATCGAGGCGCGCCCGCAGTCGGGCTACTACGTGCGGCGCCTGAGCGCAGGAGTGCGGGAACCCGAGCCGTCGCGCCCGCCCAAGCGCGCGATCACCGTGGAAGTCAACGACCTCACGGACGCCGTGCTCGCTCCCGCCTCGAATCCGGACGTCATCGCGTTCGGCTCGGCATGCGCCGCGCCGGAGCTCTTCCAGCTCGAGCGCTTGCGCCGCGTGCTGTCAGCACTTGCGCGCCGCGACCGCAACGCGCTCGGCCGCTATGGCCTGCCGCCGGGCACGGAGAAGCTGCGCCGCGCGGTCGCGCGCCGGGCGCTCGACTGGGGCTGCCGCATCGACTGGCGCAACCTCGTCACCACCACCGGCTGCATGGAGGCGCTCAACCTGGCGTTGCGCGCCGTGACCCGGCCCGGGGACCTGATCGCGCTCGAGTCGCCGACCTATTACGGCTTCCTGCAGATCCTTCAAAGCCTCGGCTTGCGCGCGCTCGAGATCCCGACGCATCCGAGGAGCGGAATCTCGCTCGAGGCGCTCGAGCTCGCGCTCGCCGAGCACCCGGTGAAGGCGGTCCTAATGATGGCGAACGTCTCCAACCCGATCGGCGCCACCCTGTCCGATGCGGCGAAGAAGCGCCTGGTCGAGCTGCTCGCCGCAAAGAAGGTGCCGCTCATCGAGGACCATATCTACGCCGAGCTGCAGTTCGACTCCCCCGCGCCGCGTCCGGCGCAAGCCTTCGACCGCAGCGGAAACGTGATGCTGTGCAGCTCGTTCTCCAAGACGCTGTCGCCTGGCCTCAAGGTGGGCTGGATCGAGCCGGGGCGCTGGCGCGACCGCATCCGCATGCTGAAATTCATGTCGAGCGGCGGCCAGAACGAGCTGGTCGAGCTCACGGTGGCGGAGATGCTCGAGTCGGGCGGCTACGAGCGCTCGCTGCGGCAACTCCGGCGCCGCTTCGAGGCGCAGGTCGACACCGCGCGCGGCGTGATCGCGGAATCCTTCCCGCGCGGCACGCGCGTCACGCGACCCTCCGGCGCCTACATCCTATGGGCAGAGCTGCCCAGGGAGTGCGACTCTGTCGTGCTTTTCGAGCGCCTGCTCGAGCGCGGCATCACCATCGCCCCTGGCCCGATGTTCTCGGCGTCGCAGCGCTACCGCAACTGCATGCGCCTTAGCGTCGGACAGGTCTGGGACGAGCGCCACGAGCGGGCGCTGCGCGAGGTGGGCAGGCTCGCGCAGCTGTCCTGATCGATTCGTCTAGTGAGGAGGAAGCGGGCGCAGCGCGCGCTCGTACGTGAACGCGCCGATGCGCTCGCCCTGCTCGTAGCCGGCCTGGACCGCGTTGGCGAAGTGAATGCCGGCGAGGATCCGCGAAGCTCCGTTTTCGCGCGCCGCCTCCGAGAAGCTCCAGAACTTCCGGGTGATCCCGGGGTAAGGCGCCCCGCTTGTCATCGAGAAGGACACCAAGTCGGTGCCGAAGAAGCGGGCGAGAACCGCGGCCGCCGCGGCGCCGAGCACCGTGTGCGTGGACGGATAGTCGGGCACGGGCGGCGTCCAGAGGTCGGGCAGCCAGTCGCGGTTCGCCCCGCCGTCTTCCCTTATCGCGGTCGCCGGGCGCCAGTACTTGTAGTGGTACTTCGCTTCGAAGCCGCCGATGAAACCGTCGGCCATGGCGAAGTTCACGAGCGCCATGAGGCGCGCGCTTTCCCATTCGTCGAGGCCGCGGTCGGCGGCCACTACGCGGACGATGCGGTTCCAGCCCTGCGGCGAGCTCTCGTACCAGTAGCGCGAGATCTCGCTCTGCTCGGCAGTGCGCGCCGATGACGCCTTGCCGCCGATAAGTCGCACTTCCTCGGTCTCCGCGCGCGCGCGTGCGCTCTTCGGGTCGAGCGGCGGCACCGGACGGAATTGCGAAGCTGAGGTGAGGACGAAGGGGCGAATCATCCCCCAATGAGCGAACGCGGCAGGCGGGAAGTCGGGCGGCGTGGGGCGATATTCCCCGGCCTTCTTTCCCGGGATGTACTTGATGTCGCGGCTTGCGCCGTCGTCGCGGCGCTTCGCAAGGGTGATCGCGGCCGCTTGCCGCCCGACCTGCAGCCCGCGTGCGGCGGCATGCCTGTCCTGCACCGGGGCGAGCGTTTCGGCAAGCGCCGCTTCGAATGCGGCCTTGCGCGCGGGCATGAGCTCCATGAGCGAGGCATGCGCTGCGGCTGCGACCGCGACCTCGGCCGACGCGCCCGGCGCGGCCGAAATGCGCGCCTGGTAGGTCTCGTAGCGGCGATCGATCGCGTTCAGCGCGTCGTGGATGGAAGCATGGACGATGGCGAAGATGCGCGACTCGCTGAGGGGATCGAGTTCCTGGGCGAGCGCGGCGTCGGTCGCAATGCGGTTCCAGCGCTCGACCTCGCCGGCTTTGACCTGCCCCGCCGCAAGCAGGGCAGAGAACAGAAATGCAACGAATACTCTGTAATGCATCATGCGCTCCCAATCGGATTTTTCGGAGCGCGCAGCGTAGCGCCGGGCCGTTTCTAATGGTTTTCAGAAGCGCAACGCTTTGTATCCGTCTCGTATACTCCGCGCATGCAGCTCGTCGACATCGGCGCCAACCTCACGCACGCGGCGTTCGCCTCGGGTCTCGACGAGGTGCTCGCGCGCGCGCGGCGCGCCGGCGTAGCGCAGATCATCGTCACCGGCACCACCGTCGAAGAATCGCGCCGCGCGGGCGCGCTTGCCGATTCCCATCTCGGCGTGCTTTACGCCACGGCGGGCGTGCATCCACATCACGCGCGCGAGTGCACACCGCAAACCATCACGGACCTTCGGCAGCTCGCGCAGCAACCGCGTTGCGTCGCACTCGGCGAATGCGGCCTGGATTTCAACCGCAACTATTCGCCGCATCCGGATCAGGAGAAGTGGTTCGTCGCGCAGCTCGAGCTCGGTATCGAATTGGGCAAGCCGCTTTTTCTGCATTCGCGCGACGCCCACCCGCGCTTTGCCGAAATACTGGGAACCTACCGAGTAACAAAAGCAGTGGCGCATTGCTTCACCGGGGATGCTGAAGAACTGAAAGCCTATTTGAACCTCGGTCTATACGTCGGCATCACCGGCTGGATCTGCGACGAGCGCAGAGGAAAGCACCTCCTCGAGCTCATCAAGGAAATCCCGAAAGACCGGCTGCTGCTCGAGACCGACGCGCCCTATCTCACGCCGCGCGACCTGCGCCCGCAACCCAAGGCGCGGCGCAATGAGCCAGCTTTCCTGCCGCACATCCTCCACACCGTAGCGCGCGCGCTGGGTCGCCCCGCCGAGGAAGTCGCCGTGGAGACGGCGCGCAATGCACGAGAGCTTTTTTCGCTGCATGAATCTGGTTCACCTGCTGCTGCGAAGCGCCCGCTGGCTGCCTGAGCGGCCGGCGCTCGCTGTCGGCAAGCGCCCGCTGCGCACTTACCGGGAAATGGCTTGCCGCGTAGCAGGAATTTCAACAAGTCTGAAGACGAGATTCTCGCTAGAACGGGGCGACCGCGTGGCGTTGGCCATGAAGAACTGCCCGGAGTTCTACGAGGTGCTATTCGCTTGCTGGCACGCCGGGCTGACCGCGGTGCCGATGAACGCGAAGCTGCATCCAAAGGAGTTTGCCTACATCCTGGATAACTCGGGCGCGAAGCTGTGCTTCGTCACGCCCGACCTGCAATCCGCAGTGCCGTCGGGCATCGCACCTGACGAGGCGCTAGGTGATACTGAGGCCTCGCCCGCGGCTGTCGAACCCGACGATGTCGCATGGCTCTTTTACACGAGCGGAACTACCGGTGTGCCGAAAGGTGCAATGCTCACGCACCGGAACATGCTGTTCCAGACGCAGGCTTACTTTGCCGACGTCGATAAGCTCTACCCGGGCGACACCGCGCTGCATCCCGCGCCGCTTTCACATGGCTCGGGGCTCTACGGTCTGCCGCACTTCGCGGTGGGCGCGGTCAACGTCATCCCCGAGAGCGGGCATTTCGAACCCGCCGAGATCTTCGAGCTGCTCGACTACTGGCCGAACGCGTCATTTTTTGCCGCGCCGACGATGCTCGTGCGCATGATGGCGAGCCCGGCGGCGCGCACGCCACCCAAGCTGAAAACGATCACCTACGGCGGCGCGCCGATGTACGTGGCCGATTGCTTGCGTGCCATCGAGCTCTTCGGTCCGCGCCTGTTCCAGCTCTTCGGCCAGGGCGAGGCGCCGATGACAATCACGGGGCTGCCTCAACTCTTTCACGAAAAAAGACAGCACCTCGAGAGCTGCGGCCTGCCGCGCACGGGCTGCGAAGTGAGCATCTTTGACCAGAACGACAAGGAGCTGCCTGCCGGCGAGACCGGCGAGATCGTGACCCGATCCGACTGCGTGATGAAGGGTTACTGGAACAATCCGGAGGCCAGCGCCCGGGCGCTGCGCGGCGGCTGGCTGCACACCGGAGATGTCGGCTCCATGGACGCGCAGGGCTTTCTCACCATCAAGGACCGCTCCAAGGACATGATCATCTCCGGCGGCGCCAATATCTATCCGCGGGAGATCGAAGAGGTGCTGCTGCGCCATCCCGCGGTCGCCGAGTGCTCGGTGGTGGGCCGCCCGCACCCGGAGTGGGGCGAGGAAGTCGTCGCTTTTGTTGTCCGGAAGAAGTCCGTCTCGCCGGACGATCTTGAGAAGCTTTGCCTGGACAACATCGCACGCTTCAAGCGGCCGCGCGCGTACCGCTTCGTCGAGGCGCTGCCGAAGAACAACTACGGCAAGGTGCTGAAGACCGAATTGCGCAAGCTGCTCGCCTAGGCCGGCTCGCCCTCGAGAAGCGAGAAGCGCACGCGCAGGATCTCCTTCATCTTCACCCGGCCGCCGGCGTCTTTTTCCACCAGCATGAGCTGTTGCGAGTCCGGCAATCCGGTCGGGATGATCATACGGCCCCCCGGCTTGAGCTGCTGAAGCAGCGGCGGCGGTACGAGCTCCACGCCAGCGGCGACGATCACCTTATTGAACGGCGCGTGCTCGGGCCATCCGTAGTAGCCGTTTCCCAGGCGCAGCTCGACGTTTGCGCAGCGCTGGCGCGCGAGCCGCTGCTTTGCCTGCTGCGCGAGCTCCTCGATGATCTCCACGCTGTACACGCGCTGCACGAGCTCGGAAAGGATGGCCGCGTGGTAGCCAAGGCCGGTGCCGATCTCGAGCACCCGGTCCTCGGGCTTGAGGTCGAGCAGATCGGTCATCAACGCGACGATAAAAGGCTGCGAGATCGTCTTGCTGCAGCCAATCGGGAGCGGGCTGTCGGCGTACGCGTAGGGGCGCACCTCGGCTGGCACGAATTCGTGCCGCGGCAGCTTCGCCATGGCTTCGAGCACGCGCGGCGCGATCGCCGCCTTGCCCGTTTCGCCGGCCGAAAACACCGCCTGGGCGGCGATGACTGCGACCATTTGCTGCCGCAGCTCCGCGAACGGATCAGCGCTCACGGCGGACTAAGGATCCCGTGCCGATTCCAGTGCGGATCGTCGATGAGGTAGGCGTCACTCACGAGTCCGTCTGGCGCGACGTGCACGAGAAACCATTTCGGCGTCGGATAGCCGGCGATGCGCATCGGGTAGGTCCAGATCTCCTTGCCGGTGCGCGCCTGCTTCATCGGCTCGAACGGCGGGCCGAGGAGGTCGCGCACCTCGTCGGCACGCGTCGCGCCGACTTTGACCCGCCCGATGTTGTCGTCGGTGAGGCGCTGCTCGACCCTGATCAGCTTGCCGTCCGCGGCGATGCGCGCCGCATAGGTTTCATAGCCCCAAGGCAGGCGCGGGTAGTAGTAGACCGTCTCGCCATTGGGACCGGGGCGCTTCTCGGCCGCCGGGCCCATCGCCTTTTCGACCTCCGCTACGGTGGACTGCCCCGGCACAAGGCCGCGGCCCTCGAAGCTCGCGCAGCCGGCGAGCAGCAGCACAAGAAGAATGCTTCTCATAGAACCTCGATGATCTTCCGCGCCGGGTCCACGCGCACCCGGTCGCCTGTCTTTACCACGCCGCGCGGGTGCGGCGTCCAGCCGGAGGTGATCGGGATACCGGCAAAGATCGCGCCCTGCACCATCACTGGATTCGTCACCCCGAAGATGAACGCTTTCGGCGCGATTTTCTTCCACTTGATGTCGTAGAACGCCCAGCCGGCGGCGATGCCGCCCTTGGCGGTGGGGAAAAAGCACACCTTGTCGACGATGCTAGAGCCTTCGAGCTTGTGCCCGGGCTTCGTGATGACCCCGGTCCAGCGGTCGAGGTCGTAGCGCGGCGAAAAGCCCTCCTCGGAAACAAGCGCCTCGCCCTCCACCACGGAGCCATGGGCTTGCGCTACTTCAATAACCCTGTGCATGCGATGTCGACGCAATCGTCCGTGCGCCGCAGGATGGTGTTGAAGCGGTGCGCGCCGATGATGTTTACGATCTTCGCCGAATTGGACACCATGTTGGTCCAGCGGTTCGCCCGGCGCATGGGTGAAAGGTTCTGCAGGATGTAGAAGCACACGCCCTCGAGAATCGTGACGCCGGCCTCTTCCAGCGTCTGCGCGTAGCCGAGCGCCCTGGACTGCGCGAGCACGGCGCGGTTCGTGGTCACGAAGCAACTCGAGCCCAGGTTCACCTTCCTTCCCTGGAACAGGTCCGCGAGGCGCTTCATCTCGAGGAGCGACTGCTGCGGCCCGGAGAACACCACCAGCCGGGCGTCGCCGTCGCCGAGAGGATAGCCTCGATAGACCGACGCAATGTCTTCGTCCGTGATTGCGATCTTCTCCTTCAAGCCTTCCGTCGTCGCCGGGGCTTCCGGCGTCACGCCCATGAAATGGAACATGCCCATCGAGCCGTAGCTCGCGAGCGCGGCGCCGAGATGCTTGAGCTCATCGGCGGTCGGAACGCGGCGATAGCCATGGAACACCGGCACCGCGAAGTAGTCCTGGTGCGCTTCGCCGACAAGCTTCCCGACCGCGCCCCAGTCGGCAAGGTCGTCGAGCCGTCCATCGAGCCGGGCGGCGAACGTCCCGCGCCGGTGCCCGTCCAGATGAAAGCCATACTCGGGAGTCCGACCCGTAAGCGCCGCGGCAAGCGCGGCCGGCCCGGACTCGAAGTTCGAGCGCGCGCCGAACACCGAGTTCGCGTAGATCACGGTGCCGGTGTCGCCCCAGGCGACGTGCTCTCCGAGGTGCGGCTGGTATACCGACTGATAGTTGATGCAGGTGTCGGTGGTGACCACATCCATGCGCTGCAGACACTGGATAATCTCGCGTTCCTTCGTCACCTCCGCCGCGTCCTGTCCGAGGCGGTCGCAGTACGCGAAATCGATGCAGCGCGCGTTCGTGGTCGTCGGCACGGCGCAGCGCGCCGCGCTCTTCACCTCGTTCCTGAGGAATTCGAGGCCGGCGTCGCCCATCACCTCGATGTCGCCCATCATGTGGACGTTGGTAACGGAAACGAAGCGCTTCGCGCCCCAGAAGCGGCCGACCTCGATCTGGTACTCGAGCGCGCGCCGCGCTGCTTCGCCGCGCGAGCCGGCGAGGATGCCGTGCTCCTCGGCCGTGAGCTCCAACTACTCGCCTTTACCGGGCTCTGGAGAGAAGTACTTCTCGAACTTGCCCGGGACGTCTTTCCACGCGTCCGCGTCCGGCGGCGCGGTGCCCTTGCGCGTGATGTTCGGCCATTTCACCGAGTACTCGGCGTTGAGCTTCAACCACTTCTCCGCCTTCGAGTCGGAGTCCGGCAGGATCGCCTTCGGCGGGCACTCAGGCTCGCACACGCCGCAGTCGATACACTCGTCGGGATGGATGACGAGCATATTGGCGCCCTCGTAGAAGCAATCCACGGGGCACACCTCGACGCAGTCCATGTACTTGCACTTGAGGCAGTCTTCAGTGACGACGTAAGTCATAGGCCGCGCATTATAAGGGCAGCACGTCGGAAACCAGCGACGCCACAATAGGGGTTTCAGCGACAGCGCTGCAACATGTTCAACCGTTGCCGCGACTTGCGTCGGGGGCGATCATAGGCGATGCCCCGGCAGACCCATCTGGCGCCGCTCACCACGCTCCTCGCGCTCGCCGGTGCGGCGCTGCTTATCCTTACCGCCGGCACGGAAATCATTGGCGCCGCGCGCGCCTGGCTCACGGGCGAGATCCCGCTGCCGAAGGAAATCATCCTCCATGTGCTCGTCGCGGCGGCGGCGGTGCTGCTGTCCGCGGCGGTGATCATGACGCGCGGCTCGGCGCGGCGCACTGCAGCGGCCGAGGCGGCGCGGCGGGAGAGCGAGGAGCGGCTGCGCCTCGTGGCGAACAACGTCCCGGCGCTCATCTCCTACGTCGACCGCGACCAGCGCTACCGTTTCAGCAACCGCACCTACGATGACTGGTTCGGCATCGCGCATGAGCGCATGCAGGGCCGCACCGTCGCCGAGGTGTTCGGCGAGGAAGCGTATGCGCGCATGCGCCCGGACATCGAGCGTTGCATGGCGGGCGCGGCGGTAGAGTTCGAGTTCGCCACCTCCGAAGGCGGAAAGCCGCGCACACTGCAGGTCGCCTGCATGCCGCACCTCAGCGATGAAAGCGAGGTACTCGGCTTCTACATGCTCGCCAACGACGTCACCGCGCTGAAGCGCGCGCAGGAGGACCTGCGCTTCGCGGCCGCGCAGCTGCAGTACGACGCGCAGCGCCTGGAGTTTCTAGCCCACCACGACACGCTGACCGGCCTTCCCAACCGCGCGATGTTCGCCGACCGCGCACGCGAGGCGGTAGCGCACGCACGGCGCCACGCCAAGACCGCGGCGTTCCTGTTCCTCGACATGGATAACTTCAAGCAGGTCAACGATCGCCTCGGCCACGAGGTCGGCGACGAGCTGCTGAAGATGATGGCGTCGCGCCTGCGCGCGAGCGTGCGCGGCGACGACTTCGTCGCTCGCATCGGGGGCGACGAGTTCTGCGTGCTCCTGCAGGAGATCGCCGAGCCGCGCGAGGCGGCCGCGGTGGCGCAGAAGCTGATCCACGAGCTCGGTAAGCCCTACCGGGTCGGCGAGCACGAGGTGAGCTCAGGCGCGAGTATCGGGATCGCGTGCGTGCCGCAGGACGGCGACGATGTCAACCGGCTGCTGCGGCTCGCTGATCATGCCATGTACCGTGCGAAGGAGCTCGGGCGCAACGGCTATCAGTTCTTCTCCGGCCTGCTCAACGACAACGCCGAGGCCGCGGCCGAGCTCGCCGAAGAGCTGCGTGCGGCGGCAGAGCGCGGCGAGCTCTTCCTCGCCTACCAGCCGCGCTTCGATATCGCGACGCGCCAGGTGGTCGGCGCCGAGGCGCTATTGCGCTGGCGCCATCCGCGCCATGGCGTGCTCGCGCCGGAGGCGTTCCTGCCGCTCGCGGACGACATGGGCCTGCTCGCCGAGCTCGCTGGCTGGATTCTGCGCGAAGCATGTGTGCAGGGCCGGCGCTGGATCGACGCCGGCATCCGGCCATTCTCGTTGGTGGTCAACATGAGCGCACGCCAGCTGCGCGCCGCCAACCTCGCGAGCCGGGTGCGCGAGGCGCTCCGCGCGAGCGGCCTGCCCGCAGAATCGCTCCTCATCGAAGTACCCGAGACCGCGGTGCGCCAGCCCGCCGAGCCGGTCGAGCAGGCCCTCGCCGAGATCACCGCGGGCGGCGCGCGCTTGAGCGTGGATGACTTCGGCACCGGCTACGCGTCCCTGCCCATGCTCCAGCGCCTGCGCGCAAGCTCGGTTTGCATCGACCGCAGCCTGATCGCCGGTGTGCCGAACGACCCCGAGCGCGCCGGCCTGGCCCGCGCTCTGATCGCCCTTGCCCGTGGTCTCAACTTCGAGGTCGTGGCGAAGGGCGTAGAGACCCAGGTGCAGCGCGAGTTTCTTGCCGAGGCCGGCTGCCGCATCTGCCAGGGCGAGCTCTTCTCGCCCGCACGCTCCTCGGACGAAGTCGAGCCCTTCCTTCGCGCCCGCCGCGCCGCCTAGCGGCCTGTTCAATTCGCGTTGCCTGACGCCTGGCACGGGCGTAACTTCTGCACGTGGAAAGTGATAGGAACTGGAGGGAATTCATGGCCAAGCCTTCGAAGTTTGCGCACATCGTCTATCGGACGAGACGCTTCGAGGAGATGAGCGCCTGGTACCAGAAGGTGTTCGAGGCGAAAGTCCAATACCAGAACCCGGGGCTTGCCTTCCTCACGTACGATGACGAGCATCACCGCTTCGCTTTCGCCAACCTGGCGGTGCTCGATCCGGCGGGGAAAGCCTCCCAGGGAAAGATGGATGCCGGCGTCGACCACGTCGCCTACACCTACGCCAGTCTCGCGGACCTGGTCGATACCTATACGCGGCTCAAGCAGCACGGCATTACGCCGTACTGGCCGATACGGCACGGACCGACGCTATCTCTGTATTACCAGGACCCCGACGGCAACCGTCTGGAGTTCCAGGTCGATTGCTTCGCCACCGCGGAGGAGGCCAACGCGTACATGGTCGGCGATGCATTCGCTACCAACCCGATCGGGGTGAACTTCGATCCGGACGAGCTCGTCGCGCAATTCAAGCGAGGAGTTCCGGAGCGGCAGCTTCTCGCCCGGCCTGCCGGCCCGCCGGCAGCGATCCCGCCTGAGCATGGGATCGGCGCGTGACCGCGCCATGATTACGCATAAGGGCGGGTGTCATTGTGGCCGCGTGCGCTTCGAGGTCGTCGCGCCGGCCCGCTTCTCCGTGACCGACTGCAACTGCTCGATATGCGCGAAGACGGGATACCTGCATCTCATCGTGCCGAAATCGCAATTCAAGCTCGTTTCGGGGAGCGACGTCCTGTCCGAGTACACATTCAACACCGGAGCGGCGCGGCACCTGTTCTGCTCAGTTTGCGGCATCAAGTCGTTCTACGTGCCGCGCTCGCATCCGGACGGCTACAGCGTGAACGCACGCTGCCTAGACGAGGGAACGGTCGAGGAGATGACGGTCATTCACAAGGACGGGAAGAACTGGGAAAAGACGTACGCCTCGAAGAGCGGATGAAGCTCGCGCAGGCTTTGCCTGAGCTCGTCGCCGACCTGGAGATCGGTCTCCTCCACCTCGGGCGGCGCGACCTGGTGCAGCAGCTGAAGGACGCGAACGTAGAGCGTTGGACCTACGACGACTTCTCCGACACCGTCTACCTGCAGTTGAGCGCCGTGCCGGTCGACATGATGCACGTGGAGCGGATCTCGCTTTATGACGAGCTTGGGATCAACGTCGATGCCGACCCGGGCGGGCGGCTGTGCGGAATCGAGGTGCTCGAGGGCAAGCGCGTCACCTCCCGCCTCCAGAGCGGGTGACAAGCGGAAATATGCCCGCGACTTCCGGCCGCGCTTTTGTATGCTGGTTGCTGCCATGGACAAGGCCCAAATCGCCCAAGCGCTGTTCCTGGACCCGCTGAATGACGGCATGAATCTGGTGCGCAGGTACCAGGAAGGTCGGGGATTCAAGGGCTACGTGACTGAGCGCACGATGCTGCTCGCACCGATCGCGGGGCTCATGCTGCTGACGAGCCTCGCGTGCGCCGCGGCCACGGTGATGTATCTCGGCGGCCTGCAGCCGATCCTCGTCCTGCTCTCGCTTCTTCTCGCACCGGTCATCCTCGTCGGCAGCGCTTTCGTGCAAGCCTACGTGTTCCTTTCATGGCTGGAAAACCGCGCGCTCGCCAAGGCGCTGCGGCGCGCCCCCCGGCCGGCCGGCCCGATCGCGGCGCGGCTGCGCAAGGCGGGAATCGACCTGGGAACCATGCCGCCCGTGCCCTGGATTCTTGCGTTCGTGTTCCTGTTGCTGCCGCTCTCGATGCTGGTCGCGGTCATGCCCGGGGTAGGCATGGCGCTGATCGCGCTCCACATCATTTCACCGGTCGTCTTCGCACGCCTCGACCGCTAAACTAGGCGGGTGCGAATCGACGGCGGCTGCCATTGCGGCCGGATCACCTACGAGGCGGACATCGACCCTGACAAGGTCGGCGTGTGCCACTGCACCGACTGCCAGACGCTCTCGGGCTCCGCGTTCGTCGTGTACGTCCCAGTGCCGAAGGAAGCGCTAACGCTGCGCGGCGAGCCGAAGCTCTACGTGAAGACCGCCGAAAGCGGCAGTCGACGCGCGCAGGCGTTCTGTCCTGAATGCGGAACGCGCATCTACGCGTCGGCGGACACCGATCCCCGGGTCTTCAACCTGCGCATCGGCACCGTGCATCAGCGCGCCTCGCTCGCGCCGAAGACGCAGCTCTGGTGCCGCTCCGCGCTGCCGTGGACGACGGACCTCGGCTCGATTAAGCGGCACGCAAAGCAGCCGTTGTGAAAGCCTGGGCGTCGTACGCGAAGTGGGCCAAGCGCCCCTGAAAGTCTCGCTGGTCGTGCCGGCGTTCAACGAAGAACGTCTGCTGGCGGGCTCGCTCGCTGCAATCCGAAACGCACTGCGCGCCTTCGGGGAAGCGGGCTGGACTGCCGAGCTCATCGTGTGCGACAACAACTCGACCGACCGTACCGCCGAGATCGCGCGCAGCGCCGGCGCCACGGTGGTGTTCGAGCCGGTGAATCAGATCGCGCGGGCGCGCAACGCCGGCGCGGCGCGCGCCACCGGCGACTGGCTGCTGTTTGTCGATGCCGACTCGTATCCGGACCGAGATCTCATGAATGAGGCTCTCGAGGCTATACGGGGCGGACGCTGCCTGGCGGGCGGTGCAACGGTCGCCTTCGAGACCGACGATCTGCTCGTGCGCTGGTGGATCGTGGCGTGGAACTTCGTCAGCCGCCACGCACGCTGGGCGGCGGGATCGTTCGTGTTCTGCGAGGCCGCCGCCTTCCGAGAGCTCGGCGGCTTCAGCGAGAAGCTCTACGCGGCTGAAGAGCTCGACCTTTTCCGGCGGTTGAAGCGGCTCGCGCGCGCGCGCCGGCGCGAGATCGTCATCCTGCACCGGCATCCGCTGCGCACGAGCGGCCGCAAGGCGAAGCTCTACACCAAGCGCGAGTTTTTCTGGTTCATGCTGAAGACCGCGTTGCTCGGCGGGCGCACTTTGCGCAGCCGCGCGAGCTGCTACGCCTGGTACGACGGGCGGCGCTAGAAAAAGGGGTCAGGACCCTTTTCCCCGGCGCGGGCGAGAAGCTCGCGCACGACCCGCATCAGGCCCTGAACGTCTTCTGGACTGGGATCCGATCGCACTGTTTCCCGCGGCTGCGGCTCGTCGCTGTCGGAGACTTCGACCATTACAGTGCGCCAGCGAGTGCCGCGGAACGTGCCATCGGCCTCGATACGCCCGCCGACGTTCTCGTGCACATACTCCCGCGGCTCGCCGCTCGAGTAGAGCACCCAGTCGCTTGCCGAGATCGGCACACCATCGGCATCGAGGGTCACCATGACATGCCGCGACCCGGCGCTGCCCGCGGACAGCTCTACCGTTACGCTCTCCCAGCCGGCAAGCGCTGCGGATTCGGGCTTGCCCGCAAGCTCGGAGGAAAGAAGCGGCCGTACCCGCACGTCGGCGTCGCCCGGAAGCGGGGCGAACAGCGCGTGCCAGCCGGGGCGCAGTCAGGCCTCGACGATGAAGTCGAAGCTCGCCTCTTCCGCACCCGCCTTCTTCATCTCGAGCTCGGGCCGGTACAGAAAGTCCCGCTGGTTTCCCGGATCGCCGGGGAAATAGATCTGCGTGGTAAGCACGCGCCTGCCCGGCGCCTGCACCTTCACGTGGATGTGGCGGGTGCGGCCGGGATATTGAGCCGGGATGATGGTCTCCAGACGGTAGCGCCCCTGCGCGTCGGCATGCTGGTGGCCGCGGTAGCGGAAGCCGCGGTTGTCGTACGCGCCCTCCTCGTCGGAGTGCCAGAAGTCGAGCAACGCGTTGGACACCGGCTTGCACTGCGCCGAGAGCACAGTGCCCACGAGCATGAGGCGCGGAGCGTTGCTTTCCTTTTCCACAAGCGAAATACGCTTGGGCGAGTTGGGCGTGAAGAAAGGTCCCTCGGTCTGGCGCGGAGTGACAACACCGCAGCTTTGCGCAAAGGCTTCGAGCGGCAGGAGCAATGCCGCGCCGAGAACGCGGCGTCGGGTGGAAATCATCGTGTACTCGTTGGAGGTGTCTTGGCCGCGGAAGTTTCGATCAACTTCACCAACGTATGCAAGACACGGTTGACCGGCGTCGGGACGCCGAGCGCTTCTCCCTGGCGCAGGACGAAGCCGTTCAGGTGGTCGATCTCGCTGCGCTTGCCGCGCGCGAGGTCCTGCGCGGTCGACGAATACTGCGTCGGCATGGTACGGGCGATGCGCAGCACTGCCTCCCAGGAGTCGCCAGGCACGTCGACGCCGGCGGCCCGCGCCACCCCCAGGCATTCCTCCATGACCTCGCGCATTACGCTGCGGACGCCCTCTCCCTCGATCAGCCGGCCGTAGGGGAGCTGCGTGACCGCCGACATCGCGTTGTACACGCAGTTGAGTATCAGCTTCAGCCAAAGCGCCCCGGCCACGTTGTCTGACGTCTGCAGCGGCACGCCGGCGGCGGCGAACGCTGCCATCAGCTCCGCGCTGGCAACCTCGGGCGGGATGACGAGCTCGCCGCGCCCGTGGTGCCTGACATGCCCGGCGCCTGCCATCTCGGTCGCGACGTACACGACCGCGGGGGCGACCCGCTGCCGCAGGAGCGGCTGCAGCCGCGCGGCGTTGTCGACGCCGTTCTGCAGGCTAAGCACGAGCGCCCCGGCATCGAGGTGCGGCGCCATGTCCGCGCCTGCGCGCTCCGTGTCGGTCGACTTGACGGAGAAAAGCACGAGCCCGGCGCCGCGTACCGCGTCCGCACACGTACTCGCGTGCACGGGGACGCGCCCCCGGAATTCCCTGGTCTCGAGAAGCAGGCCGCTCGCGCGTACCGCGTCGACGTGCTGCGGACGTCCGATCAGCGTTACTTCGTGACCCGCGCGTGCCAGCATCCCGCCGTAGTAGCAGCCCACGGCGCCCGCCCCCATGACTGCGATCTTCATCACCCGATGTTCGGTCACCCGACCTCGTTACCCTTTCACGCAGACGACCTGCTTTAGGGTATGGACGACCTCGACGAGGTCAGACTGGTTGGCCATTACCTCGTCGATCGGCTTGTAGGCCCCCGGGATCTCGTCGATGACGCCTTTGTCCTTGCGGCAGATGACACCGCTCGTTTGCTGTTTCAAGTCTTCCAGATTGAATTTCCTGTGGGCGGCATTCCTGCTCATGAGGCGGCCGGCACCGTGCGCGCAGGAGTGGAAGCTCTCCGCCGAGCCCTTGCCGCGCACGATATAGCTGCGAGTGCCCATGCTGCCGGGGATGATGCCGAGCTCGCCCGTGCCGGCGCGGATCGCTCCCTTGCGCGTGAGCCAGACCGATTCGCCGTAGTGCTCTTCGCGCTCGACGTAATTGTGGTGGCAGTTGACCGCCGTGCCCGTTACTTCGAACGAAGGCAAATGGCGGCGCATGGCGTCCAGAACCAGCTCCATCATTTCCTCGCGGTTGGCGCGCGCGTAGTCCTGCGCCCAGCCGACCGCCTCGACGTAGTCGTCGAAGTGCTGCGCGTCCTCCGGGAAGTAGGCGAGGTCCGCGTCGGGCAGGCGAACATTGTTCCTCTGCGCATCCTTCTTCGCCAGCTCGATGAAGTAGGTCCCGATCGCGTTGCCGATGCCGCGGCTGCCGGAGTGCAGCATCGCCCACACGCGATTCGCCTCATCGAGGCAGACCTCGATGAAATGGTTGCCGCCGCCCAGCGTGCCGAGCTGGTGCGCCCAGCTCGAGTTGCGCCCGACCCGCTTCCCGATCCCAGCATGCTTGTCTAGAATCTTTCTCAACCCCTTCTGGAATCGCTTGGCGGTGCCGGTACGCGCATCGCGGTCGCAATGCTGGCCGAAGCCTACCGGCACGTCCCGGCTGATCTGGGCAAAGACCTTCTTCAACGAGCTTTCATCGAGCTCGTTGCCGGTGAGCGAGAGCCGCGTCGCCATCATGCCACAGCCGATGTCGACGCCGACCGCGGCCGGAATGATGGCCCGCTTGGTCGGAATCACCGAGCCGACGGTGGCGCCAATACCGAGGTGAACGTCAGGCATCGCCGCCACGTGATGATGCACGATCGGCAGGCGCGAAATATTGACGAGCTGGGCGCGCGCCTCAGGTTCGATCTCGCCGGTGTAGACCTTGACGGGAACGAGGCCTTCGCTGATTTGCTGTCGTACAGGCATGAAGCTTAGAGGCGCAACAGCCGCGCTGCGTTCTCCTTCATGATGAGCGGCCGCACCTCGGGCTTGATCGGAAGCTTGGCGAACTCCTCCATCCACTTCTCTGGCGAAATCACCGGGTAATCCGAGCCGAACAGGATCTTATCCTTGAGGAGGGAGTTGGCGTACTGTATGAGAATCGGCGGAAAGTACTTCGGCGACCAGCCAGAGAGGTCGATGTAGACCTGCGGCTTATGCGTTGCGACCGAGAGCGCCTCTTCCTGCCATGGGAACGACGGGTGCGCGAGGACGATCGGCATGTCCGGGAAATCCGCCGCCACGTCGTCGAGGTGCAACGGATTGGAGTACTTGAGACGGATGCCGCCGCCTCCCCGCGTGCCCGCGCCAACGCCGGTTTGTCCGGTATGAAAGAGCGCGGGCAGCTTTGCCTCGGCGATCACTTCGTAGAGCGGGTATGCCAGGCGGTCGTCGGGGAAGAACTCCTGGACCGACGGATGAAACTTGAAGCCTTTCACACGAAAATCTTTGATCAGGCGGCGAGCCTGCTCCACCCCAGCCTTCCCACGATGCGGATTGATGCTGGCGAAAGGTATCGCCACGTCGCCGTGCTGATGCGCGAGCTCGGCGACCTCCTCGTTGGTGACGCCCCGGCTTGCGCCCTTCTCGCCGTCCACGGTGAACACGACGAATGCCATCCTGAGCTTGCGATACATCTCAGCCATCTCGGGCACTGTCTGGTGCTGCGGCTGGTAGCGGAAATAGCGCCCCATCGCCTCCTGCGAATCGGTGAGCTTGTCGTCCACCCGCAGCGCCGACTTCCAGGCGTGGGTATGCACATCGATGGCAACGAAATCCTTGACGTTCATGCGCGCAATACTCGCTCCGAGTCCGAGAAAAGCTCCTCCACCAGTTGCTTCCTGCTTGCGAGGACGGCCCGCTGGTTGATCGATCCCTTGTCGGTCATCTCGCCCGCGTCCAGCGAGGGCGGCTCTTCCAGGACCATCGCGTACGCGATGCGGTTGGAGCTGCCGCTGTTCGGAAACGAAGCCAGTTTGTCCCGCAGCTGCTCGGGTGACGCCTTGCCGGCAAGAAAGATGAGAGCGCCGATGTCGCTGCGGCCCTCTCCAGCGAATACCACGTCGCGCACGAGGGGCGCGAAGTGCCGGATGAAGCGCGCGCGCAGCTCGCCGACGTGCACCCAAGTACCGGTCAGGAGCTTGAAGTCCTCGGCGATGCGTCCGGCAAAGAGCAGTCCGCTCGCCGGCTCGCCGTGGTCGAAGGTAAACGTGTCGCCGATGCAGTAGTAACCTTCGGCGTCGAACGCTCGCTCCGTGAGGTCCGGCGCACGCCAATAGCCGGGCGTCACGTGGGGCCCCTTCACGCGCATTTCGTACCTGCCTTCCATGGGGACGAGCTTGAGCTCGGCCCCCGGCGGCGGCAATCCCATGTTCGCCGCGTTCTCGGCGGGCCACACGCGCGCGAGCGTCGCGGGCGCGGTCTCGGTGGCGCCGAACCCGGTGAGGAAAGCGATTTCCTCGCCGCAGGCGCGGAATGCAAGCTCCTTCATTTCGTCGAACACGTGCTGCGGCAGCGCAGCGCCGGCGAACCAGAGCACTTTCAACCGGCTGAAAAAATGGGCGCGCAGTTGGGGATCTTTGTTAAGAAACGGCAAGAGCATCTCGAAGCCCTTCGGCACGTTGAAGTACCAGGTAGGGGCGACTTCGCGGAGGTTGCGCACCGTGGTCTCGATCTCCGCCGGCAGCGGCCTGCCCTTGTCGATGTAGTACGAGCCGCCGTTATAGAGCGCGAGGCCCAAGTCGTGGTTACCCGCCGCGGTGTGGTGCCAGGGCGCCCAGTCGAGTAGCACCGGAGGTTCGTCCTCGAAGAACGGCAGCGCCGACAGAATCATCGCCTGGTTCGAGCACCACATGCGTTGCGTGTTGATCACCGCCTTCGGCGTGCCGGTGGATCCGGACGTGAACAGAAACTTCGCGATGGTATCGGGCCCAACGCTCGCGTGCGCCTTGTCCACGGCCGGAGTCGGCTGCGGTTCCTGGAGCTTGTCGATGACTTCGCAGCTGACAACGTTCAGCGCTTTGGAAAAGACGGGCTTGTCGGAAACAAACGCGAGCCCCGGTGTCAGCAGGTCTAGGATCGCGCGCAGCTTGGCGAAGTCGGTGGAAAGCAGCGAGTACGCCGGCGAGATCGGCGCATACGGAATGCCGACGTACATCGCGCCGAGGTGCAGGAGCGCATGCTCGATGTCGTTGCCCGAAAGCACCACGAGCGGGCGTTCGACGGAAAGCTCTTTCGTCAGCAGGTATTGGCCTACGCGCCGCGCCCGCTCGAGCGCGTCCTTGTAGGTAAGGCGCCGCCAGTCCTCGCCCGCGCGCTGGGCAAGGAAGACGCGATCCGGCGCAGCCTTCGCCCAGTACTCCAGTCTTTTTGTGATCTTGCTTGGAAAAGGCGGAACGGCATGGGGGGAGCAGAGATGCACAACGCCACCCGCGCGGCGCTCGACCCGCACGTCGCGTGGCCCGAGACGGACGGCGCGCTGCCGCCGGCTCATCGCGCGAGCTTCTCCAGGAGCCGCAGCAGCTTGCGGCGCTCGCCGGGGCGGATGCGCGCCGCGAAACGGCGGTCGTACGCGCGCACCCGGCGTCGCAGCCGCTGGATGAGGCGCTGTCCCTTGCCGGTGAGGTACAGGCCCCAGGCGCGCCCGTCGTCGCTGCGGTGGCGCCGCTCCGCGAGGTCCTGCGCTTCGAGCCAGTCGGTGAGGAGCATCGCGCCCGAGCGCGCCGTGCCGAGCACTTCGCCGAGAATCGACTGGCTGATCCCCGGGTTCGCCTGCAGAATGACGAGCGCCGTGAAGCGCGGCGGCGTGATGCCAGCGCCCGCCGTCGCCCGGTGGAACGCATCGAACGCGGCAACCTGGGCGCGGCGCAGTGCGTAGCCCAGGTGCTGGTCCAGGTCCAGGTAGTCGATGCCGGTCACGCGCACGACGCTGCTCGGGCGCGGGCCGCGGGGGAGTGAGGTCCGCCGCGCCAGGTTACGCGCGGCAAAGCGGCGCTTCCTCATTGACCGGGAGATTGTAGTCCTATATAACAATATCGCTCATACTCTGGAGGAGGGGTGATGAAACGCCGTCAGTTCAACCAAGCGCTCGCCGCCACGGCCGCGCTTGTCGCGGTTCCCTATGTCAGAGCCCAGGCGCAGAAGCTGCGCGTCGGCGTGGTGCTGCCGAAATCAGGCGTGCAGGGCTTCATCGGGCAGTCGTGCCAGAAGGGGGCCGAGCTGGCCCCCGGCGTGATCAAAGAGATGCTCGGCGTCGACATCGAGATCATGAGCGCCGACAACGAGTCCAACGTGGATACCTCCCGCACGCGCACCGAGCGCCTGGTCCAAGAGGGCGCGCACGTGCTGGTCGGCGCGTTCGACTCCGGCCAGACCGCCGCGATGGCGCAGGTCGCCGAGCAGCGCGGTATCCCGCACGTCATCAACGTCGCCGCCGCACCGCAGATCACCGAGCAGGGCTACAAGTTCGTATTCCGCAATTTCCAGACCGCGCCCGACATCGTGCGCGAAGGCCTCGCGCTGATCGGCGAGCTCTTCCAGGCGACGAACACCGTGCCGCGCACGGCGGTATTCATGCACGTGAACGACACTTTCGGCCAGGCCATGGCGAAGGGCATTGGCGCGTTCATGCCGCGGCTCACCCAGCTACCGTTCAAGATAGTGGACACCATCTCCTACGACGTCGCCGCCAAGGACCTCGCCGTCGAGGTGTCGAAGGCCAAGGCTTCGAACGCGGATTTCCTGCTGCTCGTGTGCCGGCTGAACGACGCGATCCTGCTGCGACGCGAGATGGTGAAGCAGCGCTGGAACCCGATGGGCATCATCAGCCCGGGATCGCCCGGCATGTACGAGGAGCAGTATTTCAAGACGCTCGGCAAGCTTTCGGAGCACTCGATCTCCAACGTTCCCTGGTACAACCCGAACGCCAAGCTGACCAAGGTCGTGGAGAAGGCGTTCCTCAAGCAGAATCCGAAGGATCAGCTCGTATTCCACGGCCTCAACGTGGGCTTCACGTTCGAGGCGATCCTGGTCGCCGCCGATGCATTCAAGCGCGCGAAGACCACCGACCCGAAGACGCTCGCGGACGCGATCCGCCAGACCAACATTACCGACAAGATGACGCTCGGCGGGCCGATCAAGTTCAACGCCAAGGGCCAGGTCGAGGGCATCGGCTCGGCCTGCGTGCAGAACCTGAAGCTCCTGCCCACGGTGGTACTGCCGAGAGCCGCGGCCACCGCGAAGCCGGTGTTTCCGGTCCCCGGGTATAAGAAGGCGTAACGGCCCGCCGAAAGCGCTCAGAATAGAGGGCCGGCTCGCCGGCCCTTTTTTTGCCCATGACCTGGGACCTCATCGTCAACGTCGCGATCGCCGGCGTCCTGACCGGGTTGGTGTACGGCCTGATGGCGCTCGGGCTGTCGGTGATCTTCGGCGTGGTGCGCGTGGTGAACTTCGCGCACGGCGAGATGATGACGATCGCGATGTACGCGGCGACGGTGCTGTTCGCGGCGCTCAAGCTCGATCCGTTCCTCGCCGTGCTGCCGGTCGCGCTGGCCTTCTTCGCCTTCGGGTACGCGCTCCAGACGGGGCTCATCAATCCGTTCATCACCCGCCCCGAGCATTCGCAGTTCATGCTGCTGGTAGCGGTGGCGATCATCATGGTGAACGCCCTGCTCATGATCTTCGGGCCCGATGCGCGCAACGTGCAGGTCGATTACCAGCTCGAGTCGTTCGAGATCGGCCGGGTCCTCATCGACAAAGCGCGCCTGTATGCCGCGTTCGTCGCGGTGGCCGCGGCGGCCGCGCTGTTCGCCTTTTTCAAGTTCACGCTTACGGGCAAAGCGATCCGGGCCTGCGCCGACAATTACCTCGGCGCCAAGGTCGTGGGCCTGAACGTCAAAAAATACTACGCGCTCACCTTCGGGCTCGGCTCGGCGTGCGTCGCGGTGGCGGGCTGCGCAATGGTGCTCCTCGTGGATGTGACCCCGTCGCTCGGCCCCTACTACACCCTCCTCGCCTTTGTCATTGTCATCGTGGGCGGGCTCGGATCGATGACCGGCGCGCTGCTCGGCGGCGTGCTGATCGGACTGTCGGAGGCGCTCGCGGGTCTTTTCATCGTGCCGTCGGCCAAGAGCATGTTCAGCTTCGGCTTGCTGATCCTCGTGCTCCTCTTGCGGCCGCAAGGCCTTCTGGGAGTAAAACAGTGAGCCGCGCAGGCATCGGGCTCACGGCCCTGACCCTGTTCCTCGTTCTGCTTCCCGCTTTCACCGGCTCCTACGCGCTTTCAGTCGCCACGCTGATTCTGTACTTCGCCTACACCGGCCAGGCGTGGAACGTGATGATGGGATTCGCCGGGCAGCTGTCGCTAGGTCACTCCCTCTACGTCGGCGTCGGCGCCTACGCCGCCGGTGCGCTCTTCTTTCACTACGGCATCGGCCCGTGGGCTGGTCTCTGGGTGGCGATGCTGCTCTGCGCGGCGCTCGGCCTGGTGATCGGCTTCCTCGCCTTCCGCTTCGGCATCTCCGGCGTCTACTTCGCGCTTCTCACCATCGCCTTCGCCGAGTTCACCCGCATCGGCTTCGACCACATCGACTGGCTCGGCGGACCCGGCGGCATGTTCCTCAAGGTGGCGCAGCGCGACGTCTGGGACCTCGCGAACTTCCGCGGGCCGCCCCTCATGTACTACTACACGATGCTGTTCTTGACTGTGATTGCATTCATCGGCTGCTGGATGCTGTTACGGTCAAGAGCCGGCTATTACTGGCAAGCGATCCGCGAGAACGAGGAAGCCGCCCAGGCGCTCGGTATCAACACGTTCCGCTGGAAGATGGCGGCGGTGGCGATCTCGGCGGGGATGACCTCTGTCTCGGGCGTGTTCTTTGCGTTCTACTACAACAATCTCTTCCCCGAGCAGATCTTCCACATCAGCCGCTCGATCGAGATCATCCTTGGCCCGGTGATCGGCGGCATCGGCACGCTGTTCGGCCCGATCCTCGGCGCCGTTGTGCTCACGCTGCTCTCCGATGGCATCACCGAGCTGCTCGCCGCGCTCGGCTGGGAGGTTCCCGGCATCAAGCAGGTGTTCTACGGGATCGTGCTGCTCGTCGTCGTCATGCTTCTCCCCCACGGGATATGGCCAACGGTCGCGAGAAAACTCAAGATCGATGCTTGAGGTCCGGAACATTTCCAAATCCTTCCGCGGGCTGCGCGCGGTGCGCGAAGCGTCGTTCGAGCTGCCGCAGGGAAGCATCAACGCATTGATCGGGCCGAACGGCGCGGGCAAGACCACGATTTTCAACATGGTCGCGGGCGTGTACGCACCCGACACCGGCGAAATCATCTTCGAGGGGGAAAGGATCGACGGCCTGCGTCCCGACCAGGTTTGTACGGCCGGAATCGGCCGTACCTTCCAGCTCGTCAAGCCATTCGCCGGTCTGTCTGTGCTCGACAACGTGATCGTCGGTGCGCTTCATAGAGAAAGGACGGTGGGTGGCGCGCGCGCTTACGCTCGTTCCATCCTGAAGAAAATTGATCTTCACTCGAAAGCGGCTTTGCCTGCGTCTTCTCTTACCCTCCCGGACCGCAAGCGCCTGGAGGTCGCGCGTGCGCTGGCCACGCGGCCGCGGCTGCTCCTGCTCGACGAAGTGATGGCGGGCTTGCGCCCGACCGAGACCGACCAGATGGTGCAGGTGTTCCGCGACATCAACCGCGCCGATGGTCTTACCATCCTCCTGATCGAGCACGTGATGCGCGCGGTGATGGCGCTCGCGCAGCACATCGGCGTGCTGCACCACGGTGAGGTGATCGCACGCGGCAAGCCCGAAGAGGTCGTGCGCAACGCTGCAGTGCTCGAGTGCTACCTCGGCGAGGAGGCGGAAGTTTGAGCATGCTTTCCGTGGAAGCGCTGGACCTGTATTACGGCGACGCGCAGGCGCTCTCGCGCGTGAGCCTCGAGGTCGGCAAAAGCGAGATCATCGCGATCATCGGCGCGAACGGCGCCGGCAAGTCCTCGCTCATCCGCTGCATCGCCGGGATAGAAGCTCCGCGCTCGGGAAAGATCACGTTCAACGGAAAGATCATCTCGGGCCTCGAGTCCCACCACATCTGCAACCTGGGCATCGGCCAGGTGGCCGAGGGGCGACAGGTGTTCCCCAGCCTCACCGTGCTGGAAAACCTGCAGATGGGCGCGATGCTGCCGCGTGCGCGCGCGGCGGCCAAGCGCAGTCTTGACGACGTGCTTGCCCTCTTCCCGCGGCTAGCCGAGCGGCGCCACCAGCTCGCGGGCACCATGTCCGGCGGCGAGCAGCAGATGATCGCGATCGGCCGCTGCCTGATGGGCGCACCCGAGCTCATCATGTTCGACGAGCCGTCGCTCGGCCTCGCGCCGCGCGTGGTCCAGGAGGTGCTGCACACCATCCACGTGCTGAACGGGCGTGGGCTGACCATCCTGCTGGTGGAGCAGAACGTCGCCGTGTCGCTCAAGATCTCGAGCCGCGCCTATGTGCTCGAAAACGGCCGTATCGTCATGGCGGGAACCGGCGACAAGCTCTTGCACGACGACCGCGTGCGGCAGGCGTATCTCGGGCTCTGACGTGTGGAAAAGAAGCTGAACCTCAAGAAGGGCATGAAGGTTCGCGTGGTCGGCAGGCCGACCAACGTGGATCTCGCGGGCGTCGAGACGACTTCGTCGGCCAAGGCCGACGCCGTGATCGTCTTCGCGAGGACGCTCGCGCAGCTCGACGCCAAGGCAGGCCCGGCGGTGGACGCAGCCAGGCAAGACCGCATCGCATGGGTCGCTTATCCGAAGGCGGGGCAACTCGACACGGATCTCAACCGCGACGTTCTTTGGCAGCACATGCTGAAGAAGGGCGTCCAGGCCGTGCGCCAGGTGGCCATCGATGAAGTGTGGAGTGCGTTGCGCTTTCGTCCCAGGAAATGAAGCAAGTCACAGTCAACGACCGCATGCAGCGCGGCTATGTTTATTTCCTTACCGAAGCGGAGGGCGAAAATTTCGATCCCGAATTCAAACCTCAGCTCACGCCCTCGGAGCTGCTGAAGATCGGCGTGTTCGGCGGGAAATACATGACCGACTGCCGCGCCGAGTTCCCGGCCGAATGGTTCGAGCGCGCCAAGCTCTGCGCCGAGCGCCACGATCCCGGGCTGAATTTCTTCAAGGTGAATGCGTCGCAGCCGCTCAGCGTGTGGCGCGCGAAGGGCTGGATTCACCCCGACGACCCGCGCGGCTGGTTCCAATGGTATTGCCGCTACTACATGGGACGGCGCGGCTCCGACGACGCCCGCCAGATTCGCCGCTGGCGCAACATCCGCCGCCACCTTGCGCAGATCGAGAAGCATTGCGGGCGACGCGACCTTTCGTGCCGTCCACGCCAGCGTCAGTCGCTTCTGCACTGGGCCTACGACTCGCGCGAGGTGTAGGCGGTCAAGCACTTGACGTAGCGCTTGGTATTCTTACCAAAGTCTTGGTAGGATTACCAAGCCGTGGACGTCCGCACCCGCATCCTCGAAGCCGCGCTGCGACTGCTCGGCGAAGGAGGAACGCAACAGCTCACCCAGCCGCGCGTAAGCAAAGAGGCCGGTGTGCGGCAGAGTCACCTCACCTACTACTTCCCCACGGTCACGGACCTGCTTCAGGCTGTGGCGCGGCACTCGTTCCAGTCGCTTGCCAAGGAACTCGCGGGCGCCGATGCGCGCGAGCGTCCTGCCTCGCTCGCCGACGTCATTGCAGGAGCGACGCGCGATAAACGCCGCGTAAGGCTGATGCTCGGCCTGGTGCAATCCGCCGACCGGGATCCGAGCCTCAAGCCCGGCATGCGCCGCTTCATCCGCGAATTGCGCGCTGGCTTGGAACCCCTCTTGCGCTCGGCCGGGCTCGAAGCGAGACCCGAGGACATCGCTTTCTTGCATAGCGTAGTGATCGGCTGTGCGGTGCTGCAGCTCGCGCGCGACGACAACGAGGCGCGCGCCGAAGCGCGCGCGGTCCTCGAGAAAGCCGTCGGCTGCCTCCCGAAGGAGCGGTCATGAAGCGCCTGCTCATCGCGTTTGCCCTGCTTGCCGGCTGCGGCAACCAGCCGAACGACACCTGGCAGGGCTATATCGAAGGCGAGTATGTCCTGCTTGCCTCGCCCTACGCCGGGCAGCTGCAGAAACTGCACGTGCGCCGAGGCGAGCGCATCGAGACCGGCAAGCCGGTGTTCGCGCTCGAGCAGGAATCCGAGCGCGCCGCGCGCCTCGAGGCCGAGGAGCGCCTCAAAGCGGCGCAGGCGCGGCTCGGGAACCTGAAGGTGCCCAAGCGCCCGCCCGAGATCGAGGCGCTGCGCGCGCAACTCAACCAGGCGCGCGCGGCGCGCGATCTCGCGGCGCTGCAGCTCGAGCAGGCCGAGAAACTGTTCAAGGAAAGCTTCGTCGCGCAGACGCGGCTCGACGAAGCGCGCGCCACGCATGAGCGCGAGCTCGCGCGCGTGCGCGAGGCCGAAGCGCAGCTCAAGACCGCCCTGCAGCCGCTCGGGCGCGACGCCGAGCGCGAAGCGGCGGAGAGCGAGGTCGAGGCGGCCAAGGCGGCGCTCGCGCAGGCGGCGTGGCGCCTCGAGCAGAAAAGCGTTGCCGCGCCGGTCGGGGGCCTCGTGCATGAGACGTTTTTCGTCGAAGGCGAATGGGTTCCCGCAGGCCGGCCGGTCGCGGCCCTGCTGCCGCCGGGAAACGTGAAGGCGCGCTTTTACGTACCGGAGGCGTCGCTGAGCGCCGTTTCGGTAGGCAAAGACATCGAGATCCGCTGCGACGGCTGCCCGGCGCCGATCGGCGCCAAGGTGACCTACGTATCCAACCAGGCCGAATACACGCCGCCCGTCCTTTTCAGCAGGGAATCGCGCGCCAAGCTCATGTTCCTCGTCGAGGCACGGCTGCAGGGAACGAACCTGCGCCCCGGGCAGCCGGTCGACGTGAAGTTGAAATGAGCGCTCTCGCCATCGACGTTCACGGACTGAACAAGTCCTTCGGCCCGAAGCACGTGGTGAAGGACTTCTCGCTCGAGGTGCGGGCGGGCGAGATCTACGGCTTCCTCGGCCCCAACGGCAGCGGCAAGACCACCTCGATCCGCATGATCTGCGGGCTGCTGCGGCCCGACTCCGGGCATGGCACCTGCCTCGGCTACGACATCCGGAACTCGGCGGCGATCAAGCGTGAAGTGGGCTACATGACGCAACGCTTCTCGCTGTGGGAGGACCTCACCATCCGCGAGAACCTCGACTTCGTCGCTCGGATGTACAACATGAACGAACGGAAACGCGCGGTCCAAGCGCAGCTCGAGGGGCTTGGCCTTGAAACAAGACAGGACCAGCTGGCCGGCACGCTCTCGGGAGGCTGGAAGCAGCGGCTGGCGCTTGCCGCGTGCATGCTGCACCGGCCGAGGTTGCTGCTCCTCGATGAACCCACCGCCGGCGTCGATCCGCAGGCCCGGCGCGACTTCTGGGAAGAAATCCATCGTCTCGCCGCGGGCGGCATCTCGGTGCTCGTCTCCACGCACTACATGGACGAAGCCGAGCGCTGCCACCGCCTTGCGTACATCGCCTACGGTCGGCTGCTCGCAACCGGTACGCCGCAGGAAGTGCTGCACATAGTGAGCCTTTCCACCTGGGCGGTGCATGGCGCGCCCGCCGAGCTCGCCGCGCTCGCCGAACGGCTGCACGGCTTGGCGGGAATCGCGCACGTCACCGCGTTTGGCAACACTCTGCACGTCACCGGCGAGGACGCGGCGGAACTCGAGAAAACGCTCGCGCCCTTTCTTTCCCAAAAGGGACTGTCCTGGGATAAGGCGGAACCGGGACTGGAGGACGTCTTCATCCACCTCATGCGGAATTCGGGGTCAGGGTCGTAATCATGTTAGCGCGTACGCGCAAACGAATTGCGACCCTGACCCCGAATTTGTCGTGGTCGCGCTGGGTCGGGATCATCATCAAGGAATTCATCCAGCTCAAGCGCGACCGGCTGACGTTCGGCATGATCATCGGCATCCCGGTGCTGCAGCTCATCCTGTTCGGCTACGCGATCAACTCCGACCCGAAGCTGCTGCCGACCGCGGTGCTGAGCGCCGACTCCGGTCCCTACTCCCGCACGCTCCTGGCCGCGATACAGACAAGCGGTTACTTCCGCATCGACCGGTTCGTCTCCCATGAGAGCGAGATCGAGGACCTGATGGCCCGGGGAGAAGTGCTGTTTGCGGTCACGATTCCCGAGAACTTCGGTCGCAAGCTCGTGCGCGGCGAGCGTCCGGTGCTGCTGGTGGAGGCCGACGCCACCGACCCGCAGGCGATCGGCAACGCGGTCTCGGCCCTCAACCAGGTGGCGTCCTCGTCGCTCGAGCGCGACCTGAGCGGCGCGCTCGAGCCGCTGAAAGGGGTACCGCCGCCGCTCGAGATGCGCGTGCATCGGCGCTATAACCCCGAAGGCGTCACCGCCTACAACATCGTCCCCGGCTTGCTCGGCACCATCCTCACTATGACGATGGTCCTCATGACCGGCCTCGCCATGACCCGCGAGCGCGAGCGCGGGACTTTCGAAAACCTGCTTTCGACGCCGGCGCTGCCGATCGAGGTAATGACCGGCAAGATCGTGCCTTACATCCTGATCGGGCTGATCCAGGTGACGCTCATCATCTTTTGCGCGCTGTGGCTCTTCACCGTTCCCATGCAGGGGAGCTATTTGGCTCTGTACCTGGTCGTGCTCGTCTTCATCGCCGCCAACCTGACCCTCGGCATCACCTTCTCGTCCATCGCGCGCAACCAGCTCCAGGCGATGCAGATGACGTTCTTCTTCTTCCTGCCCTCAATCCTGCTCTCGGGGTTCATGTTCCCGTTCCGCGGGATGCCGCCGTGGGCGCAATGGCTGGGCTCGGCGCTACCGCTTACGCACTTCGTCGTCCTCGTGCGCGGCATCATGCTCAAGGGCAGCGGGCTCGCCGACCTGTGGCCGCAGATCTGGCCGATACTCGTGTTCATGCTGGTCGTCATCGCCATCGGATTGCGCTTCTACAAGCGGACGCTCGATTGAAGGCCGAGTTCCGCGACCGCGACGCGGCGGGAACGCGTCTTGCCGCGATGCTCGGAAAGTACAGGGGCGGCAGCGCGATCGTTCTCGCCATTCCTGCGGGCGGTGTGCCGGTCGGCGCGGCGATCGCGCGCGACCTCGGCCTGTCCCTACGCGCCGCGCCAGTGAGCAAAATGCTCTATCCCTGGACGACCGAAAGCGGCTTCGGCGCGGTCGCTTTCGACGGCAGCGCATGGATCGACCAGGCAGCCGTGGAAGGCTACGGATTGACCTCTTCCCAGGTAACGAAGGCCACCGCCGACGCGCGTGCCAAGGTCGAGCGGCGAAGCAAGAAGTTGTCCAGTGCGAACGCCTTGAGAGACCTCTCCGGCAAGACTGTAATCCTGGTCGACGATGGCATAGCGGCTGGGTCCACCATGAGGACCGCGATCGACGCGCTGCGTAAGCTCGGCGCGGGTCGCGTTGTTGTCGCGGTGCCCACCGCGCCCGCGCGCTCGCTAGAAGCGATGCGCAAGCTTGCCGACGAGATCGTATGCGCAGACATCCGCAGCGGCGCGTCGTTTGCCGTGGCGGACGCGTACGAGGAATGGCGTGACCTGTCCGACGACGAAGTGGAGGCGATGCTGAGGCCATGACCCCCGTCATTGCCATCCACGGCGGCGCGGGCGTGCTACACGCCGACAAGCCTGGTGCGCACCATCGTGCCGTGCTGAAACAGGCACTGGACGCGGGTTACGAGATTCTGAAAAGGGATCGATCGAGCCTGGACGCCGTGGCCGCCGCGGTAGTAGTGCTCGAGGACTCACCGCTTTTCAATGCGGGGCGGGGCTCGTCGTTCAACATGGACGGCGAGATCGAGATGGACGCCTCGATCATGGACGGCGCGACGCTGCGCGCCGGTGCCGTCGCCGCGGTGCGGCGCATCCGCAACCCGATACTTGCCGCACGCGCGGTGATGGAGAAGAGCCGCCATGTCTTGCTCGCCGGGAGCGGCGCCGAGCGCTTTGCACGCAAGCAAGGATTGAAGTTCGAACTACCTGAGTACTTTCATACGGCGCGTCGGCGGACTGCCTTGAAGAAGAACCTGCGCAACTACCACGGCACCGTGGGCGCGGTGGCGCTCGACGTTGATGGAAACCTCGCCGCCGCGACGTCGACCGGCGGCTACACGGGCAAGATGCCTGGGCGCGTCGGTGATTCGCCGCTCGTCGGCGCCGGAACGTACGCCGACAATCGCGCCTGCGCGGTGTCAGGCACCGGGCTCGGCGAAGCGTTCATCCGCGCAGCCGTGGCTTACGACGTGTGCGCAAGAATGCGCTACGCCGGCGCCACACTCGCCGCGGCCGCGGCCGACGCCCTCAAGGCCGTAGCGGCGCTCGGCGCGGACGGCGGGGTGATCGCGGTGGACCGCCGCGGTAGTGTCGCCATGCCGTTCAACAGCGACGGGATGTTCCGCGCGTGCATCGATCGCCGCGGCCGGCGCACGATCGCGATATTTTGAAAGTCGAGCTGCGCTATGCGCCGCTTCCGTGGATCGGCGCCATCGCCTGGCACTACTGGTTCGTGGTGTGCGACGACACCGGGCGTCACCGCTGGGAAGTGTGGCAGACGAAGAACGCCGGCGGCTGGTGCATCGGCCACGTCCACCGCGACCTCAAGCACCCCGATGACGGCGTGGGCGGCGGCCCTTCCAGACTCGTGAGGGAATGGGACGGAGACCACGCCGTGAAGATACTTCGGGTACTACAGACGATAGAAAGCTATCCCTACTGCGAGCGTTACCGGTACTGGCCCGGGCCGAACAGCAATACGTTCGTCGCCTGGGTGCTGCGCGAGGCCGGTATCGACTACAAACTAAGCCGCAAAGGGCTCGGCCAGGGTTATCTGACCGCGAAACAGTAGAACAGCCCGTCGCCGCCCGAGCTGCGCAGCGCGTCCTGGCTGCAGCCGCGCGAGGGATGCGAGGAGTTCCACGACTTCGAGGCGTCGTCGTCGCGCAAGCCTACACGGTCGTGATGCCCGACCATGGCGGCGCCCTCGCCGCTCTTGGTCCAGTTGCCGCAGGTCAGGTCCTTGTCCGCGATGGCGCGGCCGTCGGGTGTCGAGCCGGTGAGAATGTCGTGGCGGTTCGGACTGTCGCCGCGCCCATTCACCATGTTGCCTTTCTCGTCGAGGCCGGTCTGCTTGTCGATCTTCGGATCCTTGTGCAGGTCGTCGACGCTCTTGGCAACCTCCTCGCCTTTCGCGTTCTGCCAAGGGCCCTTGCCGATCCGGTCGCGGGCATTGACCTTGTCGGTGCTGAGGTAGGCCCGCCATTCGCGCTGGCCGGCCCCCGCCGTCTGCGCGAGCTTCTGGCAATAGGCATCCGCGCCCGCGAGGCCGCCAAGGTCTGCCCCTTTGCCCGGCCCGACGCTGGTGATGAAGAAGCTCATGTCCTTTTGCTGCGCCTGCGCGCTGAGCGCTACGAGCAGGCCGATCGTCGTAAGAAGAGTTTTCATGCTGCTGTAAACAGGGTCCTCGCCCCTTTATTTCAAGTAGCTGTCCTGGAGAGTGCGTCGGACAAAGGCGCGCGCGTCGTCTCGATCGAACGGCGCGCCTTCGACCAGCTGGTCGGCGTACCGGAAGAACGGCAGGAAGAGCTGCGCCTGGTCCACCGGCGCGCGTACGGTGAAGCGGCCGCGCCCCTCCTCGAGCTCGCGCCAGGCGGCGCGCACCTCTGTCCAGAACGGCTCGGTGCGCGCGTAATACTTTTCACCGGCGCCAAAGTCGTAGTCCCTTATGCGCTGGTATCGGGCCACGCCGTATTCGCGCGCAAGGTACTTCCTGTCCTTCAGCGCCAGCTTGAGGTTGTTTTCTTCCTGCACCCAGCCCGTCGGCGTGATGGTGTGGCGGTTGGTCCCGACAAGCACGTCGTAATCCTTGCGCACGCTGAACTCGCGCCGCGGGAGCGGCCGCCAGGTCTCGTCGCTGATCCAGGTCGATACGCCGTCCGAGTGCTCCCAGCGCCCGAGCGCGGCGTAGCGCGGCGAGTCGTCGACCTGGAGCACCGTCTGTGACCAGGCGCCGCGGCGCGCGGCGGCGGGCGTGGCGCGGCGCGCCCAGGTGTTCTCCCCCTCGTACGCGAGGAGCGTCGGCGCCTCGTAGCGCCACTCCTGACGCCAATGGCGCACCACCATGGGCTCGCTCACGATGGGAGAACCGCCACTGCCCCCGTCTCGCAGCATGCGCATCACCAGGATGTGCTGGAGCGCGATGAACTCCGAGCGGTCCTCGGTGACGAACACGTACTCGGTACCCCAGCTCTGGTAAGGGGCGTCCTGCTTGAGCGAGGGCTCGTAGCGCACTACTTCGAGGAAATCGAAGCTCACCCGGTAGGGCCCGGCCATCGCCAGGATCGCGCGACGATCGCGCTCTTGAGCGCCCAGGCCGGGCTCGTTCAGCCGTTTCCAGGATTCTGTCGGCGCCGCGTCGAGCGTCACCGGCGCACCGCGCGTCGTCGCGCCGCGCGGCTTGAGCGCCTTCTCGTCGAGCGGCCAGGCGAAGATGAACTGGCTCGGCTCAGCTGCCCTGGCTGCTCCGCAAGCAAGCGCAAAAAGAACTATCCAGAACGTTTTCATGCCTGTCCCCATACCTCCATCGCGGTCTCCACCACCCGTCGCAGCTTCGCCTCCTGATCGCGGAATGACAGCATCGTGCCTTTCTCGTGGCTGGCGAAGCCGCATTGCGGGCTGATCGAGAGGCTATCGAGCGGAATGAGGCGCGCCGCGGCGTCGATCTTCTCTTTCAATGCATCCTTGTCTTCCAGCGCCGGAGTCTTCGTGGAAACCAGGCCGAGCACTACGCGCTTGCCGTTCGGAACGAAGCGCAGCGGCTCGAAGCCGCCGGCGCGCTCGCTGTCGAACTCGAGAAAGAAAGCATCGACCTCCATGCGGGAAAAGGACTTTTCCGCTATGCGCTCGTAGCCGCCCTCGGCGATCCACTTACCCATGGCGTTGCCGCGGCACATGTGCACGCCCACCGTCATGCCGGCCGGCCGCTCGCGCACCACGCGGTTGATGAGATCTATATACAGGTCGATAAGCTTCTCCGGGTCGTCGCCGCGCGCGCGCACCGCGTCGCGCAGCTTCTGGTCGCAAAGCAGGGTCTGCGCCACTTCGTCGATCTGCAGGTAGCGCCCGCCGGCGGCGTGCAGCGCGTGCAGCTCCTCGACATACACCTTCACCACGTCGGCGAAGAACTCATCGAGGTCGGGATAAACGTCGCGGTCGACGCAATCGCGCCCGCGCGGGTAGTGCAGATAGGACGGAGCCGGCAGCGTCGCCTTAACGACCCGGTGCGTGTGCTTCAGCGAGAACCCGACCTCGTCGGCCACGATCGGTCCGGTGCGCCGGATCCGTGTCACCGCGACCGGCGCCGATCCGACGCGCATCACGTTGCCGGCCGCGTCGCGCTGCAGGTCGACGTTGCCCACCGCGTCGGCGCGCGCGAAGCCAGCGACCTTCGACACGAAGCCGAGCCGCCAGGACTCGCGGCGAAACTCGCCGTCGGTCACGACCTTCAGGCCGAGGCTCTCCTGCCACCTTATCGCTTCGACGATACACTCGTCTGCGCACGAGCGGTCCTGCAGAAGCCGCTGCGGCCGCAGCAGGCTGCCGATATGCTCGGCGCGGAAGGGCGGCGCGCTCACGGCCGCACGAGCAGCGCGGCTGGAAAGGTGGCAAGAAGCGCTGCTATGCCCACGTGACCTGCGCGACCCTCATGCCGTTCGCCGGTCAGTACGTTGACGTATTCGCCTTCGAGAGGCAAGCGCGCCTCGCCCCAGGCCTTCGCGCCGAGCGGCGCCAGGTCGTCGCCGTCCATCAGGCGCGCGAAGAGGCGCGGCGCCACTGCCACCGCCTCGTGCGCGGCGTCGGAAAGCGAAAACGCGACGATGTTCGCCTCGCGGCCGCCATCGGCATAAAGCGGCGTGTATTTCCCGCCCTGGAACAGGGCCGGAAATTGTTTCCTCACCTCCAGGCCCTTCCTGATTACATGCAGCTTCGCTCGGCCGTCAGCAAGATTTTGCAGAAGGTCGAACGTATTCTTTCGTAAGGATGAGAGCAAACTTGCGCGCAACCCGTAGTCGACCGGCCGGCGGTTGTCGGGGTCGACAAGGCTGAAATCCCAGATCTCGGTTCCCTGGTAATAATCGGGCACCCCCGGCGAGGCGACTTTGAGGAGCGCCTGCGAAAGGCCGACAAGGCGCCCGACGTGCGCGAGGCGCGACACCATGTCGGCCACGTCTCTTGCGAAAACCGGATTCGCCAGCGACTGCTCGACGAAGCGCTCGAGCGAGCGCTCGTATTCCGTGTCCGGATTGATCCAGCTTGTCCGCTCCTTCGCCTCGCGCGCCGCTTTCAGCATGTAGGCCTTCAGCCGGTCGGTCAGTCCGGGCGAGACCTCGCCCGGCCAGATGCCGACGAGCGCCTGGTAAAAATGGTATTCGTCGCTGCGCGAGATGCCGCCGCGGTTCATCAGGCTCCATCGCCGCAGCGTCATGCGCCAGCCGGAGACGAGCTCGGACAGCACGCCGAGGCGCGCGCGCACATCCTCGGAGCGCTTGGTGTCGTGCGTCGAGCTCCCCAGCATCGTCGCCGGCCAGCGTCGTGCCCGCTCCTCCGCCGCTGCATGGAACTCTGCAAGCGAGACGCCGAAGCTCGAGGGATTGCCGCCGACCTCGTTCAGCGCGATGAGGCGCGTGTAGCGGTAGAACGCGGTGTCCTCGATCCCTTTCGCCACCACGGGCGCCGTGAACTGCTGGAAGCGCATCGCGAAGCGCAGCATTTCTTCTCGGCGCTTCCCAGGGGGTGCGATTTCGAGTAGCAGGACGCTGCGCACGAAATCGAACACGCTCGGGTCGGCCGCGCGGGTGGCGCGTTTGGCCGCGCTTACCGCCGAGTCGATCACCCGACGGTCGCTTTCCGATACGCCGCTGGCCGAGACGTAGGTGCGATAGACCGGGAACCGAGCGGCAATCTCGACGAGCGCCTTGCGCAGCCCGCTCGCGGTGTAGTCGCGCGTGTTGCGATTGCCGGCGGCGATGCGCGCAAGCCAATTGGACAGCATGTGGAGCTCGGCATAGAGCGTCGTCGCCATGATTAGGATGCGGCTCTCGCGCGCAACCTCGTCGAAGCTGCGCCGCTCGCCGGTGAAGCGCCGATAGATCCGGTCGAAGCGTGCTTCGGCGGCCGCGTCGATGAACAACCCCGTCAGCAGATTGGCGAAGCGGTAACCGGTCTCGCCGTGCACCGGCCAGTCGCCGGGCAGCTTCTCGTGCTCGGCGAGGATCTTTTCCACCACGATCCAGCGGCGCGGGAAAAGCCGCGCCAGCCGCTCGAAGTACTGCCTCGGATCGGCGAGGCCGTCGGGATGGTCGATGCGCACGCCGTCGATGCCGCCGCGCTGCGCGAGCCGCGCCGCAAGCGCGTGCGTTGCCTCAAACACCTCGGGGTCCTCGATCCTCAGGCCGGCGAGGTCGGTGATCTCGAAGAAGCGCCGGTAGTTGATCTCGTCGGAGGCGACCCGCCAGTACGCGAGCCGGTAGTGCTGCTTCTCGAGCAGCCGGTGCAGCGCCAAGCTATCTTCCGGTGGCTGCCCGAGATTGCGTGTTGACTTTGCATTCAGCGGAAAGCGGTGGTCGAAGTAGCGGACGTACCACTTGTTGTCCTTGCGCTCGACTTTCACCTCCTCGAGCGCCTCGCCGTAATGCTTGCCCAGGACGGGAAGCAGCAGCTTGCCAGGCGACCAGTCGATATCGAAAAACCGCGCATAACGCGATCGAGCTCCATTCTCCAGCACGTCGAGCCACCATGGATTGTCGGCGTGCAGCACGCCCATGTGGTTCGGCACGAGGTCCACGACCAGGCCCATGCCGTGCTCTTTCAACGTGCGGATGAGCTTCTTCAACTCACCGTGGGTGCCAATCTCGGGATTGACCTGGTTGTGGTCCACGACGTCGTAGCCGTGCGTACTCCCGGGGCGCGCTTTCAGGAACGGCGAGGCATAGACGTGGCTGATGCCAAGCCTCGCGACATAAGGCACGAGGCGAGTAGCGTCGCTGAACTTGAAGCCCTTGTGAAATTGCAGTCGGTACGTAGCACGCGGCGCAGGGATGGGAACCCGCCTCTCCGCCATGACGTCGCGAAGCGCCGAGACTTCCGGGTGTGAGCTCCAGCGCTCGAGCGCGAGCGGCAGCTTACGGCGCCAGTTCGGGTGTTGATCGACCGTGCCCGGGAGATTCGCTTGATCGAGGAGCTCGAACACGTCCTCGGGTTGCAGCATTGCGAGCTTCGACGGGGTGCGGGCGATGAACGCATGCGCCGATCGCGCCGAGGAGCCTAATCCTTCCCGCTTCAAGGCCTGCGCGAGCTTTTTCTTTTCCTCTTCGCGGGCAGAGACTTCGTTTTCGAAATTGACGCTCAAGCCGAAACGCTGCCGAAGCTTCAGATCATGCGTTTCCCAGTAGCCGCGCCAGGTCGGCAGGTCGTGCGTGGTCGCGCACACCAGCGCCTCGCGGGGATAAGCGCTGGGGGAACTGTACTCGCCGGACGAGTCCTTCTCGAAAAGCATCGGCCGATACGAGAGCACGCCCGCCTGGTTAAGCGCGGTGCGCAGCTCGGCCGGGACCGTGCCGAGGTCCTCGCCGATCACCAGGCATCGCGCGCGCCGGCTTTCCGCGGCGAGGATCGCGAGCAGCTCGCGGAACGGGTACGCGACATAGCCGCCGCGGTCGGGTTTCTCGCCCTGCGGTATCCACCACAGCCGCGACAGCGCCATGACGTGGTCCATGCGCAGCGCACCGCCGAGCGGCATGTTTGCGCGAAGCAGCTCGATGAACGGCCGGTACGCTATCGCGCGCAGCGCGCGCGGCGAATACGGCGGCAAACCCCAATCCTGGCCGCGCGGGTTGAACTCGTCGGGCGGCGCGCCGGTGGAGGCACCCACAGCGTAAGCATCCTGGTCGGACCACACCTCCGCCCCGCCGCGATCGGCGCCGAGCGCGAGGTCGACATACACCCCGAGCGGCATACCGAGCTCGTGCGCATGGCGCAGCGCGCCGTCGAGCTGCTCCCGGGCGATGGCCTGCAACCAGGCATGGAAGGCAACGCGGTTCGCATTTTTCCTGGCAAACGCCTTCACCGCCTGCGATTCAGGACGATGGAATGCTTCCGGCCAGTTCTGCCAGCCGTCGCCGAACTCCTCGCGCAGGGTCTCGAACACCGCGTAGTCGCGCAGGCCCTTCGTACGCACCTTCACCCGGGGTTTACTGACCCTGAATAGGAGCTCGAGAACCTGGAGCTTGACGCGGCGCACCGCCGCGTAATCGACAAGGTCGGATTCGCGCAGTGCCTGCAAGCGGCGGCGAAGCTTTACCGAGGGCTCGTAGCCGGGCACGGCTTCAACGTCGATGTAGAGGAAGTTGAGCGCGTGGCGGCTCGAGGGACTGTAGGGGCTGCCTTGCGTGGCGTGGAGCGGGTTCACGCCGACCAACGCGCCGCCGAGCCCGGCCGTTATTTCGATCAGGTTGCTAAGGTCGGTGAAATCGCCGATGCCCCAGTTGCGCTCTGAGCGCAGGCCGTAGAGCTGCGCCATGAAGCCCCAGAGCCTGCGCTCTTCGAGCAGCTTCGGCTGGTAGCAGCGCCCGGTCGCGAGGCGCACCTTGCGCGCCCTGCGCCTGGGCCCCATCGCCTCGAGCAGCACGCGCCGCACCTCAGGCTCGATCGACTTCTCGTTGCCCCAGACGTCGAGATAGCTCGAAGCTACTTCGTCAGCCACCAGTTCACCGACCACGGATCCCCAGGCTTGCCGCTCGACCAGAGGGGCGGATCCCTGGGAAACTCGCTGACCGCGACCGACTGATCGCCGCAGTTCGCGATCAGCGTGAGGTCGTCCCATTTCACCTCGAATGCGCGCTCGCCCAGCATGCGGTGGTTGCCCGGGCCGAACCTGCGCGGGGCGATCGCACGCGCGCGCAGCTGGAGCAGCTTCTTGTAATGCGCAAGCCAGCCCGCGTCGCGCTTGCTCCAGTCCAGCACGCACTGCCTGAAAGTGCTCTCGGCGAGCGGATCGGGAATTTCGCCCCTGAAGCTCGTGAAGCGCCTGAACTCCTCCCGCCGCCCATTGCGCACCGCCTCGCCGAGCTCGCCTTCGAAATCGCAAAAGAAGAGGAAGGGCTGCCGGCAACCCCACTCCTCGCCCATGAAGAGGAGCGGCGGCGACGGGGCAAGGAGCTGGATCGCGGCCAGTGCTCTGAGGGGCTTTTCCCTCGCAAGAGAGATCAACCTTTCCCCCAGCGCGCGATTGCCGATCTGGTCGTGGTTCTGGAGGAAGTGGATAAAGCACGAAGGCGGCAGGTGCGCGCTCGGCTCGCCGCGCGGCTCCCCGCTGAAGGGCGAGACCTCGCCCTGGTAGGCAAAGCCTTCGGCAAGCGAGCGCGCAAGGTGCTTCGCCGGGGAATCAGCGTAGGCGACGTAGTAGCCGTCGGATTCGCCGGTGGCGAGCACGTGGTACGCGTGGTGCGAGTCGTCGTTCCACTGCGCGGTGTAGCGCCCGGGGCCGACGAAGCGCGCCTGGTTGGCGTCATTCTCGAGCACGAGATGCTTGCCCGCGGGAACCGAGGCGCAGATCTCCTCCAGAATGTGGCGCGGCGACTCGTCGATGATGGCATGCACCGCGTCGAAGCGAAGTCCGTCGAAGCGGTACTCCTTGAGCCAGTAGAGCGCGTTATGCACGAAGTACTGACGCACCGCTTCGTTCGAGAAATCGATCGCCGCTCCCCACGGCGTGTGGTGCCGTTCGGTGAAGAATTGCGGCGCGTAGCGCGGCAGGTAGTTGCCCTTGGGGCCGAAATGGTTGTAGACCACGTCGAGCAGGACCATGAGGCCGGCGGCGTGAGCGGCGTCCACGAGCGCCTTCAGGTCCTCGGGCCGGCCGTATGTGGAATCGGGCGCGTACGGCAGCACGCCGTCGTAGCCCCAGCTGCGCCTGCCGGCGAAATCGGAAAGCGGCATAAGCTCGAGCGCCGTGATTCCTAGCTCCTTCAACGTACCGATCTTCTTCACTGCGCCGGCATAGGTGCCTTCCGGAGTAAACGTGCCGACGTGGAGCTCGTAGATCACCGCTTCGTTCCAGGGCCTGCCGTTCCATGCGTGATGGCTCCACTTGTAGGCATGCGGCGCGATGACCTCGCTCGGCCCGTCGACATCGTGCGGCTGGAAACGCGACGCCGGGTCGGGGACGAAGAGCTCGCCGTCAACGCGGTAGCGGTAGAGCGTGCCCGGGCCTGCCTGGGCTTCGATATGCTCGAACCAGCCGTCGCCGCCCGATTGCAGCGGGATCAGGCGGCCGGCGACATGTAATTCAATGTCTTTGGCCCCGGGGGCCCAGAGGCGAAAGCGTACGCCGCCCTGCACCAAAACCTCGGCACCGAACGGCATGGAATGGCGGGCGGCAATGCGATGTGGAACGCTCACGGTAGATTGATCCGACCCCTTTCACGGTTCAGGGTTTCCTGCGGCGCGGCCACCAGCGCTCGAGCATCTCGGCGGCCCAATCTTTGCCGCCGAGCCCGAACGCGAGCGCAAGCGCGAACACCACGCCGGCGAGCACGATAAGGAAGGTCTGGCGCACGATGTCGCCGCCGACGTTCACCTGATCGAGCGCGATCAGCACCACGAACGCGAGGATCGCGTACTGCGAGATGCGGCCGAGGAGCTCCGCGTCCTGCAGCTGGACCTTCCTGCAGTATGCGGTCACGGCGTGGCCGATAAAGCCGGCGAAGTACGCGCCGAAAGCGAGAATCAGCATCGCCACCATGACCTTCGGCACGAAGAGCAGCACCCGGCTCAACAGGTCGGTGATGTAGGCGAGACCGAGGCTGTTGAAGCCGATCACCAGCGCGACCAGGATGACGACCCAGTAGAAGAGCAGCGCCACGATCTCGGTGCCGTCGGCGCGGATGCCGCCGCCGCGCAGGAAGCCGTCGATGCCGGCGCGCTCGGTCAGCACGTTGAAGTTCACGGCGCGCAGACCCCGCACGATCGCGAACTTCACCGCCTTGGCGATGAAGTATCCGATGATGACGACCAGCAGCGCCAGGGCCAGCCGCGGCAGGAAATCGCCCATCTGGCGCAGAAACACGCGCAGGGGCTCGAGCAGCACCTCGAAGCGGTCCATATCTACATCCTCCCGTTCAGATCACCCTGTCGGCGCTCTTGCGGTCAGTGCGGCAAGCCCCTGCAGCGGGATGCGCAGCCACGCCGGCCGGTTGTCGAGCTCGTAGCGCAGCTCGTAGAGCAGCTTCTCGATCTCGGCGAGCTCGAGCAGGCCGCGCACGTCGTCGAAGGACTCGAATATTCCCGAGCCGCGCATCGCTTCGGCGTACGCCGTCAGGAACGCCTTGCGCGCGGCGGCTTCCCAGGCGTCGAGGTCGGCGGAGCCGCGCTCGGGCGCGGGCTGCACGGCGTTCATCAGGGCCGCCCCTTTGGCGTAGGCAAACGAGCGCAGCATGCCCGCGACGTCGCGCAGCGGCGAGCGCTTGCGCCGGCTTTCGGCGAGGGGGCGCGACGGCTCGCCCTCGAAATCGATGATCAGGAAGTCGTTGCTGGCGAGCAAGACCTGCCCGAGGTGATAGTCGCCGTGGTGACGAGTCTGGAAAGTCGGCTTCGACGGCGCCGGGCACGCATCGATGCGCTCGAGCACCTGCTGAAGCGCGCCCTGCTGGGATTTTTCCAGCTTGGCGAAGGTTGCCGCCGCCTCCTCGCGGACGCGCTGCTTCCAGGCAGCCACCTCCTGCGGGCTGAGCGGCTCAGGCTCGAACGCCGCGTCGCCGCTCGGCGTGGCGAGCGCGCAGTGGAGCTCCGCGGTACGCGTCGCGAGCGTCTGTATGAGCGTGAGATACGCGCCGTGCGGCTCATCGGCCCGCGGCGCCTTGAGGAAGCGCTCGAGGTACGCGAGGGTGTAGCTCCAGCCGTCGCCTTGGTTCGGCACGTAGGCCTGAAGCAGCGCTACCGCCGCAGGCTCCGCGCCGGCGGCAACGTACTCCACCGCTCCCGCGAGCGGCACGCAATTGTTGAAGCGGGCGACCTCGGTGAGGAAACGACCGACCTCGAGCTCGGCGTGCACGCCCGGGCGCACGCGGCGGTAGCATTTGAGGAACAGCCGGTCGCCGAACTGCACCGAAGTATTCGTGCTCTGCGCCTGCAGGCGGCCGACCTGCAGCGTGGCGACCTCGGCGGGAACGATGTCGGCGTACGCGCTCGTCGGCGTGAACTTGAGCGCACCGTTCTTCGTCGGCAGTTCGCGACGCTCGCCAATCGCCTTCACCACGTGGCGGCAGAAGCCCTCGTCCGCCATCGCGTCGGCGATCACACCGACGTTCGCCTGCTGGCGCACGCGCGCCACCGTGGCGAGCGAGAGGCGCTTCATCTGCTCTTCTTCCTCCTCCCAGGCGAGCGCGAGGGGCAGGAAATAGACCGAGTCCTTCACCTCGACCAGCGCGACCAGCCAGCTGATCGGTCCCACGCTCCACACCGCGTGGTCGCGGACCTTGGCGCGCCCCGCCGCCTCGCCTTTCTGCGCGTACCAGCGCTGCGCCTCGAGGAAGGCGGGCAGCACCTCGGTCTCGAGCCGCGCGCGGAGCGTCTCCGCCATGCCGATACGCCACGGCATTACGGCTTCGCGGAAGAAGCTCGTCCAGCTGTCGAAGAGCACCAGCATGGGGTGCTCCTGCGGCGGCGACACCTGCGTGTGCCATTCGGGCGGGCTTGCGTCGGCGGCGAGGCGAAACCAGTAGAAGCCGTAGGCGGGCAGCGTGAAGAGGTAGAAGCGCTCGCCGATCGGCGGGAAGGCGGTGCGGCCGAGCATCTCGAGCGGCACGCGGCCCTTGAAGCGCTGCAGATCGAGCTCGACCGGCTGGGCGCTGCGCGAGAGATTCGCGACGCACAGGATCGCTTCGTCACCCAGTTCCCGCAGATAGGCCAGCACCTTCCGGTTCCCGGGGCGCAGGAACTCGAGCCGGCCGCGGCCGAACGCCTTGCTCGTCTTGCGCGTGGCAAGCATGCGCTTCATCCAGTTGAGGAGCGACGCCGGGTCGCGCGCCTGGGCCTCGACATTCACCGCCTCGAACCCGTACACCGGGTCCATGATCGGCGGCAGGTAGAGCCGCTGCGGATCAGCGCGCGAGAAGCCGGCGTTGCGGTCAGGGCTCCACTGCATCGGCGTGCGCACGCCATTGCGGTCGCCGAGGTAGATGTTGTCCCCCATGCCGATCTCGTCGCCGTAGTACAGGATCGGCGAGCCGGGCATGGAAAGCAGCATGCTGTTCATCAGCTTTACCCGGTCGGGGTCGTTCTCCATCAGCGGCGCGAGGCGCCGGCGGATGCCGAGGTTGATGCGCGCCTGCAGGTCGGCGGCGTACATGCGGTACATGTAGTCGCGCTCGCGGTTGGTCACCATCTCGAGCGTGAGCTCGTCGTGGTTGCGCAGGAAGATCGCCCACTGGCAGATGTCCGGGATGTCGGGCGTCTGCGCCATGATCTCCGCCACGGGGTGGCGGTCCTCCTGCGCGATCGCCATGTACATGCGCGGCATCAGCGGGAAGTGGAACGCCATGTGGCATTCGTCGCCCTCGCCGAAATACGGCCGCACGTCCTCGGGCCACATGTTGGCTTCGGCGAGCAGGAACCGGTTGGCGTAGTTGCGGTCGATCAGCGCGCGGATCTGCTTCAGCACTGCGTGCGTCTCGGGCAGGTTCTCGTTCGACGTGCCTTCGCGCTCGATCAGGTATGGGATGGCGTCCAGGCGGAAGCCGTCGACGCCCATGTCGAGCCAGAAGCGCATGGTGCCGAGCACCGCTTCCAGCACTTGCGGGTTGTCGAAGTTGAGGTCGGGCTGGTGGCTGAAGAAGCGGTGCCAGTAGTAGGCCTTCGCGACAGGGTCCCAGGTCCAGTTGGACGTTTCCGTGTCGGTAAAGATGATGCGCGTGCCTTTGTACTTCTGGTCGGTGTCGCTCCACACGTAGTAGTCGCGCTTCGCTGAACCGGCAGGAGCGCGCCGCGCCTCCTGGAACCAGGGATGCTGGTCCGAGGTGTGGTTGACCACGAGTTCGGTGATCACCTTGAGCCCGCGCCGGTGCGCCTCGTTCACGAAGTTCTGGAAATCCGCGCGCGTACCGTATTGCGGGTGCACGTTGTGGTAGTCCGAGACGTCGTAACCGTCGTCCTTGAGCGGCGAAGGGTAGAACGGCAGCAGCCACAAGGCGTTGACGCCCAGGTCCTGGATGTAGTCGAGCTTGGAGGTCAGGCCCTTGAAGTCGCCGATGCCGTCGTTGTTCGAGTCGTAGAACGCCTTGATGTGAAGCTGGTACACGACCGCGTCCTTGTACCAGAGGGCGTCGCCCGGGCTTTCGGCCGCGGCCGCGGGCGCCTCGAGCTCTTCGGTGACGCGTTCGTTCATGTTCTCTGGACGCGAAATACGTGCGCCGGCAGCGTGTGCGGGTTGAGCTCGAGGTAGTTACGCTCGGCGCGCCACACGTAGTGCCCCCCGGAAAGAAGATCGTGCACCTCGCACGAAGGGAAATCCAGCCACCCTGTCTGCCTGTGATGCGGGTCGAGGTTCACCACGACCAGGATCTCGTTCCCACCCTCCTTCTTGCTGAAGGCGAGGAGCTGGTGATTGTCAACCGGGTGGAAGCGCAGGCTCCAGTCCGACTGCAGCGCGGGGTTGTCTTTCCTGATCGCATTCAATCTTGCGATGAGCGGCGCGAGGCTGGCCGAGCGCTCGAGGTCCCAGCGCTTGAGCTCGTACTTCTCCGAGTGGAGGTACTCCTCGCTCCTCGGCTCGCGCGGCGTACGCTCCTGCAGCTCGAACGCCGGGCCGTAGATGCCGTAGTTCGCCGCCGCGGTCGCGGCGAGCACCGCACGCACGATGAACGCCGGCCGGCCGCCGTGCTGCAGCGTTTCGTGCAGGATGTCGGGCGTATTGGGCCACACATTGGGCCTGAAGTATTCGCGCGAAGAATCTTTCGTGAGCTCGGTGAAATAGTCGATCAATTCGGACTTGGAGTTTCTCCAGGTGAAGTACGTGTAGGACTGGGAAAACCCGAGCTTCGCCAGCTTGTGCATCACGCGCGGCCGGGTGAACGCCTCGGAGAGCAGGATCAGCTCCGGGTGTTGCTTCTTCAGCTCGGTAATCACCCACTCCCAGAACGCGAAGGACTTGGTGTGCGGGTTGTCGACGCGAAAGACCTTAACCCCGTGGCCGATCCAGAACTCGAATACCGACTTGAGCTCCTGCCACAGCGCCTGCCAGGCCGGCGTCTCGAAATCAAAGGGATAGATGTCCTGGTACTTCTTCGGCGGATTTTCGGCATACTGGATGGTGCCGTCGGGCCGCGCGCGGAACCATTCGGGGTGCTGTTCGACGTACGGGTGGTCGGGCGAACACTGGAACGCGATGTCGAGCGCGATTTGCAGGTTTCGCTTTTCGGCTTCACGCACCAGCGCGTGAAAGTCGTCGAGCGTGCCCAGCGATTTTTCTATGGATTTGTGGCCGCCGTCCTTCGAGCCGATCGCCCAGGGGCTGCCGACGTCGCCCGGCTGGGCCAGGACCGCGTTGTTCTTTCCCTTGCGCGCCGTGGTGCCGATCGGGTGCACCGGCGGCAGATAGAGGATGTCGAAGCCGAGCCGCTCGACGTAAGGCAGCACGTCGATCAATCCGCGCAGACCGCCAAAGGAGCGCGGGAACAACTCGTACCAGGCGCTGAAGCGCGCGCGCACCGGGTCGACGACCACCTCGAGCACCTTCTCGAAAACCACGATCGCAGCCTCGTCGGGCGGCGGCGCCACGAGCTTCATCGCCGCTTCGTAGTCCGCGATCTCCTCGCCGACGATCCCCGAGCCGATCTGAAGATCCACCGTCAAATCCTGCCCCGCGTCATGCCGCTTGACGAGGTCGCGCTGCCACGTGAGAAAGCGGTCCGCCCAGCCGCGCACCGTGTACTGGTAGCGCCCGAGCTTCTCGACGCGGAACGAGGTCACCCAATGGTCGTTGTGTCGATACTCCATGGGCAGTGTTATCCAATCTCTTTCCCCGGAGTAGCGATAAAGCAATTGCGCCACAACCGCATCGTGGCCGTCGGCGAAGACATCGGCCTCAACTACGACCTCGTCGCCGATGGCGCGCTTGATCGGATAGCGGCCGCCGTCGACCTGGGGCCGGACCGACTCGACGACGGCACGCGCGGGCGCCGCCAGGATTTTTTCGCGCGACTTATTCAGGCTTGAAGACGAGCATCGCAAGCGGCGGCAGTGTTAGCGTCAAGGACTGGCTGTATTCCTCATACGGCATGGGCTGCGCATCGGCGCCTCCGTAATTTCCGGCGCCGCTACCGCCATAGTACTCGGCATCGCTGTTCAGGATCTCGCGCCAGCGCCCGCCCTGGGGGACGCCGATCCGGTAGTTGCGCCGCGGCACCGGTGTGAAATTGCACACGACGAGCACCGGCGCGCTGCCGGGCGCCTGTCTCAGGAAGGACAGCACGCTCGCTTCCCAGTCCCCGCGCTGCACCCAGCGGAAGCCCTCCGGTGAAAAATCTTTCGCATGGAGAGAAGGCTCGCCGGCATACGCCCTGTTGAGATCCGCGACCCAGCGCTGAACGCCCTCGTGGCGCGGATCGACCCCGAGCACATGCCATTCGAGGCTGTCCTCGTGCGTCCACTCGCGCCGCTGGCCGAACTCCCCGCCCATGAAGAGAAGTTTCTTCCCCGGATGGGTCCACATGCAGCCAAAGAGGAGCCGCAGGTTCGCGAACTGCTGCCCGGCGTTGCCCGGCATGCGGCCGATGAGCGAGCCCTTGCCGTGCACGACCTCGTCGTGCGAGAGCGGCAGCACGAAATTCTCGTGGAAGGCGTACCAGAGGCTGAAGGTGAGCTCGTCGTGATGGTGCTTGCGGTACACGGGGTCGCGCTTGAAGTAGCGCAGCGTGTCGTGCATCCACCCCATGTTCCATTTCATGCCGAAGCCGAGGCCGCCGACGTAGGTCGGGCGCGAAACCTGCGGCCACGCGGTCGACTCCTCGGCAATCGTCTGCACGTCGGGGAAGTCACGGTACACGGTCTCGTTCAGAAACCGGAGAAAGTCGATCGCCTCGAGGTTCTCGCGGCCGCCATGGCGGTTCGGGATCCATTCGCCGTGCTTGCGGCCGTAGTCGAGGTAGAGCATGGACGCCACGGCATCAAACCTGAGCCCGTCGGCGTGGTAGTTCTCGAGCCAGAAATGCGCGCTCGAGGATAGAAAGGCGCGCACTTCGTTCCTGCCGTAGTTGAAGATCGCGCTCGCCCAGTCCGGATGGTGGCCTTGCCGCGGGTCGGAGTGCTCGTACAGGTGGGTGCCATCGAAGAAGCCCAGCCCATGCGCGTCCCAGGGAAAGTGCGACGGCACCCAGTCGAGCACTACGCCGATGCCGTTCTGGTGCAGCACATCGACGAGATGCATGAAGTCCTGCGGGGTCCCGTAGCGCGAGCTCGGCGCGAAGTAGCCGGTGCACTGGTAGCCCCACGACCCATAGAACGGATGCTCCATGATCGGCATGAGCTCGACGTGCGTGAAGCCCATGCGCTTCACATAGTCGGCCAAAGGTTCTGCGAGCTCACGGTAACCGAGCGGCGCCCGCGGATTTTCCGGTGAACGTCTCCATGACCCGAGATGCAGCTCGTAGATCGACCACGGCGCCTCGAGCGCGTTGGCGCGCCGGCGGTTCTTCATCCACTCGGCGTCGTTCCACTCGTAGTCGAGCTTCCACACCATCGAGCCGGTCTTCGGCGGAGGCTCGGCGCGGAACGCGTAGGGGTCGGACTTGTCAGCGCGGTGGTTCCCGTGCCGCGAGACCACGTGGTACTTGTACAGGCTGCCCTGCCTCGCCTGCGGCACCAGCGTCGTCCAGATGCCGGCGTCGTTCGCCTGCATGGGGTTCGCGCGCGGGTCCCAGCCGTTGAAGTCGCCGCTGACCGACACCTGCGCGGCGTTGGGCGCCCATACGGCGAAGTGCGTACCCTCGGGCTCCAGGTGCGCCCCGAGCTTCTCGTAGAGCCGGCTGTGCGTGCCCTCGCGGAACAGATACAGGTCGTGCCCGGTCAGTCGGGCAGGACGGTCAGTGACGGCAGCCATCTATACTTTGGACCATGCGGACGGACTACGTTCAGCGCTTTCTCTTCGAAAATCTGGATATTAAGGGCCGCCTAGTGTGCCTCACCGGGGCGTGGCAACGCATGCTGGACGGCCGCGACTACCCCGAAGATATCGCAGCCCTGCTCGGTCACACCACCGCGCTCAACGTGCTCCTGGGCGCCAACCAGAAGGGCTCGGGCCGCGTCACGCTACAGGTGCAAGGCTCGGGCCCGGTGAAGCTGCTGGTCGCCGACTGCACCGCCGAGCTGCGCATTCGGGGCATGGCGAGCTTTGAGAAGGATGTGGAGAAGTTCACTTCCGAGAGAAACCTTCTGGGCGACGGCCGGCTTTCCGTAACGCTGGAAGACGTGCGCAGTGGCCAGTTCTACCAGAGCCTGGTGCCGCTCGAAGGCGAGACGCTCGCGGAGATCTTCGAGCATTACCTGTCCCAATCCGAGCAGACCACAGCGTTCCTGCGGCTGAGGGCCGATGGCGGCGCGCTGTGCGGGCTGCTGCTCGAGAAGCTGCCGCAGGCCGATGCGCGCGACCCCGACGGCTGGAACCGCGTCACTCATCTTGCCTCGACGCTGACGCTCGACGAAACGCGCGACGTGCAGCCCTACGATCTCCTCACGCGCGTGTTCCCGGAAGAACTGATGCGCGTTTTCCGGCTCTATGCCGTCGAGTACCACTGCCCTTACGACGAAAGCAAGGTGAAGGAGATGCTTCGGGGTCTCGGCCGCGAGGAAGTCGAGGCCATCCTCGCCGAGCAGGGCGAGGTGGTAATCCGCAACGAAATGTGCAACCACGAATACCGCTTTGACGCGCGCGCCATCGCCGAGCTGTTCGCTTTCCACTGAACGCTCACGCCAATGAATTGGTGCCTCGCGCGGCGCCGACGGCTTGTGTCATTGCTGACGCCCCGGCGCATCACGCGGGCGACGCCACTATGCGGCGCCCCGGCTTAACGCCCACTTAAGGGGTTTCTACCGGATAGCCACAATCCGGTGGTAATCTCGCGCGAGGAGGCCCAGATGAAGAAACTCCTCGCAGTACTTGCAATGGCCGCTCTCGCCGCGTGCGGCGAGGACACCCCGAAGCCCAAGCCCGCCGCACAGGAGCCCTCACCGCCCCAGGCAGCAGCACCGGCGCCGGCACCTACGCCAGCGCCGGAAGCTAAGGCGCCCGAGGCGCCCAAGCCCGACCCGAACAAGGAGCTCGCGCAGCGCGTCAAGCAGGCGCTCGAAGGCGACGCCAAAGTTCAGGCGGCGGCGATCGACGTGACCGCCAAGGACGGACGCGTCAGTCTGTGGGGCACCACGGCCAGCGCCGGCGAGCGCAGCCGCGCCGCCGACATCGCGTCGAAGGTCCAGGGCGTCGCTTCAGTCGACAACCAGATCAAGGTCGTCAAGGGCTCCTAGGGCTCGCCGGCTGTAAGGTCGGGATCGCGCGGCCGTCAAACGAACGCGTGACTCGAGCCATTGATCTCGCTGTCGATGAAGCTGCCGCGCCGGCGCGGCAAGCGCCCGCACGCCTTCCGGCGCGCGTGCTGCGCGCGCTGCAGGCCGAGCGCGACCGCGGCGAGCTCCTCACGAGCTGGGTGCAGGCGGGGGTGCTTTTTGTGTTCGCCTTGCTCTATTTCCTCGCCCCCAGCACTTCGCCGGTCGGCGTCCTTATGCGGCCGGTCCCCTGGGCGCTTGCTTTCTATGCGGCGTTCACCGTCTTGCGGCTGTACCTCGTGTACAGCGGGCGGCTCGGAGCGTGGATGCGGGCGCTTTCCGTAATCGTCGACATGGCGCTCCTGACGGTCACGATCTGGAGCTTTCACCTCGAGTACGGCCAGCCGGCGGCATTCTACCTCAAGGCGCCGACCTTCACGTACTTCTTCATCTTTATCGCGCTGCGCGCCCTGTCGTTCTCGCCCGGGCACGTGCTGCTCGCGGGCGCATGCGCGGCGCTCGGCTGGTGCGTTCTGCTCGGGTACGCGCTCGCCGAGCCTGCCGGCATGGGGCTCGTCACCCGCGACTATGTCGCCTACATGACCTCGGCGAAGATCCTCATCGGCGGCGAGGTCGACAAGGTCATCTCGATCCTGCTGGTCTCCGTGCTGCTCGCCCTCGCCGTCGGGCGCACGCAAAAACTTCTCGAGCGCGCAGTCGCGGAACAGGCCGCATCGACCCAGCTCGCTCGATTCTTCTCGCCCGACGTCGCCGAGCGCCTGATCAAGGCCGACGAGCTGCTGCGCCCGGGCGAAGGCGAGAGCCGCGAAGCGGCGGTGATGTTCATCGACCTGCGCGGCTTCACCAAGCTAGCGGCGACCCTCGAGCCGGGGAAACTGGTCGCGCTGCTGCACGAATATCAGCAGGTCGCGGTGCCGATCATCCAGCGGCACAACGGCTCGATCACCACCTACCTTGGCGACGGCATCATGGTCACGTTCGGCGCAACCCGCCCGAGCGCGGCTTACGCCGCCGACGCGCTGCGCTGCGCCGAAGAGCTGCTCGATGCCCTGTCGCGCTGGGGCGGGCCAGCCATCGGTATTGGCATCGAGGCGGGTACCGTGGTCTGCGGCTGTATCGGCCAGGAAGGCCGGCTCGAATACGCGGTCATTGGCGACACGGTGAACCGCGCGGCCAAGATCCAAAACCACACCAAGGCCGAGGGCGTGCGCGCGCTGACAACGGTCGCGGCGCGCGAGGCAGCGCTCGCGCAGGGCTACTCGCTGGGACGCGCCGAGCGCGTCCTGCCCGGCCGCGAGGTCGCGGGAGTCGCGGCGCTGGTAGACGTCGTTGTCATCGAATAAAGGGCGCCACCAAGACTCTCCTCACGTGCGAAGCGCGCCCACGACGCTGTCCACTACGCCGCGGTCGGTCCCGATGACGCCGAGCCCGCCTTTGCGCAGCGCTACCGCGCTCGCGTAGAGGCCGTCGTGGTCCGCCTTCTGGGTTCCGCTCACCCCGCCTTCCGGCATGACGAGCAGCGTGACCTTGCCTTGCGGAACCGCGAGCACCACGTGGTAGGCGGTGGCGCCGTTGAACGGACACGGCCCGACATGCCGCACTTGCCCGACGCCCTCGATGCGCCAAAGCGCGAGCGTCCCGGCGAGCGCCTTCTCGGCCTCGGCGCGCGGCATCGCACCCATCATGATGGACTTTGCTTCCTCTTTCATTACGAAGTCGATGCATGCCAGGGCGATGGGGCTGTCGCGTCCGAGCCAGGCGTAGGCTCCGATTCCGCCCGCGGCGGCGGCCACGCCGGCTGCCGCAAGAAAGCGACGCCGGCTTATGCTGGCCGACCTCGTGGCGTGGATCGAGCCAACGCTCGTCTCCGAGCATGTCTCGTGGAGCGCGGTCGAGGAGCAGGTCTTCAACGACCTGCTCCCGCTGCCGTACAGCCGTGAAGCGCTCGCGCTCGTCGCACGCCGGGTCGAGATCATCCAGGATGCGCTGCGGCGGCCGATCCTAGTCGAGAACGTTTCCGCCTATCTCGAGCCCGAAGGCGGCGAGATGGCCGAAGGCGAGTTCCTCGCGGAGCTCGCCCGGCGCACCGGTTGCGGCGTGCTGCTCGACGTGAACAATCTCTTCGTGAACCAGGTCAACCTCGGGCGCGACGCCAGCGCGACGATCTCGGCGCTGCCGCGCGGTTGCGTTCGCGAAATTCACCGCGCCGGGCATTTCCGGCGCGGCGAGTTTCTCATCGACCACCACGGCGCGCGCGTCGCGCAGCCGGTGTGGGAGCTGTACCAAGCCGCGCTCGAGCGTTTCGGACCGATACCGACCCTGATCGAGTGGGATACCGACATCCCGCCGCTCGCGGTGCTGCTCGAGGAAGCGAGGAAAGCCGACCATGCCAGCGCTCGGCACGTGGCAGTCTGACTTCGCCGCCGCGCTGCTCTCGCGCGGTGGGCCGGCGGGAATGGCGGCATACCGCGGCAACGTCTTCGGCAATTGGGGAGAGGCGCTCGCCGGCGCGTATCCCATCGTGCGCAAGATCGTCGGCGAGGAGTTCTTCGCCGGCCTCGCGCACGCGTACGCTCGCGCACACCTCTCGAGAAGCGGCGACCTCAACGAATACGGCGAGCGCCTCGCGGATTTCGTCGCCGGGTTCCGGCACACGCTCGACCTGCCCTACCTTCCGGACGTCGCGCGCATGGAGTGGCTCGCCCATCGCGCCTATTACGCGCAGGACGCCGCGCCTTTCGGCTTGCACGGGCTGGACGGATCTTCTGTCCTTCGGCTCACGCCGCCCAGCGCACTGTTCGTCTCGCGCTGGCCGCTCGGACGTATCTGGACGGTGCACCAGGACGATTACGAGGGCGGGATCGACGTCGACCTGCGCGCCGGTCTGGACCGGATTCTCGTGCACAGGCCGGCCTGGCGGGCGCAGGTGCGCGCGCTCGCCCCGGGCGACTATCGCTTCCTGGAAGCAATCCGGCGGAGGCAAACGCTCCAAGTAGGGCTCGAGGCCGCGGCCGCCGAAGACAGCGCCTTCGACGCCTCGCTCGCCCTCGCCCGCTGGGTCGACGCAGGAGTCATCACACGATGAAAAACCTACTTCATGTCCTCGGCTGGCTCGAGGCAGGCGCGCACGCGCTCGACCTCGCCATCCGGCTCTACGTAGCCCAGGTCTTCTTCCGCTCGGGCCTTCTCAAGATCGGCAACTGGGACGGAACGCTGTACCTGTTCGAGAACGAGTACCGGGTGCCGCTCCTGCCGCCCGAGGCGGCGGCCTGGCTCGGCACCATCGCGGAGCTCTTCTTCCCCGTCTTTCTCGCGCTCGGGCTCGCCGGGCGTTTCGCCGCGGCCGCGCTCTTCGTTTTCAACATCATGGCCGTGGTCTCCTTCTGGCACGTACTGGGCGAGAACCAGGCGGCGCTCAACTCGCATTGGTACTGGGGCGTGCTGCTCGCCGTCACGATCTTCCACGGTCCCGGTAAGCTGTAGCTCGACCAATGGATATGGAACCGTTTCGGCTGGCGAGGATCGCCGGCATCGGCATCTTAGTCGCCGCCTTCCCGGCCATCGGCTTGATTCTGTCGTCGAAGCCCGCGCTCTCGAGATCCGCGAACATCCGGTCGACCGCCTCCCGCGGGATGTCTTCGTAGGCCTTGGCCGTTTACGGAGTACCTTGGACACCGGGCAGAACATCGCCAGCTCGCGCTTCACGCGCTCCACCGCGGCCGCGTCGGCGTCGGTCTGGAGGTCGATGGTGAGCGTTACCGCAGTGAACGGCCGTTCGATCTCCTCCTGAAGCGTCAGGCCGCGGCGGTCGAACTGCGCTTCGAGTCGAATATTCATCGATTTGATGTCGACACCGTTCTTGCGCGCCACCTTGTGCGTGATGACGTTCGTGCAGCCGACGAGCGCAGCCATCAGCGTCTCGGTGGGCGAGAAGCCCTGGTTGGTGCCGCCGCGCTCGAGCGGCTCGTTCTCCTCCTAGGATGTGCGCTTTCTGGCAGCGGCCGGCGATTCCGCGGCCGCATAGGCGGCCAGGCCGGCTGCGCGGTCGATGGGAACGGCGGTTTGCAGTGTCGTTCCCCCCGCCGGCTGTAGCGGTGGCGGGAAGAACGCGAGCTTCTGGGTGCGGGCGAGCTTCTCGGTGCGGCCAAGATCGAGGTCGCGCTCGTTGGTGCCGCGCGGCTTCACCACCTCGCGCCCCACGATCTCGAGGTCGAACCACCAGCGCTTGACCAGGTTGCGGCTGCCGCCGCCCGCGGCGTCGTCGTAGTCGATCAGCGCGCGGCGCGACTGCGGCACCTCGATCGAGAGCCACAGCAGCCGCTCCGACTCGACCAGGTCCTCGCGATTGTAGGGGCAGGTCTTCATGCAGCGCCCGCACGCCGAGCCCTTGTCGTTCGACAGGCGGTAGCGGCCGCACTTCTCGACGTCGGGCTTCCACATCTCGTAGCCGTTGAACATCACCTTCGGCCCGAACGGGATCGCGTTGCACGGGCACTCGCGCGCGCACTTCAGGCACATCGCGCATACCGCCTGCAGGCCGAAGTCGATCGGCTGGTCGGCTTGCAGCGGCATGTCGGTGGTGAAGACGATCGATTTCGAGCGCGGGCCGATGAAGGGATTAAGCACGAGCTCGCCGATGCGCGAGAGCTCGCCGAGCCCCGCCATCAGCACCGCCGGGATGTGCAGCACCTCGGAGTACGCGTTCGAGTGCACCCGCGCCGACCATCCCAAGCGCCGCAAGTGCGCCGCCATGATCCCGGCGATGAGCGCGCCGCGCATGTAGGCGCGCATCGACTGCGCCCCCGAGATCCAGTCGTCGCCTGAGGCGCCTTCCATAGTCTCGAAGCCCTGGTCGATCAGCATCACCACTGCCCACGGGTGGTAAGGCTCGATCGGCTCCCCCTTCTCGTCGTCGTGCGAGTAGTACATCCACGGCTCGGCGCGGCAGATGCCGACGAGATCGGCGCCCATGTAATAGCCGAGCGCCTTTACTGAATTCGAATTGAAGACGGGGTCGGCATGCTTTGCATTCCCCCCGAGGCTTTCCCGTGTTCCCTGCATTGGGACCATGTTGCGGATGAGGGGCGTCATGGCAAAGGCAAGTGGGTGCTTGACCGCAAAGCGGCGGCGCTCTCTTGCGAGCTTCTCACCGAGGTCGCCGGCGAGCGCGCGCGAGAAGAGGTCGGCGCGCTTCGGCATGCGCCTGATCTCGTCGCGCAAGATGAGCGTGGTGGGCTCGTCCACGCGCTTGATGCGCTCCATCTCGTAGCGGCCCATATGCACCGGGCGCTTCGCCTCCACGGCCTCGGTCCAGCCGGGCCGGGTTCCCGGCTTGCCGAGGTAAGCGCTCGCGCTCGGCCAGTCCAGGGAGGCCAACGGAGAATCGCTCGCCATCTCGAAGTCGGTCGTGACCACGCCGAGACGAAAGCCGCGCCCGATCAGCGGCGCCTTCAGCACCCCGTCGATCGATTTCGCAACCCCGGCGCGTTGCGCAAGCCGCTCGATCGACACCAGGGTCTCGCCCGCGATGTGCCCGCGCGCCGACCAGCCGAGCGTGCGCAGGTAGCCGGCCAGCACCACCGCCACCTCGGCGCAGCGCACGTCGGTGCGGACGGCGTTCGTGCCGCGGATCCACTCGGCGCCGGGCTCGCCCGCCTTCGGCTCGCGTCCGAATTCGACCAGGAAGACGAACGCGTGCGTGTGCGGCGGATGGTTTGGGCTTATCCAGTGAACGTTTTCCACTAGACAGACGCCGGCGAGCGTCGCGTCAAGGAAGTATGCCGAGGCCTTCAGGTTGCGCGCCCGGGTGAGCGGATCGTCGGGCACCGGGGCGCGCTTCGGCGCAACCTCGCCGTCGAAGAACTTCACGCACAGGTCGAGGTATTCGGGAATGGCGGCAACGATCGAATCCGGTCTCGGTTGCACTGCGTCCCCGGGCATGGAGGCGCCAAGGATGGCGAGGTGTGGATCGCGCGCGAGGAGCTCCGTGGGCAGCACGCCCATGTCGTAGGGCCGCTCGCGATTGGAGAACAGCCGCGCCATCAACGTGCGTGCTTGCCCGTGCTCCAGCCGTGCGAGGCAAGGTATCGCTTGCCGACCTCGGTCGGCTCATCCTCCAGCGGCGTGCCCATGGTGTCGTTCCAGCGGTTGAGGAAGCCGAAGACCGCGACCACGGCGGCGATCTCCACGATCTGGGTTTCGCTCCAGTGCTTGCGCATCTCGGCGAACATCTCCTCGGTGACGCCGTTCGGCTGCGACGCCGCGGCGATGGCGAAATCGAGCGCGACGCGCTCCTTCTCGCTGTAGCGCGGGCTCACGCGGAAGTCCCAGATGTCGGCCACCTTGCCGGGGTCGACCCCGAAGAGCAGCGCTCCGCCCGCGGTATGCGCCATGCAGTACTGGCAGCCGGCGGTGCGGCTCGCCACGTGCGCGATCAGGCGCTTGAGCGCGCGGTCGACCTCGCCGTCGGGCTCCCATACTGCGGCGGTGAGCTGCGCCATCGCCTTCACCAGTTTCGGCTTTCGCTGAAGGATGAGCATGCTGTTCGGGATGAAGCCAAGCGCCTGCCTGAAGCGGCCGAACGTCTCCTCGAGCTCCGGGCTGTGCTGCGGCGGCAACGGCTCGATGCGCGGCGAGGGCTTCATTTCGCGACCGCCTGCTGCGCATAACCGGCCAGGGCCTTCGTGAGGCCTGCGGCCGCGGGACATTGCGCGACGCCGTGACGCGCGGCGAGGTATGCCGGGTCGTTGTAGCCGAGCCAGACCTGGCCGGACTCGTCCTGCCACACCAGCGCCTTGAGCGGCAGATCGATGCCGACCGTCTGCGCGCACTCCATGAACGGGGTTCCGCCCTGCGGATTGCCGAAGATCAGGATCTCGGTGGCGCGCAGTTGCTTCCCGATCTTTCCGGCGCCCGCTGCGTGGTCGATGCGCGCGAAAATCGCCAGGCCTTTTTCCTTGAGCGCCGCCTCGAGACGGTCCATCGTCGCCTTGGGCGCGTGCGGGCTCTTCAGCGCCGCCAACCCATCGGCCGCGAGCGCGTTGGAAGATGCGAAAACCAGCGCGAAAAACCAGTTCCTCATGATGTCTCCTAGGCTTCCCCGCGTGCGGGGTAATTCTTGGATAAGGCGAAGTCGATCGCGCCGGCAATGTCGTTGAAATGCGGGCGCGCGAAAGGCATGGTGGAGATGTTCGCCCAGTAAAGGGTGCCGTCAGGCTTGACAAGGAAGAGCCCGGGCTCGGCGAAGAGCGGGGGCTCCTCCACACCCGCCGAGGTGACGCCGCGGCTGGTGGAGATGTAGAGGCCCCACTCGCGCGCTTTTTCGATCGAGATCCCGTAGCCGACGGTGAGGTTCGGCAGACCCCACTTCTCCTTCGCCTCCGCGGCGCGTTCGCGCGAGTCGGTGCTGATGAGGACTGTCGACACGCCGCGCTGGTCAAACTCGCCGATCATGCCGTTCAGCTCGCTCGTGTAGCGGCGGCACACCGGGCAATGAAATCCGCGGTAGAACACGACCATGGTGAAGTTCTGCGGCTTCTGCGCGGCGAGGGACCAGCGGCCGCTACCGACGGTGTCGAAATCGAGCGCGGGGACGGGCTTTCTAGGTTTCAGCATGGGAAAAACCCCCTTTAGCATCCAGGCAACGCAGCGTGACCATCGCGATGTCCTTGAGCGCTGCGCGGTCAGGGTTGGCCTTGCCGACCAGGCGCAGTCCTTGAATCCCCGCGGTCAGGAAGCGCGCAAGCGCATCGGCGTGCGGCACGCGATGGCTCTCGAGCACCTGCCGGAACGCGGCCTCGATGCGCTCGAGGCTCGCGCGCACCCGCGCCGCCGCGGTGCGGTCGAGGCGCGCGAGCTCGGCCGCGCAATTGCCGATGAAGCAGCCGCTGCGGCCGGGGCCGGCCACTATGTCGTCGATCAGGCCGGCGAGGAAAGCCTCGAGTCCCTCGCGCAGCGGCCTGCCTTCGAACGCTTCGGCGATGCGCGCTACCGAGCGCTCTTCGTAGCGCGCTAGCGCCTTGAGGTAAAGCGCGCGCTTGTCGCCGAACGCCGCGTAGAGGCTCGAGCGGCCGAGCCCGGTGGCGGCGCAAAGGTCGTCGAGCGAGGTGTGCTCGAAGCCGCGGTTCCAGAAGACGCGGGTTGCGCGCTCGAGGGCGTCGTCGGCGTCGAATTCGCGCGGCCGGGCCATGGTTCTGGACTGTACAGTCCATAACACGGAAAGTCCACGGCATGTGCCAAAGCGACTATTGCGGCGCCGCATTTCGGGATTCAGACTTGGCGCCGAAGCGGGGATAGCTCAATGGCAAGAGCGCGGTCTTCCCCGATCGAGATCTGAGTCCGAATCTCAGTCCCCGCTCCAATCCTTCCTGTAATCGCGGCGCGCCGGAACCGACTAATATCGGATGGATATGCTCGCCCGGCCTGGCAGGACTTGCCCCCTCAGCTACCGCTACTCCCCGTCCAGTATCACCACACGCTTTTCGCTGAGCGTAGAAACGCTGTGGATCGCGGGTGGGCTGTACGGCAACACGCTGGCACTGGATGCGCTCCTCGAGGCCTATGAGGCCGACCGCAGCAGCAAGGCGCTCATCTTCAACGGTGACTTCCACTGGTTCGACGTGGATGCGGCGGAGTTCCGCCGCGTCGACGAGACGGTTCTCGGCTTCCATGCGTTACGCGGCAATATCGAGACCGAGCTCGCCGCGCCTGGAGAAGATGCCGGCTGCGGCTGCGCCTACCCGGACTGGGTCGGCGACGCGACCGTCGAGCACTCGAACCGCATCATCGAACGCCTGCGCGCCACGGCGCTTGCTTCGGGCCCGTCACTGGCGAGACTCGCCGAGCTTCCCATGCACCTTGCAGCGCGCGTGGGCGACGCGACGGTCGGCACCGTGCACGGCGACGCCGGGTCGCTCGCGGGCTGGGGCTTTTCGCAGGAAGCGCTCGCAACTGCCGCCGGCTACGCGGCGGCTCGCGCCGCCTTTGCAGAGGCTGGAGTCGACATTTTCGCCTCGAGCCACACCTGCCTCCCTGTCCTGCAGTCCTTTGATGAAGGCGGAGTGCTGATCAACAACGGCTCGGCCGGCATGCCGAATTTCCGCGGCATGACATCGGGCCTGGTCAGCCGAATTTCCGTGCACCGTTCACAGAGCGCTCTTTACTCCACGCGCTTCAACGCTGTGTTCGTGGAGGCAATCGCGCTCGCCTACGATCACCGCGCCTGGCAGAAGCGCTTCCTCGCGCAATGGCCGCCCGGAACCGACGCGTACGCCTCCTATTGGGAGCGAATCAGCCGCGGCCCACGCTACGAGGTCGCGCAAGCTGTGCGCCCGGCCACAGGTCGTGCCGGCTGCGCGCGTACTGCGGCGGGTAGTCGATAATTACCCCGAAGCGCTCGGCCGCGTGCCAGACCCAGCGTGGGTCGTCGAGGAACGCGCGCGCCATGGCCACCATGTCGGCCTTACCGGAGGCGAGGATGTCCTCGGCCTGGTCGGGGTCCGCGATCATTCCGACGGCCCTGGTGTTGATTCCGGTTTCGTTCTTCACTCGTTCTGCAAAACCCACTTGGTACCCCGGTGCTACCGGGATCCTTGCGTGCGGCACGGTGGCACCGCTCGAGACGCAGACGAAATCCAACCCGGCGCGCTTGAGCTCGCGCGCGTAGGCGACCGCATCTTCGGGCTGCCAGCCGCCCTCGACCCAGTCGGTGGCGTTGATGCGCGCGCCGAGCGCGCGGTCGCGCGGCCAGGTTTCGCGCACCGCGCGCGCCACCTCCAGCGGAAAGCGCATGCGGTCATCTCCATAAAGATCTCTTCGTGCATTACTCAATGGAGATAGAAATTGGTGCAACAGGTAGCCGTGAGCGGAGTGCAGCTCGAGCACGTCGAAGCCGATGCGCTTGGCGCGCAGGGAGGCAGCGACGTACGCATCGACCAGCCTTCCGATCTCTTGTCTCGTCAGCTCGTGCGGCGTGTGCCAGCCCTCGCCGAACGGAATCGGCGAGGGCGCGACCGTGCGCCAGGACGACTCCTCGGGGCCCAGCGGCCTGCCGCCGGCGAACGGCGGATGCGACGACGCTTTGCGCCCGGCATGCCCGAGCTGGATGCCGATCGGGTTTCTCGTGATGCCGCGGTAGACCTGCACTACACGCGCCATCGCCGCCTCGTTGTGATCGCTGTAGAGGCCGGTGCAGCCGTGGGTGATGCGGCCTTCGCGCGTGACGCCGGTCTTCTCGATCACGAACAGCCCTGCCCCCGAGCAGGCGAAGGTGCCCACGTGCACGGTATGCCAGTCGGTCATCGAGCCGTCGTCCGCCGAGTACTGGCACATCGGCGAGACGACGATGCGGTTGGGAAGCGTGACCCCGCCGAGTTCGATCGGGGTGAAGAGCTTAGGGGGCCGCAACAGAGATGTTTCTTTCTTTGAAAGCCTTCCTTAATGCAACGGCAAATGCTGCGGCTCCCGGTTGGTCCCCATGCAGGCAAAGCGTGTCGGCCGTAACCGGCACGCGCTTGCCCGAAAGGCTCGTGACGTATCCGCCCTCGATCATTCCGAGTGCTTGCTTCACCGCTTTGCCCGCGTCCTCGATCATGCCGCCGGGCCTATCGCGCGGCGCTAGCGTGCCGTCATCCGAGTAGCCGCGGTCGGCGAACACTTCGCCGCACACGCGCACGCCCGCCTTCTTCGCGATCTCGTAGTTCTGGCTGTTGGAGAGCACGTAGAGCATCGCGCCCAGGTCCTTCGCCGCGCGCACCATCGCCTCCGACAACGCCTCGTCGGTCGCCGCCATGTTATAGAGCGCGCCGTGACACTTGATGTGATGCAGCCTCGAGCCGGCCGCGCGCGCGAAGGCCTCCACCGCGCCCGCTTGGTACACGACGAGGTCGTACATTTCTTGCGGCGAGATCTTCATCGGCCGGCGGCCGAAGCCCTGGAGGTCGGGCAGCGAGGGATGCGCGCCGATCGCGACGCCGTGGTCGAGGGCGAGGCGAACCGTCTTGCGGATGGTCGCCGGATCGCCGCCATGGAAGCCGCAAGCGATGTTCGCCGAGCTGATGTGCGGCATCACCTCGGCGTCGGCGCCCATCTGCCAGGCGCCGTAGCTCTCGCCCATGTCGCAATTGAGATCGATCGTCTTCATGTGCGCTGGTATTCCCACGCGATGCCGCGCAGCGCAGACTCGAGCCGCGCGCGCGCGTCGCGCCGCAGCTCGCCCGCCATCTCCAGGCTGCAGCGCGCGAAGTGCACCTTGCCGCCGGGCGCGAGCTGCGCGAGCCGCGCCACGTCCGCCGAGGCGATCTCGGCGATGCGCGGGTAGCCGCCGGTGGTCTGGTGATCGGCCATCAGCGCGATCGGCACGCCGCTCGGCGGCACCTGCACCGAGCCGAGGCAGGTCGGCCCGGATAGTATCTCATCGCCCTGCGGCCGCCCGAGCGGCGGTCCGCTCAGGCGAAAACCCATGCGGTTGGAGTCCGGCGCGACGCGCCACACGGTGTCGAAGAAGGCGCGCTGCGAGTTGGCGTCGAAGCTCGCGAAGTGCTGCCCCTCGATGACGTGCACCAGGATCGGCTCGCGGTCCGGGAGCGTGAGCGGCGGCGCCGACCAGCGCACCGAGCCATTTCGTGCGTTCTTGAGCGAAGAGAAGCGCTGGACCGCCTTCGGTTCGCGCAAAGCAAGCACGTCGCCGTGCTTGAGCGCCCTGCCTTCATAGCCGCCGAACTGTCCCGGCAGGTAAGTGCTGCGGCTCCCGAGGACTGGGTCCACGGCGAACCCGCCCGCCACTGCGATGTAGGCGCGCGCTCCGCGGATGGCGCGGCCGGCGTTGAAGCGTGTCCCCGCACGCGCGAGCACTGGACGGTTGTGCGGAAAGGTGGTCGCAAAGTCGGCTCCGCATATCGCGACGAGCGTATCCTCCTCGAACACGAGCTCCGGGCCGATCACCGTGATCTCTAGCGCCGCCTCGTCGGGCGGGTTGCCGACGAGCGCATTGGCGAGCGTCAGCGCCACCGGGTCCATTGCGCCGCCCGGGCAAAGGCCTACACGCTGGTAGCCGTGCCGCCCATGGTCCTGGACTGTAGTGAGGAGCCCCGGCCGGAGTACCCGTATGCTCACGCGCCTTTTGCCATCTGCATGAATTCGTCGCGGCTGATGGCCCGGAAGCGCACGCGATCGCCAGGCCAGAGCAGGCTCGGCCGCGCGCGCTTCGCGTCGAACAGCACCATCGGCGTGCGCCCGATCACGTTCCAGCCACCTGAGATCGCGTACGGGTAGACCACGGTTTGCTCATTCGAAATGGCGACCGACCCCGCCGGCACGACGGCGCGCGGAGAAGCGCGGCGCGGCACCGCCAGCTTCGGATCGAGGCCGCCCATGTAGGCATGGCCGGGCGCGAAGCCCATCATGAGCACGCGGTACTCGCCTGCGGCGTGGCGGCTCGCGACGCCCTCGGGCGCAAGGTCGGTGAGCTTCGCCACCTCGGCAAGATCGAGCGCGAACTCCGGCTCGTAGCACACCGGCAGCTCGACCTCGCGCCCCGGGTCGTCTTTCGCAACGAGCGCCTGCTTGAGCGAATCGTCGACCAGCTCGAGCGCGGCTTCGAGCGGGTTGCCGGGAAACTCCGCGTTGTCCGGGTCGAAGTGCAACGCTACCCCCCCGAGCGCCGGCACCACGTCGCGAACCCACGGCACCTTGCGCCGCAGGATGGCGAGTGCCAGCCGCTGCACGACGCTATTCACCTCGAGGTCGAGGGTCGTGCAGAACTCGACATACGCCGCCGAATCACCGAGCGGAACTACGCCCAAAGGCCGTGCCTTAGCCAAGCAGCCCCCCGAAAGTCCTAATCGTTCGGGCCTTTAGGCACTGCAACGCCGATCATGCTGTCGCGGTTGACGAGGCCGGCAAGGCGCTCCTCGGTCCAGCCCTCCGTACCCGCGGGACGCATCGGGAGAACCATGTAGCGCATGTCCGCCGAGGAATCGTGCACACGAATTTGCACGTGTTCAGAGATCTTCAGCCCGAACTCGGCGAGGACTGCGCGCGGCTCGCGCACCATGCGCGAGCGGTAATTGCGCGACTTGTACCAGTCGGGCGGGATGCCGAGGAGCATGCGCGGGTAGCAAGAGCAGAGGGTGCATACGATCGCGTTGTGCACTTCCGGCGTGTTTTCGACTACCACGAGCTTCAGCGCCGGAATGTCGAGCCCCAGCTCTTCACAAGCCTTCGTCCCGTTTTCCAATAACCTCTTGCGAAAGTCAGAGTCTGTCCAGGCGCGGGCCACCACTTTCGCGCCGCGCTCGGGCGTGCGCTGGCGCATGTCCTCCACTTCCGCGTCGACCTGCTCGTTGGTCAGGATGCCTTTCTCGACCAGAAGCTCGCGCAGGCTGATCTCCATCAGCTGGAAGTACGAGAGCGGCCGGTACTTGCCCTGATCGTTCATGCGGGGTCCAGCCAATGCTGAAAGATCTCCACTTCGACCACGTCCCCCGGGCTGCCTGAATAGCCCGGCCAGACATCCTTTTGAAGGAACCTGACTCTATAGAGCGGCCGAGCGGGCAGCCCGGTGCGCATTAGCGCGAGCTCCTCGGGATTGGGAAACGCGCCGCAGATGCGCTCAATCTCGCCCGTGCATCCGCGGATGTAGAACGGCGTGCGGATGTGGCCGGGCGGATAGGCATTGAGCACTTTCACCCGGTCGCCCGGCTTGAACCTGGGAGCATTCATTCTCGGCCCTGAATTTCGGCCATCTTGCGCGCGAGCTCCTCGGTAGTAATCATCCCCCGCTGAAGCAACGTGTGCGCAAGCGCCGCGGTCCATCGTTCGTAATAGCCCATCTTGTCGTAGGCGTCGGGAGGCAGCGACTCTATCGCCTTGCGCCGCTCGTCCACGGTGACCTTCGCGTTGCGTCCCAGAATCACCGACAGCGCGTCGATCCGCCGCTCCCATGCAGCATAGTCGTGCTCGCTCGGATCCACCTCCCCCGCTTGCAGACCGCCCATGTCGTGGTGCATTCTCGGACCGACGACACCGGCCATCTTGCGGGCGAGCTCCTCGCTCGTGATCACGCCGCGGGCGATCAGACACTGCGCGAGCGCGAAGATCCACTTCTCGTAATACGTCATCGAGTCGTACATCTGCGGCGGCAGCAATTCGATCGCGCGGCGGTGCTCGTCCACAGTCAGCAGCTTCCTCGTTCCCTTGATGCCCCACAGCAGCACCGCCATTGCGTCGATGCGCCGCTCCCAATCAGCGTAGTCGTGCTCGGTGGGCTCTACGCGGCCGCCGGGCAGTCCGCCCACGTCGTGATGGCTTCTCTCGATCATGCGACCCACTCCGAGACCGGGGCATTGGCCTCGTGCAGCGGCTGGCAGCCGATGTCCACCAAGGAGGGACCGTCGTGCGAGAGCGCGCTTTTCAGCGCGGAACCCAGTTTGCCGGGTTCGAAAACCCGCCAGCTCTTCACGCCGAATGCGTCTGCGACCTTCGCATGGTCCGTGACGCCGAAATCCACCGAGAAATAGCGCCGCTGGTAGCCCGATTTCTGTCCCGCCTTGATCCAGCCGTAGACCGCGTTGGCGATCACGATGAAGGTGACCGGGAGCTTCAGCCGAACCGCGGTCTCGAGCTCGCCGACGCACATGCCGAAGCTGCCGTCGCCCATTACGGCCACCGTCTTCACCTGCGGCCGCGCCACGTGCGCGCCGATCGCGGCCGCGAGCGCATAGCCGAGCGCGCCGTGCGCGCGGTTGGAGAAGTAGCGGCGCCCGGTACCCTTAACGACATAGTAGGCGGAGAGATAGGGGCAAGGCGTGCCGGGATCAGCCACCACGATCGCATCGCGATCGAGATTCTTCTGCAGCTCGAAAACGACCCGTTCGGGCCTGATCGGCTGGTCATCGGAGCGTGCGAGCGCTTCGAACTTCTCGAATTTGGTTCGTTTGTGGTGATCTACGAACGAAAGGTCCGCTTCCCGCTTGTGGCCATCCAACGCGTCGATCAATGCCGAAAGGCATAGGCGAGCATCGCCAATGAGGGGGACGTCGACCTTGTAGTTGGTACCCGGCACCGCCGGGTCCACATCGATGTGGATGATCCTCGCCTTTCCTGCCTGTGGGTGGCGCCAGCGCTCGGTGGTGACCGAGCCGGCACGGCAGCCCACGAACACGATCACGTCTGCGGCATCGACGACAGCTCGCGTCTCTGGCGTGCCGCCATTCGAGCCCACCACGCCGACCGAGTGCGCACAGCGCTCGTCGATCGAGCCCTTACCGCTGATGGTCGTGGCGACCGGTGCAGAGAGGTTTTCCGCCAGAGTGGCCAATTCACCTTCGGCACCGGAGAGCACCACCCCGCCGCCGCAGATGAAGAGCGGCTGCTTGGCTTTCCGCAACAGCCTAGCCGCCAGTTCCACGAGGGAAGCATCGGGCCCGACTCTCCTGGAAGGGAAACTACCCAGTGTCGGATCAGCCCACACATCGTTGCGGTCCACGGGTCCGTCCTGCACGTCGAACGGCAGCGCGATATGCGCGGTGCCGGGACGGCCGGTGGTCATGGCCTCGAACGCCTTGCGCATCACGCGCGGGATGTCGGCCGAACGGTCGAGCACCGCATTCCATTTCGTCAGCGGCTTCATCAATGCGCGCTGGTCGAGCTCCGTCAGCGTGAATTTCCCCCGGGAGGAAACTGAAACATCGGTATTGATGGCCAGAATGGGGATCGAAGATTCGTTGGCCTCCACCAGCCCCGGAAGGATGTAGGTCGCGCCGCCGCCCGACGGACCCTCGCACACGCCGACCCTGCCGCTCACGCGCGAATAGCCGTCGGCCATATATGCGGCATGCCGTTCATCCCGGGTCAGCACATGCCTGATGAACGCCGAGCGGGCGAGCGCGTCGTAAAACGGCAGGCTGGTATCGCCGCACAGACCGAAGATCGTGTCGACGCCATGGGCACGCAGCATGTGCACGACGGCTTCCGCGCCAGTCAGGGTTGCGAGCTCTACGGGCTTGTTCACACCCTTATATTAGGGCGCGCTCGCCGATTTCACCACGCGCTCGGGCCAGTAGAGTTGAGCCTGGTGGGGCGGCGAGGACTCGCCGTGCTCGTTCTCGAACTGCAGCCGCACCTGGCTTTCGCAATCCAGCCGGAAGAAGCGGCGCTGCTGCACGAGCCAGGCATGCCCGTGGTGGCGTGCGAGAACCTCGCCGCCGCGGGTACCGGGCTTTAAGCGTCGAGTATGCTATCTGCGCCCATGGACGTCGCCGAACGCCAGCGCCCGCCTCCGGGCGAGCTCTGCCTCGACCACCTTGCACACTTTGTGCCCGACCTAGACGCCGCGGCCGCCGTGTGGGAGAAGCTCGGCTTGAGGGTCACGCCGGTTTCGGCGCACAAGGTCTCGGGGAAACCCGCCGGAACGTCCAACCGCTGCGTCATGTTGGAGGAAGGCTATATCGAGCTCCTTGCACCGACTCAGAAGACCGCGCACGCAAGCCGGGTGCGCTCGCTCATGAAGCGCTACGACGGCATACACCTCGCCTGCTTCGGCACGCCCAGCGCCGCGGCCGAGTGCGCGCGGCTCGCCGCGCATGGCTTCGAGCCCGAGCCGGTAGTGAAGCTGGAGAGGAAACTCGAAACGGGCGAGACGGTGCGCTTCAACGTCGTCTATGTGCCGCCGGGAAAGATGGCCGAAGGCCGAGTGCAGTATTGCGAGCATCTCACCCCTCAGCACGTCTGGCGGCGGGCCTTCGTCAACGCGCTTCGCCTGCGAAGCGTTTATGTCGTTGCGGACGATCCGGAGGAGGTTGCGGCGCGTTGGGGGCGCTTCGGCGGCCTGCTGCCGCGGCCGGAGGACGGCTTCGTCCGCCTGGATATGGCGCGCGGGCGCGTCGTGATAGGAAGGCAAAAGACTCTTGGGGCGCTGTTTGGCAAAGTTCCGCCTGCCCCAGCAATTGCGGGTTATGCACTTTCGTGCAGCGACCCGGCGAAGTTCGCGAGGCGCTGCAGCAGGGCAGGACTGAAGCTCAAAGGCAACGTGGTCGCCCTGCCCGCCGCGCTGGGTGGGAGTTGGCTGCTAGAATCGGCCGGCAAGGAGGAGGAGGATCTATGAGAATCGTGAGGTTTCTGCTGGGGGTGGCGCTCGCCCTCTCGGCGAGCGGCGCGTTGGCGCAGACCATCAAGATCGGCTTCATCACGAGCTACTCCGGCCTGAACGGTAACCTCGGGCCCTACATGGAGCGCGCGGTGCGCTTGTACATCAAGCAGCACGAGAAGGAGCTGCCGCCGGGCGTCAAGATCGAGCTCATCACGCGCGACGACACCGGGCCGAACCCGGACAAGGCGAAGCAGCTCGCGCAGGAGCTGATCGTGCGCGACAAGGTCAACCTGCTCGCCGGCGTGATCTTCACGCCCAACGCGCTCGCGATCGCGCCGCTCGCCACCGAGGCGAAGGTGCCGTTCGTGATCATGAACGCGGGCACCGCGGTGATCACCACGCGCTCGCCGTACATCGCGCGCACTTCGTTCACGCTGTGGCAGTCGAGCTACCCGCTCGGCACCTGGGCGGCGAAGAAGTTTAAGACCGCCTATACGCTGGTAAGCGACTTCGGGCCCGGCCACGATTCGGAGACCGCGTTCTCGCAGGCGTTCGAGGCCGGCGGCGGCAAGATCCTCGCAAAAGTGCGCGTGCCGCTGCAGAACCCGGACTGGGCCGCCTACATGCAGCGCGTCAAGGATGCGAAACCCGACACGCTGATGGTGTTCATCCCGGCGGGCAAGACCGCGACCGCGGTGATGAAGAACTTCTCCGACTTGGGCCTGGACAAGGCCGGCATCAAGCTGATCGGCCCGGGCGACATCACCACCGACGAGGAGCTGCCCAACATGGGCGACGTGGCGCTCGGCGTCACCACCATGTTTCACTACTCGGCCGCGGCCGAGCGGCCGGCGAACAAGGCGTTCGTCGCAGCGTGGAAGAAGGAGTACGGCGCGAACGAAGTGCCGAACTTCCTCTCAGTCGGCTCGTGGGACGGGACCGCGCTGATCTTCGAGATGATCAAGCGGCAGAAGGGCAAGCTCGACCCCGACCGCTCGCTGGAAATCGCCAAGGGCTGGCAGAACCCGAACAGCCCGCGCGGCCCGATCTCGATCGACCCCGAGACGCGCGACATCATCCAGCCCGAGTACCTGCGCGAGGTGCGCAAGGTCGGCGGCCAGCTCGCCAACGTCGAGATCGAGACCATCAGCACCGCGGTAAAGGATCCCTGGAAAGAACTGCAGAAGAAGAAGTAAGCCACTGGGGGAGCTTTTTTCAGCTGTCGTAAGCGTCGCCTTCCACGGTGTCGCTTACGGCATGATCCTGTACGTGATTTCCGTCGGCCTGTCGGTGACCATGGGCCTGATGGGCTTCGTCAACCTCGCGCACGGCGTGTTCGCCATGGCCGGAGGCTTCATCCTCTCCACCGTGATGGGGCGCCTCGGCATCCCGTTCCCGCTTGCCGTGCTGGTTGCCTTCGCCGCGGTGGCCCTGGCTTCGATCGTCCTGGAGCGGCTGCTCTACTCTCGCCTCTACACCGCGGGGGAGCTCGCGCAGGTGCTGTTCTGCATTGGCCTGATCTTCGTCTCGATGGCGGTCGCGCGGCTCATCTACGGCGACCGCGCGGTGCCGGTGTTCCTACCCGACTACCTGCGCGGCCAAGTGCACGTGCTCGGGCGCGATTTCCCGACCTATCGGGTTTTCCTGATCGTCTTCAGCTCCGTGCTGATCTTCCTTCTCTGGTTCGGCGTGGAGCGTACGCGCTGGGGCGCCATGGTGCGCGCCGCGGTCGACAACCGCGCCATGGCGCAGTCGATCGGCATCAACACCCGACTACTCTTTATGGCGACGTTCGCGCTCGGCAGCGGGCTCGCCGGGCTGGGCGGCGCGGTGGGCGCCGACATTCTGCCTGTGCTGTGGAGCTACCCGTTCGAGCACCTCGTCTACTTCCTCATCGTGGTCGCCGTCGGCGGACTGGGCAGCCTGCGCGGCCCGTTCCTCGCAGCGTTGCTTATCGGCGTGGCGGACACGGCGTGCAAGTACTGGATTCCAGAGTTTGGAGCGTTCCTCGTCTATGCGGCCACCATAGGAATTCTTTTGTGGAGACCGCAAGGCCTGTTCGGAGTACGCGCATGACCAGAAACAATCGGGGTCAGAGCCCGATTGTTGGAGTCCGGGCATGACTCGATGAGCGGCTACAGCGCAGACCCGAGGATCCGCTGGACGGAGTGGCTGCCGTGGCTCGCCGCCATCGCGTTCTTCTTCCTGATGCCTGGCTACCTCTCGCTCGGCGCGCGGATTCTGATCTTCATCCTGTTCGCGCTGTCGCTCGACCTGATCCTCGGCTACGCCGGAATCGTCACGCTCGGTCACAGCGCGTTCTTTGGACTGGGCGCTTATACCGCAGGGGCGCTCGGCGCGCATACCGGCGCGACCGATCCGCTCGTGCAGCTCGTCGCCGCGGCGGCGCTCGCGGCCCTGCTCGGCCTGGCCACCGGCGCCTTGATTCTGCGCACCCGCGCGCTCACGCTGCTCATGCTCACGCTCGCGATCACGGCGATCCTCCTCGAGATCGCCAACAAGTGGACCCCCATGACGGGCGGCGCCGACGGATTGTCCGGGGTGAAAGTGGGCGAGATCCTGGGCCTGTTCCGCTTCGATCTTTATGGCAGGACCGCCTTTTTCTACTGCCTCGTGATGCTGTTTATCGGATGGTGGGTGGTGCGCCGGATCGTGTATTCCCCATACGGAGCGATGCTAACCGGCATCCGCGAGAACGCGGCGCGCATGCAGGCGATCGGCGCGCCCGTGTACTGGCGGCTCGTGCTCATCTACACCATCTCGGCCATCCTGGCGGGAATCGCCGGTGCGCTGCTCACGCAGGTGAACCAGTTCGTCGGGCTGAACGTCCTCGGCCTCGAGCCCTCGGGCGACATCCTGGTCATGCTGATCCTCGGCGGCGTCGGCCGCCTCTATGGCGCGTTCGTCGGACCGGTCGTTTACCTGATCGCGCAGGACTACCTCGCCAAGCAGTATCCCGAGTATTGGTACTTCGGCATCGGGGTCCTGCTGATCGTCGTGGTGCTTTTCGCGCGGGGCGGAATCCTCGGAATTCTCGATGTACTCCTTGGAAACAAGAAAGCTGTGTAAGAGCTTCGGCGCGCTGACCGTCGCCGACAACATCGACTTCCAGCTCCAGCGGGGAGCGCGCCATGCGCTCATCGGGCCAAACGGCGCGGGCAAGACGACGTTCGTCAACATGCTCACGGGCAGGCTCGCGCCCTCCTCCGGACAAATCCTGCTCGTCGACGAGGACGTGACGCACATGCCGCAATCGGCACGCGTGCGCCGCGGCCTCGGGCGCACGTTCCAGATCACCACGCTTTTCCGCAACCTGCCTGTGCTCGACAACGTGGCACTCGGGATCGCGGAGCGCGACGGCACGGCGATGCGCATGTGGCGCCCGGCTTCGGCTCACCGGGAGACGATCGAAGAGGCGAGGAGCCTGCTTGCAGCGCTCGACCTTGCCGACGACGCCGCGACGCGCGTCGCCGACCTGCCCTATGGGAAGCAACGCCTGGTCGAGATTGCGATCGCGCTCGGACTGCGACCCAAGGTGCTGCTGCTCGACGAGCCGGCGGCCGGTGTGCCCTCGCATGAAGCAGAAAAAATCCTTACGGTTCTTGAAACCTTACCCCCCGACATTGCCATCCTGATCATCGAGCACGACATGGACCTCGTGTTCCGCTTCGCGCAGCGCATCACGGTGCTCGTGCAGGGCACGGTGCTGGTCGAAGGATCTCCGGCCGACATCGCGCGCGATCCTCGGGTGCACCAGGTGTATCTCGGAGAGCAGAGTCGTGCTTAGCCTGTCAAAGGTACGAGCGGGTTACGGCGACACGGTCGTGCTCGAGGACGTCGATCTCGAGCTTCCCGAGCACGGCGCGCTGGCGGTGCTCGGCCGCAACGGCGTCGGCAAAACGACGCTGCTCGCGACCATTATGGGCCACACCACGTTCCACTCCGGCACGATAACCTTCAACGGCAATCCGATCGCGCAGCGCCCGGTCTACGAAAGGTCAAAGCTGGGGATCGGCTACGTGCCCCAGGAGCGCGAGATCTTTCCGTCGCTCTCGCTCGAAGAAAACCTGCTCGTTGCCGCACGCCCGGGACGCTGGAACCTCGCCAGGGTATACCAGCTCTTCCCCAGGCTGCAGGAACGAAGAGCGGCCGGCGGCAATCAGCTCTCCGGTGGCGAGCAGCAGATGCTTGCCATCGGCCGCGCGCTGATGGGAAACCCTTCTCTGCTCCTCATGGACGAGCCGCTCGAGGGGCTCGCTCCCATCATCGTCGAGGCGCTCTTGATTTCTCTCAAGAAGCTCGTTGCAGAGGATTCCCTGGCGGTGGTGCTGGTCGAGCAACACGCCAAGCTCGCGCTCCAGGTAACGGCGAGCGCGCTGGTGCTGAATCGCGGCCGCGTGAGTTACTCGGGGCCTAGCGACGCGCTCCTCGCCGACCCGCAGCGCCTGACGTCGCTGGTTCTCGCCCAGTAGCGCCTGCCCGGCGTTCCCGGGCGCGCTGCAGGAACCAGACCAGCGCGACCAGCGCGAGCGCCGGGATGTAGACCCAATGCTCGGAAGGCCGGTCGGTCGGCACCTTGACCGCGGCCACCTTGAAGCCCTGCTCGAAGCCCGACTTCTTCGCCCGGCTGCCGAACTTCACCGCGCTCACACGAACCTCGGGCCCGAGCGCGGAGATGGTGAGGCCGGCGTCGGCGAGGCGCTTGCGGCCGTCGCCCGGTGCGCCGAGCTGCACCGCGACCGTCTTCTTCACGTCCTCGCCCTCGACGCTCGTGCCTTCGATCACCAGTACCAGGCGGTCGTCCTCCGGCAGCTCCTGCGCGATCTTGAAGATCTGGTTCGCGGGCGCCTCGGTATACGGGTCGTAGAGCTTGTCCATGAAGAAATCGGGGCGGAACAGCGCGAAGCACGCCGCGAGCAGGAGCACGATCTCCCACCACTTGCAGCGCGTATGGAACCAGGCGAGCGTGGCCCCGGCGAACACCATCGAGGCCGCGGTGGCAGCGAGGAATACGAGCACGATCTCCAGCCAGCCGCGCACGTCGATGAGGAGCAGCATCGGATTGAACACGAAGACGAAGGGCAGCACCGCGGTGCGCAGCGCATACACCGCGCCCTGCAACCCCGTCTCGATCGGGTCCTCGCCCGAGATCGCGGCCGCGGCGAATGTGGCGAGCCCAACTGGCGGCGTGATGTCGCCCATGATCCCGTAGTAGAAGACGAAGAGATGTACCGCGATCAGCGGGATGACAAGACCCGACTGCGCGCCAAGCTCGACGATCACCGGGGCCATCAGCGTGGCGACCAGGATGTAGTTGGCCGTCGTGGGCACGCCCAGCCCGAGCACCAGGCAGACGAACGCGGTGAAGAGCAACATGATGAACACGTTGCCCATCGACACCACCTCGACGAAGTCGGTCATGCGCAGGCCCAAGCCAGTGAGGGTGATGCCGCCCACGATGATCCCCGCGGTGCCGGTCGCGATCGCGATACCGATCATGTTGCGCGCACCGTCGTTCAGGCCGTGCACGACTTCCGACAGGCCCTCCTTCACGTCCTTCAATCTGACTGTTTTCTTCCGGAAAAACCTCGTCATCGGCCGCTGCGTCGCCATCAGGCCGATCAGCACTGCGGTGGCCCAGAACGCCGACAGCGCGGGGGAGAGCTCCTCGATCATCAGGCACCAGATGAGCACGCCGATCGGGATCAGGAAATGCAGGCCCGCCTTCACCGTGGGCCAGGTCTCCGGCAGTACCGGGTTGTCGACGTCGATGTCGGGCGGGAGGTCCGGGCACTTGGCCGCGAGGTACACGCAGTACACGTAGAGCGCGATCAGCAGGAAGCCGAGGATCCAGGGCGCGGCGGCGCCGAACGCGTTCTTCGTGCCCTCGGCGATGAAGTAGATAACGCTGCAGGCCACGATTGTCCCGGAGATGCCCAGGCCCCACGCGGTGAACTTCTGCTGCGCGCTGCGGCGGCGCGCCTGCGCCATGGGCTTGAGGCCGAGCTTCAGCGCCTCGAGGTGCACCATGTAGAAGAGCGCGATGTATGAGATGAGCGCCGGCAGGAAGGCATGCTTCACGATGTCGGTGTAGGGGATGCCGACGTACTCGACCATCAGGAACGCCGCCGCGCCCATCACGGGCGGCATGATCTGGCCGTTCACCGAGGACGCGGTCTCGATGGCGCCCGCCTTGACGCCGCCGTACCCCGCCTTGCTCATGAGCGGGATGGTGAAGATGCCGCCGGTCACCACGTTCGACACCGACGAGCCGGAAATGAGGCCGTTCAGCCCCGAGGACACCACCGCCACCTTCGCCGGCCCGCCGCGCAGGTGGCCGAGGAGCGCGAACGACACCTGCATCATGTAGTTACCCGCGCCCGCGCGGTCGAGCAGCGAGCCGAACAGCACGAAGATGAAGATGTAGCCGACCGATACGCCAAGCGCGACGCCGAACACGCCTTCGGTGGTGAGCCACTGGTGCGACAGCATGCGCTCGAGCGAAGCACCCTTGTGCGCGATCACGTCGGGCAGGTAGCGCCCGAACATGATGTAGGCGAGGAAGATGAGCGCGAGGATCGTCATCGGCAGCCCGACCGCGCGGCGCGTCGCCTCGAGCAGCAGGACGATGCCGACCGTAGCGACGATGATGTCCTGCAGCGTCGGCCGCCCGGGCCGCGTCGCGAGCTCGGCGTAGAAAAGCAGGAAGTACGCCCCGGCGAACGCCGCGGCGAGCGCGAGCACCCAGTCGTAGAACGGGATATTTTTCCTCTGCGATTTCAGCAGCGGAAAGCAGAGGAACGCGAGGAACAGGCCGATGCCGAGATGCAGCGACCTCGCCTCGGTATCGTTCAGGATCGCCCAGCCGAACTCGAACGGAAACGGCGACGCGTACCAGAGCTGGAACAGCGACCACGCAACCGCGACCGTGAAGACGAGTTTTCCTGCGATGCCGCCGGCGGCGCGGCCGCCGGTATCCGCGTCGGCGACTAGCTGCTGGAGCTCCTCCGACGGCTTACCGTCCTCGGCAACCACGCGCTTCGCCATGCGGCCTCCCTCGGGGGTCAGACCCCGAATTCGATCGTGCGCGCGAGTGCAAACGAATTCGGGGTCTGGCCTCGAATTTTCTTTGGTCTACTTAACCCAGCCCTTCTCCTTGTAGTACTTGACCGCGCCGTCGTGCAGCGGCGCCGACAGGCCGTCCTTGATCATGTTTTTCGGATCGAGGTTGGCGAGCGCCGGGTGGAGCTTCTTGAACTCGTCGAAGTTGTCGAACACGCCCTTCACCACGGCGTAGATCGTGTCCGCCGGAACCTTGGACGACGAGACGAACGTCGCGAGCACGCCGTAGGTCTGGGTCGGCTGGTCGTTCCCCGGATACAAGCCGCCGGGGATCGTTGCCTTGGCGTAGTAGGGCTTCTCCTTCACCAGCTTGTCGACCGCCGGGCCGGTGACCGAGACGAGCTTCGCGCCGCACACCGTGGTCGGGTCCTGGATGTTGGCCGAGGGATGGCCGACGAGGTAGAAGAAGCCGTCGATCTTGCCGTCGCACAGCGCCGGGCCGTGCTCGTCGGCCTTCAATTCCGACGCGAGCCCGAAGTCGGAAAGCTTCCAGCCCATCGCACCGATCAGCTCCTCAAGCGAGGAGCGCGTGCCCGAGCCCGGGTTGCCGACGTTGAAGCGCTTGCCCTTGAAGTCAGCGAAGCTCTTGATGTTGGCTTCCTTGCGTGCCACCACGGTGACCGGCTCCGGATGCAGCGCGAATACCGCGCGCAGCTCCTTGAACGGGCCGTCCTTCTGGAAGTTGGCGACGCCCTTGACGGCGTTGAACTGCACGTCGGACTGCGCGACGCCCATGTCGAGCTCGCCCGCCTTGATCGTGTTCACGTTGAACACCGAGCCGCCGGTCGACTCGACCGAGCAGCGGATGTTGTGCTTGGCGCGGTCCTTGTTGACCAGGCGGCAGATCGCGCCGCCCGCAGCGTAGTACACGCCAGTGACGCCGCCGGTGCCGATGGTGATGAACTTCTGTTGCGCCTGGGCCGCAGGCGCACCGGTGAGTGCCGCCGCAACGGCGGCCAGCATGACGAGCGGCTTCATATCGTTTCCTCCTCGAGAGTGGCGATCGCGGTTCCTAGTTTATCCACAAGTTCGTCGAGTTGGGGTTCGTCCAGGATGAAGGGCGGCGCGAGCAGCACGTGGTCACCCTGTACCCCATCGATGGCACCGCCCATCGGGTAGCACATGAGGCCGGCCTGCATCGCCTTGCGCTTGACGCGAGCGTGCATGCGCAGCTTGGGGTCGAACGGCTTCTTGGTCGCGCGGTCCTCGACCAGCTCGATTCCCCAAAAAAGCCCCCGGCCCCGAATGTCCCCGACGTAGGGGTTTTCCTTGAACTGTTGGCGAAGGCGCGCTTCGAGCGCCTGCCCGAGGGGCTTGACGCGCGCAAGAACCCCATCGTCGTGCAACCGCGTCTGAACCGCGAGCGCGCCGGCGCAGGCCGCGGCGTGGCCGATGTAGGTGTGCCCGTGCTGGAAGAACCCGCTGCCGCGCTGGATGGCGTCCGCAATTTCCTTGGAGACCATCAGTGCGCCAATCGACTGATATCCCGCTCCCAGGCCCTTCGCGATTGCGACCAGGTCGGGGACGATGCCCTCCTGCTCAAAGGTCCACAGCGTTCCGCAGCGGCCCATGCCGCACATCACCTCGTCGAGGATCAGCAGCACTCCGTAGTGGTCGCAGATTTCCCGCACCCGCTTGAAGTAGCCCGGCACGGGCGGCACTGCGCCGATCGTTGCTCCCGCCACGGTCTCGGCGACGAACGCAATAACGGTTTGGGGGTTCAACTGGAGAAACTCATCCTCGAGTTCGCGTGCCAAACGCTCGCCGTAAGCGATGTCGGTTTCACCGGCCTGCTTTCCCCGATACGCATAGCAAGGCGAAACATGGCTCGTCTTCACCAGCAGCGGCTCGAACTGCTTGCGCCGCCACGCGTTGCCGCCGACGGCGAGCGCACCCAGGGTGTTGCCGTGGTAGGACTGGCGCCGGCCGATGACGTGCGCGCGCTGCGGCTCGCCTTTCTCGACGAAGTACTGGCGCGCGAGCTTGAGCGCCGCTTCGATCGCCTCCGAGCCGCCCGAGACGAAGTACACCTTGTCGAACGACTTGGGCGCGCGCGCGATCAGCGCATCGGCGAGCGCCTCCATCGGCTCGTTGCTGAAGAACGACGTATGCGCGAAGGGCAGCTTCTCGAGCTGGCGCTGGATCGCCGTGATCACCGCCGGGTCGGAATGGCCAAGGCACGATACCGCGGCGCCGCCGGATGCGTCGAGGTAGCGCTTGCCGTCCCGATCGTGGAGGTAGGCACCCTCGCCCCGCACCGCCAGTGGGTACTTCAGGCGCGGATCCCGATGGAAGACGTGGGTCACGACGTCAAACATAGCATGTAACATTGCCGGCAACGAGGAGGACGCGCATGACGGCATTTACTCTGAATGGCAAGCCGGTCACCGCAAGATCAGAGCCGGATACGCCCCTCCTTTGGGTGATCCGCGACGAGCTCAAGCTCACCGGCACGAAGTACGGCTGCGGCATCGCGCAGTGCGGCGCCTGCACCGTGCATGTGGACGGCAAGGCGGTGCGAGCATGTGTAACTCCCCTGGCAAGCGTCAAGGGCGCCCAGGTGTTGACCATCGAAGGGCTATCCCCGGATTCCTCGCATCCCCTGCAGAAAGCGTGGGTCGCCGAGGAGGTGCCGCAGTGCGGCTACTGCCAGTCGGGGCAGATCATGAAGGCCGCCGAGCTCCTCAAGTCGAAGCCCAAACCCACACGCGCCGAGATCGTCAGTCATATGAACGGCAACATCTGCCGCTGCGGCACCTACCACCGCATCATCGCCGCGATCCAGCGCGCGTCGAAGGAGGCCTGACATGGACCGCAGAGATTTCTTCAAAGTCAGCGGCGGCCTCGCATTTGCATTCACGTTCCCGGCAATTTCCGAAGCGAACGCTGCAAGACCGCTGAATGCCTGGGTCCGCATCGCGCCCGACGGCACGGTGACAATCCTCAGCACCGGGGCCGAAATGGGCCAGGGCTCAATGACCTCGCTGCCCCTCATCCTCGCCGACGAAATGGATGCCGACTGGTCGAAAGTGAAGATCGAGTGGGCGCCCGCCGACCCGGCGATGTACGGCTACACCTTCCAGAACTCGAAAGCGATGGCGATCGTCGGCAGCCGCGCGGTGATGCTTTACTACAACGACCTGCGGACCGCCGGCGCGCAGGTACGGAAGGTGTTGCTTGCCAATGCCGCCGAGCATTGGAAAACCGATGTGAAAAGCCTCAGGACCGAGCCCGGCTTCGTCATCGATACGAGCGGGAAGAAGCTGAGCTACGGCGAGATCGCGGCATTCGCGAAAGTGCCCTCGCCGCTACCCGCAGTCGACAAGAGCGAGCTGAAGGACAAGAAGGACTTCCGCTATATCGGCAAGCCGATGCCGCGGCGCGATACGCCGCTCAAGGTGAACGGCACTGCAACGTACGCGATCGACGTGGCTCTGCCGGGGATGGCGTACGCGACGGTACGCCACTCGCCGGTTCACGGCGGAGCGCCCGAGAGCTGGAACGAAGCCAAGGTGAAGTCGATGAAAGGCGTGATCGGCACCCTCAGGCTGCCCGACGGCGTAGGGGTGCTGGCCGACAGCCTGCCGCACGCGCTGGCGGCTCGCCAGGCGCTCGACGTCAAATGGCAGAAAGGCGCCGCCGACGGTTTCGATTCAGAGAAGAACCTGAACGAGACCTACGTGAAGGTTCATTCCGATCCGAACGCCAAGACGCAGACCCTCGACGCCAAGGGCGACGCGAAGAGCGCGTTCGGCGCGGCGGCGAAGACCTACAAAGCCGAGTACTTCAGCGACTACGGGTACCACGCGCAAATGGAGCCGCTCAATGCGGTGGCGCGCTTCAATGCTGCCGGCGACCACGTGGAAGTGTGGGAAGGCACGCAGGACCCTGGCAGCTCGCGCGCGGCGATCGCAAGAGCGCTCGGGTTCTCGCCGCAGCAGGTGACGCTGCACCAGTGCTACATGGGCGGCGGCTTCGGCCGTCGCTCGCTCGGCGACTACTCCGCCGAGGCGGCGCGCATCGCGCGCGAGGCCAAGCGGCCGGTGAAGCTCGTGTGGACGCGCGAGGAGGACCTGGGCTACGGCATGTTCCGGCCGCAGGCGTTTCAATGTCTGCAGGCGGCGCTGGACAAGGACGGCAAGGTGAGCGGCTGGACGCACTGCGTGGTGGGTGACGGCGGCGCGCTGCTGCAGACCGGAATCCGCATCCCCTACTACCAGGTGCCGAACCAGTTCATCGAATCCCGCGGCGTTTCGCACGGCATCCGTCTGAAGCACTGGCGCGCGGTAGGGCACGTCTTCAATGTCTACGCCATCGAATCTTTCGTCGACGAACTGGCGGCCGCGGAGGGCATGGACTCGATTGAATTCAGAAAAGAGAGAATGCATATCAGTCCCCGCGCGCGGGCCGTGTTCGAAAGAGTCGCTCAGATGTCGGACTGGAAGGCGCCGCGGCCGCAGGGCCGCGCGCTCGGGGTCTCGATCAGCGAGCGCTCGGGCTCGCTCGGCGCCGGCGTGGCCGAAATCTCGGTCGACCGCGCTTCGGGCAAGATCCGGGTGCACAGGACGTGGCTTGCGGTGGACGGCGGCCTCATCGTGCAGCCCGAGATGGCGCGCGCCAACATTGAGAGCGGTATCCTGTACGGCCTATCGAGCGTGCTGCACGAGCGCGTGACGGTGAAGGAAGGAGTAGTGCAACAGAGCAACTTCCACGACTATCACCTCCTGCGCATGGCGGACGTTCCCGAGACGATGGGGGTTGCCTTCATCGACCGCCCCGACGAGCGGCCGACCGGCCTCGGGGAGATCGGCAACCCCTGGGTCGCGGCGGCCGTGGCGAGCGCGTTCTACAAGCTCACCGGCAAGCGGCTGTACCATATGCCGTTCACGCCCGAACGGGTACAACAAGCCCTGAAAACCTAGGAGGAGAAGATGAAGAAGCTGCTCGCGATATCGGCCGCGCTGGTCTTGACGACCGGAACGGCGTTCGCCCAGACCAAGATCAAGTACGCCCTCGGCGACGTGATCGGCATCGACGATCTAATTCTGCTCGTCGCTTCCGAGCGCGCCAAGAAGCGCGGCGTCGAGGTCGAGGTGACCTCGTTCAAGAACGAGGAGATCGCCACGCAGGCGGTGATCAACGGCCAGGCCGACATCGGCCAGGGCACGCCGTACGCCGCGATCGAGAAAGTGAACGTGCCGGTGCGCTTCATCGCGCAGCTGTGGTCGCTGCAGTTCTTCCCGGTGGTCAACAACGAGTTCTACAAGAGCTGGAAGGACCTCGACGGCCAGGAGATCGCGGTGCAGGGGCGCGGCACCGGCACCGAGGCGATCATGCTGCTCATGGCGAAGACCCACGGCATCAAGTACAAGAACGTGAGCTACGTGCCGGGCTCCAACGTGCGCGCGCTCGCGCTCATCAAGGGCAACATCCGCGCCTCGATCCTCGACGCCACCAACAAGAACTTCCTGATGCGCGAGGCGCCGGGCAAGTTCACCATCTTGCCGCTCGGTCAGGTGAAGGCGAGCGACGAGTCGCTGTTCGCGCGCCTGGACTGGCTGCAGAAAAACGAGCAAGCGGTGTCGCTGTTCCTCGAGGAGCTGGTGCGAGTGAACCGCGAGATCAACAAGGACCCGAACTCGATCGTCGCGGCGCGCAAGCAGCTCGGCCTGCTCAAGGACCTGCCGGCCAAGCTGGAGGGCGACATCCTTCCGTACTTCAAGGACGGCGTGGCCGACGGGATATTCCCGAACGACGGCGGTGGCGAGAACGCGGCGAGAAACGACCTCGAGTTCTACGCGCTCTCGGGTTCGATCAAGAAGGAAAACCCGAAGGTCGAGGACTACTGGCACCTCGCGCCGCTGAAAACGGCGCTGTCCAGGCTGAAGTAACGCTTTGAAGGGCACCTCCGGCCAGCGCGCCTGGCAGCTGGCCTCTTTCGTTTTTTTCTTCGGACTGTGGGAACTCGCCGGCCGCTGGCCGGTAAGCCCCGCCTTTCCGCCGTTCAGCACGACTTTTCTTGCGCTGGTTGAAATGCTGAGGGACGGCAGCCTGGGCAAGGCCTATCTAATCACGCTCGAGCCGCTTCTCATCGGCGTCGCGCTCTGCGCAGCGGTCGGCATCGCTTTCGGCGTCGGCATGGGCCTCTCGCGCTCGGTGGAATGGCTGTCGCTGCCGATCTTCATCATCCTGCAGGCGGCGCCGATGGCGGCCATCATCCCGCTCCTTACCTACATGTACGGAATTGGTCTTACCTCGAAAGTGCTCGCCGTGATCATGCTGGCGGCGCCCGTGATCGTGATGAACTCCTACAAGGGGATCCGCAACACCAACCCGTCGCTGCTTCAGATGTGCCGCTCATTCCAGGGCACGCGGCGCCAGGAAGTAGTGAAGATCGTTCTGCCGAGCGCGGCCGGGCTGATTTTCACCGGCCTGCGCCTGGGGCTCGCGATGGGCTTCATCGGCATCGTGATCGCCGAGCTCCTCATCACGCCGACCGGCATCGGCGACCTCATCACGTATAACAGTTCGGTCGCCGATTACCCGAAGATGTTCGCCGCGATCGCCTCGATCGTCGCCGTGGCCGCGGTTTCTCTCTATGCACTGCAAAGGCTCGAATCGAGGCTCTTCCCCCGTGACTGAAGTCGAAGTCAGGGGCGTGGCCAAGGTTTACGACAACGGCCTCGAGGCGCTGCGGGACGTCAACCTCAGCTTCCCCAAGGGCCAGCTCTCGACGCTGCTCGGGCCGAGCGGCTGCGGCAAGACCACGCTCCTCAAGATCATCGCCGGCCTGCTCCCGCGCAGCGGCGGAGAAGTCCTCGTCAAGGGCAAATCCGTGAACGGCCCCGGGCCGGAGCGTGCGTTCGTGTTCCAGGACTTCGCGCTGCTGCCGTGGGCGAGCGTGCTGCGCAACGTCGGCTTCGGCCTGGAGCTGCGCGGCGTGGCGCGGCCCGAGCGCGAGGAACTGGCGCGCAAGTACATCGCGGAAGTCGGCCTGAAAGGTTTCGAGGACCGCTACCCGAACCAGCTCTCGGGCGGCATGCGCCAGCGTGTAGGCCTGGCGCGCGCGCTGACCGTGGACGCAGACATCATCCTCATGGACGAGCCGTTCTCGTCGGTCGACGAGCAGACGCGGCGCAAGTTCCAGGAAGACCTGCTCGACCTCCTGCGCCACCACCAGAAGACGGTCATCTTCGTCACCCACAGCATCGAGGAGGCGGCGTACCTCTCGGACCAGATTGCGCTGCTCTCGCCGCGCCCGGGCACGGTGTCGAGGATCGTACGCCCGGAAATCGACCGCTCGAAGAGCGCCGACGAGATCCGCCGCGACCGCAACTACCTCGACACGGTCGACGAGATCTGGGGCATCCTGAGGCAGTACGTATGAAGATCCTCGCTTCGCTCGCCCTGTGGTTCCTCTTCTGGGAGGCGGTCGGCCGGGCGAAGCTCTCGACCATCGTCCCGCCCTTCAGCGCGGTGGTCGAGGCCGGCATCGAGCTTGTGCCGAGCGCCAAGTTCCAGCACGCGGCGATCATCTCGCTGCGATCGTTCGCCCTCGGCATGGGCCTCGCGCTCGCGGTCGGCATCCCGCTCGGCATCGCGATGGCGCGCGTGAAGAGCGTCGGCCGCATCCTCGGCATGTGGGTCAACATCTTCGTGAGCGCACCGATCTCGGCGCTGGTACCGATCCTGATGGCAGTGGTCGGCATCGGCGAGACCACGGTGGTGGTCACCGTGTTCCTGTTCGCCGTGTTCGTCATCATCCTCGACACCCAGGTCGGCATCACCCACGCCGACCGCTCGCTCGTCGAGATGGCGCGCTCCTTCGGCGCCACCCGCGGCCAGCTCTATGCCAAGGTCCTGCTCTTGAGCGCCTTGCCGGAAATTCTGGCCGGTGTCCGCCTCGGGGCGATCCGCGGCGTGAAGGGCGTGGTGATCGGCCAGCTGCTGGTGGCGATCATCGGCGTGGGCGAGCTCTTCGAGGTCTACTCGAACAACTTCCTGATGGAAGAGTTCTGGGCGCTGGTTGTCACCGTGTTCTTCTTCGCCTTCGCCGTGTCCGAGGCCATCGCCTACCTCGAGCGCCGCGTCGAGTACTACGCTGCTACCCGCTAAAAGGGTCAGGACCCTTTTCTTGAAAAAGGGGTCAGGAGCCTTTCTCCGGAAACAGACCCAGCTCCGCATCGTCGGCACTGTGCCCGTATTTGTCCTTGGGCGGCCACGGACGGGTTCTCCAGTCGGGCGCGAACACGAATGACGATTGCGCCCGACCCGGGAGCAGCGCGCCGTTTCCCGCGCCTTTGGCGTAGTCGTAGTAGAGCTTCACGATCTGCTCTTTCGTGACCTGCTGCGCGGCCGGCTGCGAGATCAAAGCGTCGCGCCACCTGCGCACCCGTGCGTATTCGTTGCCCTCGGGCAAGTAGAAGTCCTCGTAGTACTCGAGGAACCAGAACCGCATGAATAGCGGCGTGAACACTGTCTCCGCCCATCCGAAGTCCTCGAACAGATACACCCCGGACGGAGCATGCTCCACCAGGAATGCGTTCAGCCGCGCGTATTGCGTCAGCATCGCCTCGCGAAGGACGTCGCGCCGCGCCGGGATCTGGTTCATCACGAACGTGTACCCCTGGGTGGCGAACTCGCCTTCCATGCGGGCCAGCATGTTCTCCACGGCGCGGCGGTATGGGTCGCGCTGAGCCACGGCGCGCTCGGGGAAGATGTCCTCGAGATACTGGAGGATGACCAGGCTTTCCTTGAGGATTTGCCCGGCCGCGGTCTCCAGAACAGGCAGCGCCGTGGTGCCACGGGTCTTGGCGAGCAGCCATGCGGGCCGGGGCTGAGTGACGTCGACGACATGGAAGTCGACGTCGCTTCGACGGCCCTTCAGCGACAACAGGATCTCCAGGCGCTGAGAGAACGGGCACACCGGGATGTGGTAGACGCTCAGCGAAGCCATTCTTGGCCTGCCAGGTCGGGACGCCGGGGTCACTCGAGCTTCGCGCCGCTCTCCTTCACGAGCTTCGCCCACTTCTCCATATCAGCACGCATGAAGCGCCGGAACTCTTCGGGCGAGCTGCCGACGGGCTGCGAGCCGTCGGATTCGATTCGGCTTTTCACGTCGAGCTGATTGAGGATCTTCACGAGCTCTTCGTGAAGCCGCGCCACGATCGGTGCGGGCATGCCGGCGGGCCCGATTACGCCGTACCAACCGACCACTTCGAAGCCCGGCAGCGCTTCCGCCATTGCCGGCAAGTCAGGATTTGAGGGTAAACGCGTCGGCGTTGTCACCGCGATGGCGCGCAGCCGGCCCGCGCGTACCTGCACCTGCGATCCTTGCAGGCCGGAGAAGTTGAAGTGGTACTGCCCCGCGATCAGGTCCGCCATCGCCGGCCCGGCGCCCTTGTAGGGGATGTGCTCGGCCTTGACGCCGGCCATGAGCTTGTATAGCTCGCCCGCGAGGTGGCCGCCGCTGCCGATGCCGGCGGAGCCGAAGTTGAGGGCGCCCTGGAAGTTCTTCGTCCATTGTATGAATTCCGCCAGGTTGTTCACCGGCGCCGACGGGTTGACCACGAGCATGAGGCCGGCCGAGGTGAGCTGCGTGATCGGGGTGAAGCTGTCCACCGGGTGGTACGGCAGCTTCGGATTGAGCGCCGCGTTCACCGTGTGCTGGTGATACGCGAGAAGCAGCGTATAGCCGTCGGGCGACGCGCTCGCCGTCATCTGGCCGGCGATCACCCCGGCCGCGCTCGCGCGGTTGTCGACCACGACCTGGTGCTTGAACACCTCGCCAAGCTTCGCGCCAAAAAGGCGCGCGAGGATGTCGGTGGTGCCGCCTTGCGCCGCTGGCGTGATAAGGCGGATGGGCCGGTTTGGAAACTCCTGCGCCGCGAGCGGCCCGGTTACGACGAGCAGAAGAGCGACGAGCGCTTTCCTCACGAGAAGTCCCTCCTCTCAAAGGAACTCAAGTCCGACTTATCGTAACTCCGACCCCACCGGCCGCCCATACGTTTCGCCCTCGGGACCGAGGAAGCCGCTCAGCAGCTCGACGGGCTTGCCAGGCAACTCACCATCGCGGGAACTAACGCGCCCGCGCCGGGGGTCGTTTCTTTCAAGGCCCAAAAAACGACTCTCCTACGGCGTCGATTTGGGAGAGGTCGTGCTCGGCAGCGCCAGCTCACCATCCGCCTGAAATCTGGTCGAGCTAAACGCCGAGCCGCTGAGTTTGCCTTCCATCCGGTAGCGGACCTTCTCAATGGGCCCGCCGCCGAGCATGCCGACCGCCCCGAGCACGACGTGCAGCGTCGATACCGTGAGCGGCACGCTGACGATAGACTCCCCAAACCGGGGTACGCTGCCACTCTCGTCACTGACACCCGTGGCAAAGGGCTTGTCCAAGACGTCCAATTTCAGATAGACGCCGTTGTACTCAATCGGCGCATCGTTCGGATTCTGGACCCGCAGCTTGACCAGCATCCGCATTTCCAGTCCTTCTCCGGGCAATGATTCGATGTCGGCGACAGTGACCTGAAGCGGGTCACGCTGCAGGCCGGAGCAGGCGCTTAGAGCGAATGCCATGAGAATCTTCAGGCTGTTGTGTGCAATCGTGGTCCTACGCATTTTTCCCTCCTATGTACAACCAGCCTGCCGTTCGCCATGTCCGCATTCGCTACGCCGCCGCCGGCTGCGACTGCCCGCGCTCGGCATCAATCAGCTTCGCGAGCGTGCGCCGGAAATGCGCGAGTGGCGCGTCGGCGACGATCGCGTTCATCTTGAAGTCAGGATCGGCGTCGAGTGTTTCCTGCTGGCCCTCGATGATGAACTTGTCCTCGAGGAAGCCCTCGATCATGCTCTTGTTCAGCGAGAGCGCGATCGTGGGGTCGTGCAAATCGTAGTCGTGCAGGTAGTCCCAGAAGAAGTGCGTCGTGCGACGAGTCTCGGGGGTGAAGAACTGGCAGTTGCGGTACTGGCGCGCGCCTTCGAAGTTGCCCTTTTCCGCGCCGGACCCCGCGGGCGAGAACAGCGTCTCCATGAAGAACACGCCCGGGACGTACATGCGTGCGATGTTGCGGCGGTCCAGCTTTCCGGCGTCGCGGACCACTTTTTTATGGAACGGCGGTGCATCGGCGTTCATGTGCCAGCGCTCGACGCGGAAGCCGTCGGCCAGGCGCTCGATCGCCGTCGGCCTGGACTTGTAGGCGTATTCCTCCGAGCCGCCGAGGGTCTTCGTGTGCACGAACGCGAGGTGTGCGAAGTCGCTCAGGTTGTCGACGATCAGGAGGTAGTTCGCCTTGTAGTGCATGTAGTCCGGCTTGCCGCGCCAGGCCGGGTCGCTGAGATAGGTGAAGTGGAAAATCTTCGCCGGATCCGCTTTTGCCGGCTCGCCCATCCAGATCCAGACCAGGTGCTGCCGCTCCACCACGGGGTAGCTGCGCACTCCGAGCTTGGGCGGGATGTTGTCTTGTCCCGGGATCTGGATGCATTTGCCGCTGGGGTCGAACTTGAGGCCGTGGTACATGCAGCGCACGTCGTCGCCCTCGCGCCTGCCGTTCGAGAGCCTCGCGCCGCGATGGCAGCAGCGGTCGTCAAGCGCCACGACCCGCCCGCTATCGCCGCGGTAAAGCACCACCGGCTTCTCAAGGATAGTGCGCGCGAGGAACCTGCCGTCGATGAGCTCGTGGTCCCACGCCGCGACGTACCAGCAGTTCGTCAGAAACATGTCGGCCTCCTCGCCGCAGAAGTCTACTTCAACGCTCCGTCACGATGGGCTGGGCGATGATCCACAAGCTACTCATCGTATAAGCGATCATCAGCGCGACCATGGGGTACTGGCTGCGCAACGCCGCACGCCGGCCGGGGAATTCGCGCAGCGCGAGCAGGTGCGCGAGGCACACGGCGAGCACGTGTGCTATCACGATCGCCGGCACGGCGACATACCACACCGTTTTCGCGTCCACGATTCCCGGCCTCACGAAATGCGTCGCGCCGCCGAAGAGATCCCAGCCGCGGCCGAGCGGATCGGAAGCGAGCGGAATCAAGTACTGCAGGATGGTCACCAGGAAAGAAAGGTAGTGAGCGAGGTGGTAGGCGATGGCGATCGGAATGAGCGTGAAAATGAAGAGTCCCGCCGTTCTGCGCCAGGTCTGGAGGTTTTCACCCAGAAGGACCATCGCCCTGCATACCAGCAGGTAGGCCGCGAGCATGAGCAGCGCCGCGCCGAGCAGCCCGATCGTATCGGCCAGGCCTGCAGCAGCCCATAGCGGGGTCTCGCGCAGGCCGTCGAAGGTCACGGCGGCGAGCATGAAGACGACCAGCGCCACTTCCGACGCCCCTGCCGGCTCGCGCGCCAGCAGACCGACCGCGTAGGGCCGCAGGTTCCACTCCCACCGCCCGTCGATCTCGCGCGCTCGCGTCGGCGAAAAACGAGCGATCAGGCCGAACACGATCGCGAACACCTCGCCGCGGCGCAACCATTCGCGCCTGCCGAAAAGCAGCATGCCGGTCCACGTCAGCGCTGCATAGGCCATCATGGCAAGGGACAAACTCGCCGGCCGGTCAGCGCCTTCCCAGACCAGCTCCATCCAGACGAAGACGAGAAACAGCGCCGCCGCGGGCCACATACCTGCCGAATGCGGGTACGGCAAATCGAGCGACAGGCGCCGGAGCGGGCGTAGGCGCGCATATGCCGCCTCGGCCCAGCGGAACAGGGTGTCGAGTGGGTTCAACAAGGCCCACAGGTCGCCGGCGAGGGCCGATATGTAGGTCATGCCGACCCACCACAGCGCCCAGACGAACGCCGGCGCGATGTTCTTGAGCGGACTCTGCGAGCCGAGCAGCCCGGCGCAGACCACCAGGACGAATATCGCCACGGCCGCGAGCCGCAGGAAAAAGAGCGCCGGGGCCGATGCGAGCACCCGGCCGGGCAGCGTGGCCAGCACGTTTAGGCGGAGTCCTTCGCCGACCGTGACGGCACGGCGGGAAAACCAAGCCATGGCGAGGAACGACAGGAGGATCGTCAGAGCCGCGCTCGTGAGGTAGACCGCGAGGGGCAGCGGCAACTCGTAGCGGGTGCCGAAACCGTGCGCCCGGGCGAGCGCGGGAAACAGCAGCGCGGCTGCGAACGCGAGCGCTCGCAACCGCGGAGACGGGCGTATCATCGCGCCGGAAGGGAGAATCAATGTCAATCCCCTATGCAACGCTCTTAGGCACCGCGCTCGCGCTCGCACCGTCGCTCGTGTCGGCGCAGATCCATGCGATGGTCAATTATGAAACGAAGTCTCCCGAGTCCCTGAAAGTCCTGAAGACGCCGATCGCCGCGCCAGCGCGCAAGGAAGGCATCGCGATCATCGACGTCGACCCGAAATCGAAGACCTTCGGGCAGATCGTCCAGGATCTCGAGCTGCCCGGCGATCTCGTCGCCCACCACATCTTCTACAACCGGGACCAGACGAAAGCCTACATCACCGCGCTCGGTAAGCCTGAGCTGCGCGTGATGGACATGCGCAAGCAGCCGCTCGCGCTGAAGACCATCGCCGTGCCCGACTGCCAGGTCGGTGAGGATGTCGTGTTTTCAAAGGACAATCGCCGCTGGTTCCTTACCTGCATGGGCAGCCAGGCGATGATCGTGGGCGACGCCGAGGCCGACAAGCCGATCCAGACGGTCAAGCTCTCCAAGCCCTACCCGCACGGCATCGCCATTCACGACGGCATCGACCGCATCCTGGTGACCAGCACGGTGCGCGCGAGCGACCTCGGCGATGCGGGCGAAACCATCACCGCCATCGAGGCAAGCACCGGCAAGGTGCTGGACAGCTACAAGGTCTCGAAGAAGGCGTCGCCGGCGGGCGAAGCGCCGGTGGAGATACTCTTCGTTCCGGGCGCCAAGACGCCGGTGGCCTATGTCACGAACATGTACGGCGGCTCTCTTTGGACCGCGAGTTGGAGCGCGCAGAAGAAGAGCTTCGACATCACCCTGGCGCATGACTTCTCGGCGCAGAAAGCCGGCGTCCCTCTCGAGATCTATTTCAGCCCGAAGTCCGACCTGATGTACGTCACGACCGCCAAGCCCGGGCATCTGCATATCTTCGACCTCAAGGCCGGCCCCGGGAAGCCGAAGCTGGTCAAGTCGATCCCCGCCGCCGAGGGCGCGCATCACGTGGCGTTCACCAAGGACTGGCGCTACGCCTTCGTGCAAAACGCGCTGCTTAACCTTCCAGGCATGAGCGACGGCTCGATCACGATCGTCGACCTCAAGGAGCAGAAAGTCATCGGCAGCGTCGATACGCTGAAGAACAAGGGGTACAACCCGAACAGCATCGTGCTGCTGCCGAAGTGGAACCATCTGGCAGGGCATTGATGCCCGTCATAACCCGGCGAACGCCGGGTGGTACGACACGATGCCCGCGGCGTCGCGTAAAGCGTGTGGCCCGAGCTCTATGGCCATGAACGCTTGCGCGGGCACGTCGTATTCACAAAGGGGCCGGAGATGCACCGCCCTACTTCCGCTTGGTGCGACCCAAGCGCTTTGCATTCGCGACTGCACGACGACGATAAGGGGCCATCCCCTTGCCGAGGATGCCCAGCCCAGCGCGAGTCAGCTTTTTTGATGCAGCTTTGGCGGAGCTGGGATGGGTCCAGGGGAACCACAGGGATTGAACGAATGAAAGCGCGAGTTTCTGATTTTCAAGAAAGGCCTGCGCCGCCATGGAGTTCCAGGCTTCGTTGAGGGCGAGCCACTTCTCCGCGCCCATGCGGTAAAACTCTTCGCGATCGCGCGCAGACGGCGATGCGCCGGCGGCGGCGATTCGGGCGGCCCGAAGCGCGATGACCTGGGGCGCGGCGACTCCGAGCTCTATGGCTTGTGCGGCGAGCGATTTCGACTTGCGTCTACGGCGGGTTGCCATGGTGTTCATTGCACCCGGAAGACGCCTCTGACAAGCCGGACCTGGCCTTCCTCAAGACTGCGTCGTGCGTTCGCGGCCTTTTGCGCGAGATTGTCGACGAACACCGCCAAGCCCAGCTGTCCCGGCGCAGCGGGCGTGGCGTTTGCGGTAGTCCTGCCCAAGTGAACGTCACTCGTATCCTCGAACAGTTCAGCGATGAATCCGCTCTCGCCGAGAGCCGATTGCATCTCTTCGGTAGAGACAAGGAAGTTGTCGGAGGGGTCGGTGGCCCACGGGAGCGGAAAGTAGGACGTGGCCGCTTTCCCGGCAGCCATCTCCTGGAAGGCGTACCGGCCGCCCGGCTTGAGGACCCGGTGGATCTCCCTGTAGAGCCTACGCTTGTCGGCGATGTTCATGCCGACGTTCTGCATCCAGACGACATCGAACGCATCGTCGGGAAAGGGCAGGTCGAGAGCGCTGCCCTTGTGCACTTCGATTCGGTCCTCAAGGCCGGTTAGCCGATTCAGCAGTACCGCGCCCGCGCAGTAATCGGGCGACAATTCGATGCAGTCGACACGGCAGCCGAGCGCAGCAGCGAGCAGCCGGGCAGGACCGGCCAGCCCGGCGCCAATATCGAGAACGCGGTCCTCGCCCCGAATCTGCGCCAGCTCCTGCAACTCGCGCGAAGCTCGCAGCCCGCCGGTGTGGAAATGATCCAGCGCCGCCAGCTCCTCGGGCGACAGGCGCTGCTCGGGATTCAATCCGGCCTCGCGGAGAGCAGCGAGGATTCGCGCCTCGATATCGTGGGCCGAATAGTGCGCTTTCAGACTGACAGCCATGAACGATCCCTCATCAAGATCTGCCGTATTGGAGCCTACTCGATTACTTGATTTGCCCGCAGAAACAGCCCGATGGAACCGTCTACACACTTTAGAGCGTTTGTCCTGATCTGTAAGACTGTCGCGCTGTCTGCCCGACGCCATGTGAACCTCATGACAGAAGCCTAACTGGATATGCACATGCGTGGGTCGAGTCCAGCGCAAATCTGTCTTTCTCGGCCACTATGCCGAATGGCCGGTTACGAGCCGCGCAAGCCGCACGGGGTCGGCCGCAGGCTGGTTGCCGCGCCAGGCGACGTGCAAGTCGGGACGCAGGAGGATGAGGTCGACCCCGTAGACCTCGCGGGCCATGGCGTCCGCAATGTCGAGCACTTGAAATGGCGCGCCCAGCGCTCTCATCGCGCTTTCTAGCCCCGACACATCCGCATCGCGGGACGCAAGCCGTAACAGCGCATAGCCCTCCGGGATGCGGTCCTGGATCGCGACGTGGCCGTCGAGCCATACGTGCGGCAGGCGCGCGCCGGGCCAGGTGGTCGGGATGTAGCGACGGAAGTCGTCCTCGGGCCCGCCCGGCTCGTCGGCGATGATGGGCGAGCCGGCGTAGCGGTAGCTGAGCTCGGCGCCGATCATTTCGTTCGATTTGCGCTGCTCGACCTCGGCCACACGGACGAGCTCGTCGAGGTCGCGCCACAGCGCGCGCCACTTGCGCCGCCCCAGCGAGGCATAGCGCGAAGCCGAGACGTTGCGCGCGCCGATCGGCCGGCGCTCGGCCTCGTACGAGGCGAGGAGCTTCGGCCCGCCCCAGCCGTGCAGCGTCGCGGCGAGCTTCCAGCCGAGGTCGATGGCGTCGCCCACGCCGCTATTCATCCCTAGGCCGCCGGTCGGGATCACAAGGTGCACCGCATCGCCGGCAAGGAACACGCGCCCGCGCCCGTAGTGGTCGGCGAGAAGCAGGTTCTGCTTCCACTCGCCCACGTAGAGCATCTCGTATTTCACCGGCACCCCGATCGTGCTCTCGAACTGCGGCGCCATCGCCGCGTCGTCGTCAAGCACGGCGTGCAGCGTCCAGTGGAGCGTCGAGTCCTGCATGATGAGGAAGGTAGAGCGCTCGTCGGCGACGTGGTAGTGCCGGCCGTGCCCCGGGCCGCCGTCGATCGGGATGCGGTCGAAGAGCTCGTCGCAGCGGAAGAGGCCCTGCCGAAGACGCAGCAGGTGGCCTTCGCCGCTGAGCGCGATGCCGAGCTGTTGACGCACGGTGCTTGCACCGCCGTCGCAGCCGACCAGGTATTTGGATGCAATGGTGTCCGAGGATGTCTGCGTAACGACGCCCATGGCGTCTTGACTGAAGGAGAGAAACTCACAACCGTAGCGGACGGTAACGCTGGGCAGGTTTTCTGCAACCGATTTGAGAAGCGGCTCGAGCGTGTACTGCGAGATGAGCTGATAGGGCTCGAGCGGCAGGGAGCCGTCGGTGCACGCGTCGATCTCGCGCCGCGCCTCGGCGACCGACGGATACGGATGGTGCAGGAGCGGGGGCTTGTTCATCGCGCGAATGATGTAGACGTCCATCGGCACGTCGGCGCGCAGGCCGGCGGCGCGCACCAGCGTCGCGATGCCCATGCGGCGGAAGATCTCCATCGTCCGCGCGTTGCAACGCTCCATCTTCGGAAGGAACTGCGGCTCGGGCTTGCGCTCGATGAGCGTGCAGCGCACGCCCCTCCGGCCGAGGTCGATGGCGAGAACGAGCCCGACCGGGCCTGCGCCGACGATGAGGACGTCCGTATCGATCGGCTGATTATAATTTTGCGCGTGAGGGGAATCGTTGCGCTCGCTGCAGCTTTCGCGTTCGGAGTCGCTTGCGCGCAGGACTTCCCCTCGCGCGCCGTCCACATCATCGTCCCCTACACGCCGGGAACCGGCGCCGACATCCTCGCCCGCCTGCTTGGCGCGCGCCTCGCCGAGCGCTGGAAGGTCGGCGTGGTGACGGAGAACAAACCCGGCGCCACCGGCAACATCGGCGCCGCGTTCGTGGCGAAGAGCCCGCCCGACGGCTACACGTTGCTCTTCGTCGCGACCTCGTTCGGCACCACGCCGGCGCTCGGCAAAGTGCCGTTCGATCCGGTGAAGGGCTTCGCACCGGTCGCGCTCGTGGCGACGAGCGGCCTGGTGGTGGTCGTCAACCCGCAGCTCCCCGCGCGCTCGATGCGCGAGCTCATCGAGCTCGCGAAGCGCGAGCCGGGCAAGCTGCACTACTCGTCGCCCGGAAACGGCGGGCCGCAGCACCTCGCGATGGAGCTCCTCAAGCTCGAGCTGGGCATGGACATCGTGCACGTGCCTTACAAGACAGCCGCGGGAGCCGTCGGCGATGTCGTGGGCGGGCATGTGCAAGCCACGATCGCCGCGGTGCAAACCGCGCAGCCGCAAGTGCTGAGCGGGCAACTGCGCGCGCTCGCGGTGCTGAGCACCAAGCGCTCACAGGCCTTCGCCGACGTTCCGACGCTCAAAGAGCAAGGTCTGCCGGAGCTCGAAATCGAGACCTGGTACGGCGCGTTCGCACCCGCGGGAACTCCCGCCGGCGTCGTTGCGAAGATCAACGCCGACCTGAACTCCCTCCTCGCCGATCCCGGTCTTTCGGAGCTCCTCTCCCGACAGGGTATGAGCGTGGTTGGCGGCCCGCCCGAGCGCTTGAGCGAGCTCCTCAAGCGGGAGCTCGAGCGCTGGGCGAGGGTAGTGAGCGCGGCAGGAATCAAGGCCGATTGAGCAATTTCGAATCTGCTCCCCGCGGCAGCGCGGTTCTGCGCCACACTTCGTCCGAGGGAGCGATGAACGAAGAGCTGCTCGACGACCTGGTCGCGGCGAACCGAATCCTGGCGGAGTACGGAGTGATCGACGCGTATGGCCATGTCAGCATCCGCTCGCCCGACGACCCTAAGCGGTTCTTCCTCGCCTGCGCAATCGCCCCGGAGACGGTGCAGCGCGGGGACATCCTGGAATATGACCTCGACGCGCAAGCCCTGGACGCGCGCGGGCGCGACTCGGTCAACGAGCGCTTCATTCACAGCGAGATCTACCGCGCGCGACCCGACGTAATCGCGGTGGTGCACAACCACTCGCCGTCGGTGGTTCCTTTCAGCGTGACCGGCGTGAAAATGCGCGCTCTCTTCCACATGGCTTCCTTTATCGGCGACGGATTGCCGAACTTCGAGATCCGCAAGGCGAAGAAGGGCTCGGACCTGCTCGTAAGAACACCACAGCTTGGAGCGGCGCTCGCGAAAACCCTGGGGAAGAGGCCCGCGGCGCTGATGCGCGGCCACGGCTCAGTCGTCATCGGCGAGAACCTGCAGCGCGCCGTCGGCCGCTGCATCTATCTCGAGATGAGCGCGCGCATGCAGATGCAAGCGCTTTTGTTATCGAAACGAATCACTTTCTTGGATGCTGCCGAAGTGAAAGCTTCAGCGCCCGTACAGGACTACAAGCGCGCCTGGCCTCTGTGGCGCGACAAAGCGCTGGCAAGGGCGCGGGCGGATCGCCGGTGAGCGACCTCTGCGCGCTCACGGCAAGCGAGCTCGTCGATGCGTTCCGCAAGAGGACGCTGTCGCCGGTCGAGGTCACCGCGGCAGTGCTCAAGCGCATTGAAGCCCTCAATCCGGTTCTCAATGCATTCAGTCTGGTTTCAGAGAATGCCTTGAATGAAGCAAAAGCCTCCGAAGCTCGCTGGCTCGCGGGGCAGCCGAAGGGCCTGCTCGAAGGCGTGCCCGTCTCCATCAAGGACCTCATCCTGACCAGGGGCTGGCCAACGCGGCGCGGGTCGAAGACGATCGATCCCAAGGGACCCTGGAACGATGACGCGCCGGCCACGGCGCGGCTGCGAGAGCACGGCGCGGTGCTGCTCGGCAAAACCACCACGCCCGAGTTCGGCTGGAAGGGCGTGACCGACAGCCCGCTCACCGGCATCACGCGCAATCCCTGGAACAAGGCGAAGACTCCTGGAGGCTCCTCTGGCGGCGCGGCGGCGGCGGTGGCCGCGGGGATGGGTCCACTCGCCGTGGGCACCGACGGCGGCGGCTCCATACGGATCCCGTGCGCATTCACGGGCATCTTCGGCATCAAGGCCTCCTTCGGCCGCGTGCCCGCGTGGCCGCTATCGCCCTTCGGCACGGTGGCGCACGTCGGGCCGATGACGCGCAGCGTCACAGATGCCGCGCTGATGCTCAACGTACTCGCGCTGCCCGACGCGCGCGACTGGCACGCGCTGCCCTACGAGCCGCGCGACTGGCGCACGGGTCTCGACCACGGCGTCGCCGACCTGCGCATCGCGTACTCACCGGATCTGGGATATGCGAAGGTCGACAAGGAAGTAAGAGAGATAGTCGGCAAAGCCGTGAAGGTGTTCGAGGATCTGGGAGCGAAGGTCGAGGAGAAGAATCCCGGTTTCGAGGACCCGGCGCCGCTTTTCATGACGCACTGGTTCGCGGGAGCCGCGTTCCTGCTCAAGGGCATCCCGAAGGAGAAGCACGAGCTGATCGATCCGGGCCTGCGAGAGATGGCCGCGCAGGGCGAGAAGGTCAGCGCGCACGACTTCCTGGACGCGCAATTGAAGCGCGGTGCGCTCGGTGCGCACATGAATCTCTTCCACCGTGACTGCGACCTTCTGCTGACGCCGACGCTTTCCATTCCCGCGTTCGACGCCGGCAAGGAGGTGGCGGACAAGATGCTGCAGAGCCGCTGGACCGACTGGACCCCTTTCACCTTCCCATTCAACCTCACCCAGCAGCCGGCGGCGTCGATTGCCTGCGGTCTCACCGCGGCCGGGTTGCCGGTCGGTCTGCACCTCGTCGGGCCGAAGTACGCGGACGCGCGCGTCCTGCGCGCCGCGCGCGCGTTCGAGACTGTGCGGCCAATAAGAACGCCAAACCTCTAGCGCCGGCTCTTCTTCCAGGCGGCGAATTCCGGAGTGCGCGCGATTTCCTTGTAGTCGTCGATCGCGCCAAGCTTTTCGAGGTCGAACTCCGTGCTGAACGCCTTCTCGTAGGCCTTGAGGCCCTCGACCGCGGTCTTGCCGTCGCGAGTGGCGATGCCAACGCTGACCAGGCACCAATAGGCCGGCTTATGGTCGGGCTCGAGCGCCATGCCGCGGCGGCAAGCGCCTGCGGCGTCGTTGAAGCGCTTCGCCCCGACCAGGATGCTGCCGCGCAGGTTCGCCGTCGCACCATCCTCGCCGCCCACGGCCCGCTCCAGCGCGCTGAGCGAAGCAAGCGCACGGTCGAACTTCTCTTCGAAGAAATAGTGGTCGATCAGCATGAATTGCAGATCGGCCTCGGCGCCGAAGTTCGCCGCCAGGTAGCGCAGCGCGGCGCGGTGCGTGGCCTCGTCGATGCGCGCGCCGAACGTGACCCGCATCAGTGCCCACTGGCGCGTCTTGCGGAAGCCTTCGGGGAACGTGTCGAGCGCGCGGTACGCGCCGGCGAAATCCTGCGCCTGCAGCCGGGTGCGCAGCTCGGTGAACGGCTTGGCATCGGCGCTGCTCGCCATACGGAGGCCGAACAGGCTGAACAGCATCGAGTCGGTCTTGAGCACCGTGGCGAGCCCGAGGCGTGCGGAGGTGCTGTAGAGCGTCGCCATGCTGTGCACGTACCAGTCTTCGACCTTGCCCGAGGGCGACAGGTAGTACTCGACGTAGTCCGTCCCCTGGTCGCCCAGGTCGTAGCGCAGCAGCGCGTACGGCCTGGAATCGCGTACCCCGCTGCGCAGGTACTTCGCCGTTCCCTTGCTCGCCTCCATGGCGCGCATGCCGATCTCGACGTTGGTCCGCAGCGCCTTGCCGAAGCCCTTGCGTAGCGACTCGCGGTCGCCGTCGCTCAAGCCCAGGCCCTTCGTCACGATGTGGCTCACTGCCTCGACGTCCATCGTGGCGAGAACGCCGTCGAGGTCGCGCTTGTTGAGAGCGGCGACGATCGCTTCCCCGGTCGCCGCGACATTCACCTGCGCCGCAGTCTCGAGCGAGAAGACGAGCGCGGCGAGCAGGATTGTGACTTTTTTCATCTAACTCCCCTAAGTCTGTGAGGAGCTAGATTCTCGTCAAATCCAGCGCCCAGGTAGAAACAAGTTTGTCCTCTTCCAGCATCGCGCCGCGCACCGTGTAGCGCCGCGCATCGCGCTGCTGGATGCACTCGAAGCCGCGGAACCGCAAAGTGGGGCTGGTGTAGGCCGAGAGAATCGCGTCACCTGCGATGACGAAGCGTCCGCGCAGCGCGCCGAGCACCGGGTTGTTCGAGCTCCAATGTGTCGAGACCGCACCGGGAAGGAAGGGCTCGATCTGATAGCGGTTGTGCGTTACGCGGAGCGGGTCGCCGCGCAGGCGCAGCACCGCCTCGAAGTGCCAGCGGCCGGTCTCGTGGCGGATCGAGTTCTCGCCCGAGACGGCGGCGGTGGTGCCCGAGGCGTCGCGTTGCTCGCCCTCGACGCGCCAGGTTCCCTCCTCAAAGAGGAAGCTGTGCGGCACTAGTCGTGCGCGGCGATGCTGTCCTTCGGCGCCTCGCCGCGCTCCTTCATCCCGTAATCCCGGATGACGCTGCAGACGCGCAGCCGATAGGAGCTGAAGATGCCGCCCCTGCCCTTCGCCTGCGCCTCCCGATGCTTGTGCACGTTGCGCCATTTGCGCACCGCCTCCTCGTCGCGCCAGAAGGAGAGCGACACGTAGCGGTCGGGCGCGCTCAGGCTCTGGAAGCGCTCGATGCCGAGGAAGCCGTCGAATCCCTTCACTTCTTCATTGAGCATGGCAGCGAGCTGAAGATATTCCTCGCGGCGCCGGGCGTCGGCGGTGAACTCGAAAATGACGGCGATCATGGACGATGCCCCAGGTAAGCGCTGCGCAGGAGCTGGAGTACGGCGGCGTAATCCACTTTCCGCGGATTCGGGTAAGGCGCCTCGGTCGCGATGCGCGCCGCGCGCTCGAGGTCGCCTTCCTCCATGCCGACGTCGGCGAGCCGCATGGGCAGCCCGAGCCGTTTCTCGAGGTCGTAGATTCCGGCCGCGGCATCCTCAGCCTGGATGGCCCTTTCTATGCGCGCCATGGCCTCCGGCGCAGCGTCGTGGTTGTACCGCACCGCGTGCGGCAGAATGATCGAGTGGGTTTCGGCGTGTGGCAAGTTGAAGCTGCCCCCAAGCACATGGCAAAGCTTGTGGTGCAGCGCCATGCCGGCCGATCCGAGCACCACCCCGCACAGCCACGCCCCATAGAGCGCATCGCTTCTCGCGCCGATATCTGAGGGTGATTTCATTATTGCGGGCAAGGCAAGCGCGAGCGCACGTATGCCTTCCTCTGCCATGAGCGAGATGATGGGATTACCCTCGTGCGAATAGAGCGCCTCGACCGCGTGCGCGATGGCGTTCATGCCGCTCGCCGCGGAGAGCGCGGGCGGAAGGCTCAGCGTCAGCGTCGGGTCGTAGATGACCGCTTTCGGCAGGACGCGCACGTCGCGCCCGGTCTTCTTGGCTCCGCCTTCGGTGATTCCATAGATCGGCGTCATCTCCGAGCCCGCGTAGGTGGTCGGCACGGCCAGGATCGGAACGGCCGAGGTGAGCGCGATTGCCTTGCCGAGCCCCGTGGTCGAGCCGCCGCCGACGGTGACGCAGCAATCGGCGCCGAGCTCGCGGGCGGTGCGGCGCGCGTCCTCGGCGATCTCCACCGGCACGTGCATCGCGGCCTTGTCGTAGGTCCCGGCGCACCGGGCGCCGAGGGCGCTCGCCACCTGCCGCGCCGAGGCTGCCTGCTCGGGAGTGGAGAGCACGAGCGCGCGCTTTGCACCGAGCCGGTCGAGCTCTTCGGGCAATCGGGCCAGCGCCCCGGCGCCGAAAACGACCCGCGCCGGCAGGCCGTTGTAGACGAAGGCCCTCACTTATTCCGCAACGATCTTGTTCTCGCGGATCAGCTTGCCGAGCTTGTCGGATTCACCCTGCACGAACTTGACGAACTCTTCCGGCGAACTCGCGACGATCTCAAAACCCTGCTCGGTGAGCTTGCCGTTCACATCCGGCGCCTGCAGCGTGCGCACCGTCTCGCGGTGAACTTTCGCTGCGACATCCTTAGGCAGACCCGCCGGGCCGAGGATCCCGAACCAGGAATATTGCTCGAAGCCGGGGAAGGTCTCCGACAGCGTCTGCACGTCTGGGAGCTGCTGCACGCGCGCGCGGCTGCCGACCGCGAGGCCCTTCATCTTGCCCGCCTTGATATGCGGCACCATCAGCGGCAGCGAGAAGAACGAGATGTGCACCTGCTGGCTGAGCAGCGCCTGGATCATCGGCGCGCCGCCCTTGTAGGCGACGTGCGTCATCTTGATGCCGGCAACCTGCTCGAGGAGCAGCGCCGCCAGATGGTTGGAGCTGCCCGAGCCTGGAGTCGAGTAGGTCACTTTCTCCGGGTTCGCCTTGGCATAGGCCACCACCTCACGCAGGTTGTTGGGCGCGAAGCTCGTGACGCCGACGAGCGCGCTCGGCGATCTCACCATCAGGCAGATGTGCTCGAGCTGCTTGAACGGGTCGGGCGCCATCTTGAAGATGTGGTGGTTCACCGCATGCGTGTCGAACACCATGAGCAAGGTGTAGCCGTCGGCGGGCGCCCTGGCCACCTCGGCCGCGCCGACCGAGCCGCCGGCGCCGGAGCGATTCTCGATCAGCACCGTCTGGCCCATGAACTCCTGGAACCTCGGCTGCACGATGCGCGCGATCAGGTCGGTCGTGCCGCCGGGCGGGAACGGAACGATGATGCGCACCGGCTTCGCCGGGTAGGATTGAGCAGACGCAAAGCATGGAACCGCAATCAGCAGCGCGGCGAGCAGCTTTCGCATGGCCTCCTCCTCTCGCCTTCAGTGTAACCTAGCCCCATGAAGAAGCAGCAGATCCGCTCAAGCAAGGTCGCCGAGCCGAGCGGGCACTTTTCGCAGGCGATCGCGGCGCCGGCCAAGGGTGTGCTGGTGTTCGTGTCCGGGATGACGGCGCGCCGCCCGGACGGCAAGGTCGTTGGCGTCGGCGACGTGGAGGAGCAGACACGCCAGGTGTGCGAGAACCTCAAAGCTGCGCTCGAGGCCGCGGGCGGGACGCTCGACGACGTCTGCCGGGTCGACGTCTATCTGCGCAACATCGGCGACCGCGAGCGCGTCAACAAGGTGCGCCGGCAGTTCTGGCGCGGCACACCGCCCGCCTCGACGCTGGTCGAGGTGTCCAAGCTCGCCTCACCCGAGTTCCTGGTCGAGATCAGCGCGATCGCGCTAGTTTCGCCCTGAGGCCCGCGCGCCACTCCTCGACCGGCATGAACCCCGCCCGGCTGTGGGCATCTCGCTCGGCCCACGCCCAGATCTCGGCGTCGGAAAGACTCATGTCGAGCGGGACGCGCACCGGCTGCTCCACGTACCAGGGCGTGTCGACGAAAAGCTCGATGCGGTTGCCTTCCGGGTCCTTGAAGTAGACCGAAAGCGCGTTGCCGTGCGACGCCGGCGAAAGTTCCCTCACGCCCTCCTTTTCCAGCCTGCGGTGCATTTCGCGCAGCCCGGCGAAATCGGCCATGCGAAAAGAGATCTGGTTGATGGGGTTGAATGCGGCCGCGGCCGGCCTGCCGGCCGCCAGGACTATCTGATGGTGCTCTCTCGCATCGCGGCTCAAGAAAACCAGCGAAACTGAACCAAGCATACCCCTGTCGGTAACCGCAAAACCGAGGACGCGTGTGTAAAAATCCTCCATCCGCGCGGGGTCGGTCACGAAGATCCCCATGTGGCTGAACGAAAACTCCGGAACCGAGGTCATCGCTTATGAAGCTCGCCAGTTTCAGCACTGCACAAGGCGCCAGTTACGGCGCCGTCACGGCGAAGGGAATTGTCGACCTGCGCCGCCGCCTGGGCAACCAGTTTCCCGATCTGAAGGCGCTCGTGGCCGGCAACGGCTTCTCCCAGGCCGAGCAGTACCTGAGTGCAACGCCCGACTACCAGTTCACGGATGTGAACTGGCTTCCGGTGATTTCCAACCCCGACAAGATCTTGTGCGTCGGCCTCAATTACCAGGAGCACGTCGTCGAGACCGGCCGCGACAACACCGAGCAGCCCGCGATCTTCATCCGGCTGCCGGAATCCCAGGTCGGCCACAAGCAGGCGATCCTGCGTCCGCGCGAGTCGAAGAACCTGGACTACGAGGCCGAGATCGCCGTGATCATCGGACGCGCGGGAAGACGCATCTCCCAAAAAGATTCGTGGTCGCATATTGCGGGATACAGTTGCTACAACGACGGTTCGGTGCGCGACTGGCAGCGCCACACCATCCAGTGGACCGCGGGCAAGAACTTCGCACGCACCGGCGGCTTCGGCCCGTGGATGGTCACCGCGGACGAGATCCCGCCCGGCAGCACGATGACGCTTTCGTGCCGGTTAAACGGCGAGCGCATGCAGCACGCCACGACCGAGCAGATGATTTTCAAGATCCCGAAGATCCTCGAGTACGTGTCGACCTGGACGACGCTCGCGCCCGGCGATGTCATCGTCACCGGCACGCCGGGCGGAGTCGGCGCGCGGCGCACGCCGCCGGTTTGGATGAAGCCTGGCGATAAAGTCGAGGTCGAGATCGACAAGGTGGGCATCCTCGAGAACACGATCGGGGAAGATTGACCATGAGGTGGGCGGCAGCGGTCCTGGTCTTCTGGGCAGCAATTACCTCAGCGCAACCGTATCCATCCAAACCGATCCGGTTTATCGTGAGCTTCCCACCGGGCGGCAGTTCCGACCTTATCGCGCGCGCGATCGCGCCGCGCATGAGCGAGCGGCTCGGCCAGCCGGTGGTGGTCGAGAACCGCGCCGGCGCAGGCGGCATGATCGGCGTCGACGCGATCGCCAAGGCGCCGCCGGATGGCTACGTCATCGGGCTCGCCGCAGCGGGGGCGCTATCCTCGAACATCCATCTCTATCCCAGCATGCCGTACCACCCGGAAAAGGACCTCGCGCCGATTTCGATGCTGGCGATGATCCCGTTCTTCCTGGTGGCGCATCCTGCGCAGGCTTCTTCGCTGAAGGAACTGATCGAAACCGCCAAAGCGAATCCGGGTGCTCTGTCCTACGGGCACGGCGGCCAGGGCTCGACCATGCATCTCGCAGGCGAGCTGCTCAACATGATGGCGAGCATCAGGATCCAGGCGGTGCCGTACAAAGGCAGCGGCCCGGTGTCCGCCGACGTGCTGGGCGGCCAGGTGCCGCTCGGCGTGGTGGACGTGCCCTCTGCCATCGCCAACGTCAAAGCAGGAAAGCTGCGCGCGCTGGCTGTTACGACGAAGCGCCGCATTTCCGCTGCGCCCGATGTGCCGACTTTCGAGGAAGCAGGCCTGCCCGGCTACGAGGCGATCGGCTGGTTCGGGGCCGTAGCGCCGGCGGGCACGCCAGCCGATGTCATCAACAAGCTCAATTCCGGGATCAAAGACGCGCTCTCGGCCCCTGACGTCCGCGAACGCGCGCTCTCGGCGGGCGCGGAGCCGTTCCCCACCTCGACGCAGGAGTTCACGGCCATGATCCGTGACGAGACGAAGAAGTGGGGCGAAGTGGTTAGAGCCGCGAACATCAAGCTCCAATGACGCGCAGTCCGGTCATCGACGTCCACACCCACATGCTCACGAACGAGTGGGTGTCGTTGCTCGAAAGCCACGGCGGGCCCTCCTACACGCTGAAGACGGTTACCGGCGGCCTGCGCGCGATCCATCTCGACGGCACGCCGTTCATGACTCCGGTGCCTAACATGTTCGACTGGGAAGCGCGTATCGCCAACATGAACAAGGCGCGTGTCGACATCGCGATCACGTCGCTTACCTGCCCGAACGTCTATTGGGGCAGCGCGGAGGCAAGCCTGAAGGCGGCACGGGTCGCGAACGACGACATGGCCAAAGCGCAGAAGACCTGGCCCGATCGCATCCGCTGGTTCGCGTCCCTGCCCTGGCAGCACGAATCGCTCGCTTTGCAGGAACTGAAAAGGTCTTGTGATAACGGCGCGGTCGGCGTCATGGTGCTGGCCAATATCGCCGGAAAAGCTCTTACAGATGCCCAATTCGATTCCATTTGGAAAGAAATCGATAGGCGCGCCCTGCCGGTTCTCGTCCACCCTTCGGCGCCGCCGGGAACAGCGCAGCTCGGCCTGCATGAGTTCCAGCTCACCGCGCCGATCGGCTTCACCTTCGATACCTCGCTCGCAGTAGCGCGCTGCATCTACGACGGCTTTTTCGACCGCTATCCCAACTTGAAGCTTATCGCGTCGCACGGCGGGGGCGCACTCCCGTATCTGGTCGGGCGTCTGGACATCTGCTGGGACAACATCCCCGCGGCGCGCGCGAAAACCGCGGAGCCGCCACGGAACTACATGCGCCGCATCTATGTCGACAGCGTGGTGTTCCGGCAAGACGTGCTCAACATGTGCGTGTCGGTGTGCGGGCCGGACAACGTGCTCTACGGCTCGGATTATCCGCACACCATCGGCGACATGGCCGGGTGCCTCTCGCGGGTGGACGCATTGCCCGACACGGTGCGCCACCAGGTGCGCGGCTGGAACGCCCAGCGAATCTTCCCGCTGTAATTCGCTCGCGCCGCGTTGGCGGCGTGAACGGACTCTCGGCGCACGTCCTCGAGGCAGGCGATCCGGCACGCCCCTGCGTGCTGCTCTTGCACGGCTTTCCCGAGCTCGCCTACAGCTGGCGCAAGGTCATGCCGGCGCTCGCCAAGGCGGGCTACTACGCGCTCGCGCCTGACCAGCGCGGCTACGGCCTTACCACGGGCTGGGATGGCCGCTTCGATTGCGATCTCTCGCAATACCGGATGACGAATCTTGTCCAGGATTCTGCATCCCTCCTCGACGCATTGCAGATCAATGAGGCACACCTCGTCGGCCATGACTTCGGCTCGCCGGTCGCCGGGTATGCGGCGCTGACACGGCCGGATCGGTTTCGCTCGGTCGTGTTGATGAGCGCGCCCTTCGGCGGCGCGCCGCTCGGCGGGCGCGCGGGCTCGATCCACGACGACCTCGCCGCGATCGGGCGCAAGCACTACCAGTGGTATTACTCGACGCGCGGGGCCGATGGAAACATGCGCCGCTGCCCGCAGGGCGTACACGCGTTTCTGCGCGCGTACTACCACCACAAGAGCGCCGACTGGCCCGGCAACCGCCCCTTCGCGCTCGCCGGCTGGACTGCTTCCGAGCTCGCAAAGATGCCGACCTACTACATCATGGAGCTCGACAAGGGCATGGCTGAAACCGTCGCCCCCCACATGCCCGCGACCGCCGCCGCGTGGCTCACCGACGAGGAGCTCGCCGTGTACGCCCAGGCCTTCGAGCGCACCGGCTTCCAGGGTGGCCTCAACTGGTACCGCGCCGCCACCAACCCCGAGCTTACGCTCAGAACCGAGCGAAAGACCATCGACATTCCTTCGCTGTACATCGCCGGCGCCGCCGACTGGGGCATCTACCAGAAGCCCGGCGAGCTCGAGCGCATGAAGAACGATGTCTGCACCGACTTCCGAGGCTGCTACTTCGTCGAAAGCGCCGGCCACTGGGTACAGCAAGAGCGGCCCGCGCGCGTTTGCGCGCTGCTCCTGAACTTCCTTAAAGCTGTAGGTCAGTAGCGCGGCGCGGGCTGGCGCTCGATCAGCACGTTGACGCAGGCGGGCTTGCCCGCTTTTTGCACACGGTTGAGCGCGGGAGCGACCTGCTCGAACTGCGTGACATCCTCTCCGTGTGCACCCAGGGCGGCCGCGACGGCGCCGTAACGAGTCGGCAGAAGATCCAGCCCCTGCGCGCGTTCGCTTCCATAGGACTTCAGCGCGATCTGGTACTCGGCGTTCCAGCAGGCGTCGTTGCCGACGACGGCGACATAGTTCAAGCCGTAGCGCACCGCGGTGTCGAGCTCCGACATGTGGAAGCCGAACGTGCCGTCGCCCATCAGGGCGGCGACCGGCGCCTGGGGAAACGCGAGCTTCGCCGCAGCGGCGAACGGCAGCGCCGAGCCGATCGACCCCGCGGGCCCGTTGATGATGCGTTTGGGAGCAGAGAGGCACGCCTGCGCCCATTGCCCAAACTCGCCGCCGTCGCACACGAGTACCGCGTCCGGCGCGTCGAGCAGCTTCTGCACCGCGCGGCAGACGACCACCGGATGGAGCGAACCTTCGATGGCTTTCCACTCGGCGGGGCGATAGGCCAGCGCCGCTCGCACTTCGTCGAGCCACGTCGTCGTCTTCCGGGTCACCACGGGAATGGCATCTGCGTTCAGCAGGCGGCAGTCTGGCGCGAAAGCGGCGCCGAACTTGAGCGTGAAGTCGAGCCGCTTGCCCAGGAGCAGCACCACGTCGGCGCGTTTCAAGACCTCTGCCAGCCGCCCTAGCGAAGGATCGTTCACGCCGCGCGGGCTTTCCATGCCGATTACCGGAACACCGCTCGCCTCCTCCAGCGCGCGCAAGGCGGGATCGCGCATCATGGCCGGCCCGGCGATGATGAGCGGTCTCTTCGCCTCAAGCAGTTCGGCTGGCATCGGCTTTGCAGGTTCTTCGGCCACGCCGGTAATCTTCCGGATCTCGAGATCCGCCACCGCTTCCAACACGTCCTGCGGAATGCTGAGATGCACGGGACCGGGGCTCCTGGAGCGCGTCTCGCGCAGCGCGCGCGCGAGGTCGTCGGCAAGGCGATCGGCCGACTGCACGGTCCACGAAGCCTTGGTGGCGGGCGCGGCGAGCTCGGCCTGGCGCATCTCCTGGAACGCGCCCTTGCCGAGCTCGGGCAGCGCCGCATGTCCCGAGACGAGCAATACGGGCGACTCGGCCTTGAGCGCGGTGTAGAGCGCCGATACCGCGTTCGCGTGGCCGGGCCCGCCGGTAACGAGCGCGACGCCAACCTCGCCGGTCAGCCGCGCCCACGCGTCGGCCATGTGCACCGCCGCCGCCTCGTGCCGCACGTGCAGAATGCGCAATCTCACATCCAGGGCGGCATCGAAGATCGGCATGACGTGATTGCCCGAGAGGGCGAAGAGCTGCCGCACGCCTGCTCCGGCGAGCGTGCGCGCCACCACGTCGGCGCCGCGCCGCCTCACGCCAGCTTCAACTCGCGCAGCGCATGCTCGCGCAGCTTGGTCTTCTGCACTTTGCCGCTCGCGGTCATGCCGATCGACTCGAAGTCCTCGACGATCTTCAGGTACCTCGGAACGCGGAAGCTGGCCATGCGCGACCGGCACCACTCGAGAAGTTCTCTTTCCGACGCCTTCCCCTTCAGAGTGACGTAGGCGCAGCCGACCTCGCCCAGCCTCGCGTCGGGCACGCCGATCACCTGCGCGGTCTCCACTGCCGGATGCGCCAGCAGCACCTCCTCCACCTCTGCCGGCGCGACGTTCTCGCCGCCAACGCGAAAGACGTCCTTGAGGCGGCCCGACATGCGCAGCCGGCCGTCGAGCGTGAGCTCGCCAAGGTCTCCCGTGCGCAGCCAGCCGTCGTCGGTGAACGCCTTGGCGTTGGCTTCCGGGTTGTTGTAATAGCCGCGCATCACGTTCCAGCCGCGCACCTGGATTTCTTTTTCTGGAGAGATTCGCACTTCCACGCCCGGCAAAGGCAGAGCCAATCCGTTGACGCGCAGTTCTTCGGGATCGCGCCAGTCGCTCATCACCACGTTGGGTGAAGCCTCCGACAGCCCGTACGCGGCGCAGATTGCTTTCGCGCCCATCTTGTCGATGATCGCGCGCATGGTGTGCGGCCCGGCCGCGGCCCAGCCGCCACGCAAGGACAATCTCCGTCCCGGAAAGTCGGGGTGCCCCATCATCAGCTGAAACAGCGTGTCGTTCCCCGACACGAGCGTGCAACGCTCGCGCTCCATCATCTCGAGCGCCGCGCCCGCCTCGAACGTCGGCAGGGTGACGAGGCAGGCGCCGGCGACGAGCGCCATCAGCGCCGAAAGCGTGGTGCCGGCGACATGGAAAAACGGCCGGCAGTTGAAGTACCGATCATCAGCGCGGATGCCGATGCGCGTGCCGGCGGCCCAGGCGTCGCGCAGCATGTTGTCGTGCGTGAGCATCACGCCCTTGGGATAAGCGGTCGTTCCCGAGGTGAACTGAATCAGAAGAATGTCCTCCGGCGATACCTCGACTGGAGTAAGAGCCCCGCGGGGCAAGCGCTTTGCTATGTCAAAAGCGTTCGCGAACCCCGTGTCTCGTACCATCGCGCCGAAATCGATGTTGAGGAAACGCTCGACGTAGAAGAGCAGCTTGCAGTCCGCCTGCTTCAGGCAGAAATCGATTTCCGCAGTCTTGAAGCGCGTGTTCACCGGCACGGTGGCCGCACCGATCAGCGCCGCACCGTAGAAGAGCGACAACCAGTGCTCGTCGTTGCCCATCAGAATGCCGACGTGGTCGCCGCGCTTGATGCCAAGGGCCTGCATGCTTCGTGCCGCGCTGCGGGCCCTTTCCAGAAGGTCTTCGAAAGAGAACCTTCCTGTGAGCGTCACCAGAGCCTCTCCCCGGCGACTCTCGAGCACCTGGCCGAGCGTCTGCCTCGGCCAGCTCACGACTTCCCCATCCATTGCCCCAGGGCGAGTTGCTCCTCGATCGCCTCGATCTCGGCCTGCAGCGCGCCCTTCGGATCTAGCTCGACGCCACGGTCTATGGTGCGTTTGGCGAGCCTCAGCGCCAACGGGGGCGCTTTAAGGATCACTTCTGCAATCGCGCGCTTTTCGACGTCCAGGTCTCCAATACGCGAAACAAGTCCCGCGTCCCGCGCCTGCGCCGCGGTTAGCGGCCTGCCGGTGAACATCAAGTCCTTCGCCAGGCGCTTGCCGATGATGCGCGGCAGTCGCTGCGTGGCGCCCACCGTGCCGCGCTGAGCTTCAGGAGTGCGGAAAGTTGCATCAGCGGTTGCGACGATGAAGTCGCACGCTGCGGCGATCTCGACGCCGGAGCCGACGACCGCGCCGTGCACGAGCGCGACGCACGGCATCGGCAGCGCTTCGATCGCACCGTATGCCGCGAACGCGCGCATGCGGCGCTCGCGGATCCATGCCTCGCTCTTGCCCTTGCGCTCGTTGAGGTCGGCGCCGCCGCAGAAGGCTGGCCCGTTGCCGCGGATGAAGACCAGCCGAGCTTCGTTCTGTACGATTTTTCTTGCAGTATCCAAAAGCGCGTCGCACATCTCGAGGTTGAGCGCGTTGCGCACCTCAGGACGGTTGAGCGCCATCGTCGCCACGCCGTCGGCGATGGACAGCTCGACGCTCATATCGCTTTCGCGGCCCTGAGGCGCGACAAGTCCTGCGCTGAAAGCCCCAACATTTCCTTCAACAGGCTATCGGTGTGCTCGCCCAGCGTCGGCGGGCGGCCGATCTCGGGGTTGTCCCAGCCCAGAAACTTGTACGGAATGGCGAGCGCCCTGAATTCACCGACCTCGGGGTAGTCGAAGCTCCCGATCAGACGCCGCGCGCGCACGTGGGGATCGGCGAGAATCTCCGCGACATCGTTCACCGGGCCCACCGGGACATCCGCCTCATCGAGCACTGAAAGCAGGCGTGGCCGGTGGAGTTGCGAGATTCTTTCGGTCAGAACCTGCATCACCTCGTCGCGCTTCGCGACGCGAATGGCGTTGTCCGCAAACGCGGCACCCCAGGGCTCGATGTCGAGCGCCTTGCAGAGCGGGATCCAGTGCTGATCGCTGGCGGTGACGTGAGCATACTTGCCGTCCTTGCAGCGGAACGTAGCGGACGGCACGCGGCCGGGATGTTCGGTGCCGAGGCGCGGTGGAATCTCGTTGAGCGCGAAGTACCGCGCGGCGGCGAGGGTGAGGAGCGAGACCTGGCCGTCGAGCATGGAAAAGTCGACGTAGCACCCCTTCCCTGTGCGCGCGCGCCCGGCAAGCGCAGCGAGGATCGCGATCGCAATCCACAAACCTGACATGAGGTCGGCGACCGGTAGTCCCGGCTTCACCGGCCCGCCGCCCTTCTCTCCGGTCAGGCTCATGATGCCACCCATCGCCTGGAACACCGTGTCGTAGCCTTTCTTCTCCGCATACGGGCCGCTTTGTCCGAAGCCCGTGCACGACACGTAAATCAGCCGTTCATTCAGTGAAGAGAGAACCGCGTAATCCAAGCCGTAGCGCGCGAGCGTTCCGACGGAGAAATTCTCGAGCAGCACATCGGCTTTCTGCGCGAGGTCGCGGATGAGCTTGCGGCCATCGTCCGAACGCAAGTTGACGGTGATCGATTCCTTGGATCGGTTGCAGGCGAAGTAATAGGCGCTGTCCTTCGCAAGCTGCGGCTCGAAGCCGCGCGTCTCGTCGCCGCTTCCGGGCTGCTCGACCTTGACGACGCGCGCACCGAGCTCGGCCAGGACCATGGTGGCGAACGGACAGGCGAGCACTCGCGACAGGTCGAGGATGATCAAGCCGTCGAGCGGCTTCATTTCTTCCTCAGTTGCGCGAAGTTGCGCATTCGCTTGTTGGTGTCGCGCCCGCGCTCGAGTGCCGCCGCGAGCGGCAGGTCGGCGACTTCGTGGAACAGGCGCTTGGTCTCGGCCATGGCTTGCCGCTTCACCGAGGCGAGCTTCTCGGCCAACTGAAGGGCCTCGGAAAGCAGGTTTTCTCTTGCTACGACCCGGTTGACCATTCCCAAGCGCAGCGCTTGCTCGGCATCGACCGGCTCGCCGAGCGACACCAGCTCGAACGCCGCTTTGCGCCCCGCCTGGCGCACGAGGTTCGCCATCACGATCGCGGCGACTATCCCGTGCTTGGGCTCCGGATAGCCGAGCTTTGCACCTGCCGCCATGACGGCGAGGTCGGCCGCGATGGCGAGGCCGGCGCCGCCGCCCATGGCGTGGCCGTTGATGGCGGCGACGACCGGTTTTGAGATCTTTGTGAATGTCAAATGCAACTGCATGGTGAGCTCGGCGCGGTCCTCGGCGGCGAGGCCGGTGCCGAGCTCCTTGAATTCGCCCAGGTCTGCGCCAGCGCAGAACCCCTGGCCCGCGCCGGTAAGGACAAGCGCGCCGACCGATTCGTCGGCGTCCGCTGTGCGCAATGCATCGAGCAAGCCCTGGGTCAGCGCCTGGTTGAGCGCATTGCGCTTCTCCGGCCGGTTCATGGTGAGGATGCGGACGGCGCCGCGGTTCTCGATCAAGAGCGTCACAGGGAAGCGAGCCTCCGGCGAGCCTGCTCCAGCTCCTGCACCAGCCGCTTCATCACCTCGGCCGCGGGCAGGATCTCGTCCACGAGGCCGGCGCTCTGCCCGGCCTCGACCTTGCCCCATTCCACGTCGCCCTCGAGCGCTGCTTTCTTCAGCGACGATGCCTTGAAGAGCGCCTCACGCTCTTCCTTGCTCGACGCCTCGAACTGGCGTGTGAAAGCATTGCGGATCTGCCGGATCGGCAGATCCGGCGGCCCGACGAGGCAGGTGTCGTGCACGTCGGCCGCGAGGACCGCGCGCTTGTAGTTTTCGTGCACGCCCGCCTCGGGCGTGGCGATGAAGCGCGTGCCGAGCTGCACCGCCTCGGCGCCGAGCGCAAGGAGCGCCGCGACGCCGGCGCCGTCGGCGACGCCGCCGCTCGCCACGACCGGCAGGCGTGTGGCGCGCACCACGCGGCGCACGAGGACGATCGTGCCGACGTTGGACGGCGGTGGATGGCCGCCTGCCTCGGCGCCGTCGACCACCAGCGCATCCACGCCGGCTGCTTCGGCCTTCTTCGCGTGCTCAACCGAGGCGACGACATGCAGCCACTTGGTGCCGACGGCGCGGAAGCGCGCGAGATGCTCGCGCGGGCCACCTTGCGAGGCGACCATCACCGGAATTCTTTCGTGCAGGGCGATCTCCAGCAATTCCGGCGCACGCGCGCCGTTCAACGGAATGTTCACGCCGAACGGCTTCGATGTTTTTGACTTTATTTCTTTCAAGACAGAGGCAAAATCGTCGGGCCGCAGCGGCCCTGCGCCGAGCACGCCCAAGCCGCCGGCGTTCGACACCGCGATCACCAGCGGCGCGTTCGACGACGCCCAGCTCATCGCCGCCTGGAAGATCGGGTGCTCGATGCCGAGCAGCCCGGTGATGCGCGTCTTCACTTGAGCGTCCTCTCCTCTTCGATCAGCGCCCGGGCCCGGCCCGCGAGCTTGGTGAGCACGCGTTCGAACGCGTCCTTTTCCCCCTTGCTGAGGCAATCGCGAAACACCGCGTCGCGCTCGCCCGCGGCGCGGATCAGGCCCGAGTACAACCTCTGTCCCGTCTTTGTGAGGGTGAGGCGCACACCGCGTCGGTCTCCCGGCTGGACCTCGCGCAGCACGAGGCGGCGCCTGGCGAGCCCCGACACCACGCGGCTCATCTGGCTCTTGTCGATGCCGGCGGCGCGCGCCAGGTGGCCGAGCGAGAGCGGCTCGTCGGAGGCGCCGAGGAGAGCGATCGTGCGCCATTCCCATAGGCTCACGCCGAACTCGCGCCGGTAGCGCAGCTCGGCGCCGCGCGAAAGCAGGTTCGCTACCACGTGGACGCGGTAGGAAAGGAGATCGCGGATCTCAGTCATCGAAGAACGGTGTCTCGTCGCCGCCGCGCAGGCGGATGTCGAAGCGGAAAGATGTGCTGCTCAGCGCGTCGGCCACCAGGAGTGAGCGGCGAGCAGGCTCCACCGCTTGCAGCACCGGGTCGTCCGAGCTCGCGAAGAACATCACGGTCTGCAGCTGGCGCATCAAACCCGAGTAGAGGACGAGGAAGTTGATGTGCGGCGCGCGCCCCGGAACGGCGCCCGGCCGGAGGGTCCGGAAGCGATACTCGCCGTGCGCATCGGTCGCCGCCCGGCCCCAGCCCCCAAACTTGGGGTTGTCGAAGCGGCCATCGGGGTCGGCCTGCCAGATCTCGAGCACCACGTTGTCGAGCGGCTTGCCGTCGAGCTCGGTGACGCGGCCGGTGATCTCGATCGCCTCGGCGGCGCCGGGCGCGAGGTCGTTCACGCCTTGCGCGAATTCCGGCGGAAAGAACGGGCCGAGCGTCATCTCGGCGCTCGGCACTAGACGCTTCACGGCATGCGCGCGGCTACGTTACGGCCGCGCACCACGAGCTCGTGCTCGTAGACGAGCTCGTTCGTCTGCGAGGGGATGAGCCGCGCGATGCAACGGGCGCGCGCCTGTGGTTCTCGGATCGCGTTCAGGATCGCGTCCGCGTCGTTCAGCGGCTCGCCGGGAAAGAACATCTGCGTTACCAGACGCGAGAGCCACACGCGTCCCCACACCGAGAAGTGTACGTGCGGCGGCCGCCACCAGCCGCCGGTGTCCGGCACCGGATACGCGCCCGGCTTGATCGTGCGCAGCTCGACCGTCCCGTTTCGGTCCGCGACGAGGCGCGCGGCGCCGTAGAAGTTCGGATCCACCGGGGCGTCGTGCGTGTCGTTCGGGTGGATGTACTTCCCCGCCGCGTTGCAGTGCCACGCCTCGACCACCGTGCCTTCGAGCGGCGCGCCATCCTCGTCCACGACGCGCAGGCGCAGGCGGATGAGCTGCCCGAGCGCGCGCCGGGCGCCCTGGCCGGCAAGATCTCCCCTCTGAGCGGAGAGCATCCGGGCTACCGGCTGCGGGCCGGAAAGCTCCGCAGCCGTGTGCGGCCGGCGCACGAGCGGCCGCGACGGCCAGCGGCGCGCGGTCTGCGCGTAGCCGGCCTCGACGCCCTGCGCCTGGGTGAGCGCGTCGCGGCGCTCGATCACGATCGGCATTTCGTTGACACCGTAAACCAGGTAGTTGATGATGTCAACGATGGCCGACGTCACGCTGTGCGAGTGCTTCGCGCGCGACGGGCTGCAGCACGAGCCCGCGTTCGTGCCGACCGCGACCAAGCGCGCGCTGGTCGAGCGCTTCGCCGCGCTCGGCTTCCCGCGCATCGAGGCGACCTCCTATTCCAACCCCAAGGTCGTGCCGCAGTTCGCGGACGCTTCGGAGCTGTTGAAATCCATTCACACAAGATCCGGAGTTTCCTACAAGGCCACGTGCGCCAACTTGAGAGCTGTAGAACGAGCGCTGGCCGACCTCGATGCGGGCCACGGAGCGAGCGAGATCAGCCTGCTCGTTTCGGCGACCGAGTCGCACACGCGCAAGAACCTGAATCGCAGCCGTGCCGAGCAGTGGGAGAACATCAAGGAGATGGCGGCGGCAGCGGAGGGCCGCTTCCGCCTGGTGGGCACGGTCTCGGTCGCGTTCGGCTGCCCGTTCGAGGGCAGGGTGAACCCGGCCTCGGTGCTCGCGGACGTGGACCGGTTCTGCGAGCTCGGCGTGGACCACGTAGCGCTCGGCGACACCACCGGGATGGCGACCGCGCCGGCGGTGCGGGAGCTTTTCTCGAACGTCGAAAGCGCGGTGCCGATCGCGCATTTCCACGACACGCGCGGCACCGGCCTCGTGAACTGCGTCGTTGCCTACGAGGCGGGCGTGCGCCACTTCGACTCGTCCTTCGGCGGCGTCGGCGGCCACCCCGCGAAGGTGCAGTACGGCGGCGGTTTCACCGGCAACGTCTGCACCGAAGACCTGGTGAATCTGTTCGAATCGATGGGCATCCGAACCGGCATCGACCTCGACGGCCTGCTCGCCACGGCCCAATTCTGCGAGCAGGTGCTCGGCCGCGAGCTGTACGGCCGCGTGACGCGCAGCGGGTTGAACCCATTGATCTAGCCTTCACCCACGTTCATGCGCTGCGCCTCGCGTCGGGCCACGAAGCGCTGGTCGCGCGCGTGCTCACGAAAGAAGGGAAACCGGGCTTCGGCTTCAGCATGCGCCACGACGCCGCCGAGGCTCGGCACATGGCCGAGTGGCACGCGGGCGTGCGCGCCGAGCGCCCGAAGATCGAGCCGGTGCTCGCGCATGCGTGGGAGACGGCCTACCTCGCGCGCGAGACGATTCCCTGGGAAGTCGAGCCGGGCTTTGCCGGCCTCCAGTGGCTGTCCGGCTAGAGAATCGCGTTCCGCCCCCGATCGTGGCCGTGTGCTTCGCGGCCGCGATGCTCGGGCTTGCGTGGGTCGCGCCTGCGCTCGCTTTCCCGATTCCCCCGGGGCTTGCGTTCCCGGTCGCCGCGCTCGGCGTGTCGCTGGATGCCATCGCCCTGCTCCACTTTTTTCGCAGGCGCACGACGGTCAACCCCCTAAAGCCGGCCTCGGCTACCGCCCTGGTCAGCGGTGGGGTCTATCGCTTCAGCCGCAACCCGATGTACCTCGGCCTCGCGACCCTGCTGCTCGCGTGGGCCTTCTACCTTGGGAATCTGGCCGCGCTCGCCGGGGTGGCGCTCTTCGTCTTATATATGAACAGGTTCCAGATCGCCCCCGAGGAGCGCGCGCTGGAAGCGCGCTTCGGTGCCGAGTACATCGCCTACCGGACGCGCGTGCGGCGCTGGCTTTGAGAAAATCGGGGGCAGAGCCCGATTGGCAGGAGGAAACCATGAACATCAGCTACAAGCGACCCGATGGGAAAACCGTGAACGCCTACCTGGCGGAGCCGAAGGGCGCCAAGAACGCGCCTGGCGTGGTGGTGATCCAGGAGTGGTGGGGACTGAACGATCAGATCAAGGGAGTGGCGGAGAAGCTGGCCGCTGCCGGCTACTGCGCGCTCGTGCCGGATCTCTACCGCGGCAAGGTTGCCGTGGAAGCGAAGGAGGCCGAGCACCTGATGACGGGGCTCAACTTCGGCGACGCCGCGGGCCAGGATGTGCGCGGCGCGGTCCAGCATCTCAAGGCGACCGGCAGCCGCAAGGTCGGCGTGACCGGCTACTGCATGGGCGGCGCGCTGACGATCCTGGCCGCGGTCCACGTCCCCGAGGCCGATGCCGCGGCCGCGTGGTACGGGTTCCCGCCGCTAGAGTATGTCGATGCGACGAAGATCAAGGCCCCTCTCCAGGGGCATTGGGCCACCAAGGATGCGTTCTTCGCGATCTCGAAAGTCGACGAGCTGGAGAAGAAGCTGCGCGACGCGAAGGTAAAGCTCGAGTTCCACCGCTATGACGCGCAGCACGCGTTCGCGAACGAGACTGCGGTCGGCCCGAAGCGGCCGGTGGCAGCCGCGGAGTACAACGCCCAGGCGGCTGAGCTCGCCTGGAAGCGGACGCTCGACTTCTTCGCGAAGAACCTCAAGTAACGAAAATCGGGGCTACTGCTTCGGGATCTTCGCGGTCTCGACCACGCGCGTCCAGCGCTGGGACTCGGCGATGAAGAACTGGCGTAGCTCTTCGGGCGTGCTGGTGCGCGCATCGACGCCGAGCTCGCCGAAGCGCTTCTGCACTTCCGGCGCGGCGATCGCCTTGCGCAGCTCCTGGTTCAGGCGATCGATGACCGCGCGCGGGGTCTTGGCCGGCGCCGCCATCGCGTTCCACGACGCGACATCGTAGCCGGGGACGCCGGCCTCGATCACCGTCGGCACGTCGGGCAGGCCGGGGAAGCGCTTCCCCGCAGTGACCGCGAGCGGCCGCAGCGCGCCGGACTTGATGCTCGAGAGCAGCGGCGCGATGAAGTCCACGGCGAGGTCCACGTTGCCGTTGCGCGCCGCGACGATGACTTCGCCGGTGGTCTTGTGCGGCACGACGAGCGCGTCGATGCCGGCGGTGGAGCGGAAAAGCTCGCCGGCGAGATGCTGGGTGCCGCCGGGAGTGATGGTGCCGATGTTCATCTTGCCGGGGTTCGACTTCGCCATCGCGATCGCGTCCTGCAGCGTCTTCGCGGACGACTCGGGCCGGGTGACGATCACCATGCTGAAGAAGCCGACCGTGGAGATCATCGCGAAGTCGTTCACCGGGTCGTAGGGCAGCGACTTGAAGAGCGCCTGGCTCACCGCGTTGCCGTTGGTGAGAAGGAGCAGCGTGTGCCCGTCGGGATCGGCGCGCGCGACGGTTTCCGCTGCGCGGATGCCGCCTGCTCCGGGCAGGTTCTCGACGAGCACCTGCTGGCCGAGCCCCTCGCCCAGCTTCGGCGCGATGGTGCGCGTGGTGATGTCCGCAATTCCGCCCGGACCGAAGGGCAGCACGATGCGTACCGGTTTCGTGGGGTAGGACTGCGCGAGCGCCAGCACAGGGACAAAGCACAGAGAGACGAGGATTCTTTTCATTCGAAGAGCTCCTCCACCGAGAATCGACGCGGAATCATATTCTGCTTGTAGGCGCAGTCGATGGCGATTTCGAGGTTGCGCCGGTTGGCTTCCAGCCCGTGCGGCAGCGTCGGCGGGTCGCCCGCCGCTTTCCTGCTTTCCACCAGCAGCCCGTAGACCTCCTCCGCTGTCGCCTTCGATAAGGTGTTCTTGACGCCGACCAGATGGTTGAGCTGGATCGCTCGGCGCTTCTCGCCCCAGCGCTTGCCGGCGGCCTCGGGGTCGCGGATCAGGGGCTTGAGCCGCGGATCGGTCGGGATCGCGCCGAGAATCGCGGCATCGAGCTCGCCCGCGAGCAGCATGCCGTTGATGTCCCTGCCCTCCGGCGCGCGCTGCACATTGGGCGGATCGCGAAACTCCGCGACATGCGGCTCCTCGAACGTTACCCAGCGGATGCGTGAAATATCGACGCCGTGGTCCTCCATCAGGATCCCGCGGATCCAGGCGCCGGTCGTCACCGAATAAGAGCGCACGCCGACCCGCTTGCCTTCCAGTCCTTCCGGCTGCAGCGACGAAGTCTTCTCTGCATTGAAAACCAAGTAAGGATGCTGGTAGCGCGCCATGACAACGAAAGGTAGAAGCCGGTACGGCTTGTTGAACGCCTTGGCGACGAGGAAAGTCATGATCGCCATCTCGGCGACATCGAACTCCAGATTGCGCACGACGCGCTTGAAAGCCGTCGCGACGCTGCCCTGGTATTGCGCGAACTCGAAGCGATCGGTGCGGGTACGGAACTGCCGAGTGACCGGATAGTCGCCAATCAGCGTTTTCAGCATAGTCAAGCTTTCCCGCACAGAGCATCCATGAAGCGCTGCCGGATGCGAGCGGGGTCGCGCTCGGTAACGCCCGCGGGGCTCGCACCGTCGATGCGCGCGCCGATGAACGCAGGACCGCTTTCCCGGAGCGCGCGGTCCACCAACGATTCGAAGTGCGATTCGTCCCTCGCCCATTCGCTGCGCTCGAGGCCCGCAGCGCGGGCCACGGCGACGAGGTCAACCGTGCCGGCGGTGAGCGTCTTCTGCTTGCCGGTGATGTGGTACATGCCGTTGTCGAATACCACGATCGTGAGGTTCGCGGGCGCGCTCGCCGCCACGGTGCCGAGCGAGCCCAACTGCATGAGCAGCGAGCCGTCGCCCTCGAGCACGAACGTGCGGCGGGCAGGTTGCGCGAGCGCCACGCCCAGCCCGATCGGAACCGCAAGTCCCATGCTGCCGAGCATGTAGAAGTTCTCCGGGCGCTGGCCCGCCGCCCAGAGATCGAAGTTGGTGTTGCCGATGCCGCCGATCACGGCCTCGTTCGCTTTCAGCTTCGCCACCAGGCGCTTGGTGAGATCGAAGCGGTTCATGCGCCCTTCTTCGTCAATAGCGGCGACAGGACGACGGCCGCCGGTGCCTGGGTCGAATACGCCTGCCGGATCATGCCGTCGGCCACGAACTCCACGTCCTCGAGCCGCTCGATCGCGAAATGCTCGATGCCGAGCGTCTGCAGCACCGGCCGCATCGTGCTGCAGACGATAGCCTGGCCGAGCTGGTGGTCGCCGAGCCTGCCGCGCTCCGAGATGAGCATCAGCAGCGGAATGCGGTACGGAACGATGAGGGAGGCAAGTACGTTGGGCAGCGTGGCGAAGCCGCTCGTCTGCATTAGCACAATGCCGCGCAGCCCGGCCATGTGAGCCCCGGCGACGATCCCGGCGGCCTCCTCCTCGCGCGCAGGGCAGATCGCCTTGAACCAGGAATCGGCGTGCACCGCACTTATGAGCGGCGCGAGCACGTCGTCCGGGATGTAAGTCACGAGGCGGACCTCGTTCGCCTTCAGCACCTTCGCGATGCGCTCGTGCCAGGCAGGGCCCATCGCGCCTAGCGCGCTCCCGGAACCCGGCGCGTCTTGAGGAACTGCTCCAGCGTCTCCCCGCGGAACGCGGCGACCATCTCGGGGTTCGAAACCCCTTTCGTCCGCGCGAGCTTTTCCAGGCAGAAGAAGCTCGCGCCGCAGTCCTGCAGCGCCTTCCAGTCCAGGCGGCGGATCATGGCCCTTTCCTCTTCAGTCAGGACCTTCATCGCGTCCTCGGGCTTCTCGAGGAAGAGCCTGCGGTTTTCGGCTTTGGTCAGGCCGTTGAGAAACCGGTTGAGGCGCAGCCCGCGAGCGCTGCGCTCCAGATCGAAGACGTACTTACTCAAAGAGCGCCACGGCCATCGCCGTCGTCATCGGCAGGTAGTAGTTCTGGTGCAGCTTTCTCACCCGCTCGTCCAGCGCGCCGCGCATGATGAGCCACATGATGACTTCCGCGCCCTCGTTGCCGCCGCGCTGCATGAAGTCTTCGACCGTCATGCTCGCCAGGCGCTCGGGATCGCGCTCGATCAACTCGAGGAACTCCCGGTCCCACGCCTCGTCGTTGAAGCCTGCGCGCTCGCCGATCATCTGGTGCGAAAGCCCCCCGGTGCCGACCATTGCCACCTTGAGATCCTCAGGGAAGCTTTCCACCGCCTTTCTTATGGACTTGCCTAATTTGAAACAGCGGCGGGGCGTAGGCAGCGGCTGCTGCACAACGTTCACCACCAGCGGCACCACCGCGCCCGGCCAGTCGGGGCTCTTGGGCCACATCATGGTGAGCGGCGAGTGCAGGCCGTGATCGAGCGGCAGGTCCTGAAAGACCGAGATGTCGAACTCGTCGGCGACAAGCGACCGGGCCATGTGCCGGGAAAGGCCCACATGACCGCGCAAAGGGGGAATGTTCCTGAAACCCAATCCTTCGTCCGCGATCAGGTATCGCTCGCTTACCCCGAGCGCGAACGTCGGGTAGTGGTCGAAGAAGAAGGTCGTCGCGTGGTCATTGAAGCAGACGAAAAGAACGTCGGGCTTCTTCTCCGCCAGCCACTTCGCCACCGGCTCGTAACCCTGGAAGAGGGGCTTCCAGTCCGGGTCGTTCTGCTTCCCCTTGTCGAACGCCATTGCGATCGTGGGAACGTGGGAGGTGCCGATGCCGCCGATGATTCTCGCCATGCTAGAACCCGTAGAGCCTTGCGGGATTGTCGACCAATATCTTGTACTGCAAATCCTTCCCTGGCACCATGAGCGGGAGCAGGTTCACAAGCTCCGCATCGTCGGGCATCCATTTGACGTTGGGATGCGGCCAGTCGGTGCCCCACAGCACCCGATCGGGCGCGGCTTCGACCAGCGCTCTCCCGAACGGCACGGCGTCGGTGAACGGCGGCCCCTTGGACGAGACGCGCTCTGCGCCGCAGATCTTCACCCACGCATTCTCATTCTTCAAGAAACCCAATAGCGTTTTGAAAGGCGGCTGCTCCAGCCCGTCGGCGGCCTTGACCCGGCCCATGTGGTCGATCACGAACGGGACCGGAAGCTTGCTAAACAGATCCTCGAATTCGATGAGATCTTGTGCATCAAGATGCAGGATGAGATGCCAGTCGAGCGCCCGAAGGCGAGCAACCGTTTTTCGAAACAACCTCATGTCCGGCCGGCCGCCGAGGTGACGCACGAAGTTGAAGCGCACCGCGCGAATCCCTCCCTCATGCATGCGTTCAAAATCTTTCTCTGAATAAGACGAATCAATAATGGCGGTGCCGCGATAGCGGCCTCCGGAGCGCGCGATGGCGTCGAGCGTGACGCGCATGTCGGCGCCGTGGCAGCTCGCGTGGACGATAACTGCCCTTTCCAGTCCTAGCCTCTTGTGAAGTTGCTGCAATGCTTCGAAGGGCGCATCGGCAGGGACGTAGGCAGCCTGCGGGTCGTAGGGAAACTTTGCCACCGGCCCGAACACGTGGCAGTGCGCGTCGCAGGCAAGCGGCGGAGGAGTGAACTTCCTCATCGCAGGCCCTCGATCATGAGCTTGAGCAGCCGCCGCAGTTCGGCGACACCCCGGCCGGGATCAGGCTGCGGCGCGGCGATCCACCAGCGAAGCGACGCGGAATACACGAAGAACACGTAGCGCGCGATCACGGCGGCATCTTCGCGCGAACCGATCTTCCTGTCTTTCTGCGCCCGCCGCACCAAGTCCTCGAGGCCGTCGATCAGGCGCCTGCGAATCGCGTGGAAGGTCGCCGCCTGCTTGCCGCTCGAGTAGAACGTAAGCTCCTGCAGCAGGATGCGCGCGAGCGCGGGCTTCTCCGCGAGCCAGCGATAGTGGACGCGGAATACCGCGAGCAGCTGCTCGGCGAAGGGCTGTGCGGGCCTCGGCGCAGCGAGCGCGATGTCCGTGGTCGCGTTCAGCTCCTCGTTGAAGATGAGAAACACGAGATCGCGCTTGTCCTGCGCGTAGTTGAAGAGCGTGCCGAGCGCCACCCGCGCGCGCTTTGCGATCTGTCGCATGGTGGCTGCGCCGTAGCCATGCCTGGTGAAGAGCTCGGCCGCCGCGGCGCGGATGCGCTCGCGCACCGCAAGCTTCTTGCGCTCCCTCGCACCGAGCTGGCTCAAACGGGTTTCAGAACCACGTCCAACAGCGCAAGCTGACCGCGCGCGAGCGCGTCGAAGCCGCGTTGCAGCGCCGCGCGCACCTCGCGCGGACTTTCGACCCGCTCGCCGAACCCGCCATACGCGCGCGCTAGCGCCGCGTAGTCGGGCGGCGGAACGATGGACGTGCCGGCGAACCTGCCCGTCTTCGCGGCCTGCCCCTGCGGGTAGTACTTCGCCACGTCCATCTTCTGCGAAACGTAGCCCGCGTTGTTGAAAAGGATCACGAAGATCGGCAGGTGGTGCTCCTGGGCGGCGCCGAGAGCAGCGGGCACCGGGTTGTAGTGGAACGCGCCGTCGCCGATCGTGCACACGACCGCGCGCGCAGGGTCGGCTTGCTTCACACCGAGCGCAACGCCCAGGCCGACGCCGAGCCCGCCGAAGCTCGCCTCGTAGAACCCCCCCGGGGCGAGCCGCTCCACCAGCCGCAGGAGATCGAGCCGGTGCGTGATTGTCTCGTCGACGAGCACCGCGTCGCGTGGCATGAGCGCGTTCAGCTCGTGCGCGACCCAGGCGGTCGTGATGCACGGCTCCGAGCCGGCGGCGCGCGCAGCGGCGCGCAGCGCGTCGCGCTCGCTTTCGCGTTTCGCGCGCCATTTGGAATTGCTTCTTGCAGAATTCTTGCCGAGCCTGGCCGCGAGTCCGCTCAGGCTTGTGCGCACGTCTCCCGGAATGACAGCGTCGGTGCGGAATCCCCAGTAGGGTAGTCTCGAGCGCAAGGGATCCTCACCCAGCACGAAGACCTTGATGTTCTTTACCGCCGAGGGCGGGTGCCACGGCAGCACAGCGTCCACGAAGAGCGCAACGTCACATTCCGGCACCGCGTCGCTTACGACCCCGCCGTACAGCGGGTGTGCGCGCGGAAAGTTCAAGTACATCGGCTGCCAGGCATCAAACACCGGCGCACCGAGCGTTTCGGCAAGGTGGACGAGCGCGTCCACCGCGCTTCGATCCCGCCCCACTTCTTCGGTGATGATGATTGGGCTGCGCGCCGCGTCGAGCTCTCGTGCGAGGCCATCGAGCGCCGCGGGATCCGGCGCCGGCGGCGCGGGCACGCAGGCCGTTGGCAGCTCCATGGAAACATCGTCCAGCAAGTGCTCGATCGGCACGGACAGGAACACCGGGCCGCGCGGAGAGCTGAGTGCGAGCTGACAGGCGCGCTGAATCGTGCTCGCCAGAAGTTGCGAAGCCATCAGGGGAAAGCTAGATTTCACGCACGGCTCGATCAGCCGCGCCGGACCGCCCATATCCGTAAGAAGGCGCAGCCATTGGCGCCCGAGCGGGGAGCCGTCCTCCGCGAACGCGATCGATTCGCCCGCAAGCACCACCATCGGCACGCACTCGTGCAGCGCGATGCGCAGCGCCATCGCAGCGTGCAGCGTCCCCACCGTGGTGTGGAGCGCGACCGCTGGCAGCTTCCCGCTCGCCTTGGCGTACCCGTTCGCCATCGCGACCGCGGTCTCTTCGTGACGCACGGATACGTACTCGGGAACTTCCCCCGGCTTCGCCCCCGCCAGCGCCTCCCACACCGGCGCCCAGTCCGAGCCAGGCGAGGCGTAGATGCGCTCCACGCCCATCAGGCGCAATGCACGCAGCAGCGCTTCCGCTCCCGTCATGCGCCGAATCTTGACACAGCCGCGGCCGCGGCTGAACATGAACATGTTCATGTCTAGCAAGAAGGCCGCCCTGGTGACCGGCGGAGCGACGGGGATCGGCCGCAGCGCTGTCCTCGCCCTCGCGCACGCCGGCTACGACGTCGCGATCAACTACTCCTCGAGCGAGGCCGCGGCGAAGGAGACTGCGGCACAGGCGGCGAAATCCGGCGTGAAGACTCTGCTCGTGAAGTGCGACGTCAGCGACGAGGCCGCCGTCCGTTCGATGGCATCCTCAATAGAAGAGACCTTCGGCCGGCTTGATGTCCTCATCAACAACGCCGGCACCACGGCCTCCTGGAAGGCGCGCGACCTCGAGACGCTCTCGCTCGAGGAGTGGGACCGGGTGTTCGCGGTCAACGTACGGGGCCTGTTCCAGGTCACACGCGCATGCGTGCCGCTCCTCAAGGAAGCCAAGGGCTGCGTGGTCAACACCGCTTCGATCGTCGGCCTGCGCCCCGGGCCGCAGCCCCTTCCCTACGCCGCCAGCAAGGCCGCCGTGGTAAACCTCACCAAGACCCTCGCCTGGAACCTCGGCCCGGACATCCGCGTGAACGCGGTCGCGCCCGGGTGGATGGAAGGCGACTGGATGAAGCGCATGCTCAAGGACAAGTACGAGGATTTGATGGGCAAGCGTGCCAAGGCGACACCGCTCAAGCGCGTGGTGAGCGCCGACGACGTCGCCGAGACGATGATGAGCCTCATCCAGTCCAACCGCTTCGTCACCGGCGAGGTAATCGTCATCGACGGCGGCTATACGAGCTCGACCTGATGCCTCTGCCCGGCGTCGTCCCGTTCCCGCCCGAGTTCGCGCAGCGCTACCGCGACAAAGGCTATTGGCAGGACAAGAGCCTCGCCGAGGAATTCGCGGTTTGCTTTAATGAATACAAGGACCGGCTTTTCCTAATAGACGGCGAAAGGCGGTACACCTATGCGGAGCTCGACGCGGCCACCGATAACCTTGCGCTGAACCTCCTCGAGCTCGGCCTCAAGCCGCTCGACCGCGTGGTGCCATCGCTGCCGAACTGCGCCGAGTTCGTGCTTCTATACTTCGCGCTGCAGAAGATCGGCGCGATTCCGATCGCGGCGCTCGTCACCCATCGCTTCGCCGAGATCAACCAGTTCGTGCAGCTCTCCGGCGCCGCGATGTGCGTCTATCCCGAGCGCCAGGGTGACTTCGAGTTCGAGCCGATGATTCAGCGCGTAAAGGCCGGCAACCCCTGTTTGCGCTTCTGCGTCTCTCTTGCACAGCTGAGCCAGCTCATCACTCGCAAACCCGAGCTCCAGAAGAGCGAGCTGCAAGAAATCCGTATCCACCCCACGGATCCTTGCATCTTCCAGCTCTCGGGCGGAACGACGGGCATCCCGAAGCTTATCCCGCGCACGCACAACGACTACGCCTACAACTCCAAGACCGCGGCGCCGGTGTGCGGGGTGACGCGAAGCTCGGTGCTGCTCGTCGCGCTGCCAATCGCGCACAACCTGCCGCTCGCCTGCCCGGGAATCCAGGGCTACTTCTTCCAGGGCGGCAAGGTGGTGGTTTCGCCCAGCACCCGCCCGGAGGAGGTTTTCAAGCTAATAGAGCAAGATCGGGTCACCCACCTTAAGGTCGTTCCCGCCTTCCTCATCCGCCTGATCAACGATCCCTCCATCGGGCGCTTCGATCTCTCGTCGCTCAAGGTCATTCAAAGCGGCGGCCAGCGCATGCAGCCGGAAGTGCGCATGAAGACGCGCGAGCTCATTGCGAGTGCGTTCGTACAGGAGAACTTCGGCATGTCGGAAGGCATGATCTTCTTCGTGCGGCGCGACGATCCGGAAGAAGTGAAACTCGAGACCTGCGGCCGGCCGATCTCGCCGGACGACGAGGTGCGCCTGGTGGACGACGAAGGCCGCGAGGTGCCCGACGGCGAGGTGGGCGAGCTCACGTGCCGCGGCCCGTACACGCTGCGCGGCTACTACGGCGTGCCCGAGTACAACGCGAAGCTGTTCACTCCCGACGGCTTCTACTGCTCGGGCGACCTGATGCGCAGGCACGCTTCGGGCAACTACGTGGTCGAGGGACGAAAGAAGGACTTGATCAACCGCGGCGGCGAGAAGATCAGCGCCGAGGAGGTCGAGAACCTGATCCTGTCGCACCCCGCGGTGCAGAACGTGGCGTGCGTGCCGGTGCCCGACCCCAACCTCGGCGAGAGGATGTGTGCTTGCGTGGTCTTGAAACGGGGCAAGAACCTGGATCTGCCCGGGTTGATTGACTTCCTGAAAAGCAAGGAGATCGCCAAGTTCAAGCTGCCGGAGCGGATGATGGTGGTCGATGACTTCCCGGTCTCGACCTTCGGCAAGGTCTCGAAGAAGGCGCTTTCGGAGATGGCGGCAAGACAATGAGGATCATCGACCTCCACTGCTATCCCGGCACGAAGGAATGGATCGCGTGCCAGGGGCCTTACGTCGAGGCGCTCGCCAGGTACTGGAAGCGCGAATGGGTTGGGAAGCCCGAGGACGAGGTGATGGAGGAGTTCACCGAGGCGGGCGTGGAGGCGTGCCTGGTGGCGCTCGACCTCGAGACCACGATCAAGACCAAGCCCGTGGGAAACGATTACGTCCACGCCATGTGGAAGCGCCACCCGAAGCGCATCATCCAGTGCTGGGGCGCGCTCGACCCGTTCAAGCACAACGCGATCGCCGAGGCGAGGAAAGCGGTGAAGGAGCTCGGCTTCATCGGCTTCCATTTCCACCCGATCATGCAGCACTTCGCGGTGGACGATCCCCGATGCCGAGCGCTTTTTGAAGAGATTTCTTCTCTGGATGCGGCTGTGATGATCGACGTCGGCACCACCGGCATGGGCGCCGGCATGCCGGGCGGCCACGGCGCGATCATCCGCCATGCGCATCCCGCGAGCATCGACCGCCTCGCCGCCGAGCTTCCGAGCCTGAAGATCATCATGGCGCACCCGGGCTGGCCCTGGGTCGACGAGACCACCGCGGTCGCGCTGCACAAGGGCAACGTCTACTGGGAGATGTCGGGCTGGGCGCCCAAGTACTTCCCCGGCAACCTCAAGGTCGACATGCGCGGCCGGCTGCAGGACAAGATCATGTTCGGCAGCGACTACCCGAGCATGCCCTACGCGCGCATCTTTAAGGAATGGCAGGAGCTCGGCTATTCCGACGCGGTAATGGAAAAGATCATGCACAAGAACGCCGAAAGGATCCTCGGCCTATGAGACCCGCCCCTCCCTTCCGTGCCGATCATGTCGGCAGCTTGCGCCGTCCCGAGCCCCTGATGAAAGCGCGCGAGCGGCTGCTCGGACCGCATGACCTGGACCACAACTTCGGGCCGCACGGCAACGCGGAGCTGCACAGGCTCGAGGATGAAGCGATCCGGGAGGTCGTCATGCTGCAGGAGGACGCGGGACTGCACTCGATCACCGATGGAGAGTTCCGAAGGCGCATCTGGTGGAGCGAGTTCCTGCTCTCGCTCGAAAACGTGCAGGGCTCTTACCGCGGCGAAGAGAAGTTTCGCGATAAGAGCGGCCACACGGTGCCCTCACCGCGCATCGACGTCACCGGGAGGATCGGTTGGAAGGAAAGCGTCAACGTCGCGCCGTTCAGGTTCCTGAGGTCGGCAACGAAGCAGACCCCCAAGGTCACCATGCCGGCTCCGCAGCAGCTCTATTTTTTTGCCAGGCGCGAGACGATCAGCATGTCGGCCTACCCCGATCTTGAGCAGCTCTGGAGCGACCTCGCAGACGCCTATGTCGCCGAGCTCAAGGCGCTGGCCGAAGCCGGCTGCACGTATGTGCAGCTGGACGAGGTGGTGACCTCATGCCTCTGCGACCCCAAGCAGCGCGATCGATTGAGCCAGCGCGGGGACGATCCGGAAAAGCTGCTCGAACATCAGATACGCACGATGAACAGCATCGTCGCGCGCCGCCCGAAAGGCATGACGATCGCGATGCACACCTGCCGCGGCAACTACCAGGGGCACTGGGCCGCGGAAGGCGGCTACGACCCGATCGCCGAGCGCGTATTCAACGAGATCAAGGTCGACGCCTTTTTCCTGGAGTACGACACGCCGCGCGCCGGCACCTTCGAGCCGCTTCGCTTTTTCCCGAAGGACAAGGTCCTGGTCCTCGGCCTGGTGTCGACCAAGACGCGCGAGCTCGAAAACGACTCCGATCTGATGAAAAGGATCGACGAGGCGTCGCGCCACGTGCCGATCGAGAATCTGTGCCTCAGCCCGCAGTGCGGGTTCTCGAGCAACTACCTCGGCAACCCGGTCACCATCGACGACGAGCGCCGGAAGCTCGAGTTGGTGGTGAAGACCGCAAGGGCGGTCTGGGGAAGTGCGTGAGGTTGCGCAGCGTCGAGCTCGCGATTGCGGATGTAGCCGCAGCGAGCGCGTTCCTGGAGGGTGTGTGGGGCCTGCTCCCGGCGGGGACATCCGGCACCACGCGGTTCTGGCGGGGTGGCGGCGACCATCCGCACATCCTTTCGCTCACCGAGGCACGCACGCCGGCCGTCACGGCGATTACCTTCTCCGGAGACGATATCGATCGGCTCGGAAAACCCGACCGCGACTTCGATGCGCCGGGCGGTGGCAAGGGGTTCGAAATCGCAGGCCCTGAAGGACAGCGCTACCGCTTCATCCTCGAGACGAGCCGGCCGGCGACGCTTCCGGAGCGCGACAGGCCTATTCAGCTCACGCACGCGGTGCTGAATTCGCCCGACGTCGAGGGGTGCGAGCGCTTCGCGGTGGAGAAGCTGGGCTTCAAGGTTTCGGACCGCACAGGGCACATGCGCTTCGTACGCTGCAACCGCAAACACCACGCGCTCGCCTACGCGAAATCGGACTTCCCTTCGCTCAACCACATCGCATTCGAGATGCGCGACATGGATGCGGTGATGCGCGGCATCGGCCGCTTGCGCGATGCGGGCATCGACTGCGTCTGGGGCCCGGGGCGCCACGGGCCGGGGAACAATGTATTCGGGTATTTCGTCGCGCCCTGGGGCGGTATCGTGGAGTACACCGCGGAGGTCTCGGAGGTCGGCGACGACTACAAGGTCGGCTCACCCGAGGACTGGAAGTGGCCGCCGGGTCGCATCGACCACTGGGGAGTATCCAAGAAGGACGTCGCCCGGACCTCCGCCGCGGAAAAGGTACTTCGCTTCAGGGCCTGATCCCGAGCGTCGGTATCAGCTTCGCATAGCGTGCATGCTCGCCGCGCACGTAGGCGGCGAAGTGCTCCGGCGTCATCGGCTCGGCGACGTCCACCGCGAGTGCCTTGAATCGCGCGCTCACCGTTGGATCCTGCATCGCTTTCTGGATTTCCGAGTTGATTTTCATGATCGCCTCGCGCGGCGTGCCAGTCGGAGCATAGAAGCCGAAATGCGGTCCGCCGTCGACGCCCTTGATGCCGTTCTCTTCCAGCGTCGGCACGTCGGGAAATTCGGGATGGCGGCTCGGTCCGGCGATCGCGATCATGCGAAGCTTCCCTCCTTTCGCCTGCGCGACGCCGACGCCCGGATCGAACGCGAAGTCGATCTGCCCGCCGAGCAGGTCCTTGAGCGCCGGGCCCGCCCCTTTGTACGGCACGTGATTCAGTTTGACATTTGCCTCGCGGGCGAAGACTTCGGTAGCGATGTGCGGCGACGTGCCGTTGCCCGGCGTGCCGTAATTGAGCTTGCCGGGATTGTTGCGTGCGTAGGCGAGGAACTCGGAGAGGTTTTTGAAGGGCCGCTCCGGGTGTACAAGCACGTAGAGCGACACGCGGCCCGTGGCCGCCACCGGCGCGAGGACCTTGAGAGGATCGAGGTCAGGCCGGTTCACAATGTGAGGCGCGATCATCATGCTCGAGCCCGGCGAGTAGAGCAGCGTGTGGCCGTCCGGGTCGGAGCGCGCGACGGCGTCGAAGCCGATGTAGCCGTCGCCGCCCGCACGGTTCTCCACCGGGAACGCCTGTCCGAGCGTCTCTTGCAGGCGCGCGCCGAGCACGCGCGCGGTCACGTCGGCGACGCCACCCGGCGCGACATTCACGATCACGCGTACCGGTTTCGACGGCCACGCCTGCGCCTGCACGGAAGACGCGAACACGAGCGCGGCGAGCGCGAGCATTTTTTTCATTGTTCCCTCTTCAGAAAATCCGTGAGCAGCTGGTTGAATCGTTCCGGGTTCTGGATGTTAGCGATGTGCGCGGCGTTCGGCACCGAGACGTGCGTCGCGCCGTTCACCTTCTCGCTCAATCCCTTCATGAGCTCGGGCGGGCCGCCGAGCTTGTCCTCGGCTCCGCTGACATAGAGGGTGCGGGCTCTTATCTCGGGCAATCGGCGTTCCAGATCGAGGCCGAGAAAGGCCGCCGTGACCCCCATGTATCCCTCGAGCGTCGTGCGGCGGATCATCTTGCGAATATTCTCCAGCACCTGCGGGTGCGCGGCCTTGAATTCCTCCGAGAACCAGCGCTGCACGGTCGGCTCGACGATCGACTCGAGTCCTTCCTGCTGTACCGTGCCGCGCAGCTTGTGCCACATCGCCGCGAAGTCGGGAACCATGCGCGCGCGGCAACAGCACGGGATGAGGCCCTCGACCCGGCCTGGGTGTTCGATCGCAAACGCCTGCGCGATCGCGCCGCCGAGGCCGAGGCCTACGAGGGAAGTTGTCTGTATTCTCAATTGGTTCAGAAGAGCAAGCAGGTCCTCGACCAGGAGCGAGACGCTGTAGTCGCCCCGCGTCGCCGCGCTGCCCCCATGGCCGCGCAGGTCGTAGCGCAGGATACGGAAATCGGCTGCGAACGCCGGGACCTGCCCGTCCCACATCGTGAGGTCGTTGGCAATGCCGGTGACGAAAGTCACCCAGCGCGCGCCGCTGCCATCGATGCAGTAATGGGTCCTGATCAAGGTAAGATGATTTTGCTATGAAGGTCATCGCGCTGGAAGAGCACTACTGGGACAGGGAGCTCGCGGGTCACTTCAAGGAGCGCGGCCCGGAGATGCGCATCCCTGCGCTGCAGGAGCGCCTCTTCGACCTCGGCGCGCTGCGCCTGAAGGAAATGGATGAGGCGGGCATCGACCTCCAGGTGCTGTCGCACGGCGCGCCGGCCACGCAGCGCCTCGATCCGCAGACCGCCGTTCCGCTCGCGCGGCGCGTCAACGACCGGCTCGACGAAGTCATCAAGGCGAATCCCGCCCGGTTCGCCGGTTTCGCCGTCCTGCCTACCGCGGAGCCGAAAGCCGCCGCGGACGAGCTCGAGCGCACGGTGACGAAGCTCGGCTTCAAGGGCGGCATGGTGCACGGCCTCACTGCAGTCGACGAATCGCTGCTATTCCTCGACGACAAGCGTTTCTGGCCGATCTTCGAGCGTGCCCAGGCGCTCGACGTACCGCTCTACATGCATCCGGCGCTCCCGCACAAGGCGGTGATCGAGGCCTACTACAAGGATTACCTCGAGCAGTTCCCGGGGCTGATGACCGCCGCCTGGGGCTTTACCGTCGAGGCCGCCACGCAAGGCATCCGCCTCGTTCTTTCAGGCGTGTTCGAGGCCTATCCGCGGCTCAAGATCATTCTCGGCCACCTCGGCGAGTCGCTCCCGTTCTCGCTGTGGCGCATCGACATGGCGCTCGCGCGCCAGGGCAATCGCAAGACTCCGTTTCGCGACACCTTCCGCGAGCATTTCTGGATCACCACGAGCGGCAACTTCTCGACGCCAGCCCTTCTCTGCTGCGTCATGGAGATGGGCGTCGATCGCATCCTGTTCTCCGTAGACTACCCCTTCGTACCCAACGGCCCTGGCCCGAAGTGGATGGAAACCGTGCCGCTCAGCAGCGAGGACAAGGCCAAGATCCTGCACGGCAACGCGCGGCGGCTGCTCAAGCTTCAGTAGAATGCGGTGAGGGGAGCACATGCGTACCGGCCTATTCCTGCTGTCCGGTTTTCTTTTTCTCGCTGCATCGCTCATTGTCGGCAAGCTCTTCTCCTCGATCTATCCGGCCGGCACAACTATCGCGGCCGCGCTTTTCCTGGTTGTGTGGCTCCTGATAGCAGCCGTCAACTTGTGGCTTGGTGTCGCCAAGGCGGGGTACTCGCTCGCCGTGGAACTGCCGATCTTTGCGCTGATATTCGGCCTGCCCGCGATCGTGGCCGTGCTGGTGCGCTGGAAGTTGCTGTGAAACGGCGTGCACGCTAAGTCGGGCAATCCCATGTACGTCCCCGTATTGCTCATGCTCGCGGCCGTCGTCGCCGCTGCGTTCCATTTCAGAGTCGTGCTCAAGGAAGAGCCGTAGCTCGCTCGCACCTGCGAAATCTTTTGTCCCCCTTGCCTTTTGTTGTCACCGTGCGCTACCGAAGGAGGGATAGCTCTATGCGTGGTCGCATCCCGCTCCTTACGGCCATCGTTTTCCTGATGCCTGGCATGCTGGTCGCGTCCTTGCCGGCCATGGCCCAGGCGCCTCAGAAGGTGTTTCGCGTCGGTCACTTGGCGGCGCCAGGCAAGACGCCCGATGGCGGGCCGCCGCGTGCGCTCGTCGACGCGCTAAGAGGGCTCGGGTACGTCGAGGGTCGCAACATCGCGTACGAGGCGCGCTTTGCCGAGGGCAAGCTGGAGCGGCTGCCGCAACTCGCGGCCGAGCTCGTCCAGCTCAAGATGGACGTTATCGTGGCGCAAGGCGGCGCGTCGACGGAGGCGGCGAGGCGCGCGACGACGACCATTCCGATCGTCATGGCGCCTGCTGCTGGCGACGCGGTCGCGGTCGGGTGGATCTCGACGCTTGCGCGGCCCGGTGGAAACATCACCGGGCTGAGCGACGAATCCGTCCAGCTCAGCGCGAAGCGCATGGAGCTTCTCAAGGAAGCCGTGCCGCAGGCAGCCTTGATCGCAATCGTCTGGAACGACAACGATCACGGCATGACCCTGCGTTACCGTGAGATCGAGAAGGCCGCGCGCACCTTGCGTGTGGAGGTGCTGCCGCTCGGGGTGCGCAACGTCGAGGATTTCACCGGAGCCTTCGAAGCGATGACGCGTCGCAAGCCGGATGCCATGTTCATAGTTACGGACGTGCTAACGAACATGAATCGCAAGCGATTCGTCGAGTTCGCGGCGACCCACCGCATCCCGGCAATGTACGAGACCAGCACCATCGTCCGCGAGGGCGGGCTGATGTCGTACGGGCCGAGCTTCGAGGACGGCTTTCGCGAGGCCGCCGGCTACATCGACCGGATTCTCAAAGGCGCGAAACCGATCGACCTGCCGGCCGTGCAACCGAGAAGGTACTACCTTGCGGTCAATCTCAAGGCGGCGGCTGCTTTGGGCCTCACAATGCCCCCGTCGCTGCTCCTGAGGAGTGACGAATTGATCCAGTAGCGATGCGGCAGCCGGCGGGTACGTATGCCGAAGCGGATCTCGAGCGGATCATCGCGCGCGACTTCGCACAGGACTCCATTCCCGCGGTCAAAGCGTTGCTATCGCGCTATGGGAAGGAATCCTGGCAGCGGCAGGTGTTGCGGGTTCAGATGGCATGCTTGAAGTGCGCCAACGGCGATCTCGAGGCGCTGCAAAGAGCGCGCTCCGCGTTAGGCGCGGTTTATCGCGGCTGCGATATGCTCGGGTACAAGCGGTAGATCGCGCACGCGCACGTCGAGCGCCTCGTAGAGCGCATTGGCGATCGCCGCGGCGGTCGGGCCCATGGTGCACTCGCCGGCTCCCACTGATGGGTTGTGGTTTTGAATGAGGAGAACCTCAACCCTGGGGATTTCGCTGAATTTCAGGATCGGGTAGTCCTCCCAGCCGACCACTCCCGGCCGATACGCCTCCTTCAGCGTCCAGCTCGCCGCCTGGATGCATCCTCCCTCGATCTGATTCACCACGCCATCTGGGTTGACCGCAAGGCCGACATCCACCGCGGCGACGAGGCGGTGCACGCGCAGCTCGTGAGTGACCTCGACTTCCGCGAGCACGGCGCAGTAGGCGCCAAGGTTCTTGTACTTCGCGAAGCCGATGCCGCGCCCACGGTTCTCGCTCTTTTCAAAGGAATTGAACATTGACGCGAGTTTCTCGACCACCCTGCGCGCTCGTGGGTCTCTCAAGTGATTCAAGCGAAAGGTGATGGGATCCAAGCTCGCAGCCGTGGCGCATTCGTCCATAAAAGACTCGATGGCGAACACGTTGCCGAACGCGCCGAGCGAGCGTAGCGACGAGCTGCGTAGCGGCATTTCCTTTACGTAGTTGTTGACGACTCGCAAGTCGGCGAAGTCGTAGAGCGGGATGCAGTTGCGGTCGGCGCCGCCCGCGGGCAGCGCGGGGTTGACCGCGGGCGAGAGCTCGAACGGCTCGGCGAGCTGCGCCGCGGCGGTGAGCGTCGGCAGCTTCGCGCGTCCCGGGCGATGTGTGTGGCCGTTGCTCCAGAACTGGTGGCGCCAGGAGACGATCGTGCCGGAGCTGTCGAGAGCAGCTTCGAGCTCGAAGGCCATCGCGGCGCCGTAGGGTTCCCACGCGAACTCGTCTTCCCGCATCCACTGCAGCCGCACCGGCCAACCGTTAGCCGCGCGCGCGAGCAACGCGGCGTCGAGCGCTGCATCGTCAGCGCCGTTGTGCCCGTAGCAGCCGGCTCCTTCGGCGTGCGTCACCACGATGTCCTCCTCGCGCATGCTGAGGATTTTCGCGAGGTCCTGGCGCAGCCCGAAGATGCCCTGGCTGTGCGTCCACAGCTCGAGCTTGCCGCCCGTCCAGCGCGCCAGCGCGCACGACGGCCCGATGGAAGCATGCGCGATGTACGGCTTCGTGTACGAAGCCGCGACTCGCCTCGCGCCGCGCGCCGCAGCGGCCGGATCGGCTTTCTCCTTCGAGATGGTGCGCTCGGCCACGTGTTCCTTGAGCCAGGCATGGATCTCGTCCGGCACTGGCGGCGCCGCTTCCCACGTGCACTTCGCGCGCAGCTTCGCTGCCGCGGCGATCGCATCCTCTTCGCGCTCCGCGAGAACACCCAGGAAGTTTCCGTCGCGGACAAGGATGGCATTTCTGGGTTCTTCGACTACCAGGATTTCCTTGAAAGCGAACGGCGGGCGTATCACGCGCCCGTGCAACATCCCGGGAAGCACCATGTCCTGCACATAGCTCGGCCGGCCGGCAAATTTGCCCGGCAGGTCGAGCCGCGGCGCGCTCGTGCCCACGACACGGTAATCGGCCGCAGACTTCTCGGGCGCGTCACCCGGAATATCGGCGTCGAGCTGCAGATCCCAGTACGACGACGCACCGCTCCCTTCGAGCAGCGCGCGCAGCTCGGCGCACGCCTTGCGCAGCGCCTTGCCGGCATCCTGGATGGAGAGGCTGCCCGAGGTCACGCCTTCGTCCGGGCTGTACGCGGTGCTGGCGGGCAGCATGCGGATTCTCTCCAGCGGAACGGCGAGCTCTTCGGCGGCGATCTGCGCAAGCGCGGTGAGGATGCCCTGGCCGAGCTCGACCTTGCCGCTCGCAACCGATACCGTGCCGTCGCGCTCGAAATGCACGCGCTGCGAGAGGCGCCTCGCGTCCGCAAGCGCTGGCGGCTTCTCAGCGGGCATCGAGGATCGCGCGCACCACGCGGTTATGCGAGCCGCAGCGGCAGAGATTCTTCTCCAGAGCGGCCCGGATTCTTTCTTCCGAGGGCGATTTTTCGTTCGCCAGGAGCGCGACGGCGCTCATCACGATGCCGCTCATGCAGTAGCCGCACTGCGCGGCCTGGTGGCGCTCAAGCGCCTTCTGCACCCGATGCTCGCCGTTCAGACCCTCAATCGTGGTTATCTTCCTGTTGACCGCGAGAGACAATGGCATATCGCACGACGCCATGGCGCGGTCGTCGAGCAGCACGAAGCATGCGCCGCACTGCCCACTGCCGCAGCCGAAGCGCGTGCCCATCAGTCCGAGGTGATTGCGCAGGACATAGAGCAGTGGCGTTTCCGGTTCAGCGGCAACGCTATGGCGCTCGCCGTTCACTTCGATCGCGATCATCGCGAAAAGATTTTGGCATAAACTCGACCGCGCGATGACCGACTACTGGCTGTCGAAAATGTTTTTCGACCTGCAGCGCCCGGCGGCTGCCGCCGAATACCGCGCCGACCGCGAAAAGGTCCTGGCAAGGTACGACCTTGAACCGGACGTAAAGCAAGCGGTGCTCGCGAACGACGTCTCCTACCTGTCCAAGCGCACCAACCCGTATTTGCTGCGCTACTTTTTTTTCGCTGCCGGGATGAAGGACGACGAATTCATCCGCAAGCTGCGCGATGGGTAGCCTGGTCGGCGCTTACGCGGCGAGTCACGGTCCGCTTCTCGTTCGGGAGTGGGAATCCCTGCCGGAGCGCGAGAAACAGAGGCTCAAGAGCGCTTTCGAGCGGCTCGGGCAACGCATGGCCGCGGCGAAGCCCGAGGTGCTGATCGTGGTTTCGCCGGATCATTGGTCGAATTTCTTCCTCGATAACGTGCCCGCGGTCTGCATCGGCGTCGGCGGGACGAATGAAGGTCCGCCCGAGCCGTGGATGAAGGCGTTTCCGCACCGGGAAATCCCGGGTCACCCAGCGCTCGCGCTTCACATCGTGAGCGAGGTGATGAAGCAGGGCTTCGAGCCCTCGGTGTCGCACCGGCTCAAGCTCGACCACGGCGTGTGCATTCCGCTCTGGCGCATGGGGCTCGAGCGCCTGCCGCGCATCGTGCCGATGCTCGTCAACAGCATCGAACCGCCCTTGCCCTCGTTATCGCGCTGCCTCGCATGGGGCCGGCAGCTCGCCGGTGCAATTAGTTCTTATGCAGAGCCCCTGCGTGTCGCCATTCTGGCGACCGGCGGCCTGAGCCACTCGATCGGCGAGCCGACGATGGGCGCGATCTACGAGGACTTCGACCGCGAGACCCTCCGGCTTTTCTCTTCCGGCGAGCGCGACCTGGTCTCTTATCTCGAGAAGAAGCTGCCCACTCACGGCAACGGCTCGGAGGAGGTGCGCAACTGGCTCGTCGCGCACGGCGCCGCTGGAGCGCGCGGCTTCGAGCTGGTCGACTATCTGCCGGTGCCGAAAGTGATAGTGGGTTGCGGTTTCGCCTCCTGGACTATTCCGGCTTGACGCCGGCGACGCGGGCCATCTCCCGTAGGCCTTCAGCTCGGCGAGGAAAAACTTGCGGAATTCCTCGGGTGTGCTCGCCGCTGACTCGACGCCGAGGCTGGCGAAGCGCTCGAGGACCGCGGGTTTCTTCATCGCGGTGCGCACCTCGGCCGCTCCTCCGTTGCAGCTCAGTGTACGTCAACGTAGTGGCAACACGTACGTTCCTCGGGCGGGGAGCGTAAGATGGCTTGCATGGACAAAGTGCGCCGCCTGTGTCGAACGCTCGCATCAAGTCTCGGCGGGGAAGTCATTGTAGAAGCACCCATAGCAACCGGCATGGGAGTGTTTGCGCCCGACGCTGCATGGGCCAGCGCCACGGGCGCCGAAGAGGTCTGGATCGTCTACCCTCAGTCCAAGCGCTGCGAGTCCTTCGCCAGAGGGGGCCGGATGGAGCGCTCGGCTTTCGCCGTCGATCTGGCCGATATCTTCAAGTAGTCAGGTTTGAAAGCCTGTTTTTTTCGTCGGTACGGCGCTCCGGAGGTCCTCGAATATGGCGAGCTGCCGGATCCGGCGCCGGCGGCCGGCGAGGCGCTGGTCGCGGTGCACGCGGCGAGTGTCAACGCCGCCGACTGGAAAATGCGCGCCGGACAATACGGCGCGTCGATCTCGTTTCCGCATGTTCCGGGGCGCGATTTTGCGGGCGTCGTGGTCGAGGGCGCGGGTGATTTCAAGCCGGGCGACGCGGTGTTCGCGGTGTGCGAAGTGCCGCGCGAAGGCGCGTACGCCGAGAAGATCGCCATTCGCGAGGCGATCGTCGCGCGCAAGCCCGGGAAGCTCACGCACGTGCAGTGCGCGGCGATCGCGCTCGCCGGGCTGACGGCCCTGGTATCGCTCGAGGAGACGCTCAAGCTCAGGCGCGGCGAGACCATCCTGATCCACGGCGGCGCGGGCGGCGTCGGCGGTTTCGCGGTCGGCCTGGCGAAGCACCTCGGCGCGCGCGTCATCGCGACAGCGAGCGCCGCGAACCACGACTATGTGCGTTCGCTCGGCGCCGACG
>DATIGN010000084.1:0-2713 GCA_035454685.1 Burkholderiales bacterium | reverse complement strand
CTATCTGTCGGAGGAGCCAGCCCTCATGGTCATCGTGATTTCCATGGGAGCGGCTTCGTGTCTCCTGGTGCTGATCTGGGGCTTGCATCGCGCGCGACCCCGCGTAGCCGCCTGAGCCGTCGCTCTACGTCTGCTAGCCGTAGAGAAGTTCGGCGCCCGCATCCGGAAGAAGCTAGGGATGGAACGCTAGGACCGCGAAGAACACGGCAAGCCCGATCGCCGGGCGCAGCCAGCCGATCTCGTGCAAATCGAGGCGGTTGCGGCCCTGCGCGATGGCGACGAGGGGGACGTGCGACGTCACGGCCGCGAAGCGTCCCCAGTCGGGGTTCGCTCTTTTCCTCGCGTCCATTGAAAGGGTTCCGACCAGCGCAAGCAGCAGAAAGCCGCCGAAGAAGACGAGCGACTTGAGATCGCCGCGCGCGACGATGTGCGCCGCAGCCCATAGCATGAGTCCCCACATGATCGGGTGGCGGGTGATACGGATGATCCCTCGTGCCGGGTCTCCGCTTTTCAGCAGCTTGTCGGCGCCGACCATCGTGGGATTGCGCCAGTAGCCGCACGCAATCAGCACGAATGCGAGCGGCATCAGCACATAGGGAATTTCCCGAGACCCCGTCCAGAGCTGCTCGCGCGGCGCGCCGGCGTAAGCCCAGGCCATCCAGACGAGCGTGATCAAGGCGATTGTGGAATACGCGCCGCGGTAGGGCCACTCGCCCATGGCACTCACCAGCGCTGGGCGCAGCGGCGTGCTGGTAATGAAGTGGGTGGCGAGAAACACCGCGGTTGCCAGGACGAGCATCGTCATACAGCCCCCCTCGGGATCGGACCCGTATTCTCATGCTAGCGCTTTGCCGACGATCTCGGCCACGTCTTTTGAGAGCTTGTCCGTGTCCCGGATTCGCTCGAGAGCTTTCCTTGCGTGCGCCTGGCGCTGCTCGTCGAAGCGCTTCCAGCGATCGAAGGCGCGCGCCATGCGTGCGGCGACCTGCGGATTGAGGGCGTTAAGCGCGAGGATCTGGTCGGCGAGAAAGTCGTAACCGGCGCCGTCGGCGGCGTGGAAGCGCACATGGTTGGCAGCAAAGGTGCGGATCAGCGCGTAGACCTTGTTCGGCACCTTGGGGTCGAACGCCGGGTGCTGCAGCAGTCTCTTGACCGTTTCGAGGGTGCTTGGAAGGCGCGAGCCTGCCTGCACCGCAAGCCACTTGTCCACCACGAGGGGCTCGTCCTTCCACTTTTCGTAGAACGCCGCGAGCGCCGGCGCGCGCTGCGGGCAATCCAGGTTCGCGAGCGTGCCGAGCGCCGCCATGGCGTCGGTCATGTTGTCGGCGCGCTGAAACTGCTCGTAGGCGAGGCCCGATTCGCCGAGCTCGCCGAGATAACCCAGGCAAAGGTTGCGCAACGCCCGCCGCCCCATGGACCGGGCATCAGGGGAATAGGGTGTCCTCGATGAGAGCTTTTCGTAGGTGGATGAGAGCTCTTCGCGCAAAGCACTTGCAAGCGAGCGCCGCAGGGCGTTGCGCGACTCGTGCAGCCGGTCGGGATCGACGATCGCCATCTGCTCGGCGAGGAACGTCTCGCTCGGAAGAGCGAGCGCTTCGGCGACGAACGCGGGATCGGGGTCGCGCAGCACCGCGCGCGCGGCATCGATGAAGGCGGCCGAGGGCTTGCCGTTTGTCTCGAGAATGATCGACGCGGCGAGCCGCTGGCCCGCCTCCCAGCGGTTGAACGGGTCGTCGTCGTGCGCGAGGAGGTGCAGCAGGTCCGCTTCGCTGTACGGATAGTTCACGATCACGGGCGCGGAGAAGCCGCGCAGCAGCGACGGGACCGGCTTTTCCTTCACCGGGAAGCTGAAGCTCTCCTCGGTTTTCTTGAGCGACAGCACTTTCTCGTGGCTGCCGATCTTCACCGCGAACGGAATGTGGAACGGCGGGTTCATGGACTGCTTCACCTTGAGGGTAAAAGTCTCGTTCTCGAAAGAACCCGCCACATCGAGAACCGGCGTCCCCGCAACGTCATACCAGCGCTTGAACTGGGCGAGGTCGATGCCGGAGGCGTCCTGCATCGCCCGGACAAAATCGTCGCAGGTCACGGCCTGGCCGTCGTGGCGCTGGAAGTACAGCCGCATCCCGGCCTGAAACCTCTCCTCGCCGAGCAGCGTGTGCTGCATGCGCACGACCTCGGCGCCTTTCTCGTACACCGTCATGGTGTAGAAGTTGCGGATTTCGACGTAGGACTGCGGCCGCACCGGGTGCTTCATCGGTCCGGCGTCCTCGGGGAACTGGGTCGCGCGCAGCGAGCGCACTTCCTGGATCCGGGTCACCCCGCGTGAGTAGGTGTCGGCGCCATACTCCTGGTCGCGGAACACCGTCAGGCCTTCCTTGAGCGAGAGCTGGAACCAGTCGCGGCAGGTGACGCGGTTGCCGGTCCAATTGTGGAAATACTCGTGGGCCACGACGCGGTCGATGTTCAGGTAGTCGGCGTCGGTGGCGGTGTCCTCGCGCGCGAGCACGTAGCGCGTGTTGAAGATGTTGAGCCCCTTGTTCTCCATCGCGCCCGAGTTGAAGTCGCCGACGGCGACGATCTTGTATTCGTCGAGATCGAGCCTGAGACCGAAGCGCTTCTCGTCCCAGGCGATGGCGCGCTGCAGGCAATCCATTGCCCAGCCCGCCTGGTCCAGCTTCCCGCGCTCCACGTAGATGGAGAGGGTCCCGTG